>JAFVSJ010000007.1 GCA_017503805.1 Tidjanibacter sp.
AAGCTATCAGAATATTGAAACACGGCAAGAGAGCCAAATCACTAATCAAGTATGGTCTGGAAGAAATCGCAAACGTTCTTCTAAGACCGCTCTACAAGCCGAAATTCGATGTGTTCAAATTTTTGTCATGTACTTAAATATAATTTATAAGCTCGCCGGCTGTTCAAACCAAAGTCATCGAGACAAAATATGGAAAAATGGAGATTCCAATGGGCGGAGATGGTTGTGTATAATTGCGATGCGCCACATTGGAATATTTAACAAAAGTTGCGATATTAGAAAAAATGCCGTATATTAGCGCCGTATTTTGCGCGTATGCGAAATGACCTTATGAAACCGCAAGAAACAATAACTATAACTAACCAATTAGCTCACAATTTTTTATGAAAAAAATTTTCCGCTTCGCAGCACTTCTTATGGCTGCAGCAGCAATGTTTATGGTAGGTTGTGAGGAGCCCACTCCTCCCGCACCCGTTGACCCCTTCGAGGGCGCTTCGCTCGAGGTAAACCTCGTAGGTGCCGACATCAATGTCGCAACCTTCTCCATAAAAGCAGAGGTACTCAAGGTGGCCAGCTACATCGTGAAACCCTTTGAGGCCAATATGACCGCCCCCACCGCTGCCGAGATTTTCGAGCAGGGTACGCTCGTGGCTCTTGAGGAGGGTGCCGCACAGGTGACTCTGCGCGACCTCACTCCCGAGACCTCCTACAAGGTCTACGCCGCAGGCCGCATCTCGTCGGACAAAGTGTGGGATACCGTAGCCGAACTCAAATTCACCACCGCAGCCGAGCCTATCATCCCTGTGCTCACTGCCAAGTTTGAGAGTGCAACCGCCACCTCGGCCGACTACACCATCTATGCCGAGAATATCTCGCGCATCGCCTACATCGCCGCTCCCGCAACTGATGCTCTCGATGCAACCATCCCCAGCATTCAGGTTATCTTCGCTACCGGTAAGGTGGCAAACCTCGTGCAGGGTGACAATACTCTGACTGTCAACAACCTTTCACCCAACACCGAGTATATACTCTACATTGCAGGCGAGATTGCAGGCATCGAGGAGTATATGGAGGAGGTGCTCGTAGTGAAGGGTGCCAAGACTTCGGACTTTGCCGAGGATATCACCGTACGCGACATCAACTATCGTGGCTTCACTATCGACGTGAAGGTTGACCCCAAAGTGAAAGAGCAGAACCACGTTATCAAATGGGCCACTTCGGACCTTTATATGTACAATAAGAACGCACAGCTCGACACCGATGCTATGAACCTCCACGACACTGCTTGGGGTGGCATCAACCTCTTCAACGAGAGTCGTTCACTCATCATCGATGAGGCTCACAGCTACATCTATAACTCCAACGGCGAGCTTGAAAGTTGGTACTTTGAGTCCATTGTTCCCGGTCAGCCTCAGGTGGTTATTATGGGTGAGTATCGTCGTGGTGAGAGCGAATGGGGCTGGGGCTACGGCTACTATCGTCCTATGTTTGACCGCGATCAGTACATCATCGACCAGACGGGCAAAACCGAGAGACTCGATGAGGCCCCCTACTGGAGCGGCTTCTATCAGCATCTCAACGTGCAGGTACAGCACCCCGAGCCTCTGCCCGAGGATATGTTGCTCGTAGAGATTGATGCAGAGCCCGACGATGCTCTAATCAAAGTGACCGCCGACAAGTCGCTCGAGCAGGTTGTAGTGATGGTTATGAGTGAGTTGGAGTACAACAGCGCAATGACTATGATCGAGGACAAACACCTGCCTTGGTTCGCTACCTCTATGGTAGGTATGTACGAAGGCGTTTCGATGAGCGTTGATCCCCACAATGAGGAGATGGGTCTGAACGGTACATTTATGACCGCCATCAGCCAGTTCCTGCTCGACATCCCCCGCGAGTCGAAATTCTGGGTATATGTCATCGGTCTGCGTGGCGACTTCAACAACGACGGTTTCCTCGATGGCCACGAGCAGATATGCAAAGAGTTTGAGTTCTATCTGCCCCAACCCACCAAACCCGCTCCCAAGATTGAGGTTACCGCACTCGAGTCCACCTCCGCATTTGAGGTTGGCTTCAACATCAAGTGCCCCACCAAGGATGCCGACCGTGGTAAGACTATCGCCAACTACGAGAAAGAGTGGCTTATGGCAGGTATGAGCGCACAGGAGATTGTAGACAACTACGGTATTGAGTTCACCTCCATTGAGCTCGCTCGTATCAACTCCGACGAGGGCCTCACCATCACCTATCCTTCGCGCCCCAACGAGAAGACCTACCTCGCAGCTATGGTTGCCAACGACGAGGGCACCGAGACCTTCTCCGAGGCAGTTATAGCCAAATCTCTCAATGAGCCCGCAGCCGACCGCGTAGAGAGCGAACTCTTCGAGAGCCTCAAGGGCGAGTGGACAGCCTCCGCAACCGTAACCTACAGTATGTATAATACCGAGACTGAGGTATACGACCCCTACACCGTAGTTCACAGCTGCAATGTGACCATCGGCGACGTGGAGTATCCCGAGGAGCTCCGCGAGGAGGACTACCAGACCTTCGAGCGCCACGGTGTGAACCGTGAGACCGCTGCTCTCTACTACAACGAGTTCAAGGCCGCTGCAGCCACCTTCAATGAGAACACCCGCGCACAGAATCGCATCCTGATGAACGGTTACAACTTTGCAGGTGAGATTCAGCCCTACTTCCAGTACTCCGATCCCTACAGCCTCTTCGTATCGGATACCTACAACGGCTACACCAGCGAAATGCCTCTCTACGACTTCGGTCCCAAGTGGTACCTCGAAGTTGCAGCCGACGGCACCGTGACCGCCCCCTTCAACACCAACTACTTCACTCCTATGGCAAGTTGGTACACCGAGAGGAATGCAGTCTACGAGTCGCACTTCATTGCCTATGAGCCCACCACCAAACTCCCCGTAGGCTATATGGGTGACGAGGCAGGCAATGCAGTGAACGGTCACTTCCCCGTAGAGATTTCGGAGGATGGCAACACCATCACCGTTAAACCCTTCGAGTATAGCGGTTATAAGTTCTACCCCAACGCTGCCATCAACTACGGCGGCGGTCAGTACAGCATCACTGTGGCTGTAATCTCGGAGGTAGTCCTCACCCGCAACAACTCGTCCGCAGTTGCAGCCAAAGCTATCAGGAAACCCGCCGGTCAGATTAAGAACCAGATGGTTCAGGCCGACCAGAAGATTGAGGCTCCTGCCCGTCCCGCAAGCCGCGCAGCTATCGGCGAGAAGGTTGAGTTCAAGATGGTAGAGGGCATCCAGCACCTCTCTGGCGAGGAGAGAGCAAAACTCTGGTTTGAGAACCGTCGCAAATAGTCGACGCTCTCAAGCAGACTCAATATAGAAACCATCCACATTCGGGAACCCCTTTTCGGAGGGGTTTCCGAATGGTAGATTTATGAAGGCCCTGTTGAGTGGAGCGCCAAGAGCACTCCAACAGTGCCAAAACCAAAACTTTAGTACACAAAAAGATGAAGCGACTTTTAACTTCACTACTTGCGCTCTGCAGCATCGCAACGCTCGGCGCTCAACTTCCCATCGTAGGCGGTTCCCTCTCGGGTAGCGTGGAATCCAACTCCATCTACTATATGAACGACTCCGCACTCGGCGACGCAGCCATAAAGTTCGGCTCCAACGACTACGTTAAGCTCACCTATTACAATGACAACCTCACCGTAGGTCTGCAGGGTGATGCCTATCTGCCCGCCCTCATCGGCTACGACGACATCCGCAATGCGGGTGCTACCGACCCCCGATTTGCACTCTCGCAAATCTTCGTGAGCTACCGCGGTAGGAACTTTGAGGTTACCGCAGGCGACTTCTTTGAGCAGTTTGGTAGCGGTCTTGCATACCGCAGTTTTGAGGACCGCCAGCTCGGTCTGAATAGCGCCACCCAAGGTGTAAGGGTGAACTATTCGCCCATCGGCGACCTCACCATCAAGGCCTTTGCAGGTCGTCCCCGTCTGGCCGTCATCGACCACGCCGGCTCCTTCATCGGTGGTCTGGATGCCTCGTACAACCTCTCCTCCGCACTCGGAATGGACAACACACTGCTGATGGTAGAGGGTAGCTATGTGGCGCGCTACGAGGACCTCCATAAAGAGGGAAGTGAGATTTTCGATATGAACATCTTTGAGATGGTTGGTCTGACCACCCCTCTCACACACCTCTTCTCGGGTAGGGCCAACTTCGACTGGAATCGTATCAGCCTCAAAGGTGAAGTTGTAGCCAAAACAATCGACCTCTCGGAACAAACCGACCCGGAGGCTCACAGCGGTTTGGCCGTATTGGGTGAGGCTTCTTACTCCAAAGGCGCTTTCAACATTATGGCTCAGGGCCGTCTGCTGAAGAATATGGGCACCCGTCTGTCGCTCTACGACACAAGTATGGGTAACGCACTGAACTACATCCCCGCTCTGACTCGCCAGCACACCTATCTGCTCGCCAACCTCGAGCCCCATCAGGTCAATACCCACAGCGAGCTCGCAGCGCAGGCCGACCTCTACTACTCCATCCGCAACAAAAAGGACCGCAGGAACTTCTGGCGTTTCCACGCCAACGTGTCGTATGCACACAACCTCGAGTTCGGCAACCTCACCTGGATGGATATCAACGTAGATGTTGAGCGTCAGTGGAACAAATATTGGAAGGCAGCATTTATGTTCTCGAGGCAGACCCGCAACCCCAACAAGGGTTTCTCCGATATGCTCTATACCTCCAACATCTTCGTGGCTGACGTAACCCACAAGATTGACAACAAAAACTCTATCAGGGCAGAGTTGCAGTACCTCTACTCGAACGACTACGAGGGCGACTGGGTAGCAGCACTCTTGGAGTACAATATGGCACCCTCGTGGAGCATCTTCGTGAGCGATATGTACAACCACCAGCGCATCGAGACCTACCGCGACAAGATCAACTACTACAGCGGTGGCGTGAGCTACACCACAGGTCCCGTCAGGGTACAGCTCTCCTACGGTCGCAACCGTGCAGGTATGGTATGTTCGGGTGGCGTATGCCGCTACACCCCCGCCTACACAGGTTTCAACCTGCTGATGAGCGCAACATTCTAATGCAACAACAACCGAAAAGAACCAATATCACAAAACCAAACAATGAAAGTACTGAAATTACTTGCTGCTATGGCAGCATTCGCACTCGTAGCTTGCGGTCCCGACAACACTGATGACGGTGGTGGCGACAAGACCAAAGAGGGCTTCAAAGTAGTTGCCTCGACAAACGTAATCGCAGCCGACGGCGTAGACGCTGTACAGTTTACCGCCACCAACGACGGCGTGGCTCTGCTTGCATCCGACCTCCTGGCTACCGTCAACGGTGCAACCGCAGAGATGCCCGATCTCAAATTCTCGACCAATGTGGCCGGCACCTACACCATCGTATTCAACTACAAAGATGAGACCTCCGAGGAGTTCCTCATCGAGGCTGTGAGCACAAACGGTCTTGACCTCTCCCCCATCGAAGAGAGTGGCCTCACAATGAAAGCGACAACCACTGTTTTCCAGAAAGACGTGGAGGAGGTATTGCTCATCGTACGCTACAAAGGCTCCGTTGTTGCCAACCCTGCCGACATCACCTTCTACGACTTCGACACCAACGAAGAGATTGCTATGGAAGAGAAAGAGGTTACCGACATCAACGGCGACAACTACGTATTGGCTAAATATGCACCCAAAGAGATTGGTACAAGGTCCATCTGGGCTGCTTACAAAACATCCAATACACGCGAGAAACCCGTGACCCTCACTGCTGTGGACTTCGCAATCCCCTCGCGCGCTATCGACCCCCAGCCCGCAAACACCAACTTCAATAAGAGGGTTTTCATCACCCAGTTCACAGGCACCGAGTGTGGCTACTGCCCCTTCTTCATCGCAGCACTCCACACTCTCTCGGAGGATGCCGAGTACAACGATAGGTATGTCCTCGCAGCAGTTCACACCTACTCGACCAGCGATCCTATGTATCCCAGCGACTACTCCGATATCGACCGTAGCTTTGGCGTTAGCGCCTATCCCCACATCATCTGCGATATGCGTGAGGGTGGTGGCAATGGTGGCTATCAGGCCAATCTCGCTTGGCTCAAGAGCAGAATCAATTCGCTCGGAGAGGAGCCCGCAAAAGCAGGTATCTCGGCCAAGATTGACTACGCAGATGGTTTCGTAGTTGCACGCGCCACTGTGAAAGCTGCCGAGGCAGGTAACTACCGCATCGGAGCTTGGCTCGTAGAGGACGACATCCACGCTATGCAGTACAACAACGGTTGCAAGGTGGAGGGTGTAGATTTCGAAACTCACGAGGCAGCAGTCCGCATCCCCGACAGCAAACCCGAGGGCTCGAGCCACTATGCCGGTCACTCGCTCGGTACCCTTGCCGCAGGTGAGACCGTAGACTATGTATTCGTGATGGAGCTCAAACAGAGCGACAAAATCGACAATCCCAAGCAGCATTGGGTAGCGGAGAATTGCCGTATGATTTTCTTCGTAACCACCGATAGTGCAGCCGGCACCTACGTGACCAATGTTGTGGAGAACGACGACCTCACACAGACCATTACTTTCGACTACAAATAGGAGTCTAAAAGCGCGTCAAAACGCTTCAGGAGCCACTCTCACCGGAGAGTGGCTCCTTTGTTTTCGCACAATCGAGTCTATAATGGAAAGTTTATCACATTACCAATTGCAACACCACAACACCCAAATAGTTCAGCAATAAGGGGAAAATATATTGAGATTTTGGACATCGTAGAAATCAATAGTCATAATAATTGGAAAATCGGAAGAAAAACCGTACATTTGTGTGATTTACCTTAGGTATTCGACTTATGGCAGACAATTATCTGGAAAAAAAAATGGAAGAACTGCGTGCCGGCACCGTGAAGAAGAACCACAAAAGCGGCACCTCGCTCTCCAAATTGCTCGAGAAAAACCGCAGCTATAGAGGCTACGACAACTCCTTTGTTGTCCGCCCCGACCAGCTGCGACGCATCGTCGAAGTCAATACCAAAATCCCCTCGGCCCGCAACTCACAACTACTCCGTTTCCGCATAGTAACCACCGATGAGGCCGAGAAAGTGCTCCCACACATCCGACTCGGAGGAGCACTCCCCCATCTCAAACTCCCATTCGAAGGACTCGAGCCGCGGGCATTCATCGTAATCTGCTCGGCAACCTCCACCCCCGACCACTACCTCTATATAGATCTCGGCATCTCGGCGCAGAGTATGCTTCTGCAGGCTGTGGAGATAGGTCTGGGAGGTATCTGCATCGGAGCCTTCGACAAGCAAGCTGTGAAGACGGCTCTCGCTCTGCAACTTGAGCCTCTCTTGGTCGTGGCCATAGGCAAACCGGCAGAGCAAATCGAACTCGTAGAAGTCAGAGAGGGCGACAACCTCAACTACTACCGCGACGAAAGAGGCATCCACTATGTGCCAAAAATCTCACTCGACAATCTACTGATTAGTGATGGAGAATAATTGATACAGAAACGATCAAACAATAAATAAACGCAAACTTTATAACACAAACACAAAACGGACTATGAAGAAAACATTGGTAGATCTGTTTGAGGGATCGGTTGCAGAGTATGGCAACAACGTATTCCTTAAGGAAAAAATCGGTAAAACTTGGACCGATACAACCTATGCCCAGACACGCGATATCGTCTACGAAATCGGTGCGGGTTTCGTAAAACTCGGCGTAGCTCCCAAAGACAATATGTCTCTCCTCTCGGAAGGCCGCAATATGTGGATTATGTCGGAGCTCGCAATGTTCTACGCAGGCGCAGCCAACGTGCCCCTGTCTATAAAACTCGAGGAGAGCAACGACCTCACCTTCCGTCTGAAACACTCCGATACCAAATGGATTGTGGTTTCGAAAACACAGCTCCCCAAAATCCGTCGCATCATCGGCGAACTTCCTTTGGTTGAGAAGGTTATCGTAATCGACAAGATTGACGATCTGCAGGAGAAAGAGATCCTGATGGACGACGTTAGGGCAATGGGCCGAGAACTTCTCGCAGCCGACAAAGAGGGCTTCCTCAAAATCGGTCAGGCTATCCAGAATGACGATTTGGCAACCATCACCTACACCAGCGGTACCACCGCCGACCCCAAAGGCGTTTGCCTCTCGCACCGCAACTACACCGCCAACGTTGAGCAGGCTCTCACTCTGATGGACATCGACGAGACTTGGCGTACGCTCATCATTCTCCCCCTGGACCACTGCTTTGCACACGTTGTCGGTTTCTACATCTTTATGCACAAAGGCGCACAGGTGGCCACCGTACAGAACGGTCGCAACGGTATGGAAACCCTGAGGAACATCCCCTTGAACATCAAGGAGGTAAAACCCCACATCATCCTCTCGGTGCCCACGCTTGCAAAGAACTTCAAGAAAAACATCGAAACCAATATCAAAGCCAAAGGTAAAACCGTTGAAACCCTCTACAATTGGGGCCTCAAAAACGCCATCGCTTACAACGGCGACAGCGATAAAGAGCGCGGCAAAGGGCTCAGGGCACTGCGCAAACCCTTGGTATGGCTCTTCGACAAAATCATATTCTCAAAGGTACGTGAGGCCTTCGGTGGCGAATTGAGATTCTTCGTTGGTGGCGGTGCGCTGCTCGACAAAGAGTTGCAAGTATTCTTTATGGCAGTAGGTATGCCTATGTTCCAGGGCTACGGATTGAGCGAGGCTACTCCCGTAATCTCGTCGAATGGTCCCCGCAGGTATCAATTTGGCTCGAGCGGCGTGATGGTTAAACCCTTCGAAATGAAGATTATCGACTCCGAGGGCAACGTGCTTCCCGAGGGCGAGAAGGGCGAAATGGTCTGCAAAGGAGAGAACGTGATGATGGGCTACTGGAAGAATGCAAGTTCCACCGCCGACACCGTCAAAGACGGTTGGCTCTACACCGGCGATATGGGTGCCATTAAGGATGGCCTGCTCTACGTTTATGGTAGGTTCAAGAGCCTGCTGATTGCAGCCGACGGTGAGAAATATTGTCCCGAGGGCATCGAGGAGGCTTACGTTTCGACCTCGAAGTTCATCGACCACGCAATTCTCCACAACAATCAAGACCCCTACACCACCCTGCTTATCTCGCCCAACAAAGAGGCTATGAAGGCAGCTCTCGCACCCCTCAAACTCTCCATCGACAGCGAGGAGGGTCAGAGGAAGATCGTGGAGCTCGTGCAGGCCGATCTGAACGAGTACAAGAAAGGTGGCAAATATGAGGGACAGTTCCCCGAGCGCTGGTTGCCCGCAACCTTCGCACTGCTCGACGAACCCTTCACCGAGCAGAACCACCTGATCAACTCGACTATGAAAGTTGTTCGCGGTAAGGTAGAGGAGCACTTCGCCGACCGTCTGAATGCGATGTACACCCCCGAGGGTAAAGACATCTACTACAACGTAGGCAAGTTCTAAGGTGCCGGATAGAACAGCGGCCCTAAAAAATAGCAATACGCGGAAGCATCCCCACAGGCAACGGTGGGGATGTTTCTTTATGTGTCTACGAGGAAGAAAATGCGCAGTACAAAGCAAAAACATTCCGTAGGGTTTGGCACAGAAAAAGTCCTTTCGGCACAAAAATTGGTGGCAACAACCCGATGGCGCAAAAAAGTGGCAATAAAGTTGCGCGGAGAAACGTATAATTCAAAAAAATTGCGCTACATTTGCAACGCATTAGCAAAGACTTACATATTCATTTAGATTACTTTAGTACGATGACCAAGACAGATTCACCCGTGAGGGCACACTCTGAAGAGAACGAGGGCTACAAAGCCTTCACCAAAGACAAACGAACAAGGACTTTCAGGAGCACAACCGCCGAGTACTCAACCCGCAACCACAACTTCGATGGCGAAGGCGGCGAAAAAAGGCGCTCCTACAACCCCAACTTCACCAAAGACAATCAACTCACAGATCGCAACAAACGTCAGGCCGAGTACAATCGCGAGCGTAATTTCAACCGCGAGAGTGGCGAGCGCACATTCAATCGCGACGAGCGAGGTGGCTACAATCGAGGCGAGCGCACCTTCGGTAATCGCGAGGGTGGCTACAACCGTGAGCGCACCTTCAATCGTGAAGAGCGCGGTGGCTTCAACCGCGAACGTAACTTCGGCGGCGGATACAATAAAGGCGGCTACGGCAATCGTGACCGCAATTTCAATCGTGAGGGCGGTGAGCGCACCTTCAATCGCGAAGAGAGAAGCTACAACCACGATGGTGGCGAGCAGCACTCCTTCAATCGCGAGGAGCGCGGCTACAACCGTAGCGAGCGCAATTTCGGCAACCGTGAAGGAGGCTACAATCGTGAGCGTTCATTCAACCGTGAGGGCGGTGAGCGCAACTTCAATCGCGAAGAGCGCGGTGGCTTCAATCGCGAACGCAACTTCGGCGGTGGGTTCAACCGCGAGCGCAGTTTCAACCGCGAAGGCGGCAACCGCAACTTCAACCGTGAGGGCGGCGAGCGCACCTTCGGCAAGGGTGGTTTCGGCAAAGGCGCACCCCACAGCAAACCCCGCGCACAGCGCACCGAGGGTAAGAGTTACGTAAACACCGCCAACCACTATACTATCGAAAACTATCCCAGCTACGCGACTCCCGAGCAGGATGGCGCAATCCGTCTGAATCGCTACATCTCTATGTCGGGCCTATGTTCGCGTCGAGAGGCCGATGAGTACATCACTGCCGGCTCCATCACCGTAAATGGCCAAGTGGTCACCGAACTCGGTACCAAGGTTATGCCCGGCGATGTGGTTTGCCACAACGGAGAGCAGCTCCAGAACGAGAAGAAAGTCTACATTGTGATGAACAAACCCAAAGGTTTCGTGACCACTCTCGACGACCCCCACGCCGACAAGAGCGTGATGGACCTCGTGAAAAATGCTTGCACCGAGCGCATCTACCCCGTAGGTCGTCTCGACAAAAATAGTGTGGGAGTACTTCTGCTGACCAACGATGGCGATCTGGCCAAGAAACTCACCCACCCCACCTACGAGAAGAAGAAAATCTATCAGGTGAGCCTCGACAAGCACCTCACCCGAGCAGATATGGAACAACTCATCCTCGGTATCACCCTCGAAGATGGCGACATCGCAGCCGACGATATCTGCTACGTGGAGGACCCCAAGATGAAAAATGCTGTTGGCATCGAGATCCACTCGGGTCGCAACCGTATTGTAAGGCGTATGTTTGAGCACCTCGGCTACCACGTAGGCAAGCTCGACAGGGTCTACTTTGCAGGCCTCACCAAACAGAAACTCAAGCGTGGCGAGTGGCGTTTCCTCACCGAGAAAGAGGTGGGAATGCTCAAATCCGGCAGCTACGAATAGGAGAGCCGACATCAACCCGCAGGGCGCAGTCCAAGGAGCCAAACAACTCAAAACTATCAACACTCCTAAAGCACAGCACCCAACGAGACAACCTCACAAAGAGGGACTCTTCTTCGCAGACTGAAAGCCGAGAAGAGTCCCTCTTTGGGTTCCTTCCACCAAGACTACAACGACAACAACACCCAATTGAAAAATACAACGAGAACTACACAATTATGACAAGTAACACGATTCGCAGGATGCTATTCCTTGCCACAGCACTACTTATGGTAGCATTAGCCCCGGCCCAAAACAGCAAAACCAAGATAGTGGATCCGGCCGCACCGGGACGTAAAAGCGTGGGCCTTGTGCTGAGTGGAGGCGGAGCCAAAGGTGCCGCACAACTACGAATAATCAAAGCCATAGAGGAGGCAGGAATCCCCATCGACTACATCGCCGGCACCTCTATAGGCTCTATCATTGGCGGCCTCTACGCCGTAGGCTATACAATCGAAGAGATTGAGGAACTCTACACCTCGATGAATTGGTTTGACGTGTTCACCGACCGCAACGCACGCGACAAGCAACTCTTCGCCGACAAGCAAAAGGACGACTCCTATATGTTCGATGTAATGCTCTCCACCTCCGACATCTCTATGCCCAGCGGTATCGTCAGGGGCGACAAGTTTATGGACCAACTCAACGAACTCCTGCTTGGCTACCAGCACATAGACTCCTTTGATAACCTCCCCATCCCGTTTGCCTGCGTGTCGTACGATATGAACACAGGTAGCGAATACGTGGCCCGAGGTGGTAGTCTTTCGGCCGCCATACGAGCAAGTATGTCCATTCCGGGGGTATTTAAGCCCGTTAAATACAGAGATATGGTCTTGGTTGACGGCGGTGTCTACAACAATTTCCCCGTAGATGTAGTACGCGATATGGGAGCAGAGATTGTTATAGGCGTGGATCTCTCCGACGGTATCCGCACCGACAGCGATGTGGAGAATCTGATTATCATCTTCGAGCAGCTCACCACATTCCTTGGCCGCGAGAAATATGAACACAATCTCAACGACTGCGACTACTACATCCACCCAGAAATCGCACCCTATTCGGCAGCAAGTTTCAATAGCGAGGCTGTCGATTCGCTCATTATGCGCGGTCAACGCGAAGCAGATCGTCACCGCGAGGGTCTCCAAGAGCTGCGCAAAAAAATCGGACTCCCAGATGGTTACGTCCCTCCCAAACGCAACAAACACTACTCCGATGACACGCCTCTGCGAATAGGCAATATCTCTCTGAAGGGCTTCTCCAAAGGAGAGCGCAAACTCATCTCGAAGTATCTCGACCTGAAACCCTATACCACCGTAACACGCAAGGAGTTCAACCGCAACATAGAGGCCATACGAAACCTCGGTGGGTTTGACTTTGTGAAATATTCGCTCTCAAATCAGGCTCCCTATGACCTTATCATCGGTGTAGACGACAAGCAGAATGCCTCGGTACACGTAGGTTTCCGATTCGACTCCCACGAGCTCGCATCTCTACTGCTCGGTACTGAGATGACCCTTGCCGGCAACGACTTCAAACCCCGCATCTCACTCACTGCACGACTGAGTGAAAACCCCTACGTTCAACTCAAGGCATCGAGCAGCAGGGTATTCCTCGGGGAGTTTGCATTCTCCTACCACTACCAATTCAACAACTTCACTTTCTACAAAAACGAGAAGCGTTCCCACACCTCAACATTCGACTACCACAATCTCGCCGTAAGGTTTTCGGACATCTACCTGCGCAACTTCAATCTCAACGCCGGTATCGAAGCCGATTTCTTCAACTTCAGCGAGACATTCTACTCGGGAGGTAAGATTGAGGCCGAGCCCGAGGCCTACATCAACTACAACCTCTCGGGCCACTACGACAATATAGACGACATCTATGTTCCCACACGTGGCTGGTCACTCGATGCCAACTATACTCTACACACCAACAATGGTATCAAGGTACACGACCACGCCCCCTTTGCCTCAATGCAATACAAAATTATGGGAGCACTCTCGCTGGGCGAGCGTGTAGCTCTTGTCCCATCACTCTATGGTCGTACGCTCATAGGTATGGAACCCACCTACCCATATTTCAACTGCCTGGGCGGCATTATGCCCGGCCGTTATATGCCACAGCAGATGCCCTTTGTAGGTATTCAGCACATAGAACAGTTCGACAACTCGGTGATGGTAGGAGCCATTGAGGGACGAGTGAAGATAAACGGCAATCACTACCTCTCGGGCGTTGTCAACGTACTCACACAAGACGATGACTTTGGACAGATGCTCCTGATGAAAGATATGCTTGTAGGATTCGGCTTGAAGTACACCTACCACACTTCACTCGGCCCGCTGACCGTTCTCGCCAGCGGCACCAACCTCAATCCTCTCGGCGGCATCTACGTCAGCTTCGGTAAGAATTTCTAACCATCGCAGGTAGAGAGATTAAAAAGATGGCGACCGTTCCACAATGGGATGGTCGCCTAAATATTTGTAATCTATAGGTGATTAGGGATTCTATCGATGTAGTCCGCAGAAGAAGTGCCACAATACCACGCCACCCGTAACTGCCACATTGAGCGAGTGTTTCGTTCCCACTTGCGGTATTTCGAGGGCTCCATCGGCAGCATCGACCACTCGTTGGTCTACACCATCCACCTCGTTACCAAATACAAGTGCATACTTCTGTTCCACACTCGGCACAAACTCACCGAGGCTCACAGAGCCCTGCACCTGCTCGACAGCCAAAATCCTATAGCCCTCACCACGCAGCACCTCGACAGCCTCGAGCGTAGAGTCGAACCCACGCCAAGAGACCGTCATCTCGGCTCCGAGTGCAGTCTTATGAATCTCCTTTTGAGGAGGGCGTGCGGTGATGCCACAGAGGGCAATCTCGCCTATGCCAAAGGCATCGGCCGTGCGGAAAAACGCGCCCACATTGCCTGCCGAACGCACATTGTCGAGCACCGCCACAACGGGCAACTTCTCCATAGCGCGGAACTCCTCCACCGAGAGTCGTCCCATCTCTTGTTGGGTTAGCTTTTTCATACGGTTAGGCTGCTATTTTTTTCTTCTCGTCGAGTCTCTTCACAACCCTCTGATAGATAACCAGAGCTACGGCGGCAATGGCAGCAATAGCTGCAAAGTAGTACCAGATGTAGTGAGCATTGGCCGAGGCTGCAAGCCACTCCTCGTGGGTGGCAAATTTGGCAGGGTCGGGGCAATACTTATCGAGCAACCAACCCGACATAGCAAAACCGATGAGGGTGGAGACAAACGACTCCAACTGCGCAAATCCCAAGTACATACCCTCCTCACCTTTGGGTGCTTGGAGCGAGAAATACTCCAGGTAGCGTGGCGAAATAAGAGCCTCCGCCAACGCCTGCACGCAGATGCCGCAAAGCATCATAAATACCACAGGGTGGAGCCCCAAGATGGGGGCCGAGAAGAGGTGGCCCGACGACATAATAAGAGCCGAGATGGGAATGATACACATACCGCACATCATCGAGAAGAGTGCCGTACGTTTGGAGAGCAAGCGGGTGAGCGCATTGACGGTGAGAATCACAATCAGCGGGTTGAGCATAGTGTACCAACCGATGGTACTCGCCTCGCCCGCAAGCCTGATCACATACTTGGGCATAGTGGCGTAGAGTTGGTAGTAGACTGTCCAGAAACCGCTGGCAATCAGAATCAAAGCTACCAGACGGCCATTCTTACAGAGTTTGCCGAAGGAGCGGAAGATGCTTCCCATCGTCTTGCTCCTATCGGGCTGTGCATTGTCGCTGCGGTAGAAAATATAGATGGCCACGAGCGCCAGCAGAGTCATCACAACCGAGAACCAATTGAGATAGATGAGGCCGCTATCGCCGAGCGAACGTCTCAGAGGGTCGATGATGAACTTGCCCGAGAAAGAGCCGATGTTAATCATCGCATAGAAAATAGCGAAGCCCTGAGCTCGATTCTTCTCATCGGTCTCTTTGGCCACACTGCCACTAATGATACCCTTGATGAATGAGCCACCAATGACAAGTATAACCAACACGGGGACAATAAGATAGCGATAACCACTCTCCGAGAGTCCGGTGAAGAGTGTGCGTTCGCCATACTCCACCAATCCGGCCGCCTCCAATCCCGTAGGCAGCAATGCGAGTCCGGCATAACCTGCTGTGAGCAGCACAAAAGCCAGCAACATAGCCTTGCGGAAACCGATGCGGTCGGCATAGGCTCCCGTGAATGGCGGCAAGAAATAGAGCAACGAAGCGTAGAGTCCGCTAATGACACCTGCCTCTATATCGGAGAATCCGAGTATGTTGCTCAAGTAGAGGGTTATGACCACAAAGACACCGTAGTAGGCAGCCCTCTCGAACATCTCGGCCATATTGGCCACCCAAAAGGCCTTACTGAATTTGGTTTTCTCCTTTTTCATCGTTTGTGTGTGTTGGTAGAAGTTAATGTATCCAAAAAGGTCCGGCACACAGAGTGTAGATCCGGACCAAAATTTTCTCTAACGGCAAGTTACTCTTTTACGATGCGAGTACCACAGGTGGGATTACCCAACTCGGCTGCATCGGTGATGATACACTCGCCTCCGCAGTTCTCCACAAAGTGTACGGCTGCACGAATCTTGGGAGCCATCGAACCTTCGGCAAAGTGCCCCTCGGCAAGATACTGTTTAGCCTCGGCAACGGTGATACGGTCGAGTCGTCGCTCCTCGGGAGTATTGAAGTGGAGGCATACTTTGGCCACATCGGTGAGGATGTAGAACTCATCTGCACCCACAGCCACAGCAGTTGTTGCCAGAGCCAAATCTTTGTCGATAACAGCCTCGAGTCCTTCCCACTTGCCATTGCGGTTGACAACAGCCACACCGCCACCGCCTACGGTAACAACCACATTACCTGCATCGGCCAGCATCTTCACAAGCTCCACATTGTGGACCGAAATGGGCTTGGGAGATGCCACAACCTTGCGCCAGCCACGTCCTTTGGGGTCGCAGTGGTAGGTCTCTCCCTTCTTCTCGGCAAGCTCACGAGCCTGCTCCTCGGTATAGTAGGGGCCGATGGGTTTTGTAGGGTTGGAGAATGCAGGGTCTTTGTCATCTACGACTACCTGCGAGAGAAGCGTAACAACACCACGCTCTATACCGCTTTCAGCCATCATATTGCGCATACCGCACTCAATCATATATCCGAGCGAGCCCTGTGTTTCGGCCACGCAAAAATCGAGGGGCATAGCCTCCACATCGAACATCTGCCTGCCGGCCTCGTGCTGAAGGAGTACATTGCCCACCTGTGGGCCATTGCCGTGGCCAATGATTATGCGTTCGCCAGCTGCCACCATACCTTTTAGAGTGGAGCAAATCTGTGCAACATTCTCTTTCTGAGCTTTGTAGTCCACACCACCGCCTTTACGAAGTAGTGCGTTGCCACCAAAAGCAATTACGATAAGTTTTCCCATAACAAATTAAAAAAGTTCTTAATTAGGCTATTAGTTTTATATAATTTTATTATCTATATTCCTGATTATTAAATTTTCTTATTATTATATCATCGTAGTTATTTCTCCCCATACTCTTCAATAAGTTTCAGTACGAGCTGCGGAGTACCCTCGGCCGAGCGCATAGGGATGTACTCCTTGAGGTTGCGGATGCCGTGGCCGGAAGGCAGATGGGGATCTACAAGGTAAACAGGCGTTTCGGGGCGAGCATACCTAACAAGCGAGGCCGCAGGGTAGACCGCAAGCGACGAGCCGACAACGATCATAATATCCGCCGTAGCTGCAATGCGTGCAGCCTCATCGAACTTGGGGACAGACTCTCCAAAGAAAACGATGTGAGGGCGCAACAACTCACCGTCGGGGCCACGTTGGTCGAGGCTCTGTTCGGGGGTGTCGATGGGAACAATCACTTCGGGGTTACGCTCACTGCGCAGTTTCATAACCTCACCGTGGAGATGAAGCACAAACGAGGAGCCCGCACGCTCGTGGAGGTTGTCGATATTCTGGGTGATGACCTTCACATCGAAATACTTTTCGAGCTCGGCAATGGCCGTATGGCCCGCATTGGGCTGCTTGCTCATCACCTCGCGGCGACGCATATTGTAGAACTCTATAACACCTGCCCTATTTCGCTGTAGCGCCTCGGGAGTACACACATCCTCGATGCGGTAGTTGGCCCACAGACCATCACTATCGCGAAAGGTGGCAATGCCGCTATCGGCACTCACACCCGCACCCGTAAATACCACTACTCTTTTCATCCTTACCAATATAATATACAGGAAAAAATGCAAAGATAGGACTTAAAGTTCTAAAGCGCAAGCCCCAGGGGGCAAATTATGCCATAAAGCGATGTAAGACTTGACAAACACCACAGAGGCCGAAAGTTTCCTGCGGGAAAAATCCTATTTAGACATATTATCACTATCTTTGTTGGATAGAGATGCAACAAATAATAGGCAAAAAGTGATAAATAATCCTACTCCGCTTGGAGTAATAGAGGTAAATTTGTAGCGGTGAATAATCTAAACTAAATCATAAGAGAAATGAAAAACCTTCTTCGCACCCTTTTGGCCACATTCGCAGCAACGACTCTCGTGGCCTGCAACAACTCAGAGAGGCTCGCAACCATCCCCGAAGAGATCCCCTTCGAGATACCGAGCGTGGCTCTGCCCGAAATCCCCTCACGCACAATCTCCATATCCGACTTCGGCGGCGTGGGTGATGGCGTAACACTCAACACCGAGGCTTTCGCCAACGCATTCTCCCATTTGGCCTCCCTCGGTGGCGGCCGACTCGAGGTGCCCGCAGGTGTGTGGCTCACAGGACCCATCGTACTCGAAAACCACACCGAACTCCATCTCGATGAAGATGCCATAGTGGTCTTCAGTACCGACCGTGACCTCTATCCCGTCATAGCTACCATCTTTGAGGGACGCGACACCTACCGTTGCCAGCCCCTGCTCTCGGCATTCGGCAAACACGACGTGGCCGTAACAGGCAAGGGCATCATCGATGGTCAGGGCGCACCTTGGAGGGCTGTGAAGAAGAGCAAAATAGCTCCCTCCGACTGGAAGAAACTCGTGGCCTCGGGAGGTGTATTGAGCAACGATGGTCAGACTTGGTACCCCACAGAGAACTTCAAACTCGGCGCAGGTGATGCCGACCAGAACATTGCCCGTTGGGCAGTGACCAAGGAGGATTTCGAGAGTATCCGCGACTTCCTCAGACCCGTAATGGTCAACTTCAAGGATTGTGAGCGCGTGCTGCTCAATGGTCCCGTATTCCAGAACTCCCCCTGCTGGAACATCCACACCGTAATGTGTAAAGACCTCACGGTGAACGACATTGCCATCCGCTGCCCTTGGTTTGCACAGAACGGTGACGGCATCGACATCGAGTCGTGCAAAAACGTGGTACTCACAAACAGTTGGATTGATGCCGGCGACGATGCCATCTGCATCAAGAGTGGCAAAGACGAAGACGGCCGCAAGAGGGGTATCCCCTCGGAGAATGTGGTTGTCTACAACTGCACCTGCTATCACGGTCACGGCGGTTTCGTTGTGGGTAGCGAGATGTCGGGCGGCGTGAAGAACGTCTATGTGAAAAACTGCCGTTTCTCGGGCACCGATGTAGGTCTCCGCTTCAAGAGCACTCGCGGCAGAGGTGGTGTTGTGGAGAACATCTACATCGAGGATATCGTGATGAACGACATCGCCACCGAAGCTCTCCTCTTTGACCTCTTCTACGGCGGCAAGTCGGCACTCGAAGCACTCGAGGATGGCGACGGCAATGCCACTACAGATATGGCCTTCAAACCCGTAGATGAGACCACGCCCCAATTCCGCAACATCTATGTCGACAACGTCGTGTGCCGCTCGGCACGCAGGGCGATGCTCTTCAATGGCCTACCCGAGATGAATGTGGAGAATGTGGTTGTAACCAACTCCGTCATCGAGGCCGAGGTGGGTGCCGAAATCAACGAATCTACCAATGTCAAACTCGAGAACCTCACCGTAGTTCCCCGCAAAGGTCCCGCTCTGAAGATTAACAACGCCAAGAATGTCTCGGTCGAGGGATTCCGTTGCCCCGAGAGCGACACCGCATTGAGAGTAACAGGCAGCCGCAACAGTTCCATCTCCATCGACTCGGATTGCATCGGCATAGCCAATAGCGACATCACTCCCAAGGCTATAGGCCAGATAACCATACTCTAACCCCCACACATACAGCGAAGAAGAAGAACACGTTAGACATAACAAGCATATTATGAAAAAACTTAAACTCGGACTCATCGCCTTGCTCGGACTCGTTGCAACCATAGGTTGTACACCCGACAACGGCACCAATGATGATGAGCCCCAACCCGAACAGCTCGCCGCACCCACAGGTCTCACACTCAAAGAGGCTACACCCACAACTCTCACATTCACTTGGGAGGCTGTGAAAGGGGCTGTGAACTACACATACAAGTATAAAGACACCGATGGCAAACTCTATGTCACCGAGGACACTGCCGAGTGTGAGGCTACCGTCTCGGGCCTCCGAGAGGGTAAAGAGTACCGATTTGCAGTCAGAGCCAACTCCTCGGCTGGTGGAGGCATCTACACCGAGTGGATGTCGGCCTACACATCCGTAGAGGGTGGCGACGACGGCGGCGGTGACAATGGCGACGGCGGTGGCACCGTAGGCGACAACTCCCGTTGGGAACTCCCTGCTCACGAAAACGACAGCAAGGTGAGGGCATTCCCGGGAGCCGAGGGTGGCGGTATGTACACCACAGGTGGTCGCGGCGGTGAGGTCTACCACGTCACCAATCTCAACGACAGCGGTGCAGGCTCATTCCGTGAGGCTGTCAACAAGAGCGGAGCACGCACCATCGTATTTGATGTTGCCGGCACCATCCATCTGAAGAGCAACCTGAGAATCAAGAATGGCAACCTCACCATAGCAGGTCAGACTGCGCCCGGTGACGGCATCTGCATCGCAGGTGGCACCGTACAACTCGATGCCGACAACCTCATCATCCGCTACATTCGATTCCGACTCGGTGACCAAAACGACAATCTCTCCGACGGTAGCGATGCCTGCTGGGGCCGTTACCACTCGAACATTATCATTGACCACTGTTCACTCAGTTGGTCAATCGACGAAGTAGGCTCCTTCTACGCCAACCGTAACTTCACCCTCCAATGGTCGATGCTTACCGAGGCACTCAAAGCTTCGGTTCACGGCAAGGGCAACCACGGCTACGGTGGCATCTGGGGTGGCAACAACGCCTCGTTCCACCACAATATGCTCGCACACAACGACTCACGCAACGCTCGCATAGACCATCCTAATGTCTACGACAGCTACCTCACTACCCATCGCGGCAACGTTGACTACCGCAACAACCTCATCTACAATTGGGGCGGCAACTCTACCTATGGTGGCGAGGGAGGCTGGTGGAACATCGTGGGCAACTACTACAAGCCCGGCCCTGCCTCTTCGAAGAAAAACTACTTCGTGGATGCCTACGGCAAGTACGACGGTAAGGATGTCGGCTACGGCACTATGTACATCAGCGGCAACTATCACGCCGGTGACTACGCCGAAAAAATCAACGCCGACAACTCCGCCGGCGTATATCTCCACAACGGCACTGGCATCAGCAACGCCTCCTCGTGGCAGAGCAGCAAGCTACTCCCCATACTTGCCGACGACGTAACCCCCTGCCACGTCACCTCTCACACCGCCGCTACCGCCTATGAGCGCATACTCGAGTGCGCAGGTGCATCTCTCAGCAGAGATGCAGTCGACTCCCGCATCGTGGAGGAGGCCCGCACTGCGACCGCAACCTACAAAACAGGCTCCAACGGCTCCAAAAACGGAATGATAGACTCCCAAAATGACGTGGGAGGTTGGCCCACCCTCTCGGCTACCGATGCCGAATTGGCAGCCACCACCGACACCGATGGCGACGGCATCCCCGACGCTTGGGAGAAAGAGTTTGGACTCAACAAGAACAACGCCTCCGATGGCAAGAGCTACACACTCGATGCCGACAAGCGTTACACCAACCTCGAAATCTATCTCCACTATCTCGTCAGAGAGATAACCGCCAAGCAGACCGCAGGCGGCAGCTACATCAAACTCCAATAATGACCATACGAAAACGATAACCAATATGAAACGCATACTAACCCTCCTCGTCACCCTCGCACTCACTCTCACAGCAGGAGCGCAGGTGACCGTATTTGTCTGCGGCGACTCGACTGCAGCCACCAAAGATATCACCAAAGGCTCTCCCGAAAGGGGCTGGGGCCACGTACTGCAACCCTTCTTCGACCCCGCAGAGGTGCAGATTGAAAACCACGCCAAGAATGGTCGCAGCACCAAGTCGTTCGTAACCCTCGGCCATTGGCAGAAGGTAGAGGAGCGTATGAAGGCAGGCGACTACGTATTCATCGAGTTTGGCCACAATGACACCAAAGTCGACGACACGGTACGTTTCACCACCCCCGAGCAGTATGGTCAAAACCTCGAGCGTTTCATTGAGATTACCCGCAGCAAGGGCGCAACACCGGTACTGCTCACTCAAGTGTGCCGCCGCTGGTGGAAAGAGGGTGTGCTGGCCGACTCCCACGGCGAATACCTCAAAGAGTGTCACGCTGTGGCCGAGCGCACAGGTGTCCTCTTCATTGATGCCGAGAAACTTACTCGCGATTGGCTCACCCCGCTGGGCGATGAGGGTTCACAAAAGTACTTTATGAACCTTCCCGCAGGTAAATATCCCTCCCACCCCGATGGCAAAAACGACAACACACACTTCACTACCCCCGGTGCTCGCATCGTGGCAAAGATGATTTGTCAAGAGATTGAGCGCGTAATTCCCGAGTTGGGCAAACATATCCGCTATTGGGACTTCGTAGTAGCCAAAGATGGTAGCGGCGACTTCTTCTCCGTAGGCGAAGCCGTAGCGGCTCTGCCCAACTTCTACAAAGGCAAAGAGAAACCCCTCAGAGTACTCATCCGCGAGGGACGCTACGAAGAGAAAGTCGTAATCCCCTACACCAAGCAGAGCGTGGAGTTCGTTGGTGAAGGCAATGTTGTCATCACTTGGGGTGACGGCGCACGCGACCTCGGCCCCAACGGTGTGGAACTCGGCACCTCGGGCACCGCAACCCTCTACAACTGCGGCCGACACATCACTATGGAGAATATCACCATCGAGAACTCGGCTGGCGAAGTAGGTCAGGCTGTGGCACTCCAGACCGTAGGCACAGGCAAACAGATTTACCGCAACTGCCGTCTGCTCGGCAATCAGGATACGCTCTACATCTATGGTGTGGGCAACCGTGACGGAGAGACCATCACCGAAAACATCGAGTGCTACTTCGACAACTGCTACATCGAGGGTACGACCGACTTCATTTTCGGCTCGGGCAGAGCTGATTTCATCTCCTGCACCATCCACTCCAAAAAGGACTCCTACATCACCGCAGCCTCGACCTGCAAAGGACAGGAGCGCGGTTTCACCTTCCTCTACTGCAAGCTCACAGCAGCCGAAGGGGTGACCAAATGTTACCTCGGCCGCCCCTGGCGTATCTACGCTCAGACCTATTTTATCGACTGCGACCTCGGCCCCCACATCCGCCCCGAGGGTTGGCACAATTGGAATAAGCCCGAAGCCGAAAAGACCGTACGCTACGGCGAGTTTGGCTCCGAGGGCGAGGGTGCCAACGACAAGGCAAGGGTTAAGTGGGCACGCCGACTCAAAGAGAAACAGGCTCTCGAGATTAGTTTAGAGACCGGAGTCCCGGGACTCGAATTTACACCCGTACACTAATCAGAAACAAGGCATCGAATGGGTCCGTCGGTTGTAAGAAATCTATTGGTATCACTTGTCGCCACGCTCTCGTTGGCGACAGCCTCGCTTTGTGCCGCCGAGCCTCCGAAGGGTATATTCACCACTTACACTTCGGTAGACGGTATGGCCCACAACAACATCCACGACATCTACATAGATTCTCGCGGCTACGTCTGGCTATGCACCTGGAGTGGCGTGAGCCGATTCGACGGCTACCACTTCAAGAACTACTGCACCGACCCGAAAAATATGCCCGTAAGGCACAACCGATTCCGCGGTGTGGAGGAGGATGGCAAGGGCAACCTTTGGTTCCGCACCTACGATGACCACATCTACCGATTCGACCCCGCAACCGAACTCTTCGAGGACATTTGCAGCACTATTCCGCAACTTGCCGACAAACGTCATCGAGCAGGTCAGATGATCTGTTCGCCCCAAAGTGAGCGTGTCTGGATTGAGTATGAGGGCTTCGGTATCGTCTGTTTCTATCCCGACCAGGATAACAACCTCCGTTCGGTCAACTACATAGGCAACTCTCTCATCGGCAGCGATATCACTCACATCCTGGCCGATGATAACGACAACCTATGGGTAGCCTCGGAGAGCGGTTCGGTATGCGTCATCAACCCTCTCACCGAGCAGGTGAACGAGGTGGTCTCGGCACAGGGCGAGATCGTCGACATCGTGGAGGCAGGCGACAATATCTGCTTGGCTACAGCCAACAACATCCATTGGGTGGACAAGCAGAGTCACAAGGTAGAGCGCGAGAGCAATTACAAAGGCCGAGACCTCACGACACTCGCTTGGGACAACACCTCGGCCACTCTCTATGCAGCATCCCACTCGGCGGGACTTTGGGCCGAGGGCGATAATGGCAACACGCGCCACTACAGACGGGGCTCAATTCCCGTAGGTGTGCGCGACCTCTTTGTGGACTCCCACGGCACGGTATGGATTGCCGACTCGCGCCACGGCATCACCCGTTTGGACCCCAACAAAGGCGACTACAAACACTTCGAACAGAAGCAACACACCGTGCAGTTCTACACAGGTATCAACTCCCTGATTATTGAGGAGCAAGATCGCGTGTGGATAAAGATGAACCACGTAGGATTTGGCTACTACGACCGCGAAAACGACAGCGTAGAGCCCTTCTACAACGACCCCACAACACCCGAATGCAGGATGTCCAACGGCGTGGCTATCTTCGAGATAGACAACAACGTTATCTGGCTATCGACCTACTACGAACGCGGCCTACAGCGCATAGTCTTGCAGAAGAATGACGAAAACCTCTTCTCGCTCGAAAACAACAACCACTCAAGCCACATTTCGTTCCTCGACGAAGCTCGAGCCATCATATCCGACAAGAATCACAATATCTGGGTGGGCACAAAGGAGGGACACCTCTATTGTTACTCGCCCGATGGAGCCCTGCTCCATCACCTTACAAAAGAACTTAATGGCAAACCCCTGGGCCCCATTTACACCCTGCTTGAGGACTCCCACGACAATCTCTGGGTAGGCACAAAGGGTAGCGGCATCTATCGTCTGCGCCGCAATGGAAACAGTTACACAATCAGACAATTCACCCACCGCGCCGACAACCCACATTCGCTCTCCGACAATCAGGTCTACTCGATAGCCGAAGATGAGGCAGGTCGCATTTGGGTGGCAACCTATGGTGGTGCCATCAATATGCTCCCATCGTGGGATGCCGAGGAGTTTGTCAATACGACCAACAACTTCCCCCTTTACCCCACCGAATCGGGCGAAAGGGTGCGCTACCTGCTCCCCGATGGCAGCCACAGAATCTACGCAGGCACCTCGGAGGGTGTGCTCATTTTCGACCCCTCGACACCCCCTGAAAAAATGCAGTTCACAGTAGCACAGAGGGCTATAAACGACACTACCTCACTCCAGGCCAACGACATCATCCACATCTTCAAGGATAGTCGGGGGGATGTATGGTTCTCGACCTACGGAGGTGGAGTAAGCCGCATCGTGGACTACTCCGATGACGGCACTCCACGATTCGAAACCTTCACGACAAGCGATGGCTTGGCCAGCAATGTGGTGATGGCCGCAACCGAGGCCCCCGATGGCTCCATTTGGCTCTCGACAGAGAAGGGTATCAGCAGCCTAAACCCCACAAGCAAAGTGATAACCAACCACTCTCGCCACGATGGGGTGACTCCCATAGTATATAGTGAGGGAGCCGCTCTGACCGATTCGCGTGGCAGAGTGGTCTTTGGATGCGCAAGCAACGCCCTGCACATCATCTCACCCGAGAGCATAGCAACCAACAAATACGACTACAATCTACGTCTGATAGGATTTGAGGTGCAAAACTCACAAGAGAGCGACTCGAGCAATAACAACTACATTTCGCTCGACTCCAACGAGAATATTGCAAGTCCCGTCAGACTCCGACACGACTACCGACTCTTCAGAGTGAGTTTTGCAGCCCTTAACTTCCGACTCCAAGACCGCGTGTCGTATATGTACCGACTCGACGGCTACGAATCGGATTGGAACGTCACTAACGACTTCAACAACGTCTACTACTCCAAAGTGCCACACGGCCGCTACACCTTCCGCGTGAAAGCCTTTGTCGACTCTCCCGACTCGGCCAGCGCAGAGATTTCCCTGCCAATCCATATCGCCACTCCGCCTTGGGTGTCGTGGTGGGCAATAATGCTCTATCTACTTGTAGCAGGCGGACTTATGTGGTTTATCGGAAGGCTCTATGTGCGTATGGCCAAGATTCGCAATGAGGCCCGCATTGAGCAGGATATGACCGAGATGAAGCTCAAGTTCTTCACCAATATATCGCACGAGTTACGCACCCCTCTTACACTCATTATGGGAGGCATCGAGGAGGTGAAACGCCATACAACTCTCCCCGAAAGAGCCGAAAACAGCCTCAACCTCTCGCACAAGAATGCCAAACGTATGCTCACCCTCATAAACCAACTGCTCGACTTCCGCAAGGTGGTCAAGAACAAGATGGAACTGAAGGTAGAGTTGGTAGATGTTGTGAGACTTGCAGGCGAAGTGGTGGAGGATTTCCGCGACAGCGCAGCAGAGAAAGAGATCGAATTGCTACTCTCCGTGTCGAACAACCACATTATGGTATGGTGCGACCCCGAGCGAATAGAGAGTCTGCTCTACAATCTGATTTCCAATGCCTTGAAATTCACCAAGAACGGTGGTCGGGTAACCATTGAGGTGAGTCGCAAGGAGGGCGAAAAACACACCACCATCAGCGTGAGCGACACGGGCATCGGTATCCCCAAAGAGCGTCAGGAGGCTATCTTCGACCGATTTGCAAGCTACGCCTCGGCCGTGCGCGGAGAGGTAAGCGGCAGCGGCATAGGTCTATCGCTCTGCAAGGAGATTGTGGAACTGCACCACGGTTCAATAGAGGTAGAGAGCAAGGTGGGTGCGGGCTCACGATTTACGGTGCGTCTGCTCTCGGGCAACTCCCACTTCACGATGGAGCAGATAGTCTTTGGCGACGGACAAAACACTGCAGAAGAGCAGGTTAGCAATCTGCGTCGCAACGACATTAAGCCCCCTCAAGGTGCACACAAGATAGTTCTCGCCGAGGACAACAGTCAGATGAGGGCTTTCATCTACAACAACCTCATAGAGACCTACGACGTAATAGAAGCCGTAGATGGAGTGGAGGCTCTGGAGAAGATTATTGCCGAACATCCCGATATTATCATCACCGACCTTATGATGCCCCGAATGGACGGCATAGAGTTGGTGGAAAAAATACGCAAAAACTTCGACATCAGTCATATACCCATCATTATGCTCACTGCCAAGCAGACACCCGAAGATAGGATTGTGGCTATGAAATATGGTGCCGACGGCTACATCACCAAGCCCTTCAGTATGGAGTTGCTCTTGGCTCGAATAGACAACCTACTCACCCAGAGGAGGATGATATTCGAGAAGATGGCCAATAGCTCGGCAGGCAACCGATATGTGGAGATCACACCCAAGGAGGTGAGCGTAACCAATCGTGACGAAAAATTCCTAACCAATCTCATCGGTTGGCTCGAAGAGAACATCGAGAACTCCGACCTGACGATAGAGGACCTTGCTGGACACCTCGGACTCGGCCGCACAACTATGTACAACAAGATAAAATCACTCACCGGCAAGTCACCCTCGGAACTCATCAAAGAGTATCGCATTGCCAAGAGTGAGCTACTACTACGCACCGGCCAATTTGCCATCTCGGAGGTGGCCTACAAAGTGGGATTCTCCGACCCGAGTTACTTCAGCCGCTGCTTCAAGGAGCAGTACAAGGCCTCACCGTTGGAGTATATGCGCAACCTCGGCATCAAACGAGAGGAGAACTAAGCATCTCTGCACCGCTAACCTACACAGCTAACGACAACACAAACCAACACACCTATGAAAACTACCCTATTGAGCCTGCTGGCACTGCTGGCCACACTCACAACAGCCGTCGGCAACGACACCCGCCAAGCTCCTGCCATCCGCGGCGAAAAACCACTCTCGATGAGGATGGTAGAGAGCGAAATGAGCCGCATACCCGATGCCATCACTATGGATGGCGTGGCCAAGCCCAAGTGGAACTACACAACGGGGTTGGAACTCCTCTCGATTATGGATGCAGCCGACCGCTATGAGCAGAGCGGCTACTTCGACTACGCGTTCAGTTGGGTAGACCGTATGGTGTCCGAAGATGGCAACTCGATTGCAACCTACAAACTCTCCAACTACAATCTCGACCACATCTGCCCCGGCCGACTCATCTATCGTGCTTGGGATCAGACAGGAGAGGAGCGCTACCGCAACGCATTGAGACTCTTATGGCAACAACTCGAGGGGCAATATCGTACACCCGAGGGTGGTTATTGGCACAAGAAAGCCTACCCAAATCAGATGTGGCTCGACGGACTCTATATGGCCGAGCCATTCAAGGCCGAGTATCTTGTGCGCTTTGGCGAAGAACTCGGCAAGGAGGCTGTGGCGCACGGTTGGGAGGATATTATTCACCAATTTGTGCTCGCAGCAGAGCGCACCTACGACCCCGCAACGGGACTCTTCCGCCACGCTTGGGACTCCTCGAAGGAGATGTTCTGGTGCGACAAAGTGACAGGGCAGAGTCAACACGCTTGGCTCCGTGCAATGGGTTGGTACACAGTGGCATTGGTAGAGGTACTCGACTTTATGCCTCGCCACATCGAAGGTCGCAACAAACTCATCGGCCTACTCGAACACATCTACAAGACTATACCTGCCTTTGCCGACCCCGAGAGCCAGATGTGGTATCAGGTGATGGACTCCCCCACTCGCGAGGGCAACTACGAGGAGGCTACGGGCTCCATAATGCTCATATATGCAATGATGAAGGCAGGTCGACAGGGCTATCTGCCACGCGAGATGAGAACCGAAGGCGCAAGGCTCTATGAGCGTTTCGTGGAGCGTTTTATGCGCGAGAATGGCGACGGGACCATCTCAATGATAGATTGTTGTGCCGTTGGCGGATTGGGCGGTAAGCAAAACCGTATGGGCGACTTCGCCTACTACCTCTCGGAGCCTATCATTGAGAACGACTGCAAGGGTGTGGGGCCATTCATCTGGGCCTCGATGGAGTATGAAGCACTGCACAACATAGACTACCACGCACAGCCCGCAGAGGGTGCCATACCGGCATTCCCGGGTGCCGAGGGAGGCGGTATGTGGGTTACGGGCGGCAGAGGTGGCAAGGTACTCAAGGTGACTTCGCTTGCCGACGACGGCTCGGAAGGTACACTCCGCTGGGCTTTGGAACAAAAAGGGCCGAGGATGATTCTCTTTGACGTTAGTGGTAACATCGCTCTCGAAAGTATGCTTCACGTCACCGAGGGCAACTTCACGCTCGCAGGCGAGAGCGCTCCGGGTGGTGGCATCTGCATCACCGGTCACGACACCCGTTTCGAGGCCGACAACATCATCGTGCGCCATCTGCGCTTCCGCTTGGGCGACAAGACCTCCACACAGGAGGATGCACTCGAATTCAGGAAGTGCACGGGTGCTATCGTAGACCACTGCTCGGCAAGTTGGAGCGTAGACGAGTGCGCCTCGTGCTATGGCAACCGCAACTTCACAATGCAATATTGCCTCATCTACGAGAGCCTCAACCACTCCACCCACAAAAAAGGCAACCACGGTTATGGCGGCATCTGGGGCGGTCGCAACGCAACCTTCCACCACAACATACTCGCACATCACTCCTCACGCAACCCACGACTCGACCATCCTTTCCTCTATTGGGGCCGAGATTTATTGCTTTATCGTGGTACCGTGGAACTCTACAACAACACCATCTACAATTGGGGTGACAAGGCCTGCTACGGTGGCGAGGAGGGTTGGTGGATATTCTGCAACAACCTCTTCATACCCGGCCCCGACACAAAAAACACTACCGAATTTCTCCAATCTTCGGTCTACCCCAAACCCCACGCAACCAATGGACACTACCACATCTCGGGTAACATAGTCGAAGGTAACGAAGAGATTGCCAACGACAATTGGGTTGGTGTAGACATTCAGGGCAACACAACGAGAGAGGAGATAGAAATGGCTGCTCCTCGCAAGATGTGGGGCGAGACTCCACAGGCCGCTCACATCACCGTAATGGGGCCCTCGGGTGCGGGCGCAAAGCCCTCCGACAAAGCCGATGAGAGAGTGCTGGCGGAGATATTAGACCGCAGTGGTTCCATCATCAATTCGCAAGATGAGGTGGGCGGTTGGCCCCGCCTCAAGAGCTCACGCAAGGCCAAAGATAGCGATGGCGACGGCATTCCCGACAAGTGGGAAAGAGGCAATGGTCTGAATCCGCACAACGCTGCCGACGGCGCAGAAATTTCACCCTCGGGCTACAGCCATTTGGAATGCTATTTGCACTCACTTTCGGCAAGATAACCGCCCCAACGACACCATCTGTATAGGTAACATAGAGAAAACGAGGTGTCAAATAATCCGAAAAAACCGAATAATTTTACTATGGATATTATATATATAATTCGTAAATTTGCCATAGAATAACCATTCTAACCTAACTCAAAGATATCAATCTCTCAAAAAAAAAACTATTCGACACACAAAAAAACACCACTCCAACACCAAGTTGTAGTGCTCATCGTTGGCACTGAAAATTACAATCAAAACAAACCAATAATTTCATCACTAACATTAACCAAAAAAACCATGAGAAACTTTACACGAAAGTTTACCCTATTGCTTTTGGGGTTGAGCTTGGCACTGACAGCCGAGGCTCAGAAGGTTAGCGGTATTGTTAAGGACTCGGCAGGCGAACCCATCATCGGCGCCTCCGTGATCGTCGAAGGAACTACCAACGGTACGTCGACAAACGTATCGGGCGAGTGGAGCCTCGATATCCAAAACGCACCGCAGAAAAAATTGGTCTTCTCCTATCTTGGTATGAAAGACCAGACGGTGGCCATCGGCAACCGCACCTACATCGAAGTCACTCTTGAGAGTGATGCAGAGGTTATGCAGGATGTGGTTGTGGTAGGTTATGCCACTGTACAACGTAAGGACCTGATCGGTTCGGTTTCGTCTGTAAACTCCGAGACCCTCGCCGCACAGCCCGTAACCAGCGTATCGGAAGCCCTCTCGGGTAAGATGGCCGGTGTGCAGGTAACAGCAACCGAGGGTGACCCCGATGCAGACATCAAAATCCGCGTTCGAGGTGGCGGCTCCATTACTCAGGACTCCTCGCCTCTCTACATCGTAGACGGTTTCCCCGTTGAGAGCATCAACGACATCCCCTCGAGCGATATCCAGAGTATCGACGTGCTCAAGGATGCCTTCTCGACCGCCATCTACGGTTCGCGTGGTGCAAACGGCGTTATCATCGTTACCACCAAGAGCGGTAAAGAGGGCCGTCTGACCGTAAACTACAACGGCTACACAGGCTTCAAAACCATCGCAAACAAAGATGCACTCACCACCCTCGACACCGAGGAGTTTGTGAAACTGCAGTATGAGCTCTCCGTACTCCGCAACAACGTTGAGAGTGCCTACGAGCCCATCTTCGGTCAGTTCTGCGACATCGACCTCTATGCCAACCAGCCCAAGAACGACTACGTTGCACAGGTATTTGGCAATCAAGGCACGACCAACAACCACAACATCTCCCTCTCGGGCGGTAGCAAGGACTTCAACTGGACCGCAAGCTACGCGCATATGGGTGACAACGCCATTATGAAGGGCTCGAGCTACACTCGTGACAACCTCAACCTGAAGACCAAATTCAAACCCAACAACAAGGTTTCGTTTGACTTCTCGGTACGTTACTCCAATACCGACGTTCGCGGTAGTGGTGCCAACTCCATCAACGATAGCGGTTCGACCTCCGGCAACGGTCGTCTGAAACACGCCATCGGCTACGCTCCCGTGCCCCTGAATAGCTCGGTAGAGTCGAGCGACCTCGAGGAGGACTATGGCGACAACGCTCCTCCTATGCGTTCGGTAGCTGACAACGACTCGAAGCGTAACCGTCAGAACTGGAACATCAACGGTGCCGTATCGCTCAAACTCCTCAAGGGCCTCACCCTCAAGGTAGACGGCGGTCTCGACACCTACACTCAGGAGGACAACCGTTACTACGGTCTGACCACCTACTACGTAAACAACAACGCAACTCTCAAGGGACAGCCCGCTGCCTCCTACATCGAGCAGGATCGTACGAAACTCCGCAACACCAATACCCTCCACTACAATGTAGGTGAGGCGTTCGATTGGGAGGATAGCAAACTCGACATCCTTCTTGGTCAGGAGTATCTCCACACCGAGAGCAACACTATGACCACTTGGGTTGAGGGTCTGCCCACCTTCTTTGATGCAGAGATGGCTTGGAACTTTATGGCTTCGGGTACTGCTGTTTCCAACAACAAGTACTACAATCCCGATGACAAACTCCTCTCCTTCTTCGGTCGTGCAAACTACGACTGGAACGGCATCCTCTCCCTCTCGGCTACTATGCGTGCCGATGGTTCGTCGAAGTTCCTCGGCGCAAACCGTTGGGGCTACTTCCCCTCGGCTGCTGCTGCAATCCGTCTTTCGGAAATCGGCGCACTTCAGGATGTAGAGTCGCTCGACAACCTCAAACTCCGCTATAGCTACGGTACCGCAGGTAACAACAACATCCCCAGCGGTCAGACTCTCCAGACCTTCAAGGCCAACTCCACCACTTGGATTTCGCAGGGCGTAACCTACTGGAGCGCAGGCAACACTATGCCCAACCCCGACCTCAAGTGGGAGACCACCATCTCGCACAACCTCGGTTTGGACTACTCGTTCTTTAACGGTAAGGTGAGCGGTTCGTTTGAGCTCTACAAGAACAACACCAAAGACCTTCTGATTCAGTTCCCCACCGCAGGTAGTGGTTACGCTAACCAGTATCGCAATATGGGTGAGACTCAGAACGAAGGTTTCGAGGCTACACTCAACCTCACCATCTTTGAGACCAAGAATGCAGGTCTGACCATCTCGGCCAACGCATCCTACAACCGCAACAAGGTAGTAACCCTCGGCGGTCTGGAGCGCATCGAGTCGCAGAGTACTTGGGCTTCGACCGAGGTTGGTACCGACTACGTTGTAGAGGTAGGCCAGCCTTTGGGTAATATGTACGGCTACATCTCCGACGGTTACTACACCGTAGACGACTTCAACTATGTTGACGGTGCTTGGGAGCTCAAAGAGGGCGTGGTAGACTGCTCCGACATCATCGGTAAGACCTACCTTGTCCCCGGCGCACGCAAGTATAAAGACCAGCCCACCGTTGAGGTACTCGACGAGGAGGGTAACGTCATCGGCTACGAGGGCGACGGCAAACTGACCGTTGCCGACAAGACCATCATCGGTAATGCACTTGCCGATTGGACCGGCGGTCTTATCATCTCGGGTTACATCGGTAACTTCGACTTCTCGGCTAACTTCAACGCCGTATTTGGCAACGATATCTACAATGCAAACCTCATCGAGTTCACTTCTACTCGTAAGTACAACAACCGCAACCTCCTCTCCTCGATGTCGACCGACCAGCGTTGGACCAACATCGACTGGAACACAGGTGAGATGATTACCGACCCCGAGGCTCTCGCAGCTCTCAATGAGGGTAAGACCGCTTCGCCCTTCATCGGCAATGCCGTATTCAGCGACGCAGCCGTTGAGGATGGTTCGTTCCTCCGTCTGACAAGTGCAACCATCGGTTACACCATTCCCAAAAACCTCACCAAGAAGATTGGTATTGAGAATCTCCGTCTCTACGTTTCGGGCACCAACCTCTGGCTGCTGACCAACTACTCCGGCTTCGATCCCGAGGTAGATACCCGTCGTGCTACCCCTCTTACCCCCGGTGTAGACTACTCGGCCTATCCCAAGAGCAGAGGCGTGGTATTTGGCGTAAACCTCACTTTCTAAACCTTTTAGTAAAAGATGAAAGAGATGAAAAAATTTGCATACATACTTTTGATTGCCTTGTCGGCCACCTTCGCTTCGTGCGGTGACGACTTCCTCGAGGCAGAGACTCAGTCGGCTTTCGATGAGTCCGTAGTATTCTCGAACTATACTTTGGCAGAGTATAATGTATTCTCGATCTCGGAGACTTTTGGTCACACCAACAACTACCGTGGTCGTTTCCTCCCCTGGTATGGTTTCAACACCGACAGCGAGTGGTATGTTTCGACTACTCAGGATGCTAAATCGGAGATTGCAACCTACGCCATCACCGTGAACAACTCGCAGCTCAACCTCGACAATGGTCCCTACAACGAGATCTATGCCGGTATCGAGCGCGCAAATATCTGTATCAAAGGTCTGCGTACCTATGGCGACGTGGAAAACAAAGCCGATATGGCCTACCTGCTCGGTGAGTCGCTCACCCTCAGGGCATTCCTCTACTATGAGTTGCTCAAATCGTTTGGCGATGTGCCCGCACGTTTCGAGCCCATCACCTCGGCTACCATCTATCTGCCCAAGAGCGACCGCGACGTGATCTACAAACAGATTCTCGCCGACCTCGATGAGGCTGCCAATTATCTGCCTTGGCCCGCAACTTCGGCTGCCACGATGACCACCGACCGCGTGAGCAAAGCATTTGCACACGGTCTCTACGCTCGCGTAGCTCTGGCAGCTTCGGGTTATGCACTCCGTCCCGAGGACGGTATGGTTGGTACCGGCGACGCTGGTAGCATCCGCCTCTCGAGCGACTCGGAGCTCTCCAAAGAGGTGCTCTATCCCAAAGTGCTCACCAAACTTGAGGAGGTTATCAAGAGCGGTTCGCTCTCGCTCTACACCGACTACAAACAGCTCTGGAAAGATTTCAACAACTTCGACCTCACCGCAGGCAAGGAGAACATCTTCGTAATCCCCTTCGGCGATGCACGTGGCCGTTGGAACTACACCTTCGCAATCCGCACCAACATCAACGGCTCCGGCCGTGGTGGTACTGTAGGTCCCGCTCCTACCCTCTACTTCGACTTCGACAAGAACGACCAGCGTCGTGACCTGACTTGCGTGAACTTCAAGTATGAGAAAGATGGTGTGATTGAGCCCGCAGGTATCGAGAACTGGTATTTCGGCAAATATCGCTTCCAGTGGATGGAGAAACAGCCCTACACAGGCGGTAACGACGACGGTATCAAACCCGTGGTTATGCGCTACTCCGATGTACTTCTTATGGCCGCTGAGGTTGCCAACGAACTTGGCAAACTCGATGAAGCCAAAGGTTACTTCAAAGAGGTACGCCAGAGGGCTACCGGCGCTGCTGCCGAGAGCTATGTAGCGGCACTCGGTTCGAAAGATGCGATGTTCAACGCCATCGTAGACGAGCGTAACTTTGAGTTTGCAGGCGAGTTCCTCCGCAAGGGTGACCTCATCCGTTGGAATATGCTCAAAGACAAACTCGATGAGTCCATCAACGACTACCGCGATCTGAAGAACATCCGTGGCGACTATGCCAACCTCAACCCCGAGGGTGACGTATGGTATCGTACCGTGGGCGACGAGATCGAGTTCTACGGCTTCAACGGCGAGCGCGTAGCTCCCGAGGGCGAAGAGTGGAGCAAGAAGGGTGGTTATCTGACCAAAGATACCGACGGTCAGACCGAGGAGCGTGCTTCGACCATCTACACCGCCGATCCCAACCAGCATATGTATTGGCCCATCTTCCAAGCAACCATCATCAACTCGCAGGGTTCGCTTGTGAACGACTTCGGTTACTAATGAAGTGGCACCTACCTATTATAAAAAGTAATAAGTATACAGACAGATATGAAAAAGTTTATTAAGAATATAGCACTGTTTGCTTCGATGGCGGCTATGGTCGGTTGTTCGCCCGAGCCCGCAGAGGTAATCGACAGCATTTCGCTGAACCGTTGCCTTGCGCCCACCAACCTCGAAGCAGAGATCGTTGCATCGGTAGGTACCGACGTGGAACTTACTTGGGATGCAATGGAGGGTACTGAGTTCTACACAGTTGAGGTATTCGAGTCCACCGAGACCGGTATCGACGAGGAGACCGGCAACGAGGTAGCACTCGCCCCCAACTACGATGCCGTAGAGCCTGCAAAGGTTGACACTGACATCAAGACTATTCCCCACGTGGTAACCGGCCTCGAGGTAGACAAGAGCTACTTCGTGCGCGTAAAAGGCCACGCCAACAACAAAGAGGACTCCAAATGGACCTACCTCGAGGAGGCATTCGCAACCTCGGCCGTACGTTCGTCGTTCAAGCTCACCGTCGCTGATCGTACCGCCAACAGCATCACTGTTACTTGGGATGAGGGCGAAGATGCAGCAGACCTCACCACCCTGCGTGCTGTGCCCGTTTCGGACAGCTCGAAGAAGAGTGTGGACTTGGCACTCACCAACGATATGATTTCGGCTCGCAGCGCTGTTGTCGAAGAGCTCGATGCTTGCACCAACTACAAGCTCACCCTTATCTACGGCAAGGCTTGCAACCGTGGTAGCATCACCGCATTCACCCGTCCCAGCGACTCGGGCTTCAACACCGTAAACACCGTTGAGGCTATCGTGAATGCCATCACCGGCACCATCGGTGACGTGAAACTCAAAGTGGAGTACAACGATGGTATTCCCTACGACTTGGCTAACGTAGCTGCCATTGGTTGCAACCTCTGGTTGGTTGGCGAGTCGTCGACAGACGGCAAGAAACCCATCATCACCGGTTTGGACATCCAGCCCACCGGCGCAGTCACAACCATCCACCTCGAAGAGTTGGTTCTCGATGGCGCAGTATATGCTGTTGCAGGTGCCGAGACCAAAGGTCACATCCTCACCGCAAAGGCTGCTATGGAGGCCTTTGAGCTCGTAAACTGCGAGATTTTCGGTTACACCAAGGGCCTCTACTACAACAACGTAGCAGGTGCCGATTGCGGCAGCATCCTCATTGACGGTTGCTATGTACACGATGTGAATGCCGACGGTAGTGTTGGTGGCGACTTCATCGACGTACGCAACGGTGTTCACCCCTCGATTGTGGTGAAGAACTCCACCTTCTACGCTTGCGCCCGTACCTTCTTGAGGGTTAGCGACAACGCCGACTCGGGCCTCGTAGAGGTTAAGAACAACACCTTCAACTTTGTGACCACCACCAAGACCTCGTCTAACAACGCAGGTATCTTCGGTGTGAGGACCAAAACCACTCCCGAGACCATTCTCTGTACCAAGAACGTATTCCTCAACGAGTATAGCGACGGTGAGCCCGCAGGTTCGCCCTTCGTACGCCTCGTGCGCAACTCCTCCGACTCGAACGCTCCCGTATGCTCGGGCAACTACTTCTACAATGTAGGTGAGGGTTGGTTCGTCTCGGCAGCTACCACCATCGCCGGTGCAGCATTCGATCAGGCTGCAGCTTTGGCAGAGGGTGGCGCACTCCTCGAGGCAGATCCCTGCCAGAGCTCCGGCGCAGGCAAACTCTACCTCAACGCGACCAGCGACATCGCCGCCAAACAGGCAGGTGACCCCCGTTGGTGGAATGCAGCTATTCCCGAGCCTCCCGTAAGGGCAACCGAGCTTGAGGTTGTAACAGAGCCCTACACTTGGGACTTCACCGCCAAGGCTATCTACGATGGCGAGGTTCTCTCGGCTACCACCATCATCGGCAACGCACGCATCTATGCAACAGCCGAGGCTCCCTCGGAGGTTGTTTTGGGCGAGGGTATCTACTTCGCAACCGCAGGTATGGTTGATGCAGAGGGCGTTCCTACCCACGGTGCTGTAGGCATACTGACCAATGGCTACGGTGCAGTAGTAGTTACTGCCGAGGGTGCCAACGGTGTTGAGGGTGTACAGGTACTCGCAGGTGGCGACCGCTACACCGTATTGGCCGACGGCGAGCCCCACAAAGTGCTCCTCGGCGACCTCTCGGGCGACAACAATATCTACGTTATGGCAGCAGGTGGCGTAACCCTCAAATCGATTGAGTGGACTCAGGACCTCACCCCCGATGCTGTAGCTACCCAGCTGAAAGCTCCCGGCGTATCGTTCGACAACCGCAAGGTTGACGAGGGCACAGCAATGGCCGTCACCGCTTCGTGGGAGGCCGTTGAGAATGCCGACCACTATGAGGTTACTTGGCGTGGTGCAACCACCGAGCAGACCGCTTGTGAGTTTGTGATTGCAGCCGAGGAGGTTGCCGCATTGGCAATTGGCGAGTATGAGTTGAGCGTTGTGGCTATTCCCGTAGCTACCTCAAGCAAATACCTCCGCTCGGAGGCAGGCGCAGCAACCCTTCAGATCAACAAGGTTGTTATGGGTGGCGAGGTAACCCTCACTTGGGACTTTGCAAGCGCAGAGTGGCTTGATGCACTTGTTTCGATTGGCACAAGCGGCAGTACCGAGGTGAACGTTACCGTAGACGGCTTGAGCGTTATCTCGGGTGGCGGCTCCATCAAGGCTTCCGACACCACCGCAGGTCAGTACTACATCCAGCCCGGCGGCAAGGGTGATGCCAACAAACGTTACTTCACATTTGAGGCTCCCGCAGCAGGTACCCTGAAAGTTTGGACAAGCAACACCGGCAGCTCGCTCGACGAGACTCGTATGGTAGCTGTTCAGCAGGGTGAGGATGCCACTACCCTCGTAGAGAAGGCCGGTGGTACCCCCTCGGGCGAGGAACCCACTATGAACGAGTTTGATGTTCAGGCTGGCGAGATTCGCATCTGGGCAGCAGGCAACGCCTTGAGGTTCTATAAGTTTGAGTTTACCTACATTGCAGAGGCACCCAAAGCTCACTACACTTGGGACTTTGCAAGCGCAGAGTGGCTTGATGCACTTGTTTCGATTGGCACAAGCAACAATTCGGAGGTTAATATTACCGTAGACGGTCTGAGCGTTATCTCGGGTGGCGGCACTATCAAGGCTTCCGACACCACCGCAGGTCAGTACTACATCCAGCCCGGCGGCAAGGGTGATGCCAACAAACGTTACTTCCGTTTCGAGGCTCCCGCAGCAGGTATCCTGAAGGTTTGGACAAGCAACACCGGCAGCTCGCTCGACGAGACACGTATGGTAGCTGTTCAGCAGGGTGAGGATGCCACTACCCTCGTAGAGAAGTCTGGTGGCACCCCCTCGGGCGAGGCTCCCACCGAGAATGAGTTTGATGTCCAGCAGGGCGAGATTCGCATCTGGGCAGCAGGCAATGCCTTGAGGTTCTACAAGTTTGAGTACATTCAGAACTAATACTCATTAGGCTTGATTTACTCTATACCCACAGCGGGCTGCTTCATTGGAGCGGCCCGTTGGTTGTTTTATACAGCAGCGCAATGCGAATTGATTAGAGCCGGGGGCTACTCTACAATAGGTGTTGGCCCTCGGCTATTTCTGACCTATGTGGCGAGTTGCGAGTCGAGGTGGCAATAATTACTACCAATGTCGCGAAAATTCGCATTGAACTTTGAGGAAGTTTTTGTACTTTTAGGGTGCGAAATTGCAACGACTATAAATTCTAAACAACATAATCAAAACCCAGCAATAAATACAAAACAAATCAACCTACAGATGGATATACATTTATTAAATCACTTATTAACTTATCTAGTAACTGCTAAAGAATTATGAAACGTATTCTCATTATTATCTTCTTGGCGATGTGTGCCACGCCGCTATTGGCACAACGTCACTACGCTTCATTCGCATCCAGAGATTACAAAAGTGACACCATTCGGATGGATAATTACACCTACATAAGCGACACCATCAACAGATACAAATTGGAAATCTTCAATGCAGAAAACCATCTCGGCAGACCCGATCTGGTAGATAGCAACGGAGAGCTGCTTGAGGACCTGAGCGAATATATGACATTCTCGCGAGAACAAAGAGTAAAGTTACTCGCCATCTTGGATGAGATTCTCACCGATGAACTTCTCGCCGCAACGGGCAGGTCGGTTCTGTTGGTGAATATGGATTTCTCCACAGACGACGGCAGCGTAACCGATGTATTCTTCAAAACCGCACTGATTGGTGACTGCCCCTACAGCAGGATTCCCGTAGAGATATACAGAGCGATAGAATTGCGTATCAAAAGCGAAATCAGCGCAGAGATTTCAGAAAAAGGCAAACTACTGCCCTACTGCGATATAACAATCCCTTACGTTCGCCAACCATCGAAACTTTCCAACACAGAGCAGATGACTATACCCGAAAACGGGAAACCCACAGCAGGGTTGCCATAGTACAAATCTGCAAACCATAAACAATCGACAGAGCCGAGGGCCACTCTACAATAGGGGTTGGCCCTCGGCTATTTCTGACCTATGTGGCGAGTTGCGAGTCGAGGTGGCAATAATTACTACCAATGTGGCGAAAATTCGCATTGAACTTTGAGGAAGTTTTTGTACTTTTAGGGTGCGAAATTGTAACGACTATAAATTCTAAACAACATAATCAAAACCTAAGCTATGAAACAGTTTAACGACGACAACTTCCTGTTGCAGACCGAAACCGCTCAAAGGCTCTATCACGAGCACGCAGCCAAGATGCCCATCATCGACTATCACTGCCACCTCATCCCCGAGTATGTGGCAAGCGACCACAAGTTCGAAAACCTCTCGCGCATCTGGCTCGAGGGTGACCACTACAAGTGGAGAGCTATGCGCACAAATGGCGTAGACGAGCGCTACTGCACCGGCAAGGATACCACCGACTGGGAAAAATTTGAGAAGTGGGCAGAGACCGTTCCCTACACTATGAGAAACCCACTCTATCATTGGACTCACTTGGAGCTCAAGACCGCTTTCGGAGTGAATAAACTCCTCAACCCCTCCACCGCACGCGAAATCTACGACCACTGCACCGCAATGTTGCAGACACCCGAAAGAACCGCACGCGGCCTGATGTTGCACTACAACGTGGAGACCGTCTGCACCACCGACGACCCCGTAGACTCGCTCGAGCACCACATCAAAACCGCAGCCGACAACTTCGGTGTGAAGATGCTCCCCACTTGGAGGCCCGACAAGGCTATGGCCGTAGAGGTGCCTGCCGACTTCAAAGCCTACATCGACCGTCTGGCCGAGGTGAGCGGAGTGGAGATCAAATCGTTCGACGACGTATTGCAGGCCCTGCAGGTGCGCCACGACTTCTTTGAGAGCGTAGGTTGCCGACTCTCGGACCACGGCATCGAGGAGTTCTATGCCGAGGACTACACCCACGCCGAGGTGGAGCGTCTCTTCCAGAAGGTCTATGGCGGCGAGGTGCTCACTCCCGAAGAGATTCGCAAGTATAAGACCGCAATGATGGTTGAGTTTGCAATTATGGACCACAAGAGCGGTTGGACCCAGCAGTTCCACTACGGCGCAATCCGCAACAACAACAGCCGTATGTTTGCACAGCTCGGCCCCGACACCGGTTTCGACTCCATCGGCGACTTCACCGTGGCCAAAAATATGTCCAAATTCTTCGATATGCTCGACCGAGAGGACAAACTCACCAAGACCATCATCTACAACCTCAACCCACGCGACAACGAGATGATTGCCACTATGCTCGGTAACTTCCAGGATGGTCGCTACGGCGCAGGCAAGATTCAGTTCGGTAGCGGTTGGTGGTTCCTCGATCAGAAAGATGGTATGGAGAAGCAGATGAACGCACTCTCGTTGCTCGGCCTGCTCAGCCGCTTTGTGGGTATGCTCACCGACAGCCGCAGTTTCCTCTCCTATCCCCGTCACGAGTACTTCCGTCGCACCCTCTGCAACCTCCTCGGCAACGACGTAGAGCAGGGACTCCTGCCCGCCAGCGAGCTCGACTTCATCGGTAAGATGGTTGAGGATATCAGCTACAACAACGCAAAAAATTTCTTCAAATTCTAACCTCCAATAAAACCCAAAGCTATGGAAATCAAGAAACTCAATAAGACCAACGTGGAGAAACCTGTTCTCCCAATCAAGATACTCCAATTCGGAGAGGGCAACTTCCTGCGTGCATTCGTAGATTGGCAGATAGACAAAGCCAATGAGGCCGGCGTGATGAACCACGGTGTGGCCATCGTGCAGCCCATCGACAAGGGTATGGCCGAGATGCTCGAGGGGCAGGATTGCCTCTACCACGTCTATCTCGAGGGCGTGAAGGACAAACAGCCCGTCAAGGACATCCGTCTGGTCAAGAGTGTGCAGTGCGCCATCAACCCCTACACCGACTACGCAGCCTACGAGCAGATTTTCCTCTCGCCCGAGCTTGAGGCTACCGTCTCGAACACCACCGAGGCAGGCATCCGCTACGAAGAGGGAGACGACCTCTGGGCACTTCCTCCAAAGAGCTACCCCGCAAAGATGACCGCTCTGCTCTACAAGCGTTTCAAACACTTCGAGGGCGACCCCACCAAGGGTCTCTGCATCATCTGCTGCGAGCTCATCGAGAACAACGGCTCCACCCTGAGGGAGTATGTACTCCGCCACGCCGAGTACAACAAACTCGGCGAGGACTTTATCGCTTGGGTAGAGAACCACTGCCACTTCTGCGACACCCTCGTAGACCGCATCGTACCCGGCTTCCCCCGCGAGAACATCAATGAAATCAAAGCCGAGATAGGTTTCGACGACAATCTGGTCGTTAAGGCCGAGTTCTACCACCTCTGGGCCATCGGTGGCCCCGGCTACGAGGAGGTACAGCGCAGGTTGCCTCTCGACAAGGCCGGTCTGCACGTAGTCTTTATGCCCACCATCAAGCAGTTCCGCGACAAGAAGGTGCGCATCCTCAACGGCTCTCACACCGGTATGGTACCCATCGGTCTGCAGATGGGCTGCGAGACAGTTATGGACGCATTCAACACCCCCGACCTCGAGAAATTTATCAACACAATGGTAGAGGAGGAGGTTATCCCTATGATTGAGGAGGATCAGGCCGAGCTCAAGGAGTTTGCAGCCGGCATTTTGGAGCGCTTCTACAACCCCTACATCCGTCATATGCTCAAGACCATCTCGCTCAACTCACTCAGCAAATGGGAGACCCGCAACTTCCCCACCGTACTCGACAATTGGAAAAAGGCAGGCAAGGTGGCCGAGAAAGAGATGTTCACCTTCGCAGCCCTGCTCACTCTCTACAGTGGCACCGTAGACTTCAATCCCGATGACACCGCCGAGCACGTAGAGTTCATCCGCAAGGTGTGGAACAACGACGACATCGACGCAACCGTCAAAGCTATCGTGGAGAATCGCAACATCTGGACCGTAGACCTCACCGAGGTTGAGCCCTTCGTAGAGAAGGCTGCAGGCTACGTGAAAGCCATCCTCGCCGATGGTATGGCAGCGGCCCTGAAAAAGATGTTGTAGAAACTGGCAGAGGGCAACCCAATGCCACAACAGATTAAGCAAAATTATTTGTGAGAGCTATGAAACGCTATTTGAGAATCAACGAGGCAGACGATGTGGCCATCGCTCTCGACGACCTTGCCGCCGGTGAGGTCATCGAGGTGGGAGGCTGCAGCGTCACCCTCGCAGAGAATATCGACAAGGGACACAAAGTGGCTCTGAAAGATATTGCCGAGGGGGAGAATGTCATCAAGTATGGCTACCCCATCGGCCACGCCACACGCCCCATCAAGCAGGGTGAGTGGATCCACTCCCACAATATCCGCACCAATCTCTCCGATGAGATTGAGTACACCTACGAGCCCAAAATAGCCCCGAAAATCCACCCTGCCGATGAGCGCAAGGTGATGGGATATGAGAGGAAAAATGGTGATATGGGCATCCGTAACGAGTTGTGGATTATCCCCACGGTGGGCTGTGTCAACGGTCAGGCCGAGGCCATAGCCAAGCGCATCCGCGAGGAGGAGGATTGTTCGCACCTCGACGATGTGAGGGTATATACCCACCCCTATGGTTGTTCGCAACTCGGTGACGACCACCGTAATACGCGCAAAGCACTCGCCGCTATGGTACACCATCCCAACGCAGGTGCCATCCTCGTATTGGGACTCGGTTGCGAGAACAATCAAGTATCGGAATTCAAGAAAGAGATTGGCACTTGGGACGAGGAAAGAGTGAAATTTATCGTAGCCCAAGAGGTTGACGATGAGGTGGAAGAGGGTGTGAAAGTATGCCGCGAGCTGGTGGCAATTACCCGCAGCGACAAGCGCACTCCGCAGCCCCTCTCGAAGCTCAAAATAGGACTCAAATGCGGTGGTAGCGATGGTTTTTCGGGCATCACCGCCAACCCTCTTGTGGGCCTCTTCTCCGACTGGCTCATCTCGCAGGGAGGTACGACCATCCTCACCGAGGTACCCGAGATGTTCGGTGCCGAGACCATACTTATGGACCGAGCCGCAAACAAAGCTATCTTCGATGAGACCGTTTGCCTCATCAACGACTTCAAGAACTACTTCAAGAGCTACAACCAGCCTATCTACGAGAACCCCTCACCGGGCAACAAGAAAGGCGGTATCACTACCCTTGAGGAGAAGTCGCTCGGATGTGTGCAGAAGGGTGGCGCCGGCACAGTTGTGGATGTACTCTCTTACACCGACCCTGTCGTTAAGCAAGGACTGAACCTGCTCCAAGCACCCGGCAACGACCTCGTGGCCTCCTCGGCACTTGCACTGAGCGGCTGCCAGATGGTACTCTTCACTACGGGTAGGGGTACCCCATTCGGCAGTTTCGTTCCCACAATGAAAATCTCCACCAACACAAGGCTCTATGAGTTCAAGAAAGGTTGGATAGATTTCAACGCCGGCACCCTCGTGGAAGATGAGGAGCCCGAGGCTCTCTTGGCCCGTTTCGTGGACAAAATCCTCGCCACTGCCAACGGCGAACTACTCAAACACGAAATCACAGGCTTCAAAGAGGTAGCTATTTTCAAGACAGGTGTAACCCTCTAAACCGCACACAAAATTGAGACGCAAATCACTCCTATTCTGCGCAATATTCACCCTCTGTGCCCTCTCCGCGGGGGCGCAAGGGGTGAGTTCCGTCTGGGTGGCCGACCAAGGTAACGGCACCTACCGCAACCCCATACTACACGCCGACTACTCCGACCCCGACATCATCCGTGTGGGCGACGACTATTGGATGACCTCCTCGTCGTTTGACTGTCTACCTGCACTTCAGATTCTCCACTCGACCGACTTGGTCAATTGGCAGTTGGCCGGAGCTGTCCGCTCCTACCGCCCCAAAGGTGTGCAGGAGCAGCACGGCAACGGAGTGTGGGCACCCTCAATCCGCCATCACAATGGTCGCTACTACATCTATTGGGGCGACCCCGATGTTGGCATCTATATGGTTGAGAGTGAGGACCCGAGAGGTGAATGGAGCGAGCCCCATCTGGTGGAGGCAGGGGTGGGAATGATAGACCCTTGTCCGCTTTGGGATGACGATGGCAAAGCCTACCTCGTGCACTCTTGGGCCGGCTCAAGAGCAGGATTCAAGAGTATTCTCTCGGCCAGCGAGATGGCACCCGACGGCAAAAGCCTCATAGGTCCCGATGTGCTCATATACGATGGTCACGCCGAAAACCCCACCATCGAAGGGCCCAAATTCTACAAACGCAATGGTTGGTACTACATCTTCGCACCCGCAGGAGGTGTGAAGGAGGGTTGGCAACTCGTTATGCGTTCACGCGAGCCGCTGGGTAAATATGAGTGGCGCAAGGTGCTCCACCAAGGCAACACATCCATCCACGGCCCACATCAGGGCGGTTGGGTTACCGATGCGGCAGGCGACAGTTGGTTTGTCCACTTTGAAGACCGCTATGCCTACGGACGTGTAGTCCATCTGCAACCTATGGAGTGGCAGAGTGATGGCTGGTGCACAATGGGTGTAGACACCAACAACGACGGCATAGGCGAGCCCGTCACCACCTATCGCAAGCCCTACACAACACGCCCAATGAAGCCCACAACACCAAGCGAAGGTGACGAGTTCACCTCCCCCGCCCTCGGTCTGCAATGGCAGTGGTTTGGCAATCCCGAACGCAGTTGGGCGATGGTGTCCCCCGAGGGCTACCTGAGGCTCTACTGCAAGCCCTACACCAATCTATGGGAGGCCAAAAATATTCTCTCGCAGAAGATCACAGCACCCAGGGAGGTGGTTACGGCCAAAGTTCGTTTCACCGCAGGTGTGGATGGCGACCGCGCAGGCCTCATCATCCACGGCAGAGACATAGCCACCCTCGCTTTTGTACACAAAGATGGCAAGCTGATGCTCCGTCAGACCGAGTGCTACGGTGCCGAGAAAGGTGCCGAGGAGGTTATCGTAGGCGAGATGGAGTGGGAGAATGGCAAGGAGTTGTTGCTGCGAGTGGAGATTTCGGATGGGGCAATGTGCAGCTTCTCCATAGCCGAGAGTGGCAAGGCTTTCCGCACCATAGGCAAACCCTTCCGCGCCAAGGAGGGTAAGTGGATAGGTGCCAAGTTTGGACTCTTTGCGGTGACCACAGGCAAGACCAACGACGGCGGCCGAATGGATGTTGACTGGGTGAGAGTAACCAAATAGAGCACCCACAATTCACAACAAAGCCCCCTTCCAACTTGTATTGGAAGGGGGTTTTGCTATGAAAAAATATGCTTAGTCCCAGGGAAATGCAGCGAGAAAGACCTCTTTGCCGGCGAGTTTATCCTTGACCGCCACCAAATCGGCAAGTCGCACATCTCCAACAATATAACTCCACTCAGGAGAGCTATAACGTTCACGTACCTTGGTGAAGTGAATGAGCGTGGAGTCCTCCTCGGTGCGGTAGCGGTAGTAGATGCGGTGGACCACATCCTCGGTGTGGTGTACGGGATTGGCACTCTGCATACGTTTATATTCGTAGCTATAGTCGTAGCGACAAGCTGTGATATCGCTCAGTACAGCGGCACCCGTCGGGTGACCACCTGCACCGCGTCCGAACATAAACTGCTTGTAGTAGTAGCGCCCCTTGATGACCACGCCATTGAACTCATCCTCTACGCTATAGATATACTTATTGCGCGAGATGAGTTGTGGAACAACCCACAGATATACTCCTCCACCCTCGAGCTTTTCGACGTGGCCCACGAGTTTGATGCGTCGCTGTTTCTCCACCGCAAATCGAATGTCGGCCTCGTTCATCGTGGAGATGCCATAGCGAAAGACCTTCTCGGGAGCCACATAGATGCCAAAGGCGTGGATGGTGAGGATGACCAACTTGAAGAGCGAGTCCCAACCATCGAAGTCGAGTGAGGGGTCACTCTCTGCAAAGCCCAACTCCTGCGCAAGTCGGAGTGCGGGTGCATACTCCATATTCTCGTTGAAAATCTTGGAGAGGACAAAGTTACTCGAGCCATTGAGAATACCCTTCACTGAGACAAGTAGGTCGTTGTCGTAGTACTCCTCGAGATTGCGAATGACGGGGATGCTGCCACAAGCCGAAGCATCGTAGAGCAACGGTGTGGACATCTGGCGACCAAGCTCTATGAGTTCGGGCAGATGGTAGGCGAGCATCTTCTTGTTGCCACTCACCACAGGAAGTCGATTCTCAAGTGCGCGTCGCACGATGGTGTAGGCAGCCTCGGCATCGTCTATGAGTTCGACAATCATATTTATCTCGCTATCGGAGAAGATATCGTCGGCCGAGTCGGTAAAATCGGCCTCCACTCCCCTATCCTTGTGTATGTTGCGCACACAGATACGCTTGATATGTATATCGTTGCTTTCGACTGCTCCGAGCACGTCGTAGAGTCCTCGGCCAACACTGCCGAAGCCAAAAAGTCCTATGTTTATCGTTTTTTTCATCTCGTCTTTATCTTAACTATTCATAAACTCCTTGATAATCTCATCGAGTTGTTCGTACTCAACCAAAAAGCCATCGTGACCAAAGGGAGAGTCGATGAGTCTATACTCCACCGAAGGGATATTCTCCACCATAACGACGTGGTCCGATGGGGGGAAAAGAATATCGCTCGTGATGGCCACTACAAGTGTCTTGGCCTCGATAGTTCGCAATACCTCCTCCACCGAACCACGTGAGCGAGCAATGTTGTGGGAGTCGACAGCCTCGGTCAGGCGGTAGTAGCAGTTAGCATCGAATCGTCGACGCAGTTTCTCCCCCTGGTGTTGCTGGTAAGTCGTAGCGCGGAAACCTCGGAGTTTCTCACCATCGGGGTCGGTCTGGGTGGCATTGTAGGCCTCGGCACCACGGTAGCTCAGGAGGGCGATGCTGCGAGCTACGGCCATACCCGCTGCGCCCGCATCGGGACTGTCGGTGTGGAACGTGGCATCGGCCTCGATGGCCATACGTTGCGACTCATTGAAAGCAATTGCCCAAGCCGACGAACGAGTGCAGGTGGCAATGAGTGCCACACGGCGTGCAAACCCGGGGGCAGCAATAGCCCACTCCATAGCCTGAAAACCGCCTATCGAACTGCCAATGAGCAGTTCCACCCTCTCTATGCCCAACCTCTCGGCCAATCGGCTGTGTACGGCTACCATATCTCTCACCGTAATTGTGGGAAACTCGGCACCATAGCGTCTACCCGTAGCGGGATTGATAGTCACAGGAGAGGTCGTACCATAAGGCGAGCCAAGGAAGCAAGCGCAGACCACAAACCACTTCTCCGGGTCGAGAAATCTACCCTGTTCCACCGTATGGGGCCACCACTCGGCCACTCGACTATCTGCCGTCAGTGCGTGGCACACCCAGATGACATTATCCTTGGCAGGCGAAAGGGTGCCATAGGTGGTGTACTCCACCTCCACCGAAGGCAGCACCTCTCCACACTCAAGTTCCAAAGGCTCAACAAAAAATTCTCTCATATCTATCTCCTCTCCCCTCTTTAATCACCAAAAGCGACCTCAAAGGCCTGTTCGAAGTCGGCAATTATATCCTCCACATTCTCCAGTCCGGCCGAGATGCGCAGCAGCGTAGGCGAGACACCTGCCGAGCGCTGTTCCTCCTCGGAGAGCTGTTTGTGGGTAGTCGAGGCGGGGTGAGTTACAACCGTGATGGAATCGCCAATCATTGTCATATGCACAACAAGTTTGAGCGCCTCCACAAACCTCACCGTAGTCTCGAGGTCCCCCTCAAGCACCACCGAAAGGACACCCGACGAGCCATAGCGGAAATAGCGCTGCGCATTGGCATAGGAGGGATGGTTGTCGAAGCCAACCCACTGCACCTCCCTCACTCTCGGGTGGGCGCTAAAGTAGTTGGCCAAAGTAGCTGTACTCTCCACCTCGTGGCGAGTACGCAGAGCGAGAGTCTGGAGTCCGAGTTGCATCAGGTAGGAGTCAAAGGCCGAAGGCGAGCAGCCCAAGTCACGCAGAGCATCCACACGGCACTTTACGATGAAGGCCATCTTACCAAAGGCCTCGGCCAGCACCAAACCGTGGTAGCCCTCCGAAGGGCCGCAGAGCTCCTCAAACTTGCCGTTGGTCCAGTCATAGCTGCCCGCATCCACAATGATACCACCCATTGCTGTGCCGTGGCCATTAATCCACTTGGTGGCACTCTCCACCACGATATCGGCACCGTGGTCGATAGGTCGACAAAGGTAGCCGCAAGCACCGAAAGTATTATCCACCACGAAGGGGATATCCCACCTATGGGCCAACTCCGCAAGCGCATCCAAATCGGGTACCGAACAAGCCGGATTACTCATCGACTCCACATATATAGCCTTCGTATTCCCGTCTATGAGGCGCTCAAAAGCCTCTACCGAATCGTTCTCCGCACGGCGACACTCAATGCCCATCTTACGGAACGTAATCTTGAATTGATTGAAGGTGCCGCCATAGAGAAGCGGAGCCGCAACAATATTATCTCCGGCCTTGCAGAGAGATGTCATCACCACAAGTTGTGCCGACATACCCGAGGCTACTGCCAGCGCACCAACACCCCCTTCGAGTGCAGCCACACGCTCTTCGTAGGCCGATGTAGTGGGGTTTTGCAGTCGGGTGTAGATATTGCCTATCTCTTTGAGGTTGAACAGGTCGGCAGCATATTCGCACGAAGGAAATTCGTAGGCTGCAGTAGGATAGATAGCAGCGCCACGGGAGTAGGTAGCATCGCGATGTCGGCCTGCGTGTATCTGCAAGGTTTCGAAATGGAGTTTGTCATTCATAGTCTATAAGTATTAAATCATTATCCAATCAGTTGTCAAGCGGTACAGAATTAGCCCGCTCTTAATTTGCCCACATCGGACTCCACGCAGTTATCTCGCGCCGAGCAATAGTAGGCGAATTAATAAAAAATCTTAAAAACTCTTTAAGGTAGATTTGGTAGAAGCGCCACAGAGTGTGGCAGCGGAGTACGTAGCCCCGACAGTAGGTTAGAAGCGTGCCGCAAGGCACATTCGCATATCCATAGCCACGCTACCTACGGTGGCAGCGAGCATCAAAGAAGCCATATTGAATGAAGCGTTCATCTGTCGGTCTATGGATTAACTCTCCACAAAGATAATGCATTGCAACGAAAAATGCAACAATCCACCGCAATAAACAACTTTTCATTACAAAGGTTGTTTGAGTCTATGGAAAAAAGATTACCTTTGCGGAAGAATACACCAAACTATCTAACCCGCACACACAAAACAAACGATAACCCAAACCTTTGCAACACTCCATAAGATTATGAAGCAAGACAAAGTATTCGATACCAGCGTCCAGCTGCTCAAGTACAACGTACTTAAAGAGGTCGTAAAAAGCGCCTACGAAGGAACCCTCGACAGAGCTTACATCGACATCCCCAAGAAAATCTCCCCCGGCCCCAAAAGCGAACTGCGCTGCTGCATCTACAAAGAGAGAGCTATTCTCCAAGAGCGCGTGCGTATGGCAAGCGGTGGTAACAAGGAGAATCCCAACGTCATCGAGGTAATCGACATCGCCTGCGACGAGTGCCCCACCAATGCAATGCTCGTTACTCCCGCCTGCCGCGGCTGTATCGCTCACCACTGCAAGGACATCTGCCCCAAAGATGCCATCACCATCGTCAACAAACGCGCCGTCATCGACCACGACAAGTGTATCGAGTGTGGCAAATGTACGCAGGTATGCTCCTATGGCGCTATCATCAAGATGGTACGCCCCTGTCAGCAGAGCTGCAAAGTGAAGGCTATCAGCATCGATGAGAACAAAAAAGCTGTCATCGACAACGATAAATGTATTATGTGCGGACAGTGCGTCATCGCCTGCCCCTTCGGTGCTATGACCGACAAGTCGCTCCTTCTGGATATCGTCAAGATGCTCCAGAATGCCGAGAAGGAGAACTACAATGTCTACGCCGTACTCGCACCCGCAATCATCAGCCAGTGCCGCTACGGTCGCATCGAGCAGGTTGTTACGGCCATCAAGAAGCTCGGTTTCCACGACGTAGTGGAGGTGGCTATGGGTGCCGACGTAACCCTCTACAAAGAGGCCCGCGAGTGGAACGAGAAGAAACTCCTGACCACCTCGTGCTGCCCCTCGTTCGTAAGATTCATCGAAATCAACTTCCCCACCCTCAAACAGCACATCTCCCACACTCCCTCGCCTATGATTGAGATTGCACGCCTCATCAAGAAGAGCGAGCCCAATGCCAAGGTGGTCTTCATCGGCCCCTGCGCAGCCAAGAAGATGGAGTATACGCTCGAGAAAACCAACGGTGCCATTGACTCCGTAATGTCGTTTGAGGAGCTTCAGGCCTTCCTCGATGCACGCGACATCGAGACCACTGAGCAGGAGGATACTCCATTGAACAATGCTTCGTTCTATGGTCGCATCTTTGCCAAGGCCGGTGGTATTGTTCAGGGCCTATTGGATCTGGCAATGGAGAGCGGCTATGAGGGCCTGAAACCCATTTATATGAGTGGTATAGACGAGTGCCGCGTCAACCTTGCCAAACTGAAAGTGGGCAAGAGCGACTACAACTTCTTCGAGGGTATGATTTGCGAGGGCGGTTGCTTGAATGGCCCCTTGTGTATCAACCACGGCCCGAGGAACGTAGCCGACGTGGACAAATATGGCAACGAGGCCACCCAAAAGACCATCCACAACTCGGTGAACTATTGGAAAAACGTCACCGGCGAGGAGTAGAAACGCCTGCAACCGACAATAAAAGCAGAGGAGAATCCATTGGATTCTCCTCTATTTTTATTTACCCACAACACAAAATTCCACAATAGGTAGATATAAAAATACGGCAAGAGAAGAATTAATCTATCTAAATCACTATATTTGTATAATTAAACTACATAACTACAATGGGCAAGGATGTATTTATAAGCTACGCAAGAGCTGACTACGAGAAAAACAAGAGAGTTATTCCAGGGAATATCGTTTCTGCCATCAAAAAACTCTTCGACGACAATGGTATTACCTATTGGTTTGACGAGGAAGGTATCTATACCGGCTCAGCCTTCACTACCCTCATTGCTCAAAGCATCAAAGAGGCCAAACTATTTTTATTCATCTCCACGGCCAATTCCAATGCATCTCCTTGGACAAGCAAGGAGATTGGCACAGCTTACGCCTACGGCAAACCTATTCTGCCATTCAAATACGATAGTTCGATTTACAACGATTCGGTGATCCTCTACCTTGCCAACCTCGACTACATCGAATATCAGGCCAATCCTGAAAAGGCAATGGAGCGTCTGCTACTCTCCGTGAATAGTTACCTGCAAAGAGATGTGCCCCCAACAGCACCTGCCACACCCTCTGCACCTCGCCAACAACAAAGTGCCACCTCCAACAATCCTACACGCAACCTTGCGAGCTCAAAATTGAAAGAAGGATTGGAGTCCAAGCACCTACTCTCATCGGTATTATATACCATAGGTATTGCATTCATATCGTCGTTCTTAATCTCAACGTGTACGGGATCGATATTTATTGTAATACCGTTAATAATTGGCACCTATAAGATATTATGCGGAGAAAAACGAGGATTGATAATCAATCTCATTGCACTCACATTCATTTCGTTAGCCACATTTCGGACCGAGGGTTCAGATACTGGAAGTGGACTGATTATACTCTCCATTTTTTCCCTCATACCTCTGTTCATACCGAAGAAGGGTGTCATTGCACTGAACTCACTGAAGGGTAGCACGGCAATGACATCATTGGAGCAAAGCAAAGACTACATCGCACTGATTATCGGATTATTCATCTACACTATCTTCTATATCAGCGGTTCATAGAACAAAAAAACAGCTCCCTATTTTGAGGAGCTGTTTTACCACATTAACGATATATCAGTGATGAAATATTAGTTTTGTGTCTGTTGAGGGTTTTGCTCTGTCAGATTGGTGCGGCGTTTTATCCAGCCGATGGCGGCGTAGGCAAGCGGGGTGCCGAAGAGAATCTCTATACCGAGTTTGAGCACATATTGAAGCACGCACATCATTACCAACTCTCTCACCGAGACCACTCCCGCAAAGGCAATCAGCACAAAGGGTAGCGAATCAAAAAGATAGCCAACCATAGAACTACCAATGGTACGCACCCAAAGTCGGCGACCTCCTGTCCATCTCTTTATCTTCTCCATAAACCACGCATTAGACAGCTCTCCAAGCAAAAAACCCACCAGCGAACCGAGTACAATGCGGGGTACATAGTCGAAAATGTGATTATAGGCTGTTGCCGTTTCGTTCAGATAGTCGGGCGAGGGAAGCCATACACCTATATGTGTGAAGATTACCATCAGCACATTGCAGGCAAGAGTCACCCAAACGACCTTTCGAGTGGTGCGATAACCCCATATTTCGGTCAGCACATCCCCGAGCATATAGGCCAGCGGGAAAGTAATGGTACCCGCATCGAAATAGAGGAGATCGAAGAGTCCCACGACCTTTACAGCCATAACGTTAGAAACAAGATAGAGAGTGACGAAGAGTGCCGTCACAACGACCAACAGTCCTTGACTGTCGATTCGGTTTTTGAAAGGGTTTTCCGATACCTTATCCATAATGTAGAGTTTTTGTTTAGACGACCTATATTGGAGAGTAAAGGCCGATTATTCGGGTGGCAAAGATAGGAAAAGTTTGCAAAAATCCCTACTTTCTACCCCAACTGCCACAAGTCGGGCTACATTATCCGGGAGTTCATTTAGCTCCACTTGCGGGCAATCTCTGCACCGATGCGTTGGAGATTGGCGGTGGCTACCTCCTTTCGGAGAGCCTCCCGAAGAGTCATATCTGCAGGGGTGGCGACATAGATGGCTGCAAATCCGCACTCGTCAACCTCGTGGCATCTGACCACACTTCCACCTACGGCCACGACATCTACGCCTACCTTGCGACCGACTCGTAGGACTTCACTTGCCACCTTACCCATAGTAGTTTGGCTGTCGATGCGCCCCTCTCCCGTAATAACCAAGTCGGCATCTTGCAATTCTCTCTCCAACCCTACGGCCTCGACAACCGCCTCGGCACCTCGGACAATCGTGGCTCCGAGTGCATAGAGAGTTCCACCGATGCCACCTGCTGCACCGGCTCCCTCCACTTCGCTCATCGGGCGACCAAAATGACGTTCCACAACCTCTGCAAAGTGGCGCAGTCCTCGTTCAAGCATCTCAACTTGTTCTGGGGTGGCACCCTTTTGGGGAGCAAACACCCTTGCCGCACCACGTTCACCGCAGAGTGGGTTGTCCACATCGGCCAATACCTTCACTCTGCCGTCAATCGCAACGGCCCTATCGGAACATATTGATTCTATGCGTAATAAACTCTCGCCGCAACCTCTTATCACACGCCCATCCCTGTCCAGCAGTTCATATCCGAGCCCTTGCAACAATCCCGCACCGCCATCGCACGTAGCACTACCGCCTACACCTATGCACACACTCTCGGCACCAGACCTGAGAGCCGTCGCAATGAGTTCTCCCACGCCTCTGGAACTCGCCACCATAGGATTGCGTTCCTCGGGAGAGAGGAGTGTATATCCCGCCGCCGCAGCCACATCCATCACAGCCGTAGTGCCACAAAGACCATAGCGGGCAACAATTCTCCTCCCGAGAGGGTCGGAACACTCCACTTCGCGCCACTCTCCTCGGCAGCTCGCCACAAGCACCTCGGCCGTACCCTCACCTCCGTCGGCAACGGCTACTACCTTCACTCGGGCATCTTTCCATACGGAGAGTAGGCCGCAACGCAGTGCATCACCCGCCTCAAGTGAGGAGAGCGACCCCTTGAAAGAATCGGTGGCTATGACTACTTTTTTCATCGGCTCGATAGGCTTATGTAATATATTGACACTGCAAGGTAAGGATTTTGTGTGAGAAAACGTCGTCAACCTGTGACAAACGTATGTCATAAATGGTAGAGCAGCGATAATTTTCCTCGGCAATCTGTCGGAAATCGTCGAGTGTCTATATGTTTTTGAGTATCTTTGCGGTAATTAGACACAATCACTCCACCGCACCTATGGACCAACCCAAAATCGAACGCCTGCTACGACTAATGAAGATGCTCTCGGGCAATCTCAACTACACTGTCGAAGACCTTGCCGACCGACTCCACACCTCACCTCGCTCCATCTATCGCTACCTCGAAACCTTCAAGGAGGCCGGATTTGTCGTTCACAAGCTCGAGGGAGGAGTCTACAGACTTGGCAAGGAGAGCCCCTATTTCAAAGACCTCTCGCAGCTCATCCACTTCACCGACGAGGAGGCCTACATCGTTGGCCGACTGATAGATGCACTCGACGACACCAATCTTCTCAAGCAGAATCTACGACGCAAACTATCGTCGGTCTATGAGTGTACCTCGATGGTAGACATCGTTGTCAAGGGCAAAAATGCAATCAATGTGCAACATCTTGTAGAGGCCATCACATCTCGCCGTCAGGCCATCTTGCACAACTATGCCTCCTCACATACGGGGGTCGTGCGCGACCGTCTTGTGGAGCCCTTCGCATTCACGACCAACTACATACAGGTGTGGTGCTACGAGCCGGAGAGTGGCAGTTGCAAACTCTTCAGCACCTCGCGCATACAATCAGTGGAGGTCAAAGAGGAGGTGGAGTGGCAATATGCAGACCGCCATCACGAAGGCCACATAGACATTTTCCGCATTGCGGGCTATGAGCGCACGCGCATACAGTTGAAGTTGGGTGTTATGGCCCACAACCTGCTCTTGGAGGAGTTCCCTTTGGCCGAACGCGACATCAAGTCGTTGGGCAAGGGCGAATGGATGCTCGATACGGAGGTCTGCTCGCTCGCAGGTGTTGGCAGGTTTGTGATGGGACTTGCCGATGACATCGAGATAGTCGACTCACCCGAGCTTGTGGATTACCTCAAGGAGAAGTCACGCTCACTACACGTCAAAATAGAGAACCAATAATCTATCTACATTATGGAATAAAGCAATCGGCGCAGAAAGTTAAACTCTCTGCGCCGATTGCTTCTCTTGGGCTCTAAAGTTCGTTGGTAGGCAATTCCGGTTTATCTACATTTGGGAACGGCTCTGCAGGCATTACCTTCCCTTGGGGAGTCGACTGTTCGTTGGGCAAAGAGGGCAGTGTGGGGGCCTGCATCTCCACCGCATCTTGGAATCCGCGCTCATAGCCGGCCTTGTAGCCACGCCCTTGCGAGAGCGAACTCAACCACATAGCAGCCAACAAGATAAGCATAAACTTATAGATACGTTTGGTCTTGGGGGGCATAGTCTGCCACGCATATTTCACCCTCTGCCAATAGCTCCTCAGGCGGTAGGCTACCCTCTCCCACCAACCGCGCAGCGAGAAGTTGCGATGAGAGCCACCTCGCGCACCACTACGGCCACGATTGGGTGCCGAATAGGTGCGTGTAACCTTGAGGTTCTGCACCCTGACATCTATCTCCTTGCGCTCTATGCGACCTCCAAAGGCGGCAGTGAGTCGGAGCGTAGTCTTACCCTTCGATTTGGTCATCGTCACCGAGCGGCTACCGCTGTCGGCGAGTTGTATCTGCGAGGTTGTGTAGCCATTGTTGATGGTGAGGGTGACTGCATCGGGTAGGTCGCACTCCCAAGCAACCATCACATTTTCGCCCTCGTGCGCACTTTTGCGGTCTACGCTGAAGATTATCTTCTCTTTGCTCATAGCTATTTGTTGTTCGGATTAAGTTTTCTGCCAAAGTGTGTGTGGCCCAATAGTCGGCCACCTATCTACGCTCCAATCAATTATCGTTCCAGCCATCCTTGGACTGACATTTTGACACGCCCCAGCCACAACGACTGACAACAAAGAAATAATTGCCCCTCCATATTTTTGACAGAAGTTGTCAAATCGCCTCTCTAACTTTGCACCTCGATTAACACTAAAACCATACGACTATGTTACACGACATCATCATCTACATCGGCATATTTGCCCTTTCAATCGGATACATTTTTGGCGGCAACAACGATTGGTAGCAGAGGGGGACAACAGCTATGGTACTCGGACTAATGCTCGGAGCGCTATGTTTTGTAGCCCTCGGCACCTATTGCGATTCGGCACGGACAAACAACCACAATAACTAACAAACAATCGTTCTACTATGGGAATAATCTACGACGTGGTCTGCCCCTCCTGCGGCAGACGATTTGAACATCTCGCAGGACTCGGAATGATGTATGCCTGCGTTGGCTGCGGCGAGGAATCGGCACCCTCGCAGCCCTTTTTCTGCCCCCATTGCGCCAAGAAAATCGACCCGAAAGAGCCCTCATTTGAGAGCTACGCCTCGGCATCGAGCCTGTGGGAGTAGTCTCACACATCTTACCCTCTCTCCAAGTAGTCTAACCACACTACCAATGAAACCCACACACAAAAGCCCACCCAATGTGGAGAGCACAACTTACGATAACTTCCGAAACTTCCTGCGCCAAAGCGGATGCGAGGAGGCCTTCGACCTTGCCTTCTACAGTCAAAACGGAGCCACCTCTCTCGACTCCGCGCTGTGGCACGCCACATCGGACCCGACCTTCATATTCGGCCACGCCTTCAGGTGGGCCTCAACAGCCGAAGGGAGTGACTATTGGCGCACCATAGACACCCTTTGGCAAGAGAAGCTAAAGAGATGACCAAATCACCCCACAACTCCCCCACTCACAATAAAAAAAGCCTCACTTGCAGTCACTTGCAGGCGAGGCTAAATATTATTATTCGGCCGATCTCGGTCTACATATTCGAGGTGAGTTTGCGCACCAACTTGAGGTTATAGAGGAACTCCTTTGCCAGCACTCGAGCAACCGTATAGGCAGGAATGGCCACAAGCATACCAATGATACCCGAGCAGCTACCCGCAACGAGTGTTACGATGAAAATCTCCAGCGGGTGGGCATTGACCTGACGTGAGAACACCCTCGGCGAGATGAGGTAATTGTCAACCGCCTGTGCCACAAGGATGGTGGCCGCAATGCAAATGACGATATATCCGATGGACATACCCGAAGCCCCCACAAAAGTGAGTCCCGAGAGGGCACTGATGATAAATCCTACCCACGGGCCCACGTAGGGGATGATATTAAATGCACCCTCAACGAAGCCCACAAAGAGCGCATCTTTCACCTCGAAACCGAGGCAGACAAGTATTACTGCCACCACAATCATCATCAGCGACATCTGTACAAAGACTCCAATAAAGTAGCGCGAAAGAAGCGAGGTGATAGACTCAACAGCGTTCTTCACATTCTGTTCATACTTGGTGGGGGCTATGGCGAGCAGAATATTGAGGAAGAGTCCCTCCTCCTTCATAAAGTAGAATGCTATGAAGCTGATACTCACCGCAGCCACGACCACGTCACCCGCCACCGAAAAGATAGACGACACAACCGAGGTAAGGCTGCCCTTCTCAACCCATTCGGCCACCTGAGTAGTAAACATCTCGGTGAGAGAGTTCTGCGAGATTTCCATCTTGAAGTACTTCTCCAAGAAGAGTCCGAGTTCGGTCATAGGCTCACGGAGTGAGGAGAGCAGACTCTGATAGTCGAGGTGTGCGAGGTCGCTCAGTTTTCCCGAAATGAGGGGTATGAAGATGATGAAAATGAGCAAAATGAGGCACCACACCGCAATCACACCCACGATTGCTGCCACCCAACGGGGAATATTTCGGCCAAAGAGCTTCGCAGCCGCCACACGCGACACAAGCGGTTGGGCCATAATGGCAAGCACGCCCGCAATGAGGATATAGAAAACAATGTCGCCAAAGAACCAAAAGACCGCCACAGTAGCGGCAAGTGCGAGCAGTCCAAGCAGGTATTTATGGATATTATTCATCTATTAGTCAGGTTTTACACAAAAAAAATCTATCCACACTATGATTCCGACCCTATTTAGGAAGTCTTACGAGTGGTGTTTGAGAGCCCACAACCTTCTCATTGAGAGAAACAAGCACCTCGCTACCAAGCGGCACAAAGACATCTACCCTTGAGCCAAACTTAATGCAGCCCACCTTCTGGTTCTGTTCCAAGCGGTCGCCGACTTCGGGGTAGCAGACTATGCGGCGTGCAATCCAACCGGCAATCTGTCGGAATACGACCACCCCACTCTTCTCTGTCTTCACGCCCACCGTCGTATGCTCATTGAGCGAAGAGCTCTTGGGGCTCCAAGCCAGCAGAAACTCGCCATCGAAATGCTCCTTGTGGATGACCTCGCCCGCTACGGGTGACCAATTGACGTGGACATTGTAGAAATTCATATAGACCGAGAGTTGCAGGCATCTTCCGCCCATAACCTCCGGTCCATCGACCTCCTCAATCACCACCACCTTGCCGTCTGCAGGGGCATAAACCAACTCCTCGTCTCGAAGTTGTTTTCTCTCGGGTTCGCGGAAGAAGTAGATGAAAAAGATAATCCTCCAGAGCAGGAATCCATCCACCAAAAGCAACACCCACCAGGGCCACTCAAATTTGAGTGCTGTTGCGGTGACCACACCTATTATAATAATAAAAACAAGGGTATTTATTCGGATACCCACCAAACCCTCTTTGTTTATTTTCATAGTCCTACGATAATTATGTAGAGATAAGCTACAGGGGCGGCCAAGAGCAGAGCATCGAACCTATCGAGCATACCGCCGTGGCCGGGGATGAGGTTGCCCGAGTCCTTCAGGCCGCACTCCCTCTTAATCTTCGATTCGAGCAGGTCGCCCACTACACCCGCAAGTGCGATGGCGAGTCCGAGACCTCCCCACTCATAGATGTTGCCCTCCATCATATAGCCCGCAGCCATAGCAAATGCCACCGCGAAAAGCAGACCTCCTACGAAGCCCTCCCACGACTTCTTGGGCGAAATGGTGGGGCACATTTTATGTCGACCAATGGAGCAACCTACAAGGTAGGCAAATATGTCATTTACCCATACGGTGAAGATTACCATCAGCACCTTGGCGGCCTCCCACTCTCCCGAGCCGCTACCAATCAGCACAAAGAGTGATAGGGGCAGCGCGATGTAGAGCAACATCAGCGATGCTACGGCCGTATTGACAAGTGTGGTGCTACTCTTGCGGAAAACCTCATAGATAAATATCATCGGCACAAACATCAGGCCCACGAGCACCATAAGAGGTGAGGACTCGAATGCCACACCCAAAATCCACCCCACTCCGAGGCAGAGGGTGAGTAGTATGGGAGGGTTGGAGTCGGGCACACGTGTGGTAGCCATCTCGAATAGTTCTATCATAGCCCCAACTGAGATGAACGAGGCCAACACAGCGGTAGGCCAAACGCCCCAGAGGATGGCTCCTACAACCACAATTCCGAGCACAGCACCACTTGCGGTGCGCACTCCAAGATTCTTACCTTTGAGTCCCATAGTATCTTTACGTTCGGAGTCGGGCACAGCACACTGCACCCAACTCCATTTAGATTTGATTAGTCTGTTTATCAGAGTGTTGCGAGCAGCATCATTGCCCGCGATTCGCCACTACTTATCGGTAATGGTATAGTGAGGCTCTACCGACTCCTCCTGATGCTCGGATGCGATTTCAGCCACATCCTCGGCATCGGTGGCAGGCTCTTGCCTTTCGGTCTCTGCACTCTCCTTCGCTGCCCTTGCTTGCTCCTCGGCCTCACGCTCCAAATCCTTCTTGCGTTTACCAAAGATGCGTTCCAAGTCCTCGGCAAAGACTACCTCCTTTTCGAGCAACAATTCTGCCAGCTCGGTGAGTCCGTCACGATACTCGGTAAGGATTGCAGTGGCCATCTCAAATGCCTTGTCGATTAGCGCCTTAGCCTCGGTGTCGATGAGTATGGAGGTCTCCTCGCCGTAGGGTTTGGAGAATGCGAAATCGCTCTGGCCCGTAGAGTCATAGAAGGAGCGGTTGCCCACTTTATCGCTCATACCGTAGTAGCTCACCATAGCATAAGACATCTTGGTTGCACGCTCAAGATCGTTGAGTGCTCCCGTGGAAATCTCTCCAAAGTTGAGCAACTCCGAAGCCCTACCTGCCAAGAGCGATGCCATCTCGTGCATCATCTGCTCGGTGGTGGTAATCTGTCGCTCCTCGGGGAGATACCAAGCAGCACCCAGAGCTCTGCCGCGAGGAATGATGGTAACTTTCACAAGCGGATTGGCGTGCTCGAGCAACCAACTCACAGTTGCGTGGCCTGCCTCGTGGTATGCAATGGTGCGTTTTTCCTGTTTGGTTATGACCTTGCTCTTCTTCTCAAGGCCTCCTATGATGCGGTCTACGGCAGCGAGGAAGTCCTCCTTGCCGATAGCTTTTTTGTCGTGACGAGCTGCGATGAGGGCAGCCTCGTTGCATACATTTGCAATATCTGCACCCGAGAATCCGGGGGTCTGCTTGGCGAGGAACTCCACGTTTACATCGTCGGCAAGTTTGAGTCGCCTCATATGAACCCCGAAGATGGCCTCACGCTCCTTGAGTTCGGGCAAACCTACGTCAATCTGCCTATCGAACCTACCGGCACGCATCAACGCCTTATCGAGAATATCCACACGGTTGGTGGCCGCAAGCACAATAACACCCGAGTTGGAACCGAAACCATCCATCTCGGTAAGCAGCTGGTTGAGAGTGTTTTCCCTCTCGTCGTTGCCCGAGAAACCTGCGTTCTTACCCCTTGCCCTACCGATGGCATCAATCTCATCTATGAATACGATGCAGGGGGCTTTGGCCTTGGCCTGCGAGAAGAGATCCCTCACACGCGAAGCACCCACACCCACAAACATCTCCACAAAGTCGCTGCCGCTAATCGAGAAGAACGGTACGTTTGCCTCGCCTGCAACAGCCTTGGCAAGCAGTGTCTTACCCGTTCCGGGAGGGCCTACAAGGAGTGCACCCTTGGGAATCTTGCCACCAAGGTCGCGGTATTTTTCGGGCTTGCGGAGGAAATCCACAATCTCCATAATCTCCACTTTGGCCTCCTCGAGACCTGCAACATCTTTGAATGTGATGCGATCCTTGTTATCCTTGTCGTATATCTGCGCCTTGGATTTGCCCACGTTCATCACTCCATTTTGCCCTGCCGCACCACGCGAAGCCGAGCGGAACATCATCAGTATGAATACCAAGAAGATGAGATAGGGCAATATTCCGAGCAGATCACGCCATACGGAGGAGGGGTACTCATAGGCAGGTACGGGTACCTCCACGCCATACTTTTCGCCAATCTGTGCGAGGTCTGTGCGGAAGATGTCGGGGTTACCAATGTTATAGGTAAATTGGTAGTTATCAATGGGGATGCCATTGTATCCGGGTTTGGTACGGTAGGCCTCCACCACATCGCGTCGGAGCCAGATGTGGGCAGCGCGATCGTTGACCACCTCTATTTTATCCACATCACCTGCTACGATCATCTCTTCGAGGGCCTTCCAATTGGTCTTTACGGGTTTCTCCGAACTGCTGAAGATCTGCAGCGCAAAGAGTCCCACAAGCAGAACGCTCCAAAAACTAAAAATCCACGAGAGCGCTCCTCTTCTTGGGCGTGGACCACCCATAGGCGGACGCTGGCCGCCATTTCCCTGATTGGGGTTGTTAGTGTTCTTATTTTCCATTTGTTGGTTTTAGTTCTCTTCTTTCTATGTTTTTTGCACTCATAACTAACGTGACTTTCGGTGGATTATTATACCAAGACCCACCAAAAAGTCACACCGTCTAACTGCTCTATCAGTGCCGTCATCTTTCTACTCCTCCGACTCGTAGCGAGTAGCGGGGGCATCGGCCCAGAGTTGCTCGAGGCGGTAGTAGTCCCTCAAGGGGGTGAGGAAGATGTGGACCATCACATCCACATAGTCGATAGCAATCCAAGCTGCATTGGTCTTACCCTCCACCCTGCGAGGCGACTCGCCGAGTTTCTCTTCGAGGTGCTCAACAATGCCGTCGGCGATAGCATCCACCTGCGTAGTGGAGTCGGCATTGCAGACTACAAAAGCGTCGCAGATGGTACCTTCGAGTGCGCTCAAGTCGAGCGAAACGATGTTGTGGCCTTTTTTGTCTTGGATGGCCTCAACAATGTTGTCAATCAGTTTTTGCATAGTTTTCTTATCTTTTTCGTTTCTCGATTATTATCTCTCTGTATATTTTCCTCTACAGTGTTGCACCCCCTTTGGGCATCACAGAGTAGGCTACATAAACTTGTTCCAAGCAGGCTGTGCGGGCCTCTTCTTCACGCACTCCATAATCGTATCGCGCAGTGCGGTGATGATGGTCTCCTTGGCGTAGGTGCGACGCACGCCCACCACAATTTTCCTCGATGCGGCACCTTTGGCGAGGGTTTTCACCCTACTGCGCAAGTTATCGGGGATGTAGGGCAGAGCCATCTCGGGTATGATGGTGAGCATATCCGTAGCATCCACAATTCTCATAACCGTTTCGAGCGAGCCGCTACGCAGCGTGTAGGGCAATTCGTGTAGGCGGTGGGAGCCACAGAGTTCAATGACCTGATCCCTCAAACAATGTCCCTCGGCAAGCAGTATGAGGTCTTTGGAGTAGATATCCTCGATGCGTAGGTTGGTGCGGGCCGAGAGTGGGTTTTCGGGCGAGACGTAGGCATAGAATCTATCGTCGAATAGTTCCTGCTCGGTGATGCGATCGGGGCAGGTGCCTCCTGCAAGCAGAGCCGCATCAAGCTCGTCGCTATCCATAGCTTTGACGATATCGGGGGTGATCATCTCCCTGATTTCGAGATCTACCTTGGGGTATTTTTCGCCAAAGGTATGGAGGAACTGCGGGAGCAGATAGGGGGCGATTGTGGGGATTACTCCGAGTCGGAGTTTGCCCGCAATGCTACCCTTGAGTTCGGCCACGCACTCGCGCACATTATTGTAGGCGAGCAGGGCCTCTTTGGCCTTCTCTATGACGAGAGCACCCACTTGTGTGGGCACTACAGGTTTTTTGGAACGGTCGAGCAAGACCACTCCGAGCTCCTCTTCGAGGTTTTTGATCTGCATACTGAGTGAGGGCTGTGTGACAAAGCATATCTCACTTGCCTTGGAGAAGTTGCCGCAGTTGGCCACCGCCAGCAGATATTCGAGTTGTATTATTGTCATAGGATAAGTTTCTCGCCTCTATTCTATCGGTTTGGGATTGGAAAGTTATTTGCCTGAGTGGGCGATTAGTGGGCAATAAGCCACTTGTCGTCGCGGAGTATGAGGTTGTAGGTAGCCTCTATGCGCTGACCATTGGCAAGTATCACCGCAGCATCCACAGTGGCATCATCGACCCCCACGCTGCTACCCAGCAGCTGAAATTCCTTCACACCGCCCGCAGCCTGCAACTCGCCACACTGCTCGGCAAAGATGGACACATAGAGTTCCACCTCCTCGGGCTCGGCATCCATCAGCTCCACAGCCCCGGTATAGTCTCCTTCGGAGAGCTGTTTCCAGCACCTCTCCACCACCTTCTCGGGGTTCTTCGTACCGCCGCAACCCATCATCAGCAGGGCCGCAGCAGCAATTGCCATAATACGTTTCATATATCTCTATTATAGTTCGTTTTTAGTTTTCTATTTCGCTCTCTTTCCGCTCGGCCATTAGGTCTCGCCCACTCTAATTCAGCAGCACATACTCTCCACACTTGTGCATATAGCCCGCCTTGCCATCCATCTGCAGCGCGGCATAGCCACCGCTGAAGTCGGTTATGCGGTCGAAGATTGGCTCTCGCAGCACCTTGCCATCTTTGTCGACAAGACCTCGTTTGCCATCTTTCATAACGGGAGCAACTCCCTCGGTGAAGTAGCCCACAGCATCGTAGATGCAGGCCACGAACTCCCTGCCATCGGGTCCGACAAATCCCCATTTGCCGCCATAGCATACGGCAAAAACATTGTCTCCGATGGGGCGTACCTTCTCATAGAGACAGGGGACCACCTCGCCACCGCGCATATCTACAGCACCACAACGCTCTCCGCGCCACACAACAGCAAATCCGTTGACAAACGACTCGGCTCGTTCATAACGGCAGGTGAAGACCGTACGGCCCGCCGGATTGATAAACTCGAAGCTATCTCTGTGGCGCACCAGCGCAACACCCTCCTTGAAAGGTTGGGCGCTCTCATATTGGGGCTCAATAATCTCCGTTCCGAGAGCATCAATATAGCCCCACTTGCCGTCGACCATCACCGCAGCATAGCCCTCCGAGAAGGGAGCCACTGCACCATATTTGCACTCCACAAGGACTCGGCCCGTATCCGAAACGATGCCGTAGCGACCTTTGTAGCCCACCACCACATTGCCCGTCGAGGAGATGCGTTCGCCACGGAAGTCGTAGAGGCAGTTGCCTCGGTGGTCGATATAGTAATCTATATTGTTGAGAGTGGCAGCCGCCAGACCTCCCTCGTAGCTCTCGGCCCTATCGAATCGAGGTGAGATGACCACTCGGCCTTCGGTGTCGATGTAGCCCCACTTGCCACTCTCCGCCTTAACCGCAGCCACACCCTCCGCAAAGGGACGCACATCGAGGTAGGTGGGAGGGACAACCACACTGCCATCTCTACCCAAAAATCCCCAGCGACCGCGACTCTTGACTGCCGCCCTACCCTCGCTGAGACTCCCTGCCTCCTCATATTTGCAGATAACCACCTCGTGGCCTGCCTCGTCGATAAATCCGTAACGGCCATTGTTGACCACCACAGCCAGATCCTCACTGAAGGGAGCAATATAGTCATACTTGCAGGGGACAATCTCTCTACCACCCGTACCGATGACACCCCACTTACCATTCTGCGCCACAAAGGCCATATCCTGTTCTCCGTAGCCGCTGGTGTTACTATAGCGGCAGGGGACTATCATATTGCCACCATCATCTACAAAGCCCCAACGCACCCCTTTACGCACAGCGTGGAGTGCATTGCCCTCACGGTAGTAAATCTCGTCCCACTCAGGAGCAATAACCACCGTACCATCGGCTCCGACAACACCCATATTGGCCCCACTACTTACCAAATAGTGACCACTCGAAGAGGCACTCTCCTCGACCTTCGTTATGGTGTCATAGGTAACTGCGCTATTCTGTGCCACATCCACCACAGTGGAGCCTATAATCATACGGCCCGAGCCCTCTTCGGCCAAGTGTGCGGGCATAACCATCTCATAATCGGCGTTCATAACGCCCCACTTATCATCTATCCTCACCCAAGCAAAGTTGCCATTGAACTGAGGGCGCAAGTCGAGTTTCGGTTCCACCACCACTCGACCCTCTCTCGAGATGACACCCCAGCCGCCGAGCCATTCGTACCATATCTGGTCACTATCGCCAAAGTCGGGCACTTCACTAAAAGTGGCCTCGCAGAGCACCTCACCCTTGCGGCTGACTACACCCCAGCGGTTGTTCCACTTCACCCAGAGGGTTTCGGCTCCTCGGAATTCGGGTTTTGCGGCGAGTATAGGTCGGAGCACAACTCGACCCTCATAGCTGATGACACCCCAAGCGTCACCCCAGAGTGCCCACGTCTGGCCGTATTCGTCAAACTCGGGTACGCTCTTCAGCAGGGGGTTCATCTTCACCTCGCCCTCGCGCGAAATGATACCCCACGCACCGTTCCACTTGGCCCAAGCGGTATCACGTTCGCCAAACTGCGGGCGCTCATCAAGTTGGGCTTCGAGTATGACGCTACCATCGTAGCCCACAACACCCCACTTGCCGTTCCACTTCGACCAACTGCGGTCGCTACCATCGGTGAATATCGGACGCGACTCAAGGTAGGCATCAAATACCACCCTGCCATCGGGGGCCAGCGCTCCCCACTTGCCGTTCCACTCAACCCAAGCCACTCCACCTCGGTCGAAGGAGGGTTTGGCTACGAGTTGCGCGTCGAAGAGCACTTTGCCCTTGCGGTCCACTACGCCCCACTTGCCGTTCCACATTGTCCAAGCGTAGTACTTATCTCCGAATCGGGGTTGTTCGGCCACCTCTACCTCGGAGAGAATCTCTCCCTCACGGCTGACCACAATCCAACCGCCGTCGGTCTCTACCCACGCACTCTGGTCACTACCGAAAAGGGGTAATTCGGCAGCCGTTGGAGGCAATATCACCTCTCCATTGTGGCGCACAACACCCCATCTGCCGTTCCACTTGGCCCAGGCAACATCGCCTTCGCCAAACATCGGGCGCGACTCAATGATCGCATCGAACAGCAACGCACCCGAACGCGCCACCGCACCCCAACGGTTATTCCACTTGGTCCACGCCACTCCATCTTCACCAAAGATGGGACGTTCCTCCATCACAAAGTCAAAAACAACATTGCCCGAGTTGCCCACAGCACCCCAAAGCAATCCGTTGCGCACCCACGCTATTCCTGCCTCATCGAAGAGAGGTTTCTCACCGAGTTGTGCATCGAATACCACTCGGCCTTCTCTATCGACAGCACCCCAACGGCCATTCCATTCGTTCCAAGAGACATTGCCCGTAAACATTGGCAGGCTGGCCAAGACGGGTTCGAAGATAATCTCGCCGCTCTCGGATAGTACTCCCCAACCGCCACTCCAGCGAGCCCACGCTTTGCCGTCGACAAATCGTTCCATCTGCTCCACCACGGGCTCAAATAGCACCTCTCCCGAGTGGCTTATCAATCCCCAACCTCCGTTCCAATGGCACCAGCTGCGGCCATCGGTAAACTCCGGGCGGGTGAACAGGTGGGGCTCAAAGAGCACCTTACCCTCTTGGTCTATGGCACCCCATCCGCCACCCCAGCGAGTCCAGCATACGTTCTCAACATATTGCGGTCTTTCGTGTAGTGCGAAGTCGAAAATCACCTCGCCGTCGGAGGAGATAAGTCCCCATCGCTCCTCTTTCTCCACCCAAGCACGTCCCTCTTCAAAGGGGGTAATCCGGTTAAATTGGGGCTCGAAGAGTTCCCTACCCTCCATTGTGAGCACACCCCAGAGGGAGCCATTGGCCATCCAAGCGCGTCCCTTGGAGATGGGTGCAATAGTGTCGTAGGTGGGCTCAAAGAGGTAGGATGCATCGCGTCGGAGGATGCCCCACTTGCTGTCAAACTTCACCCTCGCAAGAGTGTCGACAAAGTTATCGGTAGCGGCAAAGATGGCCTTCACCACAACCCTTCCATCCTCATCGGCATAGCCCCACGAGCCACGTCTTTCGATGGGATAGATTCGGCCCTCGAGGTTACGTCCTCGCAAGGTGCGGAGTTTGTATGGCTGCGAGTATGCACTCTGCGCCAGACAGAGCACAGCGAGGCAGAGCACCACCCTCAGGAGGTGCACCAGCCTTAGTTTCTTATACATAGCGCAGCTTTTCATCTCTTTACTTTCTCTCTTTTCGGGGCAGCACACTCACGGAGCATACCTCTTCAACTTGCAAAGATATTGAATCTCCTCGGAAACTCAAATCTCCACAGCCTATTTTTTACAAAAAAATAGGAGCACAAAAAAAGTGGCGGGACATCAAACCCGCCACTACACTATCTGTTCTCGGCCACAGTCCGGAGCAATTCACATCTGCCGCATCACCTGCTAAAGTTCTCCGAGCAGCCTCTCGAGTCCTATGCCGCGCGACCCTTTGACCAAGACAAAAGCCCCCTCAATGGGTTTCTCTTTAAGCCACAAAGCAGCTTGTTCCACACCGGCAAAACTCCTCACTCTCTCATCATAGCATTCTCCTGCAGCCCCGGCAAAACAGCGGCCCACCAACAAGATACTCTCCACGACATTACTCTCTACTGCCATCTGCAATACCTTGCGATGCTCCTCGGCGCTCCACTCGCCAAGCTCAAGCATATCGCCGAGAATCAGGACTTTATGATGATAATCGTGCGACTCGGCTGCAATATGGTTGGCAATCGAAGCAGCCATACTCGAAGGGTTGGCATTATAGCAATCGACCGTGAGCAAATTGCGTTCTGTGGCCACCGCTTGAGAGCGGTTATTGGAGGGCTCGTAGGCGGCAATAGCTCGCTCGGCACACTCCCTCGGCACACCAAAGTAATCACCCACAGCTATGGCAGCCGCAATATTGAATCGATTGTAGTCGCCCACAAGATTGCTTCTCACACCCTCGGCCAGCGAACTATTGTAGCCCACCGACCTCAACCCCTCTCTCTCGGCAACCATATCAGAGAGGACACTGTCGTCGGCCCTATAGATGGCCACACCGTCGTGCGCAGCCAAAAAATCATAGAGCTCACCCTTGCCTTTGCGGATGCCCTCTACACCTCCGAATCCCTCAAGGTGGGCGCGACCAATATTGGTCACCAATCCGCAATCGGGCTCGGCAATGGAGGCCAGCAGAGCAATCTCACCCTGCGCCGAAGCTCCCATTTCGACTACGGCAATCTCTGTATCGGCGGGGATGGAAAGAAGCGTCAACGGCACACCTATATGATTATTCAAATTTCCCTTCGTATAGCACACCCTATAGCGACTCGCAAGCACAGCCGAGGTGAGCTCCTTGGTTGTTGTTTTGCCGTTGGTCCCCGTGATGGCCAAGACCTTTGCCGAGAGCCGACGACGATGATGGCGTGCGAGCGCCTGCAATGCCATAAGCACATCGTCTACAATCACATAGCGTTCATCATTCGCCACCGAGGCATCATCCACAACCGCCACCACAGCACCCGCATCGAGTGCCGCAGCAGCATAGCGGTTGCCATCGAAATTATCACCCTTCAGGGCAAAAAACATCTCTCCGCAAGTGACCTTGCGGCTATCGGTCTGCACACCCTTTGATGTGCAAAAAATCTCATAGAGTCTCTCCGTTTCGGTATTCATAGGTAGATTTCTAAACGTGCTTATTGCCCGTCTCGAACTTGACCGTTTCGACAAAGCGTTTGATGTGTTGCTCGGCCTTGCGAGGGCAGACCATCAGCACATCGGCCGTGTCGACCACGATATAGTCTTTGAGTCCCTCGAGGACAGCGATTTTACCCTCGGGGAGTTTTATGATGCAGTTTTCCGTATCGAAACTGAATGTATCGGTGCGGAGCGTATTGCCGTTCTCATCCTTGGCAGAGTGCTGGTAGATGGAGCCCCAAGTACCGAGGTCGCTCCAGCCGAAGTCGCTGCAGCGCACCCACACATTAGAGCAACGTTCCATAATTCCATAGTCGACCGAGATGCCGCCACACTCGGGGTAGACTCTGTCGACAGCCTCCTGCTCGGTGGGGGTACCGTAGTGTTCGCTAATCGAGTCGAGCAGTTCGTAAGTTTCGTTCTGATGCTCCTTGAAGGCCTCCAAGATGGCATCGACACTCCAAGCAAAGATACCCGAATTCCAGAAATACTCACCACTATCGACAAAGACACGCGCCAACTCAAGGTTGGGTTTCTCGGTGAAGGTCTTTACCTTATTGAATTTTCCGTCAGTAACCTTTTTGCTCACCTGGATGTAGCCGTAGCCCGTCTCGGGGCGTGTGGGTTGCAGGCCTATGGTGAGCAACACATCGCGTTTCTCGTCCACAAAGTCGAAGCACTGTTGGATAACCTCACAGAAGTGGTGTTCGTTGATAATCAAGTGGTCTGACGGGGTGACAACCATAGTTGCGGTGGGGTCAATACTGCGAATCCTCATTGCCGCATAGGCGATACAAGGTGCGGTATTTTTGCCCACAGGCTCACAGAGTACTTGCGACTCCGAAATCTCGGGGATAGTCTCGAGCACCATATTCTTGTAGGCCGCATTTGTAGCCACAAAGATGTGCGAATCGGGGATGATATTCGAGAAACGCTCGAAGGTGGCACGCAACAGACTCTTGCCCGTACCGAGCACATCGAGGAACTGTTTTGGGCAGTGCTGGCGACTAATAGGCCAAAAGCGGCTACCCACTCCGCCGGCCATAATTACGCAAAATTGGTTGTTGTTCATTCTTAAGGCAATGTTTTCGGGCCGATGTGCGTTATTTTTGCACAACTTCCCTCGGTTACTGTTGTACAAAAGTACGAAAAATTACTACCTTTGCCAACTGTTATAGGGTTTAATTTACTGCGAATTTACTTTTAGAACGCGAAAAGATGAAAATTAGGTATTTTACTCTCCCAAATATTCTCACCCTCTGCAACCTCACCTGCGGAGTCGTAGCCACAATCTGTGCCGTAGGCTCCATCTTTGAGCCCGACGCAGCCGTGGCCGAAAAGATGGCCCTACTTCCCACACTGCTCATACTCGCCTCGGCAATCTTCGACTTCCTCGACGGACTCGCCGCAAGAGTCACAGGACAATACTCACCACTCGGTGTGCAACTCGACTCGCTGGCCGATATGGTCAGCTTCGGCATAACTCCGGCACTCATCCTCGCCTCTCTCTACAACCGTCTCGGTGGCGACGATTGGTGGTGGATTCTCTGCCTCGGCGTGGCACTCTGCTCGGCACTCCGACTCGCTCGTTTCAACATCGACGAGGAGCAGCACGAGGAGTTTATAGGCCTCCCCACACCCGCACTCGCCATAGCCATAGGTTCACTTGCCTGGGCAATGCCCGAGTGGCTCACCCCGAGCGTGATACTCGCAATAGCTGTCGTGGGTGCGTGGTTACTCATCTCCCCCATCAGGATGTTCTCACTCAAGTTCCGCAACCTCTCGATGGGCGACCGAACCAACCGCTTGCGTTACCTCTTCCTCATCGTGGCACTCGCCATCGTCTGCATCGGCGGACTCGGCGCTGTGTGGATGGCCATCGTGGTCTACATCCTCCTCTCGATAGTGGTACACCTCTTCCTCCCCAACAACAAATACAACACCAAATCTGAAGCATAGTGAAACGAACAATAGCAGCACTCCTACTCCTTGCACTCTCCATACTTTGCACCCCCGAAAAGGCCTCGGCGCAGGATATGGATGCACGCGCTCTGGCCAATAGTGCCGCTGCACTCCAAAACAGCCAAGGCAACCCCTTCAGTGGCGAGCAGGAACTCGACGAAAATGGCAACCCCATAGAGCAGGATGGAAACCCCGCCGACTCGGCACGCGTAAAGGATATTATGCCCTTGGAGTCATATTTCTTTGACGACTCCGTAAGGCGACGCAAACATTTCCGTTGGGTGCCCGACACATTCACCAACAACATCCGTATGGAGGAGGTCGACACACTCATTGGCAACTTCAACAAAGATTACATCTTCCAGCGAGAGGATGTGGGCGATGCCTATGTGGGCATACTCGGTGGTGTGAGCACCCCGCTCAACTTCTTCCGTCGCCCCAACGGTAACGACTTCGACTTCACCAAGGCCTACTATGCCTATCTCTTCACGATAGACAACGTGCCTCACTTCAACAACAAGCGCCCCTACACATCCCTGGCCTACCAAACCGCCGGCCAAAAACGCTACGCCGAGGACAAACTCGAGGTGCTCCACGCACAGAACATAACCCCCTCGACGGGATTCAATGTGCGCTACAACAACTACCACTCACGAGGCATCTACACGTGGCAGCGCGGCAAGGTCAACGACTTCTCGGGTGCGGTGAGCCACACAGGCAAACGCTACTCACTCCACGCAGGTGTCATCTCAAACACCATCTCGCAGCGCGAAAATGGTGGTCTTGTGGAGGCTTGGCACATTGCCGACACCCTCTATGAGTCCGCTCAAGGACTCCCAATGAAGATGAGCGATGCGCTCAATAAGGCGACCAACACCTCGTTCTATGCGGTGCAGACCTACGGCATCCCGTTTGTGCCACTGACCGACTCGGTATTCACTATGGCCGACCGCACAGCCATCCACTTCGGTCACGCCATCACCTACAACCGCTGGGGCCGTCGCTACACCGACACCAAGAAGGGAACAACCTACAACATCACCGACCGCGAGACCAACAAAGTGCTCGAGACACTCTGTTTCTACGACAATTGGTTCATAGACCCCGAGAAGAGTAACGACACTCTGAGTGAGTCGCTCCTCTCCAACCGACTCTTCGTGCAGTTCGTACCCTACAATCGCGAGGGTGTCATAGGCACTGTCGATGGCGGTATCGGTTGGGACCACCGCCGCTACTACCAATTCCACCTCGAGGACTACATCAAGAACAATCAGGAGAAAAAACTCAACACCTACTATGCCTATGCCGATGCCCGAGGCAAGTTGGGCAAGTGGCTCGATTGGCAGGGTCGTGCAAGAGTCAATGTGGCCGGCTACAGGGCAGGCGATCTCAATGTCGATGCATCCGCCACACTCCGTATGTACTTGGCAGACAAGCCAATCATCCTCAGTGGCAATCTCTCCTATGCACTCCAAAGTCCCTCCTATTGGGAGGAGCAATACTTCTCCAACCACTACGTCTGGGAGAACAAATTTGACCGACAAAACATCTCGCATCTGGCCGTAACACTGGAGGTGCCGCACACGGGCACAAGGCTCACTTTCAACCAAGCAATCATCGGTAACCCCATCTACTACGGCTACGACTCCACGCCGGCACAAGTAATCGGAGTGGAGAGTGTCAGTGGCATCTACTTGGAGCAGAACTTCACCTTCGGAGGTCTGCACCTCGACCACCGCATCCTCTTCCAGCGCAGCAGCTCGGATATATTCCCCGTACCTACGCTTGCGGGCAACATCTCCTACTACTACACTTTCCAACCCGTCAGAGATGTGCTGACGATGAAGGTGGGTATAGACTGCTGGGCCAATACCCCCTACTACGCGCAGGCCTATAACCCCGCTCTGATGGTCTTCCACAACCAGAATGAGGCCCTCGTGGGCAACTATCCCTACGCCAACATCTTCGTTACGGCCAAGTGGAAAACTATGCGCATATTCCTCCAATATCAGCACGCCACAGAGAATCTGCTCGACAACTACACACACTCCTACAGCGTGCCCTTCTACCCCTACAACCGTGCCCTCATTAAGTACGGAATCTGCTGGTACTTCGACAATTAGCACCCAATCCGTACCACTCATCGCAATTTGCCGATGGAGGGCCTGAAAGAGAATCAATGAAGAGAAGAACAACCCAAGAAAATAGGACATTTATGCGGGTGGGCACACTGTTGCTCACCCTGCTGATTTTTGGATGCAGCGAGCCGAAAAAGCCCGTTGGGGATGACGGTCCTCTGCGCTTGGCCATCTCACAGGAGGTGGCAGGATGTACGGTGGTGGGAGGCGAACGCTATGGCTTTGCCACCGACTTGGTAGACACCATCGCACGTCGCCATAACCGACCTCTCAAAGTGGCCACCTCACAGACCACCGAAGAGCTCATAGAGGGGCTCGCAGAGGGGAGAATAGATGTGGCAGTCGTACCCCGTTCGGATAGGGTACGCTTCCACCGCTACCCATCGGAGATATGCTACACGACCAATTACGTATTGTTGCAACCCTCTTGGAGTCGTCTGAGCGCAGGTGCCAATGCTACCGAGGCGTGGCGAGGTAAACACATCTTGGCCGACTGCAACTTCCGCCTGACCGAGAGCTACGCTGCAATGGTGAAAGAGGGTATAACATTCAATCAAGACCACATCGAGGGTACGGAGATGGCACAGATGGTCTTGCGGGGCGAGGCCGATGCCATCATCTGCGAGCGTAGCGAAGCAGAACTGCTGCGTTTTCTCCACCGTAATCTTGTGGAAGTAGCCTCAATCGAACAACCCTGCGAGGTGATATTTATCTTCGCCAACAAGCAACTCAAGGTCGCCTTTGGCGAAGTGGTGAGCGACTTTTCGAAGACAGACGAGTATGCCTATATGGTCGATGTCTACTTTGGCCAAACATCCATAGAGGAACGATTTACGCAACTATGCTACAGACCCACAAGGGTTTTGGGCGGCATCTCCGTATGGGACACGCTCCTAAAACGCATCTCCGAGCAGAACGGTGTAGACTGGAGACTGATGTCGGCAATGGCCTATCACGAATCGCGCTTCCGCAACGACCGCATCTCCAACCGAGGAGCAGTAGGACTGATGCAGGTCACGCCCATCGTGGCAGAGGACCTCTCTATTGAGGAGGGCTACGACCTTGCCGACCCGACAACCAACGCCACTCTGGCAGCCAAGATATTGTGTCGCTACAGCAGGGCGCTCGGATTCGGCAACTTCCCCACCAACGACGACCATACGGCCATAGTCGTGGCGAGCTACAACTGCGGCATCACACGCACCCTCGAGGCCCAACGACTGGCGGTTGAGAGTGGTGGCGACAAGGGCTCGTGGGCCGATGTGTCGCAGGTGATGTCCAATATGAACGACAGCGAGTGGGTTGCCGAGAATGGTTGCAGGCTAAGGCGCTTCCGCGATGCGGCCATAACAATCGCCTACACCAACGGCGTAATGAAACTCTACAACACCTACCGCAACGCCATAGATTAGCCCTACTACACCCTTTGGGCAAACTAATTGGGGACAAAAAGTGTAAAATGGAGGGCAAGGTGTACGAAATTCTCCAAAAATGCGTTACCTTTGCGTAATGTATGCACACGTGTGCGCCCCAGCACGCGCACGCGAAGGGCAACACAATATCTACAAACAAACAGAGAGACGACTCACCGAGTTGGCAAAAACGAAATTACATCATAGATGGCAATGAACATCATAGCAAAAAAAAGACTCTGGCTCGTAGCCTCACTCCTGCTCGCCGCAGCCACCATCGGTTGCAACCCCGAGCCCGATGCCACCGACCTCGAATTTAGCTACGCCACCTTCGAATGTGCCGAGGGTAGCGAAAACGGCTACGTCTCGGTCTACCTGATGGAGTCACCCTACAAATACCCCGTAGTGGTGGATATGAGCGTGGAGATGACCTCGGGCCGCAACAACCTCGGCGAGGAGCTCACCATCGACGACGTGCTCACATTCGAGGTGACCGACACCAGCTACACCGTGGAGCAGACAAGCCCTCGCACAGCCATAATCAAGGGCTTGGAGGTGACCTACACCAACTATAGCTCCAAGGTCAAATTCAAATCTATCGACAATGACTATCTCCAGAACGAGACCATAACCTTCACCTTCAAACTCGACTCCGTGGAGGGCTCCGAGATGGGCACTACCACCTCCACAGTCCTCACCATCGTAGACGACGAAAAGGCTCCGAGGGTGAAGAGCGGCTACTACTTGGCCACCTACGACTCTCCTGCCGATGCAACCAATACACAGAAAGGCTCGTTCTACCTTATGCTCGACAAAGTGGGCAAGTATGAGTACGTTGCCTCCAATTGGTTCGGTCTGCAGCGCCCCCGTCTGCTCGGCATCTACAACCCCGAGGATTGCACGATCACCTTCGATGGTACAGACTACGACCAACAACTCTGGAAACTCGAAGCTCCCGTAAACGCATTTGAGAACGACACCATCTGGGCCAACAAGTATGAGAGCGGCAAGATTGTAGAGATACTCCGTATGCGCGGTGCAGGTGACGACGGCAAGGGAGCCATAGTACTCTCCACCGAGGCTATCGAAGAAAATTCCAATGGCGTGGCCCTCTCGATTGACACCACCTGTGGTTTCGACATCTACGCGTTCGATGCCGAGAGCAATACAGCAACGGCTGCCGTAGGCATCTACGACCGTCTTGAGGGCATCGTACCCATCACCTTCTCGAAGACCAACTACCCCGAGGAGAGCACACGCATCATAGGTACCCCCTCGGCACTCCCCTCCCCCTTTAGCGGCTGGGCCATAGCTGAGTAGCTGGCAGCCCCACACAACACACGGACTCGGGTCAAGTCGTACCATTATTGGCCAAGGCAACCAAAAGTAACAGATTGAAACAACCAAGACAATGATAAAAAAGATAGCTATAGCACTCCTCGCCACACTCCTCGCAGTGGGTTCGCTCTCGGCACAAAGCGGCAAGAGCGCCAAGGAGATCAGGCAACAGAACTTCATCTTCGGCCCCAAGGTGGGACTCTCCTCGCCCTACCAGAATGTGGTAACCAACACCGAGGCACTCAGCCAGATGCTCGGCGGCCCCAACCTCGGCGTGCAACTCGGTGGTTATCTGCGTGGTATGCTTCCATTCAAGAAGATTCCCGTAGTGCTCTACGCACAGCTGGATGGCTATTGGGCTATGGACTTCTACTTTGGCGGCGGAGGCAATGCCTCGGCAGGCTGTTTCAACTTCCCGCTGATGATTGGCGGAGGTTATAGGCTCGGTGAGAATCTCTTGCTGCGTGCAGCTTGGGGCCCCACATACACCATCAACATCTACACCCACGCAAACACCCTCTTTGGCCGCACCGACGAGGCCTATCAGGAGGAGGTGGCCAATATGCTCAACCGCGACCCGTGGGGCTGGGCTGCCGACCTCGGTGTGGACTACAAGAATTGGACTGTGGACCTGCGCTATATGAACCAATTCCGTTCGCTTGATGTAAACCGCATTGCCGATGAATATCGTTACATCTCGCTCGGACTCACCCTCGGATACCGATTCTAAAAACAGATAGAAAAACAAGAGAGCGACGCTCAACCCACGATGGGATTGAGCGTCGCTCTCTTTTTGGCCGTTGTCGAATCTATGCGACGGGCTATACTGCCACCTACTGCTGCAAGCTCTTCTTCACCCTGCTGCGAGCGTAATCGACCGTGACGGTGAACTCCTTGACACCCGACGAGGGCAGTTCAAACATCGCATCCGTAACAATCGACTCGCAGATGCCGCGGAGTCCCCTCGCACCAAGTTTGAACTCCACAGCCTTGTCTACGATGAAGTCGAGCACCTCGTCAGTGAACTCGATCTTGACACCATCGAGCTCAAAGAGCTTGACATACTGTTTGATGATGGAGTTTTTGGGCTCGGTGAGAATCTGTCGTAGGATTTCCTTGTCGAGTGGCTGGAGGTAGGTCAACACGGGCATACGACCCACGAGCTCGGGGATGAGTCCGAACGAGCGCAAATCCTGGGGCGTGATATACTGCATAATGTTCTTGCGATCTATCTGCTGTGCCGAACTCTGATTGTAGCCTATGACGCGGGTGTTGAGCCTCTGAGAAATCATCCTCTCGATGCCGTCGAATGCGCCACCGCAGATGAAGAGTATGTTGGAGGTGTTGACCTGGATGAACTTCTGGTCGGGGTGCTTGCGGCCGCCCTGAGGTGGCACATTGACCACCGTGCCCTCGAGAATCTTGAGCAGAGCCTGCTGCACGCCCTCGCCGCTCACATCGCGCGTGATGGAGGGGTTGTCGCTCTTGCGTGCAATCTTGTCGACCTCGTCTATGAAGACGATGCCCTTTTCGGCCGCTTCGACGTTGTAGTCGGCCACCTGCAGGAGTCGCGAGAGAATGCTCTCCACATCCTCACCCACATAGCCCGCCTCGCTCAGTACGGTGGCATCCACAATGGTGAAGGGGACCTTGAGCAGACGAGCTATAGTCCTCGCCAAGAGGGTTTTGCCCGTACCGGTTTCGCCCACCATAATAATGTTGGACTTTTCTATCTCCACGTCGTCAATCTGCGCCGACTCGGAGTTGGCCGCATTGCCACTCTTCTTTGCGCCTCGGCTTTCGGCTGCGAGGAGTCGCTTGTAGTGGTTGTAGACCGCCACTGCGAGTGTACGTTTGGCGGCATCCTGACCGATGACGTATCGGTCGAGGAACTCCTTTATTTCGGTAGGTTTTAGCAGGTCGCTCTGATTGAGCGAGAGAGCGGGGACATTGCGACGCTTCTTTTTGTTCTGCTCCTGCAACACTTCGTAGCCACGCTCTACGCACTCGTCGCAGATGGTCGCTCCGTTCATACCCGAGAAGAGTGTGCCTACCTCGGCGGCGCTGCGACCACAGAAACAACAGGTGTCCATAGAGCCGTGACGGTTGTCTTTGTTGTTTGCCATATTGTTGGTGTAAATTTCGTGTTAAAGTGGGTTAGGTACTTACTCTACGTTGGTTATTACCTACGACAGAGCACCTCGTCGATAAGACCATATTGCTTGGCTTCATCGGCCCTCATCCAGAAGTCGCGGTCGGCATCGGCAACGATTTGGTCAAAGGGCTTGCCGGTGTGATTGGCGAGGATTTCGTAGAGTTCGTTTTTGAGTTTGAGAATCTCGCGTGCTGTGATTTCTATGTCGGAGGCCTGTCCCTGCACACCGCCGAGGGGCTGGTGAATCATCACACGTGAGTGTGGCAAGGCCGAACGATGACCGGGGGTGCCTGCAGCGAGGAGTACGGCAGCCATACTTGCGGCCATACCGGTGCAGATGGTCGAGACGTTGGGAGCTACGAGCTGCATAGTGTCGTAGATGCCGAGTCCGGCATAGACACCACCACCGGGTGAGTTGATGTAGAGCTGTATATCTTTCTCGCGGTCGTTCATTTCGAGGAAGAGGAGCTGTGCCTGGATGATGTTGGCCACATCGTCATCAATGGGGGCACCGAGGAAGAGAATGCGGTCCATCATCAGCCTCGAGAATACATCCATCTGTGTCATATTGAGCCTGCGTTCTTCGAGAACTGTGGGCGAGATGTAGGCATCGGTGAAGTTTGCGTAACGCTCTACGGTAGTGGAAGAGATGCCCTGTGAGCGTGCAAATTTTTTGAAATCGTTGGTCATATTAAAGGAGTATTATTTGTTCCAAAGTGCAAAGGTTGCACCAATGTGGTGCATATTGGGGGTCAAAGTTACGAATAATCGTTGTGAAACGTATGCGATGGCCACGAAAAAAGGGTTGATGTTTCCCAACATCAACCCTCTGACACCCCAATTTCATTTTCCAATCCTATTTATTTAACTGCGACACGAGGTCGCCAATTCGGGGTTAGTGGGCTGCGGCCCAACCAAGTGCCGCAGTCCTAAAATCATATAGTATTCAGCGAATTAGAAAGTCTCCGAACCAGCTGCAAAGGTGTTATCTTTGTACGTGCATGTGGAACTAGTTGCGTCTGCAAGAGCGTAGAAACCGGTGTTACCCTGAACATTGAAAGCAATATTGTTATAGGTAAAGGTGGTCGAAGTCATCTGAACACCATAAACCTCATTTGCATTAATATTAGTATTACCAGTGAATGTAACCTCATTTGCCCAAGGATTACCATTACCCCAAGTCCAAACTGCCGCAAGTGTGCCTGCGTCGGTATGAATATCAAACTTGCTATTGGTAATCTCAAAGAGGGTACGAGTGCGAATTGCATAGAAATCACCCTTGAACGAGCAATTGTTCACTACGAGCTTCTTACCTGTTGCGTGTGCGGCATAGTTAATACCACATACACCGGTATTAATATCGCAAGCGAACTCGCAATTCTCAAATTTCACACCCGAAGCGTAAATAACTACGATAGCAGGATATTTGTAATTGGTACCAGTGAAGCTATTCTTAACTTTCGATGCATCGTTAATCTCGAATTTGATGTTCTCGAAGGAGCTACCATCACCATAACCATCAATGTTCACACGACCTTTGATAACCACCTCGCTAGCACCAACGAACTTAGTGGCTACGGTAGGTTTGAAAGTACCCTCATAAACACCGCTCTGAAGGCAAATCACGTTTTTCTTGTCAACAAGAGCCTGAGTAAGCTGCTCTGCATTGGTAACAATAGTTGCATTGGTACCCTCGATTTTCTTGTAGCAACCGGTAACGGTTACGAGGTCGTCGTAAGCAGCACGATCCTCGTCTACCCATACAGCGAACTCAGTGTCGGCAGCAACACCCGAGATGTCGTTGCCCTCACCCCATACGATGTCAGCACCTGCAGTCGAAGTAACAAGTACAGCAGCTTTATCTTTCGAAATGAAAGTGGCGTTCTTAACAGTC
>JAFVSJ010000008.1 GCA_017503805.1 Tidjanibacter sp.
TGGTTACAGTTACCTTTGCATCATCATCCCAAGAGAACTTAACGATGCCGTTGGTGTGACCGCCGTTGTCAACGCCTTCAAGCTCACCCGTGGGAGCAGGCTGCGTGTAGTTCTTCTCTCCGATGATGGAGTCGATACCCGTGCGGAACTCGTCTGTGATAGTCACCTTGTAGATGCCGCTTGTGCGGAACTTGTAGGTGAGAGTATCAAGCTCGATAGCCGTGCCGTAGTCGTCTGTGTCAAGAGTTACCCAAGTGCTGCCGCCGTCGGTGGACTTCTGCACGATGAGAGTCTGAATGTGGCTCTCTGCGTCTGCACTCGGCTTTACCTCGATCACAAGCTGCTTTTTCTCCGCATCCTCGGTAAGCATTACAGAGGGTGCGCTGCGAGAGATAACGAGATTGAAGCTCTGACTATCTCCTGCGTGGTTCACCGCTACCACGGTGTAAGTGCCGCTTTCGGTAAGGGTGAAGCTCTCGCCAAGGCTCTTGATTGCCACAAGCTCACTCTCGTCCTCGTCGATGACGCGGTAGATACGGAACATAGCCATTTCGTCAAGTGCTTCGGTGATAGAAACGGTTACTTCGTCCTTGAAGAAATACGTTCTGTCAAAGGATACGTTGTTGGTTGCGCCATCGCCAATCGCATACTGAATGGAGGGAGCTTTGCGGATAATGATAACGGAGTAGTCGCAAGTATTACCGAACTCGTCAAAGACGGTTACGGTGTGCTTGCCCTCGGTTTCGATCACGTTGCCGACAAATTCCTCACCGTCAAGGAGCAAGCCGACGTCAGTACCGAACTCAACCTTGTTTGCAAGGATATTCTTGCCCTCGGAGTAGGTGTAAAGGTTCTCGCCGTCAGCTACGGTTGCGGGTGCTTTCTGCCAATAGTAGTAGGACTTGATGGAGTCCTCAGCATACTCGGCAATGACCTCTGCCAAACGCTCTGCGGTGAAATAAGCGACCTGCTCATTGGGAGAGCCGGACTTCTTATAGATGAAATACGCGCCGTTCACGGCATTTGCGCTGTCCTTCTCGTCCATCGCAATACCCGTATCCCAAGTTGCGCTGCTCCAAGTGCCGTTTACAACCAAGCCGTTCTCACGGAGGGTTGCAAATTCAAGTGCCTTTTCGTAAGAAGCAAATGCGAAGATATTGCCGTCCTTGTCGGCTACCTCGCAGTATTCCTTCTGAAGCGTAGAGGTCTGTACGTTCTGCTTGGAGGATACAAACTCGGTGCTCCATACGTTGCCTGCGGTGTCGGTTACAACAACCTTGTAAACGCCCGTGTCAATGGTGGAAATGAGCTTGCCGTTAGTCACGGATTTGCCGTTGACGGTTACGCTCTTAACGGGTGCGTAGAGGTTAGCATCACCGTTAGACCAAGTGATCTTCACATCACCGTTTGTCTTACCGCCCGACACACCCGAAAGGGTTGCCTTTTTCTGAGTTCTGTCGATGATTACGGTGTAATTGCCCGTAGAGTTGCCTGCATCGTCAAGTCCGTAGAAGGTGTACTTGCCCACCTTGGAGAACTCTGTTCCCGAAACATAAGCGGTAAAGGTGGAGCTATCGGGAGTCTTGACATAGCAATCCTCACCGCAGACGAACTTGATATACTCGCCGTTGGTATAAGTGCCGCTGCTGATTGCTTTGCCGTCCACATAGAGCTGAGCCGAAGGGATCTGACGGTCAACCTTTACGGTGTAGTATGCCGAGGTGTTACCCGCCTTGTCTGTTGCATAGAAGGTGTAAGTGCCTTCTGCGGTCAACTGTGTACCCGAAGTGTACGCAGCATAGGTGGTGGTGTTAGGCTTCTTCACATAGATATTTGCAAGACCGATATTGTCGCTCGGAACGAATTTAACATAGCTTGCATTGGTGGAGTCGCCCGAAGAAATAACCGAAGTTCCGCCGTAAAGAACGCCCGTAGGCTTGGTGGTGTCAAGAGTAATCGTTACCACGGAGGACTGATTACCCGCCTTGTCGGTCGCATAGAATGAGTAAGTGCCTTCGGTAGCGAGCTGAGTGCCGCTTGAATATGCGGTGTAGTAGGAGCTATTCGGCATCTTCACATAGAGTGCGTTAATACCCGAGGTGCTATCCGTTGCGGTGTACTTGACATAGCTTGCATTGGTGTAAGAGCCGCTTGTCTTGGTTGCAGTACCGCCGTAGAGAGTACCCGTGGGAGCCGTTCTGTCGAGGGTGATAGAAACGGTGGAGCTTGTGTTACCCGACATATCGGTGCAGTAGAAATAATACGTGCCTTCTGCGGTAAGCTGTGTACCCGAGGTGTAAGCCACATAAGAGGTCGTACCGGGCTTTCTGACATAGCAGTTAGCTACGCCGCTGTGAGAGTCAGAAGCTACATACTTGACATAGCTTGCGTTGGAATAACCACCCGTGGACTTCACGGTAGTGCCGCCGTAGAGAGTACCCGAAGGTGCGGTTGCATCGTAGTAAACCTTGTACTCAGACGAGATGTTACCCGCCTTGTCAACTGCACGGAAGGTGTACCAACCCGTAGAAGCGGAAAGAGCCGTGTTCGCGGTGTAGGAACTCCAAGAGGAAGAACCGGGGTTCTTGACCTGATAGTAGCTCACGCCGCCCGTGTCGGTAGCAGAATACTTAACGGGTTTGTTGGTGTAGCCGCCGTTGGAAATGGTCGTGCCGCTTGAATTTGTTACCTTGCCGACGGGTGCAACCGTGTCAAGATAAACCGAGTAGGTGCTGCTGCTCTGATAGCCGTCGGTCGCGTAGAAATACCACCAACCGTTGTTCGCGGAGGTAGCTGAAACGGACTTACTGCTTGCAGTTGTGTAGGTGTAGGAAGATGCGCTCGGAGAACGGTAATAGATCTTAGAAGTTGAATAGTTATCCGTTGCGCTGAACTTGATTTCCTTGTTTGTGTACGCACCGCTTGAAATGCTCGAACCGCCCGCCGTGAAAGAGGTATAGGGCGCGGTCGTATCAACGGTAAAGTGATAGGTGAAGGTGTAGGTTTTGGTGACAAAAATATTCGGCTTATATTCTCCTACATAGGTGAGCACATAGTCACCGTCAGAGAGTGAGCCTTGATAGAGGTATCCGCCTTCGCTACCCGACAATGACTTGCTCGTATAGGTTGAGCCGTTACGGGTGAGCTTAAAGGATACGTGTTCCTTGATGTCCTCCGCGTGGATATAGAACGAGAAATACGACCAATCATAGGTGGCGTAGTTATACTTCGTTGTTGTGGAAGCATCATCACGGAAATACTGCGTTGAGATTTGGATAGCGAACTGATCCATATAGCCTGCGGTCGCGCCGTCGCCAATGTCATAAAGACCGTAGAGCATATAAACGCCTGCACGGTTGGTGGCAGCCGAAGCCTTCATAGGCGAAAGCATAAACACGCCGACAACCATCAGCAGAGCGAGTGCAACGACAAGCAAGCTCGTCACAATCCTTTTCTTGTTGTTTGCCTTGTTCTTGTTATTCTTTTTCATACTGTTTTCCTCCATAAATTTGGTTTTGGTGTGGTTTTTGTAAAGGTTTGTTTGCAAATTGCGGTTGTTGTCCATAGGGCATCACTCCTTTTCGCTCGATTTGGTATATATAAAAACGCCTATCGCTTTTACACGGTAGGCGTGAATTGTTTACTGTGCCGGGGTGAGCAACCCCTGCCACAGTTCATCGTTTTTCTCGTCAAGAAGCATCGTGAGCATTTCGATCTGATAGTCGGTGAAGTCGTATTCATCGGCGGCTTGCAGAGCCGTAAGTCCTGTTCGCTTCACCGTTACATAGGTCGTTGTGACGGTTTCCGTTACCTCCTTGAGATTGCCGTTCTCGTCACGCACCTGCTTCTTGACCTCTTTCGTTTCGGTTCTTGTTTCAAGTCGCACGGTGTTCATCGTGCGGTAGATATTCCTCAGCTCGTCGGCTTTGGCTTCGTCAAAGGTCGCTATCTCCTGCGGGTTCTCGGTGTCAAGGTTGAGCTTGACGGCGTATATGGCAACTATCTCGTTCCAATCCGCCATCTCACCCTCGTAGGTCAGCACGTCGTATTGGCAGTTGGCAAGCAGCTCTTGTTCCTTATCGTGGAACTCTCGGTCAAGCTCTCCCATAACGTCATACACCGTGATGCCGTTTTGCTCGGCGGGTATGAAAATGGCAAAGATAGAGCCTGCCACAAGAGCCACAAGCACGATGATTACGATGATGAGCACCGCAACCCAACCGCCTGCGGCAATGGCTGCTACAAGTGCCTTAACACCTGCGATAACGGCTTTTGCCGTTGCGATAATTGCCTTGACCGCCACCTTGATAAACTTCACCGTGGCAATGGCAGCTCGCTTGATGGCTTGTGCCGCACGGACAGACATTTTCACGCCCGCCTTTGCCGCTTTTGCACTTGCTTTTGCGGCTTGCTTGGTCGCTTTAGCGGTCGCCTTTGCCGATTTCTTTGCCGCCTTAGCCGATGCTCGGCTCGCCTTTTTCGCCGCCTTAGAGCCGTTTTTTATGCCCTTGGAGGCGGTTTTCGCGCCACCTTTAGCACCTTCGGTCAGTAGCGGTCGTTGGGGTGGAGGTAGCTCCTTTGGGGCATCCACCTTCAGCTTTATTTTTCGCGGGCGGTTTCTCCATCTTTGGATATTCCGCACCGTAGTCCGATAGCCCCATTGACCGACACGCGCCGCACCTCTGACAAGCGCTCTGCCGGAGCGTTCCTCCTTGTCTTGTACCTCGTTACCCGCATACTCAACCTCGGTTTCGTGCCGAGAGTTTTGTGTTTCCTCGGCAGAGTTAGCAAGGGAGGAAGCTCCGTTCTTGCTTTTCTTGGCAAGTCCTTCGGTTTTATCTACCACCTTGATACTGCGTAGCGACTCTCTCGTTTTCGCAGTTCTCATAGCATCACCTACCGAGCTTCATCACGTTTTCGTGATTTGTCCTTTGTCTTAGTCTTGGGCGCGTTGAGCTGATATTTTTCGATCTCCTTCAAATCAAACTGATACTGCGGATATTCGCAATATCCCGACCGCATTTTTCTTCCCGTAGGCTTGCCGAGCTTATTGTCGGTAATAAACTTTTCTGCCCAAGGGTTATCGTTGGTGTCAACGAAGGAGCAGTTCGGCTCGTGCGGCTCTCTGAGATTGATGGTGAGCGTTGAAAAAGGCATCAGCATACCGTTCTCGTCCTTGAAATACATCTGCAAGGCGAGGTTGTGATTGTTGGCATAGCGTTCTGCTTCAAAGCACACCTCGTAGATCTGCCCATAGGAGTTTGTAAGGTTTAGATATTCCATACGTTACCTCCTATTCTCCGAACTTGGTGGTCATCAGCTTGTAGAGCTGTGTATCCTTCGGCAGACGGTTTTGGAACGGAACGAGCGCGCCGCCTATCTTGGCAAGACCGTGACCTGCTTCCACGTTGGTGATATACGACATCTGAAGCTCCGACATTGAAAGCAGCTCTGCAAGGTCGGCTCTGTCGGTTGCCGCTTGGTTGAGCATAATCACAAGCTCGGAGTTTGCAAGCATCGTTCTCGCCGTGTGGCTCTGCAAGAGGTCGTCCACGTTCTGCGTGATACCCGTAATGAAAGCTCCGTACTTTCTCACTCTTTTCCAAAGGGTAAAGAGGAAGTTTGCGGAGTATTCGTATTGGAAAAGCAGGTAGATCTCGTCAATAAAGATATAAGTCTTTTTACCCTTGATACGGTTCTCTGTGATGCGGTTGAGGATACTGTCAAGAACGACGAGCATACCTACGGGCATCAGCGTTCTTCCAAGCTCGTGAATATCGTAGCAGATAAGACGATTGTGGGTGTCCACGTTGGTCTGCTTGGCGAAGGTGTTAAGGCTTCCTTCCGTGAATAGCTCAATGGCAAGAGCAATGTCAGCCGCTTCGGGTTCACTCTGCTTCAAGAGCACCTCGCGGAAGTCCTTTAGAGTGGGCGGTTCTCCCGTGTAATTGTTCTGCACAAAGTCACGGAGTACGATGGAAGTGCAACGGTCAATAAGAGATTTTTCCGAGGCACTCAGAGCACCGTTCATAGCCTGCTCGCATAGGGATAGCACAAACTCGGATTTCAGCGTGACGGGGTTTGCACCGTCGGCATAGTCCTTGTTGATCTGCAAGGCATTGATATGGTTCTTACTCGTCGAGGATAGCGTGATATTCTCACC
>JAFVSJ010000009.1 GCA_017503805.1 Tidjanibacter sp.
GACAGCGTGTCGCGTACACTGCGCGAGATATATCGCTCGGACTACGACTTCGAGATCTTCGCTGCCGAGAATGGCTTTGTGCGCTTCGAGCGAGGCATCTTCTACTACTGCGACCATAGAGGTACGGTTAAGCAAGTGTTCGATAGTTATAGCGCAGAGCATTACTATGGCTGGGCGACATACCAGGGTGGCTACTTTGCACTGCTCTACAAGGGTAAGTACTACAGCCGTGAGCAGGCGATTGATATTGCCTACCTGGTGCGCCCAGAGGCTCCCGTACAGCGCGATGACTCCTCCTACCGAAGGAGTCGAGGCTACTCCATGTTTTATGGCACTCCGCTGAGAAATAGCGTGTTTCTGTCGGGCAACTGCATCGTTGTAAACACTACGCGAGAAGGTAGTTTTAGCGACTCACGCTTTCACACATTCGCCAATGTGAAGTTTATGGCTAATGGAAACTCTATCGTCTCTATCTCCGATGACTTCATTATCTCCAATGCCGATGATATGTGCTGGCTCTACAAGCGCACCTCGATAACGGAGTATGAGCAGGTTTGTCGTATTGGTCGCCACACCTACCACTGCGACCACACGCTCTCAGAGGTGGCTATATGCTACGACTCGCCATTCATCTTCGACATCCGCAAGCAGGAACTCAACGGCATAATGAACTTGGAGGGTCAAGACGAAACGATAATGGGGATGTTCTTCATCTACGGAGAACTCTACATCGTGCGCGAAACCGCAATCTACAAGTATGTACCTCAAAATTGAAGCCTATGGAAATCGTATCTATCATCTTAAACTTCGTGCTTGCCAGCGGGTTGCTTGGCACACTGATATTTTTCAAGCAGAAGAGGCGTAAGGAGAATGCCGAGGCTGATGGCGCGGAGCTCGAAAACACAGACAAGGTCATCGCCATTCAGTCGGAGCAGATAACACGCCTGGATGGGCGCGTGGAGAAGCTCGAAGAGAAGGTCGACAAGCTCGAAATAATCATCGAGGAGAAGGATGTGCAGCTCGAATGCGACCGCATCATCATACGCCAGGCGTACAAGTGTCCTACGCCACCAGAGCAGTGCCCTGTGCTTATCAAACGAGCCGAGATGGACAACCTCCGCAAACGAAAACACTCAAAACCCTAAAACTATGTGTAACAACCGAGAAAAGAAACTACCGCGCGGGTTAAGGAATAATAATCCTGGCAATATCCGCATCAGCAAGACCAAGTACCTGGGCGAGGTGCAACCCTCCCAGGACTCTGCATTCAAACAATTTCAATCTATCGACTACGGCTACCGAGCGATGTTCGTGCTCCTGGAACACTACTACAAGGCGCGAGGGTTGAAAACGATCCGACAAATCATCAACCGCTACGCTCCCACCTCGGAGAACGACACCGAAGCCTACATCCAGCAGGTGGCGGGCATCTGCTTCCGTTCCGCTGACGAGGAGATCGACATTAGCAACAAGGACGAGATGGTCTTGATTGTCTCGGCAATGTCGCGTGTCGAGAACGGGCGTGTAGCCAATGTCGATGATGTGCTGCGTGGCTGGAATCTTTACCAGCGATGTAGACCTTAAACCCAACCTAACCCAAACTTTCTATGTCAAGACGCATAGCCGACCTACTCATCAAGATTGGTGCTGACAGCTACGAGTTTCAGCAGCGCACGAAGCAGGTGGAGAAGTCGTTGGAGGGTCTTCAGAAGAAGATGACCTCCGTAGGTAAGACGCTCTCCAAGACGCTCACGCTGCCACTCGTAGCTCTCGGCACTGCATCGGTTATGGCGGCAGATACGCAGGTGCAGGCTGAAACACGCCTGCTCACTGCGCTTAAAGGGCGTGAGGATATACAGCGCAGGCTGATGGCGCAGGCGGCAGAGTTGCAGTCGCGCTCCACCTTCGGAGATGAGGAGGTTATAGCACAGCAAGCCTACCTTGCATCGCTCGGTATGACCGAGCGTCAGATTAACGATGTCATCGAGGCTTCGGCACAGCTCTCCACTGCAACGGGCATGACCCTCGAATCGGCAGTGAAGAATCTGGCGAAGACCTACGGAGGTCTTACGGGAGAGTTGGGAGAGAGTATCCCCGCTTTGAAGAGCCTCACTGCCGAGCAGCTCAAGAGTGGCGAGGCGGTCAAGTACATCCTCGAAAACTACCAGGGTTATGCCGAGGCTGCCGCGCAGTCTGGTGCGGGTAGTATGCGACAACTCAAGAATCAGTTGGGCGACCTTGCCGAGCAGCTCGGTATGATACTGATGCCCGCCCTGCAGAAGATTGTCGGCTGGATATCCAACATGGTAACCTGGTTTCAGAACTTGAGTCCTACAACGCAGAAGGTAATAGTTGTCATAGCATCGCTTGCTGCGGCAATCGGACCAGTCCTTACGGTGGGTGGCAAGCTCCTTGCCATGCTCCCGCTTATCAAAGCCGCCTTTACTGCGATGACTGGACCGATAGGTCTGGTTATCTCCGCCCTCGTAGCGTTGGGTGCAGCCTTCGTGAGCGCACGACAGCAGCAAGCCGAGTTTGCCCGCCAGCAGGCAGAGCAGGCACGACAAGCTCGCCAGGAGGCACAGGACAAGACCTACAACGATACCTACAACGAGTATTCGCGCCCGATATATAGTGATGACGACCTGCTTGCTAAGGAGCGTGCCATTACCCAGCAGTGGGTAACACTGCGTGAGCAGTACAAGAAGGGCAACAAGGAACTAACCACCGCCCAGGCGCAAGAGCTCAACCTCCTGCACCAGACACGACTCGCTATTACTGATATTCGCACCCAGCGTAAGCGTTCAGCCGAGGATGCTGCAGCGATGCAGGCTCAATATAACAACTCGCTAAAACAGACAACAACGGGTGCTGCCGAAGCAAACGGCTTAATCGGGCAGTTACAGCGACAGATACGCGCTTTGGAGGAGTCGCTGGGCAACGCTAAAACGGTCGAGGAGATTGCCGCCACAAACGCCCAAATTGCCGAGCTGCGCGGAGAACTCTCGCGCCTCCAGGATATCAAACCCGAAGACCTCAAACCTATCGAGAAGTTAGAGCCAATACTCGCCTCCGACTTCGAGATAGAGTTCCCCGCACCGAAGCTCAAAATGGATGGCATCAAGCTGGCGGTGTCGGAGTACTCACAGCAGATGAGCGAGATATTCTCCTTCGTGCGTGAGGGACTGATGGGTTGGGCGGACAACACAAGCACCTACCTGGCAAAGAATCTCTCGGCAACGGTGGAGATGGTCGAGAACTATACCAC
>JAFVSJ010000010.1 GCA_017503805.1 Tidjanibacter sp.
TAAAACGGATGCTTCGCAATCAAAGCATTTGATGTCTCCGTTTTTTAACGACTTTTCTGCCCCTCGCTCTACGCTGCACCACTTTGGGGGTGCAGCTATCCTCCTCCGCTGCAAGTGCGGACCAAATTGGAATTACGCCCTGCGGCGTGTCTACGACCTTACGGCCTTAACTATTCTCCACCTCAACAGACCCCTCCGACCTTCGGTCACCTCCCCTGACTCAGGGGAGGATGAATTTGCGGTTGGGGAGGATGATTATTTGCGGTGCGAAATTTACCGCTCCAACTGAAACAAAAAAACGTGTTTTGCGGAGGAAATCTTTGTTCGGGAGCGATAAAAAGCGTGATTTGCGGAGGAAATTTCGCGATAAACGAAGTAGCCGGCCCGCAGTTGACTAAACGTCAATGAGGAGCCGACTATCTGAAGTGCAGCGCGAAATTTACCCGCAAGGCACGCTTTTTACTTGTAGAAGTGATTCACAGGCCCGTGCCCACGACCAATCTGATAATCGGCACCTGCACGTATGGCACCATCAATATAGTCCTTGGCCGAACGAGCCGCCTGAGTAAGCCCCTCACCACGCGCCAATGCAGCAGCAAGAGCCGAGGAGAGTGTGCATCCCGTACCGTGGGTGTTGCGAGTCTCGATACGCTCCGAGGGCAGCGGTGTAACCGTATCATCCTCCGCATTATAGAGGTAGTCGACGAGCCTATTCTCCGTGAGGTGTCCTGCCTTGAGCAGCACCGAGGTGCGGCTTCCGCCAGATAGCTTGCGAGCAACCTCGGGGAGTTGGTCATTGGAGGTGATGGTAACGCCGGCAAGAATCTCGGCCTCGGGAATATTGGGAGTAATCACTCGCGCCATAGGAAGCAGTCGCTCTCGCAGGGTGGCAATGGCACTCTCCTCGATGAGTCGGTGGCCCGAGGTGGAGACCATTACGGGGTCGAGAACAATGTTCGTAACATTGTGTCTGCGGAGCGCATCGGCCACAACCTCAACAACTTCTGCCGAGTGGAGCATACCGATTTTGACCGCCTTGGCACCAATATCGGAGAGAACGCAATCAATCTGACCGCGCAGGATGTCGAGCGGAATGGGGTGCACGGCCTCCACACAGAGTGTGTTCTGCACGGTGACTGCCGTGATGGCCGTAGCTGCGTAGCAACCCATAGCCGAGATGGCCTTAATATCGGCCTGAATACCCGCACCGCCACCCGAGTCGCTACCCGCAATAGAGAGTACGGTATCATACTGTTTTGTCTGTGTCATTGTAGTGTTTTATCTATTGGTTTCTCTTTGTCTAAAAGTGAGCAAAGCCCTTGGCAGTAAAGTCGATAGGTTCACCATCGAGTCGCCACGTAAGTTCCTGTTGTTGGGTTATGGTACCTATGGGCCAGAGGTCGAAGTCGACCATCTCGGGCAGATTTGCAGGGCCCGTAAGCAGCAATTCGAAGTCCTCTCCTGCCGCAGCCGCAAGTCTACACAGGTCCCAGCCATAGGCCTCGCACGCTCTACGCAGTTGTGGTGAGGTGGGAAGTCGGTCGAGGTCGACCACAGCACCCACCCCCGAGGCCTCGAGTATATGTCGGAGGTCGGAGGCAATGCCGTCGGAGATATCCATCATAGCACCCACGCAGCCCGTCTTACGAAGCACTGTTCCCTCGCGCAAGCGTGGTGTGGGGCGGTGGTGTCTCTCGACAAGGTATTGCGTATCGGGGGTGTCGGGGCGCGATTCCAACAGCACCTTCAGGCCGCCACCCGAGTCACCCAAACATCCTGTGACATAGATGGTGTCACCCACGCGAGCGCCATCCCTGCGGAGCGCCTCACCTCGAGGAGCCCTGCCCAAGACAGCAACATTCACAGCCACGTGTTGGGGCGCAGAGGTGGTATCACCTCCCAGCAGGGGTACACCGAATCTATTGCACATCTCCGCATAGCCCTCAACAAATCGCTCGGCCCACGCCCCCTGCGCATCTCTCGGCAGCGCAATGGAGAGAAAGGTCGCCACAGGCTCGCCACCCATAGCCGCCACATCGCTCAGATTCACCGCCGCAGACCTATATCCTACATCCTCGGGCGAAGCCTTATCACGCAAAAAGTGGATGCCCTCAACAAGCATATCGGTCGTGACAAGCAAATCCTCCCCACAAGGAGGAACGATGGCACAGTCATCACCTATGCCCACCACCCCCTCGGGTACCCCAAAGCGGCTCTTAATCACCTCTATGAATCCAAATTCTCCTTTTTTGTTCATTTCTTTTTCTCTGTCGCTTTTCTTTGTCGCTTTTTTATAAAAAAGCTCCGCAAAAAATTTTTAGCTCGACGGCTGGTTGTGGCCTCCCGCACGTTGTGGTTGGTGGCGGATGGTGCGTTGGTTTGGAGAGTCGTGTGCCCTGCTCAATGCAGGGTATTGAGGTTGCAGTATGTGGCGTTCCTCCCAAGCGAGCTTGGCGGCTCGCCACATTCTCCATCCTCTGCACCCTCCGCTTGCGGAGTGTGCCACGCGACTCTCCCCATTCCCAACGAGAACATTTCGAGCAATCAGCTTGCTCCGCAACCCTCTTGTCGAATCGCACTACAACTCACTCGCCACTCCTCTTCGTGGAGTGGACTACACCATTCTCGGCAGTCTACTTGCCGTTATAACCGTAGTCCCAGAAGGCCCACTCCAATTCGGCTGCTCGCAGGTAGGCCTCATCCATCTCGGCCCTCACCTCCGCACTCGCCTCTGCAGCATAGCGGTCGCACATACGCAGCACCTCACGAGTACCCACCGTAAACTCCTCCGAGGCGTAGGTTGCCACCCAATCGGAGTAGGGGTTGGGGGCCGTATTTCGGTTGGCATAGATATAGCGGCCCACCTCATTGTAGATCCACATACAGGGGAGCATCGCCGCCAACGCGTGGGGCAACGAACCCGAGTTTATATGACCTCTTGTGTGGGCCATATAGGCCTTCGTAACCTCCGAAGCCTCCACAGCGGTATCGATGCCGAAGCGTTCGATGAGCATATCGTGCATCGCCTTCTCGGCATCCATACCATCCTTGGCATAGGCGCGGAACATATCCTGCAGGGGTCCCTCGGGCAACATATCGGCCAGCAAAAACATCTCCTCGCCATAGTTGCGGATGTAGATTTCGTCTTGGGCCAAGTAGCGCACAAAACGTTCCTGTGCGAGGGTGCCGTCGGCAAGCTCCTTGATGAATGGGTGGGCAATGATGCGCTTATAGATGGGCAGCGAAGCCTCCCACACCTGACGAGTCCAGCTCGTAGTCTTATGTTGTTCGATTACTCCACAGAGCTCCTCGGCTGCAGCACGGGGAGAGGGTGCAGAGCAGATGGCCGAAACCACAGCCGCACCATCCACACCTGCATCGAAAACGTCGGCCACGGTTGAGCTATTCATACCACCAATAGCCACCGTAGGATGGGCCGATAGTTCGACCGCCTTGCGCAACCCCTCAAGTCCGAATGGGGTAGCAGTGTCGGTCTTGGTGGGGGTGCCATAGATGGGCGAGATGCCGATGTAGTCCACGTCGAGACCATTGGCCTCCTCCACCTGGGCAAGATTCTCCACCGAGAGTCCTATAATCTTATCGGGGCCCAACAGTCGTCGCGCATCGGCGTAGCACATATCGCTCTGGCCAATGTGCAATCCGTCGGCATCTGCCGCCAATGCAACATCGGCCCTATCGTTGATAATCAGCGGAATACCTTGTGGGCGCAACAGAGCCACAAGTCTACGTGCAAGCTCCACGAACTCACCCGTAGGGGCATCTTTCTCGCGCAGCTGTACCATAGTGACACCGCCCTTCACTGCCTCGGCCACGACCTCTTCGAGGTTTCGGCCAAGCGAAAGGGCTCGGTCGGTCACAAGATAAAGTTTCAAATCATTACGTTTCACAGTAGTATATTCTTTGGGTTGTTCGACAAAATTCTATAACTTTTCGGGGGTAAGAGCGCAGAGTTCATCGAGGAAAGCGACCTGCATCGAGCCGTTGCCTTTTGCAACTGCGGCGGCGCGTTCGCCAGCCCAGCTCATTGCTGCCATAGCCTCCGTAGCGGCCACCAAAGCATCGCTATTGACTGCCGCAAAGGCACCTACAATGGCCGTAGCCGTACAACCCATACCCGTAACCGAGGTCATAATCGGGTGGCCACCCTCGACCACCTCAACCCTCTCGCCATCGGTCGCATAGTCCGTAGCACCGCTGATGACAACCACAGCGCCACTTGTGCGTGCCAAGCTCTTGGCAGCCTCAAGCGCATCGCTACTCGAGCGACTGCTGTCAACCCCTTTGCTCTTCACGTCGGCATCTACGAGGGCCATAATCTCGCTACCATTGCCTCGGATAATGGTGGGATGGCAGCACTCAATAAGTTCCAATACGGCAGCCGTTCTTTGGGGCGTAGCACCCGCACCTACAGGGTCCAACACGATGGGGACTCCCCTACGTTGGGCAGCCTTGCCTGCGCGTCGCATACCCTCGAGCCAATGACTGTCGAGAGTGCCGATGTTGATTACCAATGCACCGGCAATCTGCACCATATCCTCCATCTCCTCTGCCCAATGAGCCATCACGGGCGAGGCACCTATGGCCAAGAGCGCATTGGCCGAGTTGTTCATTACGACGTAGTTGGTGATGTTGTGCACCAGAGGGTTGGCGCTTCTGATGGCTGCGATATCCTCGCGCATCCTGCCAAGTTCAATAGTAGTTTTCATAGTGGTAAGTATTTATGGTTAAACAAAAAAATCCGTACTCCCTACATCGCTCGGGAATACGGCACCTAAAAAACTACGTCTAATTACCCTCTGCTTTTACCAAACTCACCGCACGACAATCCCGTAGACTGCCAAACGGAGAGAAGAGAGAGCCACTATGTGTGTGAGCCACCGTTTCCCTGCGCTGTCATTATACATATCAGGTTCAGAGGGTATCATCTCAGCCAACGCCTCGCCCTTATCGGGCCGCGTGGCACCCCTAACAGCACTACAAAGATAATCGCTTTTGCGATAGATTGTTCACTCGTGCCAAACTTTTTTTCGGTTCGGCAGTGCTTTAGCAAAGCTAAAAAAAGGTTTCGCAGAGGAATAACGTCGACCGACAACCGACTAAACAAGTCCTCCCCCAAAGAAAAGAAGCCGCAAAAAAACGTGTCCCCCAAAAGCCCGCCCCCGAAATTACCCCACCCAAAGTCCACCTCGGAGGTGGATATGCTAGCAGACGGTGGGGTGTGTTGGGGGAAGGAATTGGGAGTCATTACCATATCTCGGCCTTGACAGACCCCTCCGACCTTCGGTCACCTCCCCTAACTCAGGGGAGGATGAATTTGCGTGTGGGGAGGATGAAATTTTTGGGGGAAAATGATTCTTTGGGAAGCAAAACTCACTCGCATCTGGTGAAAAAGAATAATCACCCCACAACAGCCCAATGAAACGAATTATTGAAGGGCAATCGGCCCTTCAACCAAGTCCCTCCTTTGCTAAAGGAGGGATTTAGGGAGGAATGTATAAACGCATTCCGCGAATGCGGAATTTCGCGATAAACAAGGTGGCGAGTCCGCAGTTGACTGAACGTCAATGAGGAACTCGCCATCCGTAGTGCAGCTCAATACCACCGCATCGGGAGCGGTAAAAAGCGCATATCGCGGAGGGATTTCAAGACGCACAAGAAAGCCGGCCCGCAGTTTGCTAACGCAAATGAGGAGCCGGCTTATCGCAGTGCAACGCGGAAATCACCCGCGAGATGTGCTTTTTTTTATGGTGCGAAACGGCAACGACAACACCCCCCAAAACGCCTCGCCAAGTATACCGCTACTCATCTTGCTCGTGCCGAGCGTGCGATCGCGGAAAATAATCGAAACCTCCTTGACCTTGAAACCCAACCGCCAAGCCGAATATTTCATCTCAATCTGAAATCCATAACCCCTCATCTTCACCCCCGCAAGATCCATAGTGCGCAGAACATCAGCCTTGTAGGCCACAAATCCCGCGGTGGCATCCCTCACGGGCATACGGGTGACAAAGCGCACATAGCGCGAGGCAAAATAGGAGAGCAATAGGCGACTCATAGGCCAATTGACCACATTGACTCCACTCACATAGCGCGACCCCACAGCCACATCGGCGCCAGCCTCGAGTTCGGCCGTAAGGCGCAGCAGATCATCGGGATTGTGGGAGAAGTCGCAGTCCATCTCATAGATGGCCTCGAAGTTGTGGTTGAGCGCCCACTCGAAGCCTGTGAGGTAGGCGGTGCCGAGGCCGAGTTTGCCGCTGCGCTCGATGAGGAAGAGGCGGTCGGGATGGGTGTCGATGAGTCGGCGCACGATGGTGGCGGTGCCGTCGGGCGAGCCATCGTCTACGACAAGGAGTGAGTAGTCACCGGGGAGTGAAAAGACCTTGGCCACCATAGCCTCAATGTTTTCACATTCGTTGTAGGTTGGTATGATTACGAGTTTACGCATCTGGTCTGATTGGGATATTGCACAAAAATAGTTATTTTTGCCGAAAAGAATCACACTGCCGTGTCTAAAACATTAAATTTAACTCTCTCGCCGAAGCAGGCGGCCTCCACGGAGGTCTGGTTGGGCATCGCGGTGCGCACGTTGGGTGTGCGTCGCGAGCAGGTTGCTTTGGCTCGCGTATTGAAGCGTTCGGTGGATGCCCGACACGCCACCCCGAAGGTGCTGCTCACGGTGGAGATATTCATCGACGGCGAGCAGATGCCCGAGGAGATTCACTTCGACTACCCCGATGTAAACGGCCGAACAGAGGTCATTATTGTGGGCGGAGGCCCTGCGGGGTTGTTTGCCGCACTGAGACTCATAGAGCTGGGGCTCAAACCCATAATCCTCGAGCGAGGCAAGGAGGTGGCCGAGCGCAGAAGGGATATCGCACTGATTCACCGTGGTGCGGGTGTGGAGGCCGACTCCAACTATGCCTTTGGAGAGGGAGGTGCGGGCACCTTCAGCGACGGCAAGCTCTTCACCCGTTCAAAGAAGCGTGGCGACTACAATAGGGCCTTGCAGACCTTGGTGTTCCACGGAGCCTCGCCCGAGATACTCTTCGAGGCGCACCCCCACATAGGCACCGACTGTCTGCCGAAGATAATTGAGCGCATACGCAAGCAGATTATCGCCTCGGGTGGCGAGATACGTTTCGGTGCGAAGGTTACCGACGTGGAGATACGCCGCGGCAAGGCTGTGGGGGTGTGGATAGGCGACACGTTGGTCGAGGGTGCAGCAGTGGTTTTGGCCACAGGACACTCGGCCGACGACATCTACGAGATGCTCCACGCCAAGGGTGTGATGCTCGAGGCCAAGGCGTGGGCTATGGGTGTGAGGGTGGAGCATCCGCAGGCCCTCATCGACCGCATCCAATATCACTCCGACGATATGCGCGAGTGGCTACCTGCAGCGGCCTACACGCTGACAGCACAGGTGGGTGGCAGAGGTGTCTACTCGTTCTGTATGTGTCCGGGGGGTGTGATTGTGCCGGCGATGACCGACTATCGGGAGTGTGTTGTGAACGGAATGAGCGCCTCGGCACGCTCGTCGCGCTGGGCCAATGCGGGCATTGTCACCGAGGTGAGGCCCGACGACTTTGCACACCTGCACGAAGAGTGGGGTGTGCTGGCCGGACTCAAATTCAGACAGCAACTCGAACAGCACGCAGCCTCCATAGTAGGCGGCGGAGGCACTGCCCCCGCACAACGATTGGGCGACTTTGTGGCAGGGCGCATCTCGGTAGACCTTCCGCGCACAAGCTATCTGCCCAAGGCCGTTGTGAGGCAGGGTGGCGAGTGGCTGCCCGACTTTATGGAGAGTGCCCTGCGTGGAGGTTTCCGCTATTGGGGCAGCAGGATGAGGGGGTTTGTGACCAACGAGGCCCAAATCATAGGCCTTGAGTCACGTACCTCGACACCCGTCAGGATTCCGCGCACGAAAGATAGACTCACTCACCCGATGATAGAGGGACTCTACCCCACGGGCGAGGGTGCAGGCTACGCCGGCGGCATCATCTCGGCCGCACTCGACGGCACCCGCATAGCAGAGCAGATCGCCTCGGTTGTGAGGTAGAGGGCTGCCACACTTGCTATTACGGCTAAATTGATTATATTTGTAGATTCTGAACAACCACAATAGATGGAAATGAAACGTATATGTGCCCTGACAATGGTCCGCAACGATGAGTTCTACCTGCGCAAGTGGGTGGAGTACTACGGTGCACAACTCGGCCGAGAAAACCTCTACGTCTACTTCGATGGCGTAGATCAGCAGGTGCCCGAGTGGTGCGAGGGTGTTAATATTTGTGTGCGCGAAAAGGTGGTGGGACAGGTGGCCAAGGCCGATAAAGGGCGAATAAACTTCCTCTCGGAGAGAGCCGCCGAACTGCTCGGGAGCTACGACTTGGTCATCGGCACCGATGCCGACGAGATACTCGTGGTAGACCCCGCCTTGGGATTGTCGCTCGCAGAGTTCCTCAGCAGGCAGAAGATCGCAACTTCGCTCTCGGGACTCGGTGTGGATGTTGGACAGAACACCCGCGAGGAGGGTGCCATCAGCGAGGATGCCCCCTTCCTTTCGCAACGTCACTACGGCAGGCTCTCGAGCCGCTACACCAAGGCCAACGTCATAGCCCGACCGGTGCGTTGGGGCTCGGGATTCCACCGCGTCAAGGGGCACAACTTCCACATAGCCAAGGGGCTCTACCTCTTCCACTTCGGTTACTTCGACCTCGGCCGCATAGAGGCTCGCTTCGCCGACCCCTCGCGCCGCGCCGACGGCTGGACCAAACATCTGGCCAAGAGGTCTAAGACCATCCGACTATGCTCGGAGCGCAAGGCCCACAGGTGGGAGTGCGCAGTCCCCGTAGCACGCATTGTGCAGACCCTCTTCCGACCTCCCTATGCGCTCAACAAACCCTCGATGCTCGAGCAGGTGGTCATCGTGCGCATCCCCGAGCGATTCGGCAAGATTGTCTGACCAGACGGGCAAGACTAATAGGGGGTATTCGTAATTCATCGAGAGATTCTAAATGAACGCTCAATAGAAACAACAGTCGACTATGGCTCACAGAGAGAGTGGCGAAATAGATGTGGTATTCACCTGGGTGGATGGTGCCGACCGCGAGCACCGAGCCAAACGTATGGCTTGGGGCGGTGGAGGTGCCGTGGAGCAGAACGACGACATCGGTGGCGAGTGTCGCTACTCCTCGTCGGGCGAAATCTTCTACGCCGTAGGCTCCATACTCCGCTTTGCACCCTGGGTGAGGACTATACACATCATCACCGACAACCAAAACCCACAGCTCGACAGCTGGGTGGAGGCCACCTTCCCCAATCGCACAACCCAAATCAGCATAGTCGACCACCGCACCATCTTCAGCGGCTACGAAGAGCACCTGCCCACATTCAACTCCATCAGCATCGAGACGATGATGTGGCGCATCCCCAATCTGGCCGACCGCTTCCTCTACCTCAACGACGATATGTTCCTCGCCTCTGCAGCCACCCCGCAGATGTGGTTCAATGGCGAGCAGACAACCCTCTATGCCGAGCGGTTCTCCACCCGAGTGGGCCGACTCTTGCGTTGGCTCAAACCTCGCAAGGGCGGGCGCAAACCATTCGGCTACAAGGATGCAATGGTCAATGCCGCCACGCGACTTGGCTCGTCCTATTTCTGGCACTTCCCACACGCACCACTCCCTCTGCGTAGGAGTTGGTATGAGGAGTTCTACGCCGCACACCCCGAGTGGCTCACTGAGAATATCCGACACCGATTCCGCCACGCCGAGCAGTATAGCTTCGGCTCGCTCTACCTCATCGAAGCGGCACGCCGGGGCGAACTACAGGTAGCCCCCTCGAAAGGGACAACCCTCTTCCTCAAACCCTCGGCACGCAAACCCGAGGGATATATGGAGCGCAAACTCCGCGAGGCAGACCGCAATCCCCAACTCCTCTTCGGCTGCATCAACTCCCTCTCGGAGGCCCCTGCCGAGGAGCAACAACTCTTCCACCGTTGGATGTGCCGACGTGTGGGCGTGGAGTTCCCCCTGCGCGGCGAGCAAGGTAGGTGAGCGTGTGCCTGCCACCACCCGACAACCTCGCCATCTCTCCGGCTCTCCTTCACAATCAGCACCTCCGAAAACATCACTGCCCTATGAAAAAGTTTCGTACTCTTCTGCTACTCACTCTTACCACCCTACTCACATTGGTGGCCTGCACAGAGCCCTACGACGACAGCGAAATCGTAGACCGTCTTGACCATCTCGAAGAGGAGGTCGACCTGCTACAAGAAGATGTAGAGACCCTGAAAACCCTGCTCAACGCCCTCTCGGCCAACCTCCAGATTCTCTCCGTAGAGGCGTGCGACGAGGGTTACATCATAACCTTCACAGACGGCTCATCCATCACCATCCGACACGGCAAAGATGGAGCCGATGGCAAAGACGGCACCAACGGCAAGGATGGCAAAGACGGAGAGGATGGCAAGGATGGTTCCAACGGTGCCGATGGCAAGGATGGCGAGGATGGCGAGTCGCTCTTCGAGAGCGTGGTCTACGACGAGGACTACGCCTACTTCACCCTCTATGACGGCAGCATAATCATCGTGCCACTTGCCAAAGACGTGGGAATCCCCACCAACGAAATTTGGTACTCGGCACCCGAGAAGGTTGACCCCTATAAGGAGGATGTATTCGGTGCGAAGATGGTCGGCAACGAGTGGACCGAAAAGGTAGGAGGAGGAATCCTCTCATTCGATGGCGATGTGACCACCGTAGGCGAGTACGCATTCTACTTTCGCAAGACCATCACCGCCCTCATACTCCCGAGCACCGTCACCTCCATAGGCGACGATGCCTTCTACGGCTGCACCTCGCTGACTCGTCTGCAACTCAACCAAGGCATCTCCACCATAGGTAACACCGCCTTCTACAACTGCCGAAGTCTCGAGAGGTTAACCATCCCCGAGAGTGTCACCTCCATAGGTGAAAGAGCATTGGAAGATTGCGACACTCTCACCGAACTGGCCATCCCCGAGGGTGTTACGACCGTGGGCTACGCCGCATTCCGCAACTGCAACCACTTGGAAACGGTCTACTGCAAACCCATCACCCCTCCCGCCATCTCTACCAATACGTGGGGTAATTGGCTCGGATTCTCGCTCAACCTCGAGACTATGAAAGTCTACGTTCCGAGCCAGAGCGTGGAGGCCTACAAGAGTGCCCCCGGCTGGAGCGAATATGCCGACTATATCGTGGGCTACGACTATTAGCAGCACAACCACCACACCTCAACACACACCGACATTTTTTGCCATTCACGGTTTTTACGCCACCTTTGATATATAATATAGGCACACACAAGTACAATCGACTATGCAACCCGAAATTATAGCCAAATATTTCACCCTCACCGAGCAGCAACAACAGCAGTTCGATGCCCTCGGCGCACTCTACACCGAGTGGAATGCCAAGATAAATGTGGTCTCGCGCAAAGATATCGACGAACTCTACGTACGCCACGTACTCCACTCACTCGCCATAGCCAAGGTGTGCAGCTTCGATTCCGGAGCCAAGGTGTGCGACATCGGCTGCGGAGGCGGATTCCCCACCATACCTCTGGCCATCCTCTTCCCCGAGGTGCAGTTCACAGCCGTAGACAGCATCGGCAAGAAGATTACCGTAGTGAGAGAGGTGGCCTCGGCACTCGGACTTGCCAACGTCACCCCCATCAATGCACGCATCGAGGCGGTCAAGGGGGAGTTTGACTATGTTGTGAGCCGCGCCGTCACCGACCTCAAAACACTCAAGGGTTGGGCCCTGCCCAAACTGCGTAGCGGACAATGCGGCACCCTGCCCAACGGTATGCTCATCCTCAAGGGTGGCGACCTGGCCGAAGAGATAGGCGAGGCACGCCTCAGGTGCGACATCCACCGCATCGGCGACTGGTTCGAAGAGGAGTTCTTCGAGACCAAACAGGTCATCTACAGTCGCAAATAGTGGCGTGCAGTGGTGGGTTAAAGTGCAAAAAAACAACAATTTTGCGCCTAAGGTTTTGAATTTTCAATTTATTGTGTACCTTTGCAGTCCGAAAATTGACGAAAACTGATAAACAAACATAAATAGCGCTATGAAAAGGACTTATCAACCTTCCAAGAGAAAGAGAATCAACAAACACGGCTTCCGTGCTCGTATGGCTACCGTAAACGGTCGCAAGGTACTTGCCGCTCGCCGCGCCAAAGGTCGTAAGAAACTCACCGTTTCGGACGAGCTTCGCAACAAATAGTCTGTGACAGACTCGGCGTTGATTCGCTGCCACCGAAGGTGACAAGGTCACCCGCTCGCGAGGCAGAAAAAGAGAAAACCACATCGGACGCGATGTGGTTTTTTTGTTGCCTTGTGCGACCCTAAGTTAGGGGAGGTGGATGCGGCAGCAGACGGTGGGGTGTGTCAAACTACGTAACAACTTTCCTCTTTGCCAACACACTTTCCAATACTCTACCCAATTATTTCTTTATGCTACTTTTGGTGGCAAAAGTAGCGCAAAAGCCACCGCACGCATCTCCGTCGGGAGCAAGGAGCAGAAAAGTCTAAAACGGATGCTACGCAATCAAAGCATTTGATGTCTCCGTTTTTTAACGACTTTTCTGCCCCTCGCTCTGCGCTGCACCCACGAGTGGTGCAGCTATCCTCCTCCGCTGCAAGTGCGGACCGAATTGGAATTACGCCCTGCGGCGTGTCTACGACCTTGAGGACTTACCTATTCTCCACCACAACAGACCCCTCCGTCGCTCTGCGACACCGGTTACGGCTTTCTCACGAAAGCCAAATATATACATTCCCCCTAAATCCCACATCCGTGGGATTGGGTATTTACATTCCCCCTAAATCCCCCTTTGGCAAAGGGGGACTTGGTCGAAGAGCAAACGCTCTTCGATAGGTGGTTGCAAAGTGTGGTTGTGGGTGATTAGGACAGACCCCTCCGTCGCACAGCGACACCTCCCCTGACTCAGGGGAGGATGATATTTTTTTTTGGGGGGGGGATAATTAAAGATTTACTCGCTCCAACTGAAAGTAAAAAAGCGCATATCGCTCGATGAAGACAAGGCGAACAAGAAAACCCCCGCAGCAGTTGACTAATCGTCAATGAGGCGGGGATTTATCGCAGTGCAACGCAACAGTCACCACACAGCTTTGGATGAAACACAAAAAGCGGGGTTTGCGGAGGAAATTTCGTGCCAACAAGAAAGGGCAAGTCCGCAGTTTACTGAACGTAAATGAGGAACTTGCCCGTCGTAGGTGGTGCAAAATTTACCCGCAAGGCACGCTTTTTCACCCGCGAGATGCGCTTTTTAGGAGGGATTTTTGATAACTCCCAACCCCAACTTCTGACGTATAACCCCTCGTTCCAAGGTGACCACACCCGCAGGCGCACGCAACAAAGCACGCATAGTCACCGCATCCATATTGGCAACCTCAACGCCCGGGAACTTCAACGATGCAGCCTTGAGCGACGAGGCGGTGACAACCACCGTACGCTCCACTCGCCGGATGAATGTCATCGTCAGCGCCCTCATCTTGGCAAGCTCCTCCTCGCTCAGGCGCGACACATCCTCCACAATGCAGAGGCGGCACATAGGCATCTCGAGCAACTGTGCGGTGATATCGAGTCCTCCCGCGGTGATGGCGAAGTCGCTCATTTTCACCTCAATGGTCGATTCCTCCTCGGGGCTCTCCATCTCCACAAATTCCCACTCCGACTCATCCCACCAAGTGGGGTCATCGGCGCCGAAACGTTCGGTGCGACCATCGTGGAGGTTGCGGCAGATGACGTAGCTATTTTGGAGTTTTTCTTGGTAGACTTTGTTCATCTCCTCGCGCAGATTGGTGCCGGTCTTGAAGGGGAATCGGTCCACGAAGGGTTGGTCTATGAGGGCGTAGGAGGCGAATGTGGCCACAGCCGCACCCACAACCAGAGGCACCACAGCCACAAGCAGTTTGGTCCTTCGCTGGCGCACACCGAGCAGCAACACAATAGAGAGTGCCAAGAGCAGGATATTCTTGGCGAAGGTAGCGCCATTGGAGAGCACAATCAGGTCGCCAAAGCAGCCGCAGTCTGCCACGGGGTTGGCTATCACCACCCAAAGGGTGAGGAGTGCAAAGAGCGAGCAGACCACCACCGCAAGGCGTGCCATCGTGCGGGGCCAGGCACCCACGAGGAGTGCGGCTCCGAGGAGCGATTCGATGGTGACGAGAGCCACAGCCATAAACGCCGAGCCCTCATCGAGCCACTCCACTCCTGCGGCGGCGAAGTACTCCTCGAGTTTGAGCACGGTGCCATAGGGGTCGAGGGTCTTGACTACTGCAGAGAAGAGGAACACCACAGCCAGAAGGAGTCGGGCTGTGATGGTAGGCCAACGGTGGTTGGCGAGGTATTGTGCAAATCGGTTATTCATCTGACTGACTTTGTGTTATGCGTGTTTACGCCGTTTTCTTCGGTGCGGGTTTTGTGATTCAAATTATTGGTGCGGGGTTGTTGCCCTCGGGAGCGGTCGGGCCGTATTGTGGGGGTTTCCACGTGGGGGCCGCATCGTCGCTACTCCCCTTTGATGAGTGGTTCAACTCTCGCTCTCACGCGGCTGAAAATCTCCTCGGGTGAGGCCATAGCGCCCTCTTCGGTGGAGCAATCGACCACCTCGAGTTCGCCCTCCGAGGCGGCACCGAGGTAGACCTCACGCACACGTCGTTGGAGTTCGAGCGACTTTTCGTGTATATCTTGTGCGCCTCCGAGGTAGCTGCGGTCGTCGCCCTCGCGTTGCGAGGTGAGCTTGGCGCAGGTGAAACCGAAGGGGACATCGAGGAAGAGCGAGAGTGTAGGTCGCGGGATGCGGAACTCCTCATACTCGGTGCGGAGAATCCACTCTTTCAACTGCTTACGCTCCTCGTCACTCTCGACCTTGGCGCATTGGTAGCCTATGTTGGAGTAGACGTAGCGGTCCACGATGACACACTTGCCCTCCTGCAGCCACTCTCTGATTTGTGTTGCGGCCTCGGCTCTGTCGCCCGCATAGAGGAGCGCCACGAGGTAGGGATTGACCTGCTCGGCCGAGCCAAATTCGCCTCGGAGGAACCGGGCGATGAGGTCGCCGTAGACGGGTGCGTCGAAGCGTGGGAAGTGGAGGTATTCGCACTCTCTGCCGCTGGCTTCCACCATCTCTCGCAGGAGTTTTATCTGTGTCGATTTGCCGGCTCCATCGAGCCCCTCAAGTACTATGAACATCCTTCGGTAAGTGTGTATGTTGCGATAATTGCGTAGCGATAATCCTATCGCCCTATAAGTTAACCATTTCCGTTTCTACACAGTGCAACACTCCATCGTATCGGAGCATCACACGCTGCCTTGCAGTGCAGTGCGATAGCCCCCTATCGGAGCATCCTCACCGCCTTGCGGACCGCCGCCACGAGTGCATCGACCTCCTCGGCCGTATTGTAGAGCGCAAACGAGGCGCGGGCCATACCCTGCACCCCATAGTGTGCCATCACAGGGTCGGCGCAGTGGGCACCCGTACGGATGGCCACGCCGCTCCTATCGAGCACCGAGCCGAGGTCGAAATTGTGGACACCCTCCACATTGAACGAGACGATGCTACACTTCTCCGCCGCCCTGCCGTAGATAGTGAGCCCCTCCACGCGGAGCAACTCCTCGGTGGCGTAGTCGAGCAGTGCCCTCTCGTGGGACTCTACCCCCTTGCGGTCGAGTGTGCGTAGGAATCGGATGGCCTCGGCAAGACCTATGGCATCTATGTAGTTGGCCGTACCCGCCTCGAACTTGAGCGGCAGGTCGGCATAGGTAGTCTTTTCGAAGGTCACCTTCTTGACCATATCGCCACCGCCCAGGAAGGGGGGCATCTTTTCGAGCAACTCGCGCTTGCCATAGAGCACGCCCACACCATTGGGGCCGTAGAGTTTGTGGCTCGAGAAGGCGTAGAAGTCGCAGTCCAACTCCCTCACATTCACCTCGCTGTGGACAAAGCCCTGACAGCCGTCGACCACCACCACAGCACCCACCGAGTGGGCCCTGCGAACTATCTCCTCCAGTCGTGGCATCGTTCCGAGCGTATTGCTGGCCTGCGTTACGGCCACCACCTTAGTGCGCCCGTCGAGGAGTTCGTCGAGCCTCGAGGTCAGCAGGTTGCCCTCATCGTCGAAAGGCAGCACCCTCAGTTCCGCCCCCTTACGCTGGCAGAGCATCTGCCACGGCACGATATTGGAGTGGTGTTCCATCTCGCTGACGACCACATTGTCGCCCTCGCCCACCATCATCTCACCCCAAGTGTAGGCCACCGTATTGATGCTTGCCGTAGCACCTGCCGTGAAGATGACCTCGCCCACATCGGGTGTGCCGAGAGCCTCGGCCACCGTGCGACGTGCCTCCTCATAGAGCAACGTGCATCGCTCCGAGAGGTAGTGGACACCGCGGTGTATGTTGGCGTTTTCGGTGCGGTAGAGTTTGGCCACGCGCTCGATGACGGCACGCGGCTTTTGTGCCGTAGCGCCATTGTCGAGGTAAACGAGCGGTTTGCCGTAGACGGTCTGGCTCAATAGCGGGAACTCTTTGCGTATCTCTTTTGCTTCAAACATTTCGTGTTGTTCTGGTCGGTGGTGCTAACCACCGTATTGTCGTTCGGGTTGGTGGCACTCCCTGCCGTAGCTACCGACATAGAGCCCCTTTCCCTCTCTAAATAGCCTCTTGGGGCTAAAACGTCGTGCACTTCTCGATGAGCGACTCAAACTCCTCGCGCAGTCCCTCATCCTCCACGTGGTCGAGGATAGCTCCCACAAAGCCACCCAGCTGCAGCCTGCGAGCCGCCTCCTCCGAGAGGCCCCTCTGGCGCATATAGTAGATCTGCTCGTCGCCCATCTGTCCCACGGTAGCTCCGTGCGAACACTTCACATCGTCGGCGTAGATTTCGAGCTGTGGTTGGGTCTCGATGCGGCCCGTACGGTCGAGCAGCAGGTTGCGGCTCTGCTGGTAGGCCTCGGTCTTCTGGGCATCCTGCGCCACATAGACAAGGCCGTCGAAGAGCCCGTAGCCTCCCTCCGAGGCTACCCCCCTGACCTGCTGGTCGCTGTGGCATCGGCCCACATTATGGCGCAGGGCTGTGCGCACCCTCGCCTTGCGGCCTCCGGTGGCCATAATCAAGCCGTAGAGTTCCACGTCGGCACCCTCGCCATTGAGCCCTATCTCGTAGTCATACTCCACCTCGCTCTCGGGCACAGCCGCAAAGACCACCTTCGCCTTGCCACCCTCGCCCACACTCAGGCGCACCTCGTGGCGACCCGCAGTGCAGAGCTGGTAGAGCTCCAAAGTGCCACCCGCAGGGACCTCCCAACTGCCTCCGCAGCCCGAGCAGTCGCCATCGCGCAGCACTACTTTTCTATTCAGTTCCTCCATAGTCGCACTACTCTTCTTTATAGTCGTTGATGAGCCAATCGTAGCCCTCCTTCTCGAGCTTCAGGGCCAAATCCTTGCCGCCCGAATAGATGATGCGCCCCTTGTAGAGCACGTGCACAAAGTCGGGGACAATATAGTCGAGCAGACGCTGATAGTGGGTGATGAGCACAGTGGCATTCTTCTCCGAGCGCAACTTGTTGACACCCGTAGCCACAATCCTCAACGCATCAATGTCGAGTCCGCTGTCGGTCTCGTCGAGCAGCGCCAACTCGGGCTCGAGCATCGCCATCTGGAAGATCTCGTTTTTCTTCTTCTCGCCACCCGAGAAGCCCTCGTTGACAGCCCTGTTCATCAGCTTGGCATCGAGCTCCACCACGGCCGCCTTCTCCCTCATATACTTGAGCATCTGACCAGCCGACAAGGGCTCCTTGCCCTGTGCCTTCCTACGCTCGGCCACAGCGAGCTTCATAAAGTTGGCCATACTCACCCCGGGAATCTCCACGGGATATTGGAACCCGAGGAACAAACCCTCACGAGCCCTCTCCTCAATCGACATCTCCAAGAGGTTCTTGCCGTTGTACTCGACCTCACCCTCGGTGACCTCAAACTTCTCGTTGCCGGCCAAGACCGAAGCAAACGTACTCTTGCCCGAACCATTCGGCCCCATAATGGCGTGTACCTCCCCGGCCTTCACCTCGAAATCTATGCCCCTGAGGATCTCCTTGCCATCCACCGAGGCGTGCAAATTCTTTACCTTTAACATTGTCTCTATCTTTTTATTCTTCTTGTTTTTCCTTTGTATTGTTGCTTTGTCTTTGTCGCTTTTTTATAAAAAAGCTCCGCAAAAAATTTTTAGCTCGACGGTCGTTTGTGGCCCTCCCGTCGGTTGTGGTTGGTGGCGGATGGTGCGTTGGTTTGGATAGTCGTGTGCCCTGCTCAATGCAGGGTATTGAGGCTGCTGTATGTGGCGTTCCTCTCAAGCGAGCTTGGTGGCTCGCCACATCCTCCATCCTCTGCACCCTCCGCTAACTCAAGGAACTATCCAAATCTATCCTCCCCTAAGTTAGGGGAGGTGCCCTTTAGGGCGGAGGGGTGTGTCAAAACCGATCCACAACCTCCCTTTGCAACCACCCATTGAAGTGGCAACGGCCCTTCGACCAAGTCACCTCCTTTGGCTAACCCACGCTGCCTTCGAGCGAGATGGAGAGCAGCTTCTGCGCCTCAACGGCAAACTCCATAGGCAGTTTGGCAAGCACCTCCTTGGCGTAGCCGTTCACGATGAGTCCCACAGCCTCCTCGGTACCCAAGCCCCTCTGATTGCAATAGAAGAGTTGGTCGTCGGAGATCTTCGAGGTTGTAGCCTCGTGCTCGACCACGGCCGTAGGATTCTGCACGTCGATATAGGGGAAGGTGTGAGCTCCGCACCTATCGCCTATCAGCAGCGAATCGCACTGCGAGTAGTTTCTCGCACCCTCGGCACCGGGCACGACCTTCACCAAACCGCGGTAGCTGTTTTCGCTACGGCCTGCCGAGATACCTTTTGAGACGATGCGGCTGCGGGTATTGCGCCCGACGTGTATCATCTTCGTACCCGTATCGGCCTGCTGGAAGTTGTTGGTCAACGCCACCGAGTAGAATTCGCCCACCGAGTTATCGCCCTTGAGGATGCAGCTCGGATACTTCCACGTGATGGCCGAGCCTGTTTCGACTTGTGTCCACGAGAGGCGCGCGTTCTCTCCGCGACAGATACCTCGCTTGGTCACGAAGTTGTAGATGCCTCCCTTGCCTTCGGCATCGCCGGGGTACCAATTCTGCACGGTGGAGTACTTCACCTCGGCATCTTTCTCCACGACAATCTCCACCACGGCGGCGTGGAGTTGGTTTTCGTCGCGCATAGGTGCGGTACAACCCTCGAGGTAGCTCACATAGGAGCCCTCGTCGGCCACGATGAGTGTGCGCTCAAACTGCCCCGTACCCGCAGCATTGATGCGGAAGTAGGTTGAGAGTTCCATTGGGCACCTGACACCCTTGGGGATGTAGCAGAACGAGCCGTCGGAGAACACAGCCGCATTGAGGGCCGAGTAGAAGTTGTCGCCATAGGGGACTACCGAGCCGAGGTATTTGCGCACGAGGTCGGGATACTCTCGGATGGCCTCGCTCATAGAGCAGAAGATGATGCCCTTCTCGGCGAGTGTTTCGCGGAAGGTGGTCTTGACCGACACCGAGTCCATAACGGCATCTACGGCCACACCGGCCAGAGCCATCTGCTCTTCGAGCGGAATGCCGAGTTTGTCGAAGGTCTCACGCAGCTTGGGGTCGACCTCATCCATCGACTTCTTGTCGGGAGCCTTTTTGGGTGCTGCGAAGTAGATGACCTCTTGGAAGTCTATGGGCGGGATATTGAGGTGTGCCCACTCGGGTTGTTTCATTGTGAGCCACTTGCGGTAGGCTTCGAGTCGGCTTTGGAGCATCCACTCGGGCTCATCTTTGAGTTCGGAGATGCGTCGGATGATATCTTCGTTGAGACCTTTGGGGAGTGTTTCGGTTTCGATGTCGGTGACGAAACCGTATTCATACTCCTTATTGGTGATATCGTTTAGTATTTTGTTTTGTTCTGACATATCGCAAAAAGTATTAGCATACAAAAATACTGAAAGTATTTGAGATTCGGAAATAGTTGCACAAATTTTGCCACAATCATTTCGCATTCTTCCGCCAGAGGTCCCGACAGTATAGGCGTGGGAAGCAGAAAAAGTTGTTGTCAACTATTGAAAATCCAAATAAATAGAATACCTTTGTTGCGCACAATTTGGTTGTACAAAATCAATAGGCATCGCAAGCCCTCGGTTTTACCTATATATTAACACCCCAAACAGTATGAATATTTACGATTTTAAGGTCACCGATGCCAAGGTCGCATATCGTTTCGGCCCCACAACTACTCCGGAGAAATTTCAGCACAAAATAGAACAGTTGTTATGATTCCCGAACTACTACTCCAAAACCAACTCTGCTTCCCCCTCTACGCCTGTGCCAAAGAGATTGTGAGGGCCTACACCCCCTTCCTCTCGCCACTCGGCCTGACCTACACACAGTATCTCGCTATGATGGTCCTCTGGGAGCACAAATGCATAGGTGTCAAAGAGATAGGACAACTATTGATGCTCGACTCGGGCACCCTCTCGCCTATGCTCAAGAGTATGGAGCGCAGCGGGTGGCTCACCCGAGAGCGTTCGCGTGAGGACGAGCGCAGGGTCTACATTGCCATCACTCCCGCGGGCGAGAAACTCCAAGAGAGGACCGCCGAAGTTCCCCGACAAGTGGCCCAATGCTTGCGGCTGGAGAGTGAGGATGCTATGCAACTCTACGCCCTGTTAACCAAGATGATGGAGCAATTCCGCTCCACAACCTGCGACAAATAACCCACATATACCCCCCCCAAAAAAAAAAACACTATCCCAATGAGTAAAGAGTATAAATGCGCATCGTGCCCTATGAGGGCCAAATATGAGAAATCGCCCCGTTCGTTCGTAGGCCGCTTTTGGCGTTGGCACATAAACTTCTGTCCCGGTTGGAGCGGTTACTTCCACTCCCTCACACCCGAAGAGCAAACCGCTCTCGGCCAAAAGTACAACCTCACAAAGCAGACCAAATAGCTATGCGTGCAAGCCGCCGCCAACTCTACCTCATCGCCGCTGTGCTGTGGTTGGTGCCCGGAGTGATAATCTCCACCAAAGGGGTGAGCGCCTACATCGCTCTACCCTTCGACTATCTCCCGCTGGTCATCCCCTCCACCGTGGCTGTGATTACCTTTTTCGCCCTGATGTTCAACAGAGTGGTGAGTCGCTACTCGGCCCACATCGCCTCACTCTCGGAGCCGGCATCGCCACTCCGCCTCTTTCCCCGACAGGGCTGGATTCTTATGGCCTTTATGGTCGGATTGGGTATGCTCATAGGGGCATTGGAAGATGTCCCGACGGGATTTATCGCAGCCTTCTATTCGGGACTCGGGCCTATGCTCATACTCTCCTCGGCACGTTTTGCTCTGCACAGCCTCAAGAGATAGCCCGCATCAGAAAAACTGCACAGTTATTGAATAACACAACACACACCAATAGAAAATATATACAATGAAACGTACCCTGCTCTTCGCACTCGCACTTTTGCTCACCCTCGGCACCTCTCTCCACGCAGCCGAAACAACCCGCCGACGCCCACTTGCCTACAACGGCTTCAGTGGCGGTATGATGCTCCACACCGGATATGTTTCGCGCGGCCACATTGCCGTAGGAGCAGCTCCTGCACAGCACATAGCAGGTATGCCCGTAGGCATCGGAGGAGCGCTCAAGGTGCGCTTCGGCAACCACCTGCGCATAGGCACCGAAGGCTACGCCTCGTCGCTCTCATACGGCGATTGGGGCTCGTCGGTATCTATCGGCTGGGGAGGCCTGCTGGCAGATTGGTGCTTCCCAATGGGGCGTTTCACCCCCTACGTTGGTGCGACCATCGGTGGTGGCGTGGTCGAGAACCTCACCCTCACATCCACCCCACCCCTCGACCTGCTGCCCGAGGCTGACACCTCCTACCGCACCTATGGTGTGGGGCTCCTCGTACCCTTTGCAGGTGTGGACTATGCCCTGACGAGCCGCATATCCCTCACTTTCAAGGCCGACTATATGTTCACCCTCGGCTCCCCCAAGTTCGACACCCCCACGGGAGTGCGTTGCTATGTGGGCTTTATGTTCAGCCATTAGGAGTGACCGATAGGTAGATGCGGATTGGGTGGTAGGAATGGCCTAAAAAGGACAAAAAAGCTCGGGCCGAAGATTAGAATCTGTTTTGAATTTTATTAAACAAGTTAATTCGTTATTGCTAAGACTAGTTTCGGCTTCTTTGAGACTCTTTTCGGCATCTATCCATTTTGGGAATTTGAAAATAGCTCGCTATTCCCTGCATCCCCAAAATGAATATCTGCTCAAAAATAGTCCTCAAATAATCTCGAAATAAAATTAAAACA
>JAFVSJ010000001.1 GCA_017503805.1 Tidjanibacter sp.
CGGGACGGCGGTCGGCGGGCGCTTCGTCCAGGACCGACATGTCGCGGATGCCGCTCATCGCCATATTGAGTGTGCGTGGAATGGGAGTGGCGGAAAGGGTCACCACGCATTGGATATATTCTCAACAAACAGACCTGACACATAATGCTTGAGGAACATAGGCACCTCATCGTTAAATTCGTTGAAATCACCTATCCTTGCCGCCATTCCTGTTGCTGACTCATCTAACACGAATAGTCCGCTTGTTGGGTGAGGGAAGGTCGGGAAATTGGGATCATTCCGCAACTCGCCACATCCGATAAATGCCAAAGGAATTAAGGTTGACAAAAGTAAATTGATTCGTTTGAGTTTGTTCATAATCGAGATTGTTTTTGGGTTAAACTTTGGGGATTCGGTCCGAGGGGGTGGCTCTGCTGCAAATATAACGTATTGAGTTGAAAAATACAAATATCTTGTGAAAATCAACACTGTTGAGCATATAAATATCATCGTCTTGTGGGGATAATTACGGGAAGAGAAAAACAAACCCCTCGGCTATGGCCATAGCCGAGGGGTTTGTTTATTGCAGTTATATCCACCCTACCGCTTACTCCTCTTCGATGAGCAGCAGGCGGGCCGAGATGGCCTTATGGTCGGAGTAGTCGAGGTCGTAGGAGCCATACTCCTTGATATCGAAACGTTCGCTCTCGGGCAAGATATAATCTATGCGGAAGAGGTCGTAGAGCCCCCTATAGGTATATTCCACACCTCGGCCACAGCTCACAAAGGCATCGTCGAGTTTGCGTGAGCGCATAGTGCGGTAGGTGTACGAAACGGGGGTGTCGTTGAAGTCGCCACAGACCACCACAGCGTGGGGCGAGTCGGCCACTACCGTCGCAACATTCTCCGCCTCACCCGCACGGATGCGGTAGTTCTCCGCCATCTTTTCGGCCACATTAAGCAACTTCGTGCGTGCCAACGTGTCGTTCACAATCTGAGCCGAGAGGGTTTCGAAGCGCTCCTCATAGGAGATGCCCGTAGATTGGAGGTGGACATTGACAACCCTCACCGTATCGCGGCCAATCTTCAGGTCGGCCCAGATGGCGTTGACATTATTCTCGTCGCTATCGGCAATTCCGTGGCGCACGATGGGCCAAGTGCTCAGCAGGGCATAGCCGCAACCGGTGCGACTCTCGCGCTGCTCGGGGATGGCATTGACAAAGAGAGAGTAGTTGATTCTCGGCAGTCTATCGCGCAGGTCGGTCACCCCTCTCTCTTCGGTAAACTCCGCCTCCTGCAAGGCAATGATGCCGGCATTCTGGGAGCCAAGCCACTCGCACACACCCTCGTAGCAATCCTCGTCAGTAGGGAGGTTCTTGAAGTTGGCAACATTGTAGCTCACCATCACAATATCATCCCTCGTACGTTCCACCTCGGGGGTTGAGCGTACCATATCGGGCCTCCAGATGAGTCCCACATTAGCCACACCCACAAGCAACACCGCTGCCATAGCAAAAAACCATTTGCGCCAGCGTATTGCCCACCATAGGGCACAACCAATCGTGAGGTAGTAGAATATCTGATAGAAAAGTCCCGCGAGGGTAAAGATTGCCGTCGAGCGGGGGTCGACAACCCTCGCAAGGCAGCCTGACAAAACACCCACAGCAGCGACCACGCTCGCAACCATCATAACCACATCTATCCCCCTCAGTATCACACGCAGCAAGCCGCCACGCACGCGTTCGCGCTTGGCGTTGCTATATTCGCTCTGGTAGTAGCCGTCGCCTCTACCTCGTTTGGTTGCCATAATTGTTTGGGATTAGGAGGGTTAGATATGTGGGGATATATTGCTGCGGATTAGTACCATATTTGGTTGCGGCGTTTCCAATAGCGCAGCAGCAGGAAGCCGAAAATCATACCACCCAAGTGGGCAAAGTGGGCCACATTGGAGCCTGTGGAGGCCACACCTCCGAGCAACTCCAAAACGCCGTAGAAAACCACAAACCATTTGGCTCTCAGCGCAATGGGCGGGAAGAGCAGCATCACCGTATTGTTGGGGTGGAGCATACCATAGGCCAGCAGCAGTCCAAAGACCGCACCCGAAGCACCTACAGTCGTGAAGCGAGGTATCATCCTCACTCCCTCGCTGAGCATAACAGCCACCTCGGCATAGTTGACACAGAGCTGGATGAGAGCCGCACCCACGCCGCAGACCAGATAGTAGGTAAGGAAACGTTTGGAGCCCAAGTCGTACTCAATCACTCTACCAAACATCCAGAGTGCAAACATATTGCAGAAGAGGTGGGTGAAGTTGGCGTGCATAAACATATAGCTCACCACCTGCACAATGCTACCCAATCGGAGCGGAAAGCTGAGCGCAAACATCTCATAGAAAGAGTTTTTCAGTTCGCGTGGCAGAAGCATCTGTGTGAGGAATACCAGCACATTGACTATGAGCAGGTTTTTGACCACGGGGGGTATATCAACTTGTGGACGGTAGTATCCGTTGCTATTCATTGCTATTTTCTATTCTTTTTTGGTTCTTATCTCTATCCTTATCATCGGGGCGCTCTACTTGCCAAAGAGAGTGTCGAGTTCACTCTTCTCGACAATGCGTACCACGGCCGAGCAGCTACCCATAGCGTGACTCAAGTCGCTGAGCATAGCCACCAATGCCTCCTGTCCGACAGCCCCCATAGAGACCACACCGCGTGTACGGGAAAGTACCCTCGCCAGACGCTCCTTGCGCTCCCTCGCAGGAGAGCCAACCCCCTCACGCAGCGAGTCGATCATCTCATAGAGAACGTTCTCGGCCTCGGCTTCATTGTGTAGTTCGGCAGGATATGCGGCAAGTTCTATATAATTGTCTCCAACGACCTCATAATCGAATCCAAACGAGGTGAAAAACTCTTTCTCCTTACGCAGGCACTCCAAGTCATCGAGCGAAAAGACCTTCCTCTGCGGGAAGAGCATACGTTCGCCCACGGCGGCCTCGTCGGCATTGATGAGGTTCATATAGTAGTTGTAGAGCACCAACTCTCTTGCCTTCTCGAGATCAACGATTGCGAGCGCACCCCTATAGAGTGCAGCAGCGTAGCCTCCACCAAGCGAAAGCACACCGCCCACAACGCCAAAATCTTCGGGGACAAATTCGCCCCTATAGGCTGTCAACTCCCCCTCCGAGAAGATGCGCAACTCCTCGTCGTCACCCTCAATAAGGCTGCCGTACTCATTCATACGAGGCTCCTCGGGGCTGCTCGGGTAGCTCTTCACCTTGTCGCAAAGTAGGCCTCTATTACTTTTGCCTTCGATGGAGCTATCTCGCTCCTCTCCGTAGACTTCAGTACCGAAGCTACCACCGAAGCCGCCTCTACCAAAGCTACCGCCGAAACTGCCGCCAAAACCGCCACCGAGTTCGCTTCCGAACTCCTTGGTCTCACCCTCCGACTCCTTGGCGAAGGGATTATAGAAAGGATTATTGTGGGTGCGTGGCTCCTCCATATTGCCGCGCGCATTGCCCGAGTATACAGGGATATCAATATCCTGCTCCTCGAAATCCATCATAGGTATCACACCCGTCTTGGCCAGCGACTCCCTCACGGCAGCATTGACAATCTGCCAAATCTCGCTATCCTCGCTAAACTTGACCTCTGTCTTCTGCGGGTGGACATTCACATCGACCTTCTGCGTATCGACCCCGAGGTAGAGGAAATAGGAGGGTGTAAGTCCGGCGGGGATGAGTTTCTCGTAGGCAGCCATCACAGCCCTATGGAGATAGGGGCTCTTGAAAAATCTGCCGTTCACAAAGAAGAATTGCTCCTCCTTGCGTTTCTTGGCACACTCAGGGCGGCCTATGTAGCCCTCGACCTTGACGATGGTTGTCGTGGTCGACACCTCCAATAGTTGTGCCGCCACACTCTTGCCCATCAGTCCCGCAATCCTTGCACGCAGCGAACTCTTCGGAAGATTGAAAAGTGGAGCATCGTCGCGGTAGAGCGCAAAGGCAACCTCGGGGTGGCAGAGCGCCACACGACGGAACTCGGTCTTTATCTTGCCCGCCTCCCTCTCGCTGCTCTCAAGAAACTTGCGACGCGCAGGCACATTGAAAAAGAGGTTCGACACCTTGAAGTTGCTACCCTTCGGAGCAACCACCATCTCCTGTGAGCGATACTCACCACCCTCGATGATAATCTGGGTGGCCAACTCCTGCTCCTCGGTGCGTGTGATGAGCTCCACCTCGGCCACCGCAGCAATCGAAGGAAGCGCCTCGCCACGGAAACCAAAAGTCTGAAGCTCATAGATATCCTCCAATGAGGTAATCTTGCTCGTGGCGTGTTTGTCGAAAGCAAGCCTTGCGTCGGCAGGGGTCATACCCACACCGTCGTCTATGACCTGCACAAGTTCCCTGCCATCGGCACGGAAGTTGACCGTCACAGTCGTCGCTCCCGCATCGACTGCATTCTCGGTCAGCTCCTTGACCACCGACGAGGGGCTACCTACCACCTCACCGGCAGCAATCTGATTGGCTACACTATCGGGTAAAACTCTGATTTTCATTCTTCTCTTGCAGACAACTAACAACTCCCACCCCGAGGGGCGAGAGTCGAGTGTGACTCTTTGGGCTACGAGCCACTAACTTAAAAAACGATGCTACGGAGCAGTGCGTAGAAACCGATGATGAGCATCACCACCAGCACAAGCCTTGTAGCGTTACCCTTGCGACGTGCCGCAGCCACCTCCTCATTGCGCTGATGGCGCTGTTGTGCCTTTGCCCTGAGCAGGTCACCGGGTTTGCGTTCGCCCTTGTCGTCTTTCTCGATGGGGGCGTGTCCGAGCTCTATACGACGCTGGTTGCGAGCCTCCAGCTCGGCATCGTAGTAGCGGGGGTTGTAGCTGAATTGACGGGGCTTGCGCCTGAGTGATTGACCTATTCCAAACATAGCTTCGGGTTATTATTAAAGTGCATTTGTGGGTGGCTGTTGTTGGCCACCCACAAATGTAGTTATTTTATTCGGAATCCTATCCGAAAAAGTTTCTCATCCTATCAAAAATATTCTGCTCCCCACGGCGTACCTCGGCCTTCTTGAAGTTGGGCTGCTCCGAAAGCTTCTCGAGCAGTTTCTTCTCCTCGCTCGTCAGCTTCGTGGGAATCTCTACGTCGATGATGACCAGAATGTCGCCCCTGCCGTAGCCATTCAGTTCGGGCAGGCCCTTGCCTTTGAGCCTCAATACCTTACCCGCAGGCGTGCCCGATGCAATCTTAATACGGGCCTTGGAGTCGATGGTGGGCACCTCGGCCTCGCCACCCAAGATGGCTGTGGTCACAGGGATGCGCAGGTTGTAGAGCAGGTCGCTGCCATCGCGGACAAAGTCATCACTCTTCTCCTCTTCGATGTAGACCAGCAGGTCGCCGCTGATGCCACCGTGACGGGCCGCATTACCCTTGCCGCTGACGGAGAGTTGCATACCCTCCGAGACACCTGCAGGAATGGGGATCTCCACAACCTCCTCGCCTCTGAGGATACCTTCGCCGTGGCAGTGGGGGCAGGGGTCGGAGATAATCTTACCCTCGCCACCGCAGTTGGGGCAGGCGCGACGTGTCTGTGCCACGCCAAAGAAGCTGTTGACCGTCTCGATGGTCTCACCCGAACCATTGCACCTCGGGCAGGTGGTGTAGCTGTTGGAATCCTTCGCTCCCGAGCCACCACAGACATCGCAGGTCACCTGCTTATTGATTTTAATCTTCTTGGTGCAACCCTCTGCAATCTCCTTGAGCGAAAGGCGCACCTTCACCCTCAAGTCGCCACCGCGGTTGACCTTGCGACCACGCGAGCCGCCGCCAAAACCGCTAAAGCCACCTCCAAAGTGACCTCCGAAGATATCTCCAAATTGGCTGAAAATATCCTCCATCGAGAAACCACCGCTCGAGAAACCGCCGAAGCCGCCAGCTCCGCCCTCCATACCGGCGTGGCCATACTGGTCGTAGCGAGCCCTCTTCTGCTGGTCGCTCAGGACATCGTAGGCCTCGGCAGCCTCCTTGAACTTCTCCTCGGCCTCTTTGTCACCCGGATTCTTGTCGGGGTGATACTTTACGGCCGCCTTGCGGTAGGCCTTTTTTATCTCATCGGCGCTGGCATTTTTCTCCACGCCCAGCACCTCGTAGTAATCTCTTTTTGCCATAATTGATTGTTGAGTATCAACATTTTACGTCTATGCCTTGACTCTCTCCCACATAGGGCCCGAGCAAGACTACTCGCCCACTACCACCTTGGCGTAGCGGATGACCTTCTCCTTGAGTTTATAGCCCTTCTGCACCACGTCGATAATCAAGCCCTTCTTGTCATCGCCTGCGGGGAACTTGGCTACAGCCTCGTGTAGGTCGGTGTCGAGAGGAAGGCCCACAGCCTCAATCTCGGCCACACCACGACCTTTGAGAGCGTCGTTCATCTTCATACGGATGAGCTCCACACCCTCTCGCACGGAGGCAACGTCGGTGGCGGTCTGCATAGCGGCCATAGCCCTGTCGAAATCATCTACGACAGCGAGCATCGACTTGATGACATCCTCGCCACCACTCTCGATAAGCTCCATCTTCTCGCGCAGAGTGCGCTTGCGATAGTTGTCGAACTCGGCCGAAAGGCGCAGATATTTATCTTTCCACTCCTCTGCCTCGGATGTCGTTTTGTCACACTCTGCCACAGGCTCCTCTGCCACTTTGTCAGTTTCGGGAGTCTGCTGCTCGTTGTTGTCTGTATTTTCGGCAGTTGTCTGTTGGTCGTTAATTTGCTGATTTTCAGCGGTAGTTTTCTCTTTTTTACACTTGGTCATATTTGGTTTCTATTTGTTTCTACCCTATGATGTTCAAAATGTGTGCCGTACGCATCTGCGGCGCTTTGCGAGGAGTCGGCGCGCTCGTTGTGCACAAAAAAACGCAGATAACGAGATGAATGCAAGGCGCACCCACCCACCTGCACACTCACAAAAAAATGCAATCTGTGAGGAGATTTTTGTGCTAAACGAGAGAGCGAGTCCGCAGCTTACTCTCGTAAGTGAGGAACTCGCTCTTCGAAGTGTGGTGCAAAAAGCACCCACAGAGTGCTTTTTTTATTTGCCGGACTGACGAGTAGCCAATACAGCCACAACACTCATACTTGCGGGCTGGAGCATAGTAAGACCCTCGAAGTTGAGGTCGCCAACGTTGATGGTCTTGCCAACGCCAAGGTTGGTGATGTCGATAACGAGCTCGTCGAGCAGGTGCTCCTCAAGACCCGAAACGGTCAGTTTGCGGCGGAGAACCTGGAGCTTACCACCGGCCTTAACACCCTCCGAGTTACCGGTAATGGTAACGGGAATCTCAATTGCTACGGGTTTGCCTGCAGCTACACGGAAGAAGTCGATGTGCTGGCAGTAGTCCTTCACGGGGTGGAACTGAGTCTCGCGCATAACGCCTTTCTCAATGTTACCCTCGATGTTGATCTCTACGATGTAGGATTTGGGAGTGTAGAGGAGTTTCTTTGCCTCTGCAGCCTCAACGGAGAAGTGGATGGTCTCGCCACCGTTGCCGTAGAGTACGCAGGGGATGAGTTTCTCGCGACGGATGTCTTTGGCGCTCTTCTTGCCGAACTGCTCGCGCTTAAAGCCTTTGATCTGAATAGTTTGCATAATCGTTTTGTATAAAAAGTTAATAATGTTACTTGGGTGACACTCAGCACGGTCTATGCAATCTCACCGCGCCCCATAATCACTTGCGGCCGCAAAGATAAGAACTTTTAGCGGAAAAAAGCAAACCCGCGCGCAAAAACTTACTCATCTCTCGGTAGTTTCGGCTGTCGGAACTACCTATTGTAAGTTATATGGCGGTCATCGTTGGGGTGAATATACCAATAAATGGGGATTGACGAGAGAGGAAAAAAGTGTTATTTTTGCGGGGCAAAAATAGCATCACAAGATAAATGAAACTATCGGAACTGAAAAACGGAGAGAAAGCCGTCATTGTCAAGGTGGCAGGTCACGGCGGATTCCGTAAGAGAATAATGGAGATGGGATTTGTGCGAGGCGTGGAGGTACGCTCCGTACAGGATTCGCCTATGCACGACCCTGTGAAATACACCGTTATGGGCTACGACGTTTCGCTCCGCCGCAGCGAGGCCGAGATGATAGAGGTACTCCCCCACGGCGAGGCCAACCGCCCCATAGAACCCGCACAAGGCATCGTCTGCAACAACATCTGCGAGAGTTGCGCCATCGGCAGCTGCGGAGTCAGAGGCGGCCGCACGCTACGCAAAAACGAGATAAACGTCGCCCTTGTGGGCAACCCCAATAGCGGTAAGACATCGCTCTTCAACATCCTTTCGGGCAGCAGCGAGCACGTAGGCAACTACAGCGGCGTGACCGTAGATGCCAAGCTCGGCAAGCTCACCTACAAAGGCTACCGCATCAACATCACCGACCTGCCGGGCACCTACTCTCTCTCGGCCTACACCCCCGAAGAGGTCTACGTGCGCAAGCATCTCTACGAAGCTATGCCCGACGTGATACTCAACACCGTGGTGGCCTCCAACCTCGAACGCAACCTCTACCTCACCAGCGAACTCATCGACCTCAACCTCCGCACGGTTGTGGCTCTGAATATGTACGATGAGCTGCAACAGAGCGGCGGTGTGCTCGACTACAAGTCGCTCGGTGCGATGATAGGCATTCCACTCATACCCACCATCGCCAAGACAGGCTACGGCATTGAGGCTCTGCTCGATGCCATCATCGAGCTCTTCGAGGGGCGCAATAGCGAAGCGCGACACGTGCACATCAACTACGGCACCTCGCTCGAGGAGGAGATACGCCGGCTCTCTGCAAGCATACGCGATGCACACGACCTGCCAAAGCAGTTCCCCGTGCGCTATTGGGCCATCAAACTCCTCGAGGGAGACAGCGAGGCGGCCAAAATGCTCTCCGCCTGCAAGGACTACCCCCTATGGAAGGAGGAGGCCAAAAGTGGCGCAGCAAGGGTGTCGGCCGTAGATGGCAGCGACATCGAGACCATCTTGAGCGACCGCAAGTATGGATTCATTGCCGGTGCATTGGAAGAGACGCTCCACGAGAAGGGAGTCGACTTCAACCGTCGTTCGCGTCGCATCGACCGCCTCGTGGTCAACAAGTGGATAGGATTCCCACTTTTCATACTGCTGATGTGGCTGATGTTCTGGGCCACCTTCACCCTCGGAGGCTATCCGCAGGAGTGGATTGAGTCGGGATTCGGATGGTTGGGCGAATGGCTCTGGAGTGTGATGCCCGACGGAGCTCTGCGCGACTTGGTTGTGAACGGCATCGTAGGCGGTGTAGGCAGCGTGGCCGTATTCCTGCCCAACATCTTGATTCTCTACTTCTTCATCTCACTGATGGAGGACTCGGGATATATGGCTCGAGCGGCATTCATTATGGATAAGCTGATGCACCGTATGGGGTTGCACGGCAAGTCGTTCATACCGCTGCTGATGGGATTCGGTTGCAACGTACCCGCCATTATGGCCACTCGCACCATAGAGAGTCGTTCGTCGAGGCTGATTACGATTTTGGTCACCCCCTTCGTATCGTGCAGCGCGCGTCTGCCCGTATTCCTGCTCTTGGCCGGCACCTTCTTCCCCCACAATGCCGCCACCGTACTCATTGGGCTTTATCTGCTCGGCATCCTCGTTGCATTCCTCACGGCGCGACTGCTCAGGGCAACGAAGTTCAAGAAAGACGAGACTCCGTTCGTAATGGAGCTCCCGCCCTACCGTATGCCCACCGTGAGGGCCACGCTGACACATATGTGGGACAAGTGCTACGAATATATCCGCAAGATAGCCACAACCATTCTGCTTGCTACCATACTCATCTGGGCACTCTCCTACTATCCTCGTCCCAAAGAGGAGGTTATCAATAGCGTGGTGACCACCGAGGTTGTGGCCGAGGCAACCACAGAGGCTCCCACAACCCTCGTGATAGGCTCCTCGCAGAGCCCTGCCCAGCCTATGGTCGTAAAGACCGAGGTAGCTGTCACCTCCAAGACAGATAGAGATATTACAACTGCAACCGCCGCTGCCACCTCCACCCCCAACTCGGAGGCCGACCGCTACGCCCACTCCTATCTCGGCCAAATAGGTCGTTTCATTGAGCCTGTAATGCGTCCACTCGGATTGGATTGGCGCGCCGGCATTGCTCTGCTTTCGAGCACCCCCGCCAAAGAGTTGGTGGTGAGCACAATGGCAGTGCTCTACGGTGGCGACGACATCTCCTCGCTCTCGAAGAACATCACAGCCAACAGCGGAATCACCCCCGCCTCGGCCGTGGCATTTATGATATTCATCCTCCTCTTCTTCCCCTGCATCGGCACTCTGGCCACCATCAAAGCCGAGACGGGCAGTGCGAAATGGATGTGGTTTACAGCCATCTACAACACCCTCATTGCTTGGGTTTTGGCCCGCATCGCATACCTTCTCTGCGGCCTGATATTGTAGGCCATTCGTCACAATAGACAAAAAAGGCTGTTGCGAAGATGCAACAGCCTTTTTTTGGATTTCACTATCCTCAATCACTCCCACTACGACTTGCGGAGGATGCGGAGCACCTTGCGTGAGCGTTGGGTCATATAGACACCCTCGGCCTCTACAAACTCGGCAAGCTGACTCTGGGTGTAACCACGAATGGTCAGCAGTTCCATATCGGTGTTATACTTGACCGAGAAACCACCTGCGTGGAGGTCGGCAATAATCTCCTCCAAGTAACGCGAGTGGTCGATGCAGAGCGCCATACTGATGGCCGAATTCTGAATCAGATGCACCTTGGCCCTATGGCGTTCGAGGATGGCAAAGACCTCGGCCATACGCTCCTCAAGGATGAAGGAGTAGTCTTGTGGCTTGATCGAGAGGAGAGTCTGCCCCTTCTTGAGTATCAAGATTGGCAGGTCGATGGGTTTGCTTATCTGCTCCTTGATGACACTGCCGGGCAGCGAGGGATTAAGGAAGCACTTGACGTAGAGTGGGATGCTCTTATTCTGGAGTGGTTTGATGGTCTTGGGGTGGATAATCTGCGCACCGCTATAGGCGAGCTCGATGGCATCGAGGTAGGTCAACTCGGGGATATACGACACACCTTCAAACTGCTTGGGGTCGCCATTGAGGATTCCCTCCACATCTTTCCAAATCGAAACACTCTCGGCCCCAAGTATGTAGCCCGCAACGGCAGCCGAATAGTCGGAGCCCTCGCGACCGATGGTGGTAGTAGCACCCGACTCGGTGGCACCAATGAAGCCCTGACCTACAATGACCTTTGCCGACGAGCTATCCACTGCCCTAAGGAGCCTCGGGGTGGAGGCCTCAATATCTATGTTGGCATCGCGGAATCGGCTGTTGGTAAGGAAGATGCGCCTTATGTCGAGCCACTCGGCCGAGGTACCGTCGAAGGAGAGGTAGTCGGCCACAATGGTGGTGGAGATGAGTTCGCCGAAGCTCACAATGCGGTCGTACCACTCCTCGTAGGTGCGGCTCTTGGGGTTGGCCAGGGTGATAATCTCCTCGAGTTCCTCGTAGAAGGTGCGCACACGCTCGGGCAGGTGGGGTGCGCCCCAGAGGTCGGCAAGGATCTCGGCGTGGTAGTCTACGATGGTCTGCATAGCCACCACAGCCTCACCTGTATGTCCCTGCCAGAAGGCCTCCATCACTCGCTCGAGTGCGTTGGTGGTTTTGCCCATAGCCGAGACAACCACAAAGAGTCGTCCCTCGGTGTTGCGTGCAATCTGTGCAAGGTTTCTCACACCGGCGGCATCTTTCACAGATGCTCCGCCAAATTTATATACCTTCATTTCTGATGAGTTATTAGTCTGTTAATCAATGTTGTCTATCCGACCTGTTCGGCTTTGCCTTGCGCCTTGAGATATTTATACATCTCCTCGGTGGCGAGCGAAATCTTAGTCACCGAGAACTCCTCGCCACGGGGGAATACGAACATAGTGTCGGTCAGGGTGCTGAGGTCTACGCAGTCGCGCTTCCATCGGCGGTAGTCATACTCGATGTGAATCGAGTAGCGCTGCGATGCAGGAATCGAGAGCGAGTAGTCGAGACCGTCGAACTTGCCTTTGAGCATAAATCCGTCGAGGTTGTGGACAAATCGGGCCTCGCCCAGTTCCAAAAATTTCTTCGGGTGGGGCAGCGCCCTCACGTCGGCCTCTACATCTACGGAGTAGGTGCCCGCCTCCACCTCACGTCGCACATTCTCGCGCTCCCACTCATACCAATCGGGGATGTGGCAGAAGTGAGTTTCGCCCTCGAGGGCCTCGAGTTGGCCATATTCGTTCATCTCCCAGCGGTGGCCGCAAACATCGCACCACAACTGCGTACCCTCGCTCCTCATACGGTACTCCTTGCCGCAGTGGGGACATTGGTAGAGCACTTTGTGGAGTCCCTCGGCACGGGTGCGCTTGGTCATACGTATCTGGTTGTCGCGCTGCCAAGCGAAGTCGTCGTAGTAGAACTCGCGGTCGATGACCTCCATAATCTGGTTGTAGTCCATCTTCTCAATCTGCTCCACCGTGAGTATCTGTTTCATCGTGGCCTCGGTCTTTATGAGGCGGTCGCCGGTGTGCCAGAAGGGGGAGTTGATGTGGTTACCCTGCGTGATGAGAGTCACCACGGGTAGCTTGAGCAGTTTGACAAGTTTGCCGAGCGAAGGGGGAAGTATGGCATTGGTGCCGCAGAGCGAGTAGCGGGCCTCGGGGTAGAAGGCCACAATCTTGCGTCGCTCCTTCACCTCGCGCAGTTGGCGCACAAGTCGGGTGTCGTTGGTGAACTTGCGCTTGGGGATGCAACCCACCCTTGCCATAAGCCAATGGAGCAGACCGCCGATGCCCACAAAGCCGTCGATGGCTACGATGTAGTAGGCGTGGTTGGGGAAGGTTGCCTTGACTGCGACCATAAAGTCGTAGAAGGCGTTGTGGTTGCAGAGGAGCAGGTAGGGGCGCTTGACACCCTCCATACCCACCTTGCGGATGCGGGTGCGGTGGAGCCACGTCACGGGGAAGGAGGCTATCCACATCACGGGGCGCAACCACCACGACACGCGGCGTGGTTTTTTGCTCATATCGAGTCGGCGAACACCCTCCTGAAGTGGGGTGCGGTCGTCGAGCTGCTTGGGTTGTTCGGTATTCTCTTTTGTGTTTTGGTGCATAAAGGTTTGATTGAAATATTTTCAATGAAAATAGATTATGAAAGGCAAAGGTAATAAAAAAAGCCGAAACTTTCCATCCCCACCCCCACAATAGCCTCCATAGAGTCCACAAGAGGCGAGCCAAAAGCTGGTTTTGCACTCTCACAATTTTGTGCTAACTTTGTAGAGTGGATGGCAACCACTTGCCACACACAACCAAGAGCATTTTTTTCACACCACAAAACCGACATTCGACTATGGCAGTACTCATATACAAATCACTCCCCTCGACCAACTCCGAGGCACGCAAACCCGGCTATCGTCACGGCGATGCCATCATCGCACGCGAACAGACAGCAGGTCGCGGTCAGCGTGGCAACAAGTGGAGCAGCAACCCGGGCGAAAACCTCACCTTCTCGCTCGTCTGGGAGCCCACCTTCCTCGAGGCCAAACGTCAGTTTCTACTCTCCGAGGCGGTAGCACTCGCACTCGTAGACACACTTCGGGCCTACGACATACGCCCCAAAATCAAGTGGACCAACGACATCTATGTGGGCAACCGCAAAATCTGCGGCATACTCATCGAACACGATCTCGGCACCGAGGGCAAGTTGGCCCGCACGATTGTGGGCATAGGATTGAACATCAACCAGAAGGAGTTTGCCGAGTGGGTACCCAACCCCACCTCTATGGCTCTGCTTGCAGGCCGCACACTCGACCTCAACGAGGTGTTCCAGAGACTCTACGATGCGCTCGAGGCTCGATACTCTCAACTCCAGAGCGACCCCGCCGCCATCGAAAAGGAGTATGGTCAGCTACTCTACCGACTCGAGGAGTTGCACACCTACGCTCTGCCCAACGGAAAACGTTTTGCGGGGGTAATCAGGGGCGTGCGCTCATCGGGCGAACTGCTCGTCGAGAGCGAGGGTATGGTTGTCCCCTACCTCTTCAAAGAGATTGAGTTTATCATCTAACCTCGGCCTCACCATCGTGCAGAACAAATAATCACAAAAAAAACGTAAAAAAATCAAAGGGGCGTGCAACGTTTTGCCCCTTTTGTGCATCTATACCTACAGAGAGAGAATAGGCCAATGACCCTACAGAGCATCATAGAAGGTCTCCAGCGTGGTGACAGCGAGGCTCGCAGAGAACTCTACCAGCACTACTCCACAGCGATGTTCTCGCTCGTGAGGCGCTATGTGCAAGAGAGGGCTGCGGCCGAGGATGTGTTTCACGATGCTTTCGTGACTCTCTTCACCAAGGTAGGCGACTACCGAGGCGAAGGCTCCTTTGAAGGGTGGATGAGGAGGATATTCGTCACCACAGCTCTCAACCATCTGCGACGCGACTCCTCCCACGACTATGTCGACAACGACATCGGCGACCTACCACCCGGCAAAGCAGGCAGCGCTCCCCCCGAGGCCCTCGAACAACTCTCCAACCAAGAGCTACTCCAAGCAATGGAGCAACTCCCCGAGGGATACCGCACGGTGGTCAACCTCCACGCCGTAGAGGGATACAGCCACGCCGAGATTGCCAAGATGCTCGCCATAGAGGAGTCCACAAGCCGAAGCCAATACCTAAGAGCCAAGGCACGACTCGCAAAGATATTGGAGAGATATAAGCTACACTGACACAACCCCAACAGAGCAAAAGCATAGAGAAAGTTTCACCAACCACAAACAAAGCAACTCGAAACAATGAAAGATATAAACGACAAATATGACCACCTGCTCGGCGATAAGCTCCGAGGGCTGCGCGAGGAGCCACCGGCCGATATGTTCGACCGCATAGAGGCTACCCTTGCAACTATGGCCCCCGAGCAGCCCGTTGCAGAGCAAGAGCAGAAGCGCGAGAGCGTGGTGGTGCCCTTGTGGCACAGACCACTCTGGCGCACTATAGGCCTCACAGCCGCCGCAGCGGTAGTGGCTCTGGCCGTGGTGATAGGTGTAAGGCAGGAGGCTCCTTCGATTGTGGAAGGGGTGGCACTTGCCGAGATGCCTGTCTTGGAGTATGGTTCCTTCTCGCTCGAAAGACCTGCTATCCCCACCTTTGACCACCGCAACACCATAATGGGTACTACCCAAGAGAGTCTCCAAGCTCAGGATGTTGCGACTGTAGCCCATCTTGTCACCCCCGAGAAGATTGCCCACGAAGTGGCCGAGGCACACCAGGAGGCGGCCTCCACAACCGAGCAGTCGCACAAGGGTGGCAACACCCTCAAGTCCACCTCCACAAAGAGGTCGCAACGTCACTCCAGACGCAATAGGGACAACAACTCGCTCGAGGAGTATTGGCGTGGCGTGCTCACCGAATCGGAGTCGGGGAGCGGCTTCAATCTGCTCAACCCCTCCGAGGTGAAGATCTACGCCTCCAATGCCGGTTTCGGCGGCGATGATGTGAGGCTGGGCGTGACCTCCAACCCTATGATGGTGCAGGAGCAGAACAACCTCATCGGTGAGGGCAGCTACACCAACCCCCTCTTGGTCAGCAAAAACAATGTCTCATCGCTCGAGCACTCGGTGCCCATCACATTGGGCCTCACGGTAGGTTACCGCCTGAGCGACCACCTCTCCGTGGAGAGCGGCCTGCTCTACACCTCTCTCGACTCTCGCAGCGAAACCACAGGTAGTTTGAGTCACTATGTGCGTCAGCGCACAATGTCCTACATCGGCATTCCCCTTGAGGCAACCCTCTCGGTGGCCGAGTTCTATGGATTGGAGCTCTACGCCTCACTCGGCACCACCGCCGAGTTCAACATCTTGGCCGAGGACTACATAACCATCGACCGCTCCCTCTCGGACATCCAAACGCTCGACACCCCACTGCTGACGATGTCACTAAACCTCTCGGCAGGTCTCAACTACAACCTTTGGGGCAACCTCGGACTCTATGGAGAGGTGGGTTGCAGCTATTGGGCCGTAGACCCTACTACCTATCCCGAGAACTATCGCACACTCCACCCCTTCAGTTTCACCACCCAATTCGGACTCCGATTTATGTTTGAGTAGCGGGCTGCGTAACAACGGGCGTATATAATATATAAATAGGTAGTACCTATAAACGACAAGGCAATATGAAAAACAGACTCTTCAACCACATCATAGCCCCTCTGCTCTGGGCAATGCTGGCACTCACTCTGGGTGCTTGTAGTGCCGAATACTCAGGAGATTACAACCCGATGGGGCCCAATATTGATAGCGAAATATCTGCGACCTACTCCACCACCTTTGGACAGTTGGATGCTGCAAGCGAAACCATCATCACCGACAACGGCGAACACTTCACCATAGCGGAGTATGGTTCGCAACTCGCAGGTGTCGACCTTGCACATTACAACGGTCGCGTATCGTTCAACTACTCGATTTTGGGCGTAGATGCCGCCAACGATGGCTACTTCATCCGACTCAACCGATTCTACAAACTTGTGGTGAAGGATATTGTTCTGCCCACCAACGAGCAGGCCTCACAGCTCTCCTCACCCCTCTATGAGAGCGTTGCACCCGACACCGAAGAGGAAGAGGAGTTGGAGATAGAGCTCATCCTCGAGCAGCCCGCCCTCCCCTATCAGGCCAACGTCAGTGGCGGCTACATCAACATCTACGTCTGCTATCGCAGTGACCTCACCCCCGATATTGTCACCCCCGATATGGATCTCTACTGCGACCTGGCAGCCTCGACCGACGATACCCTCTGCTTCCAACTCATCTACCGCAATGTCGACGGATGGGGTGAGCACAACTGCTTCCAATGGTTCTCGTTCCGCATCGTCGAGGAGATTATGCCACAGGCCTCCTCGGCACAGCTCTACGCCTTCTATTGGAAGTGGTGGGTGAACGAACGTGAGCCCGAAGAGGGCACCGAGGTCTACACAAGCATCCTCCACTCATCGCCCTACGATAATGGTGACAGGATTGTGACAATGGGCTTTTAGCCCCACCAACCCCTCGCAGGATGCCCCCAACAGGGGTGGCAAAGAGGGAACAAGGGTGGAAAAAAGCGGTTAAAGAAGAAAAAAATCGCTCCATCGCTTGCAGATACGGAAAAAAGCACTACTTTTGTGGTCGCAATTGGGCTGTGGTGTAATGGTAACACAACAGATTCTGGTCCTGTTATTCATGGTTCGAGTCCGTGCAGCCCAACTCAAAGCAGTGCTTACAAAATGAGCACTGCTTTTTTTATTCTCCGTATCCCCCACAAAAGAAGTAGTAAAATACAACTATCAATAACCCCCTAAAAACTCATCTATTATGAAAAAACTTCTTCTCCCACTATTACTCCTTGCCATAGGCGCAGCAACTGTGGCTTGCAGTGAGCACTACGCACCCGGCGAGGGCGACTATAACAACGGCACCTATCCGACACCCCCTCCCGCCCCCTCGGGCAATCAGTTCGCCGACTACGGCGAAAACCCCTTCATAGAGACCGCCACACAGCCCAAGTCCTCCTTCTCGGTGGATGCCGACGGCGCATCCTACGCCACCATCAGGGCACTCATCAACAACGGTCAGGATGTCCCCAAAGAGGCCGTGCGCATCGAGGAAATGCTCAACTACTTCAACTTCGACTACCCCGATGCCGTCGAACCCCACAAGCTCTCCTTCTCGCACGAGTTGGCCTACTGCCCGTGGGATGGCGAGCACCTGCTGCTACGTTTGGGACTCAAGGGACAGGAGATTGCTGTCGAGAATTGGGCTCCCGCAAACTATGTATTCCTCATAGACGTAAGCGGCTCTATGAACTCGGCCACCAAACTCGGCCTGCTCAAAAGGGGACTCCTCCTGCTGACCGAGCAACTCCGCCCCGAGGACCGAGTGAGCATCGTGACATACAGCGGCCGAGTTGACGTGCTGCTCGAAGGCGAGGCCGGCGACAACTACGACGCAATATCGAAGGCCATAGAGCGGCTCAAAGCAGGTGGTGTGACCAATGGTGGCGATGCCCTCAACACTGCTTATCGCATAGCCAAGTCGTGCTACATCGAAGGTGGCAACAACCGCATCATCGTGGGCACCGACGGTGACTTCAATATGGGTGTCACCTCGCAGGAGAGTCTGGTGGAGATAGTCAAACGTGAGCTCGAAAACGGCATCTATCTGAGCGTGCTCGGATTTGGACTCGGCAACCTCAACGACTCGATGATGGAGCAACTCGCCGCCAATGGCAACGGTGTCTACGACTACATCGACAGCGAGGAGCAGATGATAAAGGTCTTTGCACAGGAGCGCAACCGTATGCAGGCTGTGACGAAGGATGCCAAAGTGCAGGTGGAGTTCAATCCCGAGTATGTACTCAGCTACCGACTCATCGGCTACGAAAACCGAGTTATGAGCACCGAAGATTTTGAGAACGACGAGACCGATGCAGGTGAGATCGGTACCGGTCAGACCATCACCGCACTCTATGAGGTGGTGCCCTTGGTGGGAACCTCTCCCGATATGAAACTCGCCTCCTGCACGGTGAACTACAAGGATTTGGATGAGAACAACCTGACCTTCCAACACGACATCGACGGCAGCGCAGACTTTGCCAGCCCCGAGCTGAAGTGGGCCGCATCGCTCGCTGCGTGGGGTATGATTATGCGCGAGTCGCCCTATGCGGGCACTGCCGATATTGCTCTGGTGAAGAGTCTTGCCGAGGCGGGTGCCGCCTCTGCCTCGGTGGCCAAAGTAGACCCCTACGGTTGGCGCAAAGCACACCTCGAACTGCTGGACAAGTGGATTGCCGCAGAGAAATAGTGCTGTGGCGAATAGTGTGAGTGCTACGGCATTGGCGTGACCACAGCCTACGAAACACAAACCCCTCTATCCCAACGGATAGAGGGGTTTGTGTTATCGGTGTAGAGTCTGTTTCTACGGGCCGACTCAAAAACATCATTGGCTCGGGGCAGGCCTCACGCTCACGTTTAGAATCCTATGCTGCGGGTGGCGCGTTCGTCTGCAAGGTTGAGCTCGTCGAGGTTGCGGATGATGGTCTGTGCCAACTCGGGGTTACCCACAAAGTCCACCTCGTCGATATTGATAGTCAGCAGTTTACCCTTATATGTCGAGATCCACTCATTGTAGCGATTGTTGAGTCGCTCGAGGTACTCGAGGTCGATATTCTTCTCATACTCCCTGCCTCGTTTGAGAATCTGGCGTACCAACGTGGGGACACTCGCCTTGAGGTAGATGAGGATGTCGGGTGCGGGCACGAGGTCGGTAGCGAGGGTAAAGATTTTCATATAGGTACCGTAGTCCCTCGAACTCATAAGCCCCATCTGGTGGAGGTTGCCGGCAAAGATGTGTGCATCCTCGTGGATGGTCCTATCCTGCACCACGTGGCCCGTACTCTCGCGGAGCATCTGCAAGGTCTGATTGATGCGACTGCCGAGGAAGAACATCTGGAAGTTGAACGACCAGCGGCTCATATCGTCGTAGAAGTCGGCAATGTAGGGGTTATCTATATCCTCATAGTAGGCCTTGGCTCCGTAGTGGCCCGAGAGAATCTCGGTCAGCGAGGTCTTGCCGCTGCCGATATTGCCTGCGATAGCTATGTACATTGTTACTCGGTGTTATAAAGTGAAAAAAATTAATCGTTCTCTCCCTTCGTGAGCTCCGGCTCCCTCACATTGGGGGGACTCCGGCATCCTCACGTCTGCGCTCCGTTACTCTCCCTCCTTTGGGCCCTCTCCGCCCCTCTTGAGGTCGAACTCTTTGAGTCGCTCAACGTAGGTACGCTCAGCATTCAGGCGCGGAATCTTTATCTGGCCCCCCAAGCGTCCCTCGCTGCGCAGCAACTCCTCGAAGGTGTCGGGAGCCACTTTGGTGATGGTCGGTGGCAGGAGTGTGAAGTTGTTGCGGCGCTTGGCAGCATAGTCGGTGTTGACCTCGCAGAGCGCCCTGTCGAGCGCCTCGCCAAAGGCCTCCAGGCTGCTCGGCTCCTTATAGAAGCTCATAACCCACTCGTGGGCACCCTTGGCCGACTCGCCCTCAATCTGCCCCATAAATATGGGGGCCATCGTATACTCCCTTATCTCGGCACCCGTAGCGTGGCAAGCTGCCTCCACTGCCTTCTCGGCATTGTCGATGATAATCTCCTCGCCGAAGGCATTGACAAATAGCTTGGTGCGGCCCGTAAAGCGGAACTTATAGGGCGCAGTGCTTGTAAACATAATCGTGTCGCCCATCATATAGCGCCACAAACCGTTACTCGAGGTGATAATCAGAGCGTAGTTTTTGCCCTTCTCGACACCCTCCAGCGGCACTACTCTCGAGTAGTCGCCGAGGTGGTCGGTGGGCAGAAACTCATAGAAGCAGTTGTAGTCGAGCATCAACAACATCTCGTCGGTGTAGGGCTGCTCGGCAATGCCAAAGAAACCCTCGCTGGCGTTGTAGGTCTCGATATACTTCATCTTATCGGAGGGCAACAGCTTGGCGAACTGCGCCTTGTAGGGCTTGAAGCTCATACCGCCATGCACAAAAAGTTCCATATTGGGCCACACCTCGAGGATGTTGCTCTTGCCCGTATAGTCGAGGATGCGCTGCATCATCACGAGGTTCCACGATGGCACACCGGCAAAGACCCTCACATCCTTCTTGGTCACCTTCTCGCAGATGAGCTGCACCTTCTTGTCGAAGTCGGCAAGCAGAGCGATGCTCTTATGGGGCTCACGCACTACACCTCCGATGGCGGGGGTGTTGTCTATGAGGATGCTCGAGAGGTCCCCGATGGGGATGGTGTCGCCCTGCTTCTCGAGCTTCTTGCTACCGCCGAGGATGAGCGTCTTGCCCAAGTAGGCTCCGCCGTTGGGGTAGAGGTGGGTGTAGATGGCTGCCACATCGAGGGGGCCTTTGATATGCGAATCACGCAAACCCTGCTTGGTCAGCGGGATGAGTTTGCAGGCGGCACTTGTGGTGCCCGACGAGCGGCTAAACCAACCCACCGGCGTGGGCCAAGTAACCCTCTTTTCGCCATTGCGAATACGCTCTACATAGGGGGCCAAGTCGGCATACTCCATCACAGGCACACGCTTGCGGAACTCCTCATAGGGCATTCCGGCGTGGATGTCGTGTTCGCGACCGAATATGGTGCGTTCACCTGCCTTGATGAGGCGCGCATACTGACGTTGTTGCACCTCTATCGGGTGACTCTTGAAATACTCTATCGCCCTCAAGCGAGGAGCAAAATAGAGTTGCAAAAATCTGTTTATCAGTTTCATATTTATTCTCTTCCTAAGTTTCTCTGCTGTAGTTTTGTGGTTGCAATTGCGGTTAGTAACTTAGGTGTCGTAGAGTTTGACTCTTCTGGTTGGTGTCGTCGTTAGTTGAAGAAGCGGCCTATCTTGCTGATGGCCGAGGGGAGCGAAAAGACCACCACTCGGTCGTAGGCATTAATCTGCGTGGTGCCGTCGACAAGGAATACATTGTCGGCCCTGACCACACCGCCGATGGTTGCACCTGCGGGGAATCCGAGGTTGGCAACGGGGGCCTTCGTAGCTGGCGAGTTGGGCTTGACGATGAACTCGAGCACCTCGGCCTGCGACCCCCTTAGGCAGCGGATAGCCTGTACATCGGTATCCATCGTGAAGCGGAAAATGTTGCTGGCGGTGACCATCTTCTTGTTGATGATGGTGTCTATACCTATGCTCTCTGCAAGGTTTATATAATTGAGGTTTTCCACCTCGGCGATAACCTTCTTCACACCCATCCTCTTGGCGAGCATTGCGGCCAGAATGTTGGTCTCGCTGCGGCCCGTGACCGCCACGAAAGCATCCATACTCTGCAATCCCTCCTCGAGCATCGCCTCAATATCTCGACCATCCTCGTTGATAATGAGAGTATCGTCGAGCAACTCGGCAAGTCTGTAGGCCTTCTCGGCATTGTACTCGACGAGTTTAACATTCCGGTGCTTCTGCAGTTCGAGCGCCACACGCACACCCACCTTGCTACCGCCGAGAATCATCACATTCTCCACCTCGATGTCGGTCATACCGCAGAAGGAGACCAATCGAGAGGTGTCGACCACGTTGGAGATGACGTAGATCACATCACCCACGTGATAGACATCGCCCCCGTGGGGGATGAGTGTCTGCTCATCGCGTGCGATAGCCACAGTGCGGAACGGGATGCCCACAGCCTCCGAATTGAGCTCCTCGACCTTATGGTCCACAAAGGGCGAACCCTGGTCGATGCGGAATACGGAGAGTGCGAGTTTGCCGCCCGAGAAATCCACATAGTCGGTTGTGGAGGAGTGACCGAGGAGGTTGACCACCTCGAGTGCAGCGATCTTCTCGGGGTAGAAGAGGTAGTCGATACCCATATTGATGAATACCTCCTTATTATTGGGTTCGAGGTACTCGTTGTTGTCGATTCGTGCGATGGTCTTGCGAGCTCCGAGCTGCTTGGCGAGCATTGCGGAGATGATATTTGGGCTCTCCTCTCGATTCACGGCAATGAAGAGGTCGGCCTTGCGCACGGAGGCTTTTTTGAGAGTAGCAAATGTGGTGCAGTCGCCTTCGATGGCCACCACATCGGAGATGTTCGTCACATTTTCGAGCATCTTGGGGTCGGAATCAATGACGGTGATTTCGTGGGAGCTTTCGCCCAACATCTTGGCCAAGTGGCTACCCACCTCTCCGGCTCCGGCAATTACGATACGCATAGTTCTCTGCTTCTAAAGAAATCTCTATTCACTCTCTTTCTCACCTAACCATCTCCACCTACAGTGGAACTCTCTTCTCAAAAAAATGTGAAGAGTAGGGTGTAATATCACGCAAATGTAGTAAATTTGCACGAGAAACAACCAAAAAAATCGCACTAAATGTCTACTATATTTGTTGTCATCATCATAAGCGTCGCCGTAGTGGCTTTCTTTATGATAGCCCTCTCACTCACTCAAATGATTAAGGGGCACCCCATTCAGTCGGAGATTTCGACCAATCCGCATATGCAGCAGCGTGGCATAAAGTGCGCAATGCAGCAGGAACGCGAGGCCCAACTCGAGGCTATGGGCAAGGAGGGTTGCGACACCAATAGCGAGTGCAACGGCGAGTGTTCGGCCTGCGGCGCAGTCGACTACCACCATCGTTAGCCCCCTTTCTCCCCCCCCGAACAGACTCTCTGCGGGCATCAATCCAAACACGCCACCTCCCCGCCTATGCGCACTCTACCTCCATTTCTAAAGATTCTTCCGCCCGTCATCGTGGGTATCCTACTTGGGCGTTGGATAGATGTGGAGTGGTGGATTGCTGCCATAGCTTCGTTTGTCTGTCTCTTCTGCGCACTCCTCTGGCACAAGCGCAACATCGGGCAAGTTTACGCCCTCTGCTCGCTTTTATTCTGTGCCCTTACGACAACGCTGATGCGAGCTCCCGTCACCGCCACCGCCTACAGCACCATCCACACCACCCAACTCACCACAACATCCCTACCCGAACTCAGAGGCAACAGCTATCAGGCTGATGCAAAGGTTGTTATCGATGGCAGACAACGGCTCGTAAGACTCCACACCCCCACCTCCCTACCACTCGAGGTAGGCACTATGGCCACAGCCACAGGTCGGATTATTCCTCTCCCCGAGGGGAACTACGGCTCGCTACTCGCACGTCGTGGTTACTACGCCACCCTCCGCATAGACAACCCCTCAGACCTACTCACCGAGGGTTCCACAAGTTCCATCGCCATAGCCGCCCGCAGAGTGCAGTCACGTCTGCTCGGCCACATCGACAGCCTCCATCTCCCCACTCGAGAGAGCGGAGTGGTCAAGGCAATGCTACTCGGCTGGCGAGGTGGGATAGAGACCTCTCTCCGAGAAGATTATGCACGCGCAGGAGCCTCGCATCTATTGGCCATATCGGGATTGCACGTGGGATTCGTAGCACTATTGGTCTGGTGGTTGCTTTGGTTGCTCCCTGCAGCAGGCAGGCGTGGCCACATAGTGCGCAACATTGTAGCCATAGTGGTGATGGCCGGCTACGCCTTCATCACGGGACTCTCTCCATCGGTTGTGAGGGCCACACTGATGTTCTGCACAGCGCAACTCGCATTCGCATCGGGCCGACCGGGTATCTCCACCAATACCTTCTGTGCCGCCATAACACTGATGCTGCTCCTTAACCCCAACAACCTCTACGACATCAGCTTCCTACTCTCGGCCACCGCCGTTGCGGGCATACTCATAGGCTATCAACCCATCTACTCTTTCTTCGTCTCGGACCACACACCTCGAGCTATCGGTTGGCTCATAGGTCTCTTTGTGGTAGGCTTTTGCGCCACCGCAGCCACCCTCCCCATAGTGTCACACACCTTCGGTACGGTGAGTATCGTGGGGTTGGTGCTCAACCCTGTGGTGGTACTCTGCGCCGAGCTAATTGTGCTTTGCGGAATAATTTGGGTATCTTTGCCCCTCGGATGGCTCTCCCCTGTGGCCAAGTGGCTCATAGGCGATGCCGCCTCGCTCCAAAACCGAGTGGTCGAGAAGGCAGCCGAGGCAGAGTGGGCAGCCATAGATGTGGGGCTTCCGCTGTGGGTGGTCCTGCTCTCCTACGCACTCATAGTTGCAGCTCTCGTCACAGCCGCAGCTCTCAACAACTCCAAACGCTATGCAAAACGATGAACTCCAAATAGTCACCTCCGCAGAGTTCCGCGCCGAGGTAGAACGCAATCTCACACGCGATGCGGCAGCCGTAGCACTCGATTCGCGTGTGCCCAATGCCCGCTTGGTGGCCACACAGGTGAAGTATCTCCAGCGTGCCGCCCGCAAACTGCCCTCCTACTACCAGGCGCGAGCCGTGCTCCCATCGCTTGCCTTCGAGCAGTCGAGCAGCGAGCAGTGTGCCGCCCACAAGCGTTTCGAGGGCAGGTTGGCCGTAGACCTCACCTGCGGACTTGGCGTGGACACCCTCTATCTCTCGCGTCGATTTGAACGCGTGGTGGCACTCGAGCACAACCCCACCCTCGCCGCCATCACTCGCCACAACCTCTCGCTTATGGGAGCCTCCAATGTGGAGGTCATCACAGCCGAAGCGGAGGAATTTCTCGCCACACTCGACCACGCCGACCTCATCTATGCCGACCCCGACCGTCGCAGCAGTGAGGGGCGCAAGATGGTCTGCTTGGCCGACTGTTCGCCCAATTTGGAACTCCTCCTACCCACCTTGAGGGTCAAGGCCGACCGCCTCTCATTTAAGCTCTCTCCACTATTCGACCTCACCGAGGCCCGCAAAGCCTTTGGTGCCGATGCCGACTTGGAGGTCATCTCGCTCGGCGGAGAGGTCAAAGAGGTGGTTGTCTACATCTCCAACCTTGCCGACTCCCCCACACAGGGGCTAACCACCGCCACCGCACTCGGGCTCGGCTCCTACACAGCCACAGCAGAGGAGCGCAATGGCAGAGCTGACATCGGCTCATCAATACCCTTTGAGTCGGCGCACTACACCCATCTCGTTGTCCCCGATGCAGCACTCCGCAAGGCGGGTTTGGTGGAGGGTTGGTGCCGCCAAGAGGGTTTAGACCCGAGGGGGCCCTACGGATTCGCCACCTCGGAGCCCACAACCCCACTCGGCCACATCTACACCATTGAGGAGTCTCACCCCTACAGTCCGAAGCGCCTCAAGCCAATCATAGGGCGCACCATACAGCTCATACGCCACTCCTTCCCCCTCTCGAGCGGAGCCATCTGCAAGGCTCTGGGCGCACGCGAGGGTGCGGGTGCCACTTGGGCATTCGCAGAGATAGAGGGCAAGATGTGGGCCCTGCGCCTCGGGGCAATAAATAATAGATAGGGTATCGGGGGAGCGGGAGCAAATCCCCTCCTCTCAAATCTTTCCACTCCTATAAATTCTCACCGAAAAAAACGCCTGCGACAACTCTATCGCAGGCGGCGGGGTGTTGTCCCCGTAGACTTCTTTATGAACTGCACAAAAGCCGAGGAGCTCGAGAAGTTCAACAGGTCGGCTATCTGTTGCACCGTAAGGTCGGTGGTGCGCAGCAACATCTTGGCATCTATCAATATGGCTTCGTGAATCCAATCCAATATCGGGCGGCCCGTGGTCCGTTTGATTGCTGTGGAGAGATATTTGGGTGTGAGTCCCAGCTCCGAGGCGTAGAACCTCACCGAGCGGTGGGCACGATAGTTGATGGCCAGCAGGCGGAAAAACTTGTCACTCAGGTCGTCGGCTCTGATGTTGCGGCTGGCATCTATGCTGAACGTGCGTTCATACTCGGCTATGATTTCGAGTATGAGTGCGTAGAAAATCGAACGGATTATCTCACCCTTATAGCGGCTCTCCTCGAGGCTCTCCTTGTGCAGAAAGCGGTAGTAGCTCATAAGGTCGTCGAACTTCTCACGACTAATCCTCAACACCGAGATATAGCGCGAATAGCTGAAGATATTGGTGTCAATGGGCGATGGCATATTGAGCACATAGTCCACCGAAACAGCAATGCAACTGCAGACTTCGAGTGCTGCGGCTGAGAGTCGTTCGACGTGGTGATTCTCGGGTAGAATCACCACATTGTGGCCCGAGAGCCTATACTCTTTGCCGTCGATGGCGATGGTAGCACCCTCACTCCGACAGAGCAAAATGACTATGCCGTTGCGAATCAGTACCCCTTCCGCACCCTCAAGTGCAGTGTTGGGCAGGCCGAGTTCCACCAAGAAATCTCCCCCAATACCCTCCCGACGGGCAAGTTCCTCCACATTGAGTTCCTTTATTTTTGGCACAATGCCCTCCATAAGCGAAATTTGATAAATAATTACTCCCACAAATATAACAAATTTCTCTCAACATCGCTCTACCTTTGCACTCAAAGTTTAAGTAACCATAACATAAACAACAATCCCCAAGAAAAACAATGACAACAGAATTTTATCGTAGGAGCGTAGGCGAGGTCGCAACCCAATGCGACACCAACACAGACAATGGAATCTCTGCCCAGGAGGCCGCCTCAAGGCTCGCACGCAACGGCTACAACGAGTTCGCCAAGAAGAAGCACACCTCACTCTGGACCAAGTTCATCTCGCAGTTCAAGAGTTTTATGATTATCGTGCTCCTCATCGCTGCACTCATTTCTGCCATAACAGGCCACCTCAACGGCGAGGGTATCACAGATGCCATCATCATCCTCTCCATACTCATCGTCAACGCCATCATAGGCGTATTCCAAGAGGCTAAAGCCGAGAACGCTCTCGACGCTCTCGAGCGACTCTCGGCACCACACTGTAAAGTCATAAGAGATGGCAAGCACCTGGTAATCGAGTCGCGCGAATTGGTCGTGGGCGACATCGTGGAGATTGAGACGGGTGACAGCGTGCCGGCCGACCTGCGACTCGTAGAGAGTGTGAACCTCAAAATACAGGAGGCCGCACTCACAGGCGAATCACTCCCCGTGGAGAAGCAGACCCATCTGCTCACAGAGTCGCTCCCCATAGGCGACCGCAGCAATATGGCCTTCAGTTCGTGCAGTGTCACCTACGGCCGAGGTCGAGGCATCGTGGTAGCCACAGGCGAGCAGACAGAGGTGGGCAAAATCGCAGCTATGATTAGCTCGGTGCCCGATATGCGCACCCCTATGCAGGTGAAGCTCGACAAACTCGGCAAGACTCTGGCCGTCATCAGTCTGGTAGTCTGTCTGGTCATCTTCGTCATAGGTCTCTGCTATGGTCGCGACCTGATGGAGATGTTTATGACCGCCGTGAGCCTCGCTGTGGCAGCCATACCCGAGGGTTTGCCAGCCGTCTCTACGGTTGTGTTGGCATTGGGCGTGCAGCGACTCGCCAAGCAGAATGCCATCGTGCGTAACCTCCCCTCGGTGGAGACTCTCGGCAGCACCACAGTCATCTGCTCCGACAAAACGGGCACCCTCACACAGAACAAAATGACCGTCGTGGGGTCCTATCCCGCACTCACAGAGCAGCTGCTTGCCGTAGGGACACTCTGCAACGACACCACACGCGGCAACAATGGCGAACTCTTCGGCGACCCCACCGAGACAGCCCTCGTAGCCTATGCCGAACTCAACAACTACACGCAGTCCGAGGCCTTGACACGCCACCCGAGGGTGTCGGAGATCCCCTTCGACTCGGAACGCAAGCTGATGACCACCATCCATCGCAAGGATGAGAGCACTCTCATCGTGGCCACCAAAGGAGGTTTCGACGAGCTGTTGGCAAAGTGTAGCTACATTGAGCACAACGGCCGGGTGGAAGCGCTTACCGAGAGTGATAAAGAGTCTCTTGCTGCCGTAAATACTACGATGGCTGAAAAGGCTCTGCGTGTGCTCTCAATGGCATACAAAGAGGTGACCATCACATCGGAACCCGACGCAGAGCAGTTGGCCACCATCACAGCCAATGCCGAGAGCGGTCTGACCTTTGTCGGTATGGTGGGTATGATTGACCCGCCACGCGAGGAGGCCAAAGTGGCTGTGGAGCAGTGCAAGGCGGCGGGCATCAAACCCGTGATGATTACGGGTGACCACAAAATCACCGCCCAAGCCATCGCACAGAGTCTCGGCATAATGGCCCCGAGCGACCGAGTACTCACAGGTGCCGAGGTGGAGCAGATGAGCAACGAGGAGTTGAGCCAAGTGGCGGCCGATGTCTCGGTCTTTGCGCGTGTGGCCCCCGAGCACAAAGTGCGCATCGTGGAGGCCTATCAGAAGCTCGGCAATGTGGTGGCTATGACGGGTGATGGCGTGAATGATGCACCCGCGCTGAAGCTCGCCAACATTGGTGTGGCTATGGGCATCACGGGTACCGACGTGTCGAAGGAGGCTGCCGATGTGGTCTTGGCCGACGACAACTTTGCCACCATCGTACACTCCGTGAGCGAGGGTCGACGCATCTATGACAACCTCATAAAGTCTATCCAATTTATGATTTCGACCAACCTCGGCGAGATCACCCTACTGCTCGTGGCCGTACTCTGCAACTTCGATATGCCCCTGCTCCCCATACAGTTGCTCTTCATCAACCTTGTGGGTGACAGCCTCCCCTCGCTCGCATTGAGTGTAGACCAAGCCGCCGCCGACATTATGTCGCGCAAGCCGATAGACCCCAAAGCAGGTATCTTCACTCGCCCCTTCACACGTAGGGTGGTGACACAAGCTCTCATTCTCGGTGCGATGACCATCGTTGCCTACCTCATTGGTCTGGAGAGTTCGGTCGACGTGGCCCGCACGATGACCTTTGCGGTGATGATTTTCTCGCAGTTTGTGATGATCTTCTCCATCCGTTCGGGCAACCGATTCTTCACGGACCGCTTCTTCAGCAACAAGTGGCTCTGGATGACAATCGTATTGGTGATAGGTCTCACCCTGCTGGTGATGCTCGTGCCGACACTTCAGTCACTCTTCCGCCTTGCACCCCTCACCTCGCAGCAGTGGTGGATTACGATAGGACTTTCGCTGGGTGTCTTGCTGCTGAGCGAACTCCCCAAACTCTTCCTCCGCAGGGAGTAGGCAGAGATAACCGAATAGAGAAAACGGAATCCATTGGTTTGGATTCCGTTTTTGTTTCTCCTCGTTCGGCCGAGGAGCGGAAGGAATTGCACCTGCGGCATCGGGAGCCATAAAAAGTGGGGGGGTGCGGAGGAATTTGCACTCGGGAGCGGTAAAAAAGCGCATATCGCGGAGGAGATTTCAAGGCGCACAGCCTCGGGAGCGGTAAAAAGCGTGATTTGCGGAGGAAATTTCGCGATAAACAAGGTGGCGAGTCCGCAGTTGACTGAACGTCAATGAGGAACTTGCCCAACGTAGGCGGTGCGAAATTTACCGCTCCAACTGAAATAAAAAAGCGTGATTTGCGGAGGAAATTTCGCGATAAACGAAGTAGCCGGCCCGCAGTTTGCTGACGCAAATGAGGAGCCGGCTATCTGATGTGCAGCGCGAAATTTACCCGCAAGGCACGCTTTTTTATTTGTTTAATATCGCCCACAACGCATCCTTCAACTCCACAATGCCCTGCATAGCTACAGACGAAATGAAATAGGCAGGTATGCCCTCGGGCAATGTGGTACGAAGGTGGTCCACAATCTCCTCGTCGACCATATCGCACTTGGTGATGGCCAGCAGACGCTCCTTATCGAGCAACTCGGGGTTGTACTCCCGCAACTCGCCCAGCAGAATCTCATACTCACGCTTGATGTCGTCGGAGTCGGCAGGAACCATAAAGAGCAATACCGAGTTGCGCTCAATGTGGCGCAAAAACCTCATACCCAAGCCCCTACCCTCGTGGGCACCCTCGATGATGCCGGGAATGTCGGCCATAACAAACGAGTGGTTATCGCGTACCTCCACGATACCGAGGTTGGGCTCCAGAGTGGTGAAAGCGTAGTTGGCAATCTTGGGTTTGGCGGCCGAAACCACCGAGAGCAGTGTAGACTTACCCGCATTGGGGAAGCCCACAAGGCCCACATCGGCCAGCACCTTGAGTTCCAAGATGAATGCTCCCTCGAGGCCCTCCTCGCCGGGTTGTGCATAGCGGGGAGCCTGATTGGTGGCTGTCTTGAAGTGCCAATTGCCCAGACCGCCACGACCTCCCTTGAGCAGCACGAGTTCCTCTCCGTGGGAGGTAACCTCGCCCACAATCTCACCCGTCTCGGCATTGCGTGCTACCGTTCCGAGGGGCACCTCTATAATCTGGTCGGCTGCGGTCTTGCCCGACATACGGCTGCCGCCTCCAGCCTCGCCATCTTTGGCAAAGACGTGGCGGGCATACTTGAGGTGGATGAGGGTCCAATATTGGCTATTGCCACGGAGGATGACACTGCCACCTGCACCGCCATCGCCGCCGTCGGGACCGCCATAAGCCACGAACTTCTCGCGGCGGAAGTGTGCGCTACCTGCGCCACCCGCACCCGAGCGGCAAAATATCTTTACATAATCTACGAAATTAGACATACTCTCTATGTGTGTATAAGGTGTGTTGTGGTCGGCCCTCTTGTTTCCAACCAACTGACTGTTTTATCTTGCTTTTCGGCCACAAAGGTAACGCAAAACGGCTCAAAAATCAAACCGCCCACAAAATTGGCCTCTTCTATGCCCGCTACTCTATGTAGCCAAATCGTTTGAGCTGTCGGCTGCTATTGCGCCAACCCTCATCGACCTTGACGTGGAGCTGCAAAAATATCTTCTTGCCCACAAACTTCTCGAGCTCTATGCGGGCCGCTGTGCCCACCTTCTTGAGCATCTCCCCTTTGCGACCGATGATGATGCCCTTCTGCGAGTCGCGTGCGACGTAGATGATGGCACTGATGCGGTCTATCGTGGGCTCCTCCTTATACTCCTCGATGACAATCTCCACCGAGTAGGGGATCTCCTTGTCGTAGTTGAGAAATATCTTCTCGCGGATAATCTCCGAGGCGAAGAACCTCATAGGTCTGTCGGTCAGTGTACCCTCCTCGTAGTAGGGAGCTCCCTCGGGCAGCAGGGTCATAATGGTGTCGAAAACGCCGCTCACATTGAACCCCTCGAGTGCCGACACGGGGATAATCCTCGCCTCGGGTAGGCGCTCGTGCCACATCTCCACAAGCTCTTCGAGCTGCTGCTGATTGGAGAGGTCTATCTTGTTGATTACCACAATGGTGGGGATGGCACTCAGTTTCACCTTCTCGACAATCTCGGCGCTTGCCTCATCGCCCTTTTCGACGGTGTCGGTGACGTAGAGTATCACGTCGGCATCCTTGAGCGCACCCGTCACGAAGCCCATCATACTCTCCTGCAGTTTATAGTTTGGTCGGAGGATGCCCGGGGTGTCGGAGTAGACAATCTGGAAGTCGTCACCACCCACGATGCCCATAATGCGGTGGCGTGTGGTCTGCGCTTTGGCGGTGATGATGGAGAGTCGTTCGCCCACGAGGGAGTTCATAAGCGTCGACTTACCTACGTTGGGGTTGCCGATGATGTTGACAAATCCCGATTTGAATTTCTTGGTGTTCTCGTTCATATATTGTTCCTATTGTTACATTCTACCCAGAGATTAACGTGTGGAGGTATCCATAAGCAGGTCGGTATCCACCCCTTTGGTGGCGATGAGCATCAGCACAAATCTCACCACGATGAAACCTATATAGGCAATCCACAGCCCCACATTGCCGAGCCATCCCTCCAGCGAGAAGAAGAGCACAAAAAAGGCCAAGAGGGCATAGAAGGTGGTGTTGCGCATAATGCGTGTTTTGGTGGCTCCGATGAGGATGCCGTCTATCAGGAAGGGGGTGAAGCCCACCAAAGGCACCATCACAATCCACGCTATATACTCCTCTGCACAGGCCATAATCGTAGGGCTCGAGGTAAAGATGCCGAGTATGGGCTGCCACCAGAAGATGTAGACCACAATGTAGAGCGCTGCCACCCCAGCACACCACACAAACAGGAGTCGGTTGCTACGCCTGAGGCTCTCGCGGTTACCCTCACCGATGAATCGGCCCGTGAGCGACTCGGCCGCATAGCAGAATCCGTCGAGCATATAGCTGAAGAGCATAAACAGATTCATCAGCAACTCGTTGGTAGCCAAGATGGTGTCGCCAAAGCGTGCCGAGAAGGCGGTGAAGCAGGTGTAGACCGTGCAGACACAGAGGGTACGCAGAAAAGCGTCGGAGTTGACCTTGAAGAACCTCACCAGCGGCTCCATACGAAGGCTCTCGCGCAGGTCGATGAGGCGGATGTAGGCCCTATACCTCACAGTGAGTATGGCGAGTGTGATGAGGAGTGCGGTGTATTGGGCCACCACCGTACCCCACGCAATGCCCTCTACGCCCATATCTAATCCGAATACGAACCAAAGCGAGCAGGCCACATTGACAATGTTGTTTATAATCGAGACAACCATAGGGGTTGTGGAGTCCTGCATACCTATGAGCCAGCCGTGGAGCGAGAAGATGCCGATGGCTGCGGGTGCGGCCCAGATGCGGGCAAAGAAGTACTCCCTTGCAAGGGTCATAGCCTCCTCGGAGCTTCCCTGCATAATCTGCATTGCGAGCCCACCTATGGGCCTATTGAAAATCAGAAGCAGGAGTGCAATGGCGAGTGCGGCCAGGAGCGAACGGCCCAAGATGTTGGCAGCAGCACGTTTGTCACCCGACCCGTAGGCCTGCGCAGCGAGTCCGCTGGTGCCCATACGCAGGAAGGCGAAGTTCCAATAGATGAAGTTGAAGATGGCTGTGCCAATGGCAAGCGCACCTATGGTGGCATCGTCGCCTATGCGTCCTGCAATGGCGATGTCTATCATTCCGAGCAACGGTATGGTGACGTTGCTGATGATGTTGGGGATGGTGAGGCGCAATATCTCGCGATTCATACGTATTCGATGTGTGTGGTCTCTCTCTTTTCTCGATTGGTTAAGTTTGTGTCGCTATGTAGTCGGGTCAGATGAAGATGCGGAACTCCTTGGGGAGCATAGTGTTGGTGCGCTGGCCGATGCGCTTGGTAAACCCTACGGGGCACCCCCTCCACAGGAGCAGGTTCACGCCCTCGGAGAGCTCACTCGTGCAGCCGAGCTCCTCGCGGTGGAGGTAGCGGCCGAGATCCTCCTCGGAGAGTTCCCACGTCGGGAAGCTATCGAGTCGCAGCAGTGCCGAGAGGGCCAACGAGTGGTCGGGCTTGAACTTCTTGCCGAAGAGTTCGCCAATCTTCACACCCGAGAACAAGACGCTCATCTGCTCCGACACGCACCTGACATCCTCCCACAGCTCCTTGCGGTAGCCATAGATGCTTTCGCCGATGGTGGCAAAGTGGTAGTTGCCCTCGACAAGCAACCCCTCGACCATCTTCCTCACCTTGGGTTCGACCTCACCAAAGGGGTTGCGACGTGGTTTGGGGCTGCGACGGCGGCCTCCCTCGCCCCCTTTGCGCACAATGGCCGCAAAGAGTCCTTCGCCCTCGGTGCGGTGGGGGTAGAAGTGGAAGCACTCGGCCACACCCGCCTCGGTGCGTGCGATATTCCACTCCTCGGGGCACTCAATCTCCACCCTCTCGCACTCAAACTCCTGGCAGAGCCACTCCATATTCTCCTCATTCTCCATCCCATTGAAAGTACAAGTGGAATATATAAAAATGCCTCCGGGGCGGAGCGATGCCCACGCATCGGCCATAATGCGGCGTTGGCGGGCAGCACAGAGCCTCACATTGTCGGGGCTCCAATTCTCCCTCGCCTCCTCGCTCTTGCGGAACATACCCTCGCCCGAGCAGGGGGCATCCACTGCCACCACATCGAACCATTCGACAAGCGACGACGAGAAGTGGCTCGGGTCGTTGGAGGTGACTACGATGTTGCCCGCACCCCAACGGAGTGCATTGTCGGCCAGGGTGAGTGCGCGTGTGCGAATCACCTCATTGGCAACCACCAATCCTCTCTCGCCCACGATGGAGCTATAGAGGGTAGACTTGCCACCCGGTGCGGCACACATATCGAGCACTCTCAACCCTGCGGTCTGCTTGCCAGCAAGTGCCGACTCCAAGAGGTAGCCCACAAACATCGACGAGGCCTCTTGTACATAGTAGGCACCCGCCTGAAAGAGTCCGTCGCGTGTGAAGGATGGGCGTTCGGGCAGATAGCGCCCCCAGCGGCACCAAGCGACCTCTCTACCCTGCGGCTCGGCGTAGGGTTTGGCGGGGTTGTGGCGCACCGAGACGGGTTGTTCGTCTCCTTCCAAGGCGGCAATCAGTCTGTCAGCCTCCTCGGTTCCGAGTTGTTGGCACATCAACTCCCTGAACTCCTCTCTCTTCATCTCGTTCTATCTCGTTATGGTGTGTGGTTTTACGGCTATTGCTACTACTTGACCCCCTTGGGCAGTGAGCAGGTGGGGATGGGCTCCATCTTGTGGAGGTTGGCACGGTGGCGGCGGGTGTATATCTCCATAACCTCCCTCTCTCGCCCCTCGTACTCCATAGCCAAGTGGCCCGCATCGTACTCCTCCATTGCCCACTCCAACTCGGCGTAGGTAGCTCCTATCTGCTCCTCGTCGCTCCTATCGTCGCCAAAGAGTCCGTCGGTGGGGCGGGCCTTGAGGATGGAGTCGCAGACTCCCAGGTGGGCCGAGAGCTCAAAGACCTCGCTCTTGGTAAGGTCGGCAATGGGGCTGATATCCACGCCACCATCGCCCCACTTGGTGAAGAAGCCGATGCCGAAGTCCTCAATCTTATTGCCCGTGCCGGCCACCAGCGCTCCGCGCAGACCGGCATAGAAGTAGAGTGTGGTCATACGCAGTCGCGAGCGGGTGTTGGCGGTGGTCAGTTCGTAGTTCATACCCTCCTTGGGGAGTGCAGCCAGGAGCACCTCGTAGCTCTCGGTGAGGTCGGTCGAGGCGCGTTCCACATTGGGGTAGCGCTCCACGAGCCAATCGATATGTTCGCCTGCACGGTTGACCTGTGCTGCGGCTTGGTGGAGGGGCAGTTCCACACAAAGTGTGGGGAGTCCCGTCTGTGCGCAGAGTGTCGACACCAAGGCCGAGTCCACGCCGCCCGAGATGCCCACCACAAATCCTCGGGCACCACAGCCCGCAGCATAGCCACTGAGCCAGCTGACTATATATTCTCTTACGTTTTCGCAGTTCATACTCTCTCTTATCGTCTTTTCGTTACATTCTATCATCAATTCGGGCGCCCCCCCCTAAAAGGCCATCCTCACACCCATACGCACGCTCGCACCCGGGGCTGCATAGGTGGCCCAATGGTAGATGGGTTGCGAGAGGAGGTTGTCGCCACGCAGCCAGAGGGATGTGGAGTGGCTCCACTTATAGTCGGCCTCCACACCGAGGTCCACATAGCTCGGCACCTCCATCATTGTGCGGCCCGCAGCTCCTATGCGGGTGACCTCCATCTTTGAGGCCCACGCAGCCGAAGCACCCAGAGTGAGTCTGCGGGAGGCTCTCCAACGCCCCTCAAGCAGAGTCTGCCAATTCCTCGGTCGGAACTCCGCATCGACACTCTCGGCCGCTCCGAGGGCTACATACTTCACCTTTGCACCCACAGCAATCTGCCACGTCGGTCGCCACTCGGCCTTCGCCTCGGCATACCACACTCGCTGCCCCTTGCTCACACCATAGGCGAGTCTCGGGGAGCCCTCCTCGACGCACTCAAACATATAGGTCGAAAACCACCTCGTAGCTCCCGAGACTCCGTAGGTCACCTCGCCCACCGAGCCCGTAGCGCCCAACTCGGCCAAGAATATCTTGCGCGAATCGACGGGGAGCATTGCCATATAGGGGCTGCGCCAGAGTCCGTCGCGGGTAGCTTTGGTCTGCACATCGTTGGCAACGGTCACATAGGGGGTGAGTGCGGCAAATCGGTCGTAGGAGAGTTTGATGCTCGAGACCACGCCATTGAGTGTATTGTTGGCACCTCGGTAGACCATATAGTCGTAGCCCGCCATAAGTTCTACGGGCAGCCACCTGCCCACCCTGAAGTTCCACTCGGGAACGAAGGTTACGGATGTATCGAAATAGGGGCTTTGGCAGACCGACTCGACACCCGAGTAGTGGAGTGTCACACGACCGGGTAGCCAGCTGCGGAGGCTATCGAGTCCGAGGAGTCCGAAGTTGAAGTTGAACCTTCCCACCCTCTCCTGCGCATTGTTCCACGCATAGAGTCCCATAGCGTTGGCATCGTAGTGGAGCACCGACTCCCTCGAGAAGCGGCCCGAGACATTGAGGTTGGCCTCCACGTCGTTGGTCGACATCAGCCCTCGCTCGCCACTGACAGCCACACCGCCATAGCTCTCTCCGAGCCAACCGCGATAGTTCACGGCGGCCGAGAGGGAGGTGTAGTCGCCTATGAGCGAGGCGTAGTCCACCGAGGCCACATTGCGCATCAGCAGAGCCCCGAGGCGTTCCCCGTCGAGGTTGGTGGCCGAGCCCTCATAGCCCTCGTGGTTAACCCTCACCGAAAGATGTTCGCGCTCGTTCCTGACGGGGCTCCAATAGAGGTCCAACTCGCTCTGCAACGGCAGACCCGCACCCACATTGAGGTAGAGTTTCGAGGGTTTGGCCCAACGGGCTGTGGAGAGCCCTATGGGGTTGAGCGGTTGCACGTCAAACTCTGTGACGTGGGCTGTGGGTGTGATGCGATAGTTCAGTTCGGGGCGCACGATGGTCGTGTCGAGCAGTTCTATCTCATACTCGATGCGTTCGGCCCCTCGTACCACAATCTCATACTCTTTCTGCACCTCAATCTCTTTGGAGAATCCACCCTCCTCTTGTGCATAGCCGTTCACACAGGTCAGAAGAAGTGCTGCAAGGATATATATCAGTCGTTTCATAGTCATCTATCAATCATAAGTTAGCGTATAACTCTCTCTGTCACTTCGGTTTGGTAGTTACTCTCGTGCCGAGCTATCGGTGGTGGCGGCAAGTCCCTCCACCCTCTCTCGGGCCATATCGAGGATGCCGTCATCGGCATTGCCATAGCCATCAACCACACTCTGGTAGGTGGCTCTCGCCTGGAACAGGTCGCCCCTCGAGACGTAGACATCGCCCAAAAGCAAGAATGCTCGGGCCAACCAATAGGCGTGTGGGGTGTTGCGCTCGGCAAACTCATAGACCAAATCCTCGGCCTTCTCGAAGCTGCCATATTTGAATGCGGTCTCGATGATGCGGTAGGCACTCTCGGCACCCTCGGCACTTGTCACATCCTCACTCAGCGAGCTATAGATGGCCACCGCAGGATTGCGTTTGCCCGTAGCCTCGAGTGACTTGGCCTTGGCAAAGCGGGCCTTGCGCACCAACTCGGGCGAGGAGGCGGTGTGACCCACCACATAGTCTGCGGCCTCGATGATGTTCTCCGCCACGGCCGAAGTGATGGCCATAGTGAGGTACTTATCGAGCCTCTCACGGGCCACCTCATTGGAGGAGGCCATCTCCACAAGGTTGCGGTAGGCTCCCATAGCCGACCCCCAATCGGCACCCGCAGCAGCCAGCTGTGCGAGTCGTTCGTAGCCGCGTTGGGTGTAGTTATTGTAGTACATCGAGGTAAGTTTCGTAAGCCTCTCGCGTGCGGCGAGCGAGTCACCGAGGGTGGCCTTGCAGTCGGCAGCATAGTAGAGTGCGGCAGCCGAGTAGATGCCCTCGGGGTTCTCCGAGAGGTATTTGTCGAAGGCCTCCGAGGCAGCACTCTTGTCGCCTCCTATGTAGAGCCTCTGTGCCGCCACAAAGCTGAGCGAATCGCGCTGCGAGGAGCCCAAGTCGCCACTCATACCCACCCCGTCGGCGTAGGCAAAGAAGCCGTCTACGTCGTTGCGTTCGATGTAGATGTTGCGAATCTCACCCATAGCGTTGTGCGCCTCCATAGAGCCGCGCGTGGTGGCCACCACACGTTTGTAGGCTCCCAGAGCCGCCTCGTCGTTGCCCGTATTGCGGTAGGCCAATCCCAAGTCGGCCAGCGCAGCCACATAGTCGCGCGAGGAGGGGTACAACTCCACATACTCCTCGAGCACCTTGGCACTACGCTCATAGTTACCCGAGGTGAGGAGCGTGTTGCCGAGTTCGTAGTGGGCCCTGACGGCGTAGTTGCCACGGCCACTCTCCACAATCCTCTCGAGGGCCTCCACACGGGCGATGGTGTTGCCCGCCATACCCTCCATCAGAGCCACACGGTAGGCTCCATAGTAGCTCTCATCGGTGGGGGTGTCGGCACTACGCGCATAGAGCGTGGCGGCCGAAGCGTACTCCTTGAGCGCAGCCTTCGCATCGCCCATACGGTTGTAGGCATCGGCATAGTAGTGGTCCTTCTCCCTGCGCAACTCCACAAAGTCGCGCATATCTTCGTAGGCCGCTCCGAAGCGCCCCGCATTGAAGTTGGCGTAGGCCATATTGTAGAACGCAAAGGGGTACTCGGCCCTGTGGGTCATATCCATAGCTATGTATTGGTCAAACATCGAAGCCGACTGCAGGTACTTACCCCTGCAATAGTCTATCTCGCCAAAGAGGTAGATGGTGCGGGCTGCGATGTCGTCGCTATACTCCTTGTAGTCGAGCGCAAAGCCGCAATACTCCTCCGCCTCGTCGAGCTCACCGCGCAGGTAGCACTCGGCAGCGTAGTAGTAGGCCACCCTCTGCATAGCCTCTTTCACCCTGCCTCCCGAGGCTGCGAACTCCTCCAAGACACCGTAGGCACCCTTCAGGTCGTTGGCTGCATAGCAGGCCGAGATGAGGTAGCCCTCGATTTCGGCACGATGTGCCGAGGTGGGGTAGGTACGCAGATAGGTGCTCAGGGAGAGTATCTCCTCATTGAAGTTGGAGCCTCCGAGCTCCACCTGCAGTTTGCAGTAGTTGTAGTGGGCATCCTCGCGCATAGCGGCATCGGCCGCACCCGCATAGACCATCGAGAAGCACTGCATAGCTCCCCTCTTATCGCCCTTGCGGAGTAGGCAGTCGGCCAGATGATAAGCCGCATTGTGGGTGAGCGAATCCTCCGCACCACAAGCCGCCCTCAGGTAGGCCGCAGCACGCTCCCACTCGCCCAAGCGGTAGAGTGAGTAGCCCGCAATATAGTTCTCCTGACGGCTCAAGGTGGCACCCTCCTCGGCGTGGAGAGCCTCCACGTGGCGCACAGCCTCGCTCCACTCGCCCAACTCGAAGTTGCTCTCGGCAGCCACACGCCTCACCTCGGCACGTCGGCCTCCCTCGATGCCCTCCAAAACCTCATCGGCACGCGAGGCCACATAGCGGTCGTTGCCGAGTCGCTGCTCCACATTGAGCAGATAGTAGGGTACCACAGCCCCATATCGTTCGGAGGCATTGAGCTGACCGAAGTACTCCTTGGCCTCGGCATAGCGGCCACCCTCGTAGGCCATAAATCCGAGCAGATAGCGCGAGTGGTCGTAGCGGTCGGTCGAGGGCTCTATGGTCGTGAGCAGTTGTGTCGCACGCTCATAGTTGCCGAGTTTGTAGTAGCTATATCCCCCCTCGAAGTTGAGCGCCTCGAGCGCCTTGTCATCGAGCTCTGCGGTGCGGACACTCTCGAAAGCCTCCACAGCCTGCTCCCATCGCTCCCACTCGTAGTGCTCACTTGCCAACTGCGCATAGACCTCGTTCAGATAGGGCGAGGTGGGGTGCGATGCCACAAAGTCGGCCAAAGCCTCCGCTCCGTCGGCGAGTTGTGCCTCGGCAAAGGCCACAATCAGCTGTGCCTGCTCGGCCACCACAGGGTCGACACCTCGGAGTGCCGAGGAGGCTGACACAGCCCTACGGGCCTCTGCTTGAGCCTCACGATAGAGCCCCTCTATATAGAGTTCGTGTGCACGGCCGATATAGTCGGCTATGGAACGTTGCTGAGCCAGAGCATCGGTAGCTGCTGTTGCGAGCGCGCATAATGCGAGCGCGCGTAAGAATATGATTGTCAGATGGTTTCTTCTCATAGGTCGAAAACAATGCTAATGTAACCAACAAATATAGCAAAAACAAATGGAAATCAGTCCCCCACACACAAAATTCATCCACCAAAGCCACCATATACCACCCCTGCCCCCAATTAATCCTTCTCTAAATTAGGGGAGGATGATTATCATAAAGCCCTCCCACGAAAAAGTCCTCCCCTAAATTAGGGGAGGTGGATGCGTTAGCAGACGGTGGGGTGTGTCGAACGACGCAACAACTTCCTCGTTGCTACTACACTTTCCAATACTCTACCCAACTATTTCTTTATGCTACTTTTGGTGGCAAAAGTAGCGCAAAAGCCACCGCACGCACCTCCGTCGGGAGTGAGGAGCAGAAAAGTCTAAAACGGATGCTTCGCAATCAAAGCATTTGATGTCTCCGTTTTTTA
>JAFVSJ010000035.1 GCA_017503805.1 Tidjanibacter sp.
CAGCGAGGACGGCGAAGTATATCGCTATCTCATTAACAACGCAAACTTCGAGTCCTATCTCCACGTAGTCAAGACCGACAGTACCACAGGCAAGACCATCCCTTATGCGGGCGCAGGTTTTCAGATCTACGCTCCCGACGGCAGCCTCGTCACCATGAGCTACACCTACCCGACGCTGACCGTGATCGATACCTTCTACACCAATGAGAACGGTACGCTCCTCACACCCGAAAAGCTCCCTTACGGCGAAGGATATTCACTTGTCGAGGTGCAGGCACCCCATGGTTACGTCCTCGATTCTACTCCTATCTACTTTGACGTGACCGAGGAAAACTCCGCCGATGAAAACGGCATCACCATCGTCAAGGTAGTCAAGGAGAACGAACCGCAGAAAGGAACAATTACCATCACCAAGACCGGTGAGGTCTTCTCCTCTGTGGTGGAATCCGATGGAGCATATCAGCCCGTTTATGAGATCAAGGGCTTGGCAGGCGCGGTCTATGAGATCACTGCCGCCGAAGATGTAGTAACCCTCGACGGTACGCTCCGCTATAAGAAGGGCGACGTCGTTGCCACTATCACCACGGGCGCAGACGGAACGGCTACCACCGAGCCTCTGTTCCTCGGCAAATTCGAAATCCGAGAAATCACAGCACCCCACGGTATGATCCTTAATGGCGATACCGTAACCGTAGAGCTGACCTACGCCGGACAGGAGATCAAGATCACAACCACCTCTGCAACTTTCGTCAATGAAAGACAGAAGGTGGAAATCGACCTCTCCAAAGTCTTGGAACAGGACGAGAAATACGGCATCGGTATGAATGGTGAGATCACCTCCGTCAAGTTCGGCTTGTATGCCTCTGAGGACATCACCGCAGCTGACGGCAGCGTGATCCCCAAAGACGGTCTCATTGAAACCGTGGCCTGCGATGAGAACGGCAAGGCGGTATTTGTGACCGACCTGCCCGTAGGCGCAAAGGTATACGTCAAGGAGATCGCAACCGACAGCCACTATATTCTCTCTGACAGCACCTATCCCGTAACCTTCGAGTATGCAGGCCAGGACACCGCGGTGGTGAAGATCTCCGTGAATAACGGCGAAGCCATCACCAACGAGATCATCCGTGGCACTATCATCGGCAAGAAGCTGGACGAGGATGGCTTCACCATCTGCGGTGCGCTCTTCGGTCTCTTCCGTGAGAACGAAACCGAGTTCACCGAGGAAACCGCCCTTGCTACCTGCCAGTCCAATGAGATCGGCATCTTCACCTTCGAGAACGTGCCCTTCGGCAGATGGATCGTCCGTGAGATCAAGGCGGCTCCCGCATTCGTACTGAACGAGAACAGCTATGCTGTAACCGTAGGCACGGACGAGGAAGTCATCGAGATCACCATCGAGAACGAGTTCATCACCGGCTCGGTCAAGACCACGAAGGTGGATAAGGAATACCCCGACAATAAGCTGTCCGGCGCCGTCTTTGAAGTCTACGTGGACGTGGACGGCAACGGCGAATTCAACTCCGAAATCGACCTCTTCGTAGGCGAGATGACCGAAACCGAGGATGGCATCTATGAGATGCACGACCTTCGCTATAACGGATATTTCCTTTATGAAAAGACCGCGCCCGAAGGCTTCCTCAAGGATGACGGCTACCACTATTTCGAGATCAGAAACGACGGCGAAACTGTCATCGTGGAGAACGAGGCAGGCGTTGGCTTTAC
>JAFVSJ010000011.1 GCA_017503805.1 Tidjanibacter sp.
ACCATATATTACAGGTAAAATATGGACGACAGATTCGATGATCAGAGAAACAAAAGGACTTGTACGCAAACGTATGGAAGAAGGGTGCATCGCTGTAGAAATGGAATTGGCTGGAGTTCAATCTGTGTGCGACTTCTACAATTTGAAGTTGTATGCTTTTTTTGAAACAGGTGACATTTTGGATACAAATGGATATGAAGCCAAAGGCTTGAACAATGCCAACCATAGTTTAAACAAACTTTATATTGCTTTAGAAACGGCAACCCACATCTGAAGTATATCAGAATTGTGAATTCGGATTTATCATAAAAATTATTATTTGTTGCTTCCCCTCAAAAAGCGAAATTTCCGACATTTTTTTCAGCCCCTTTTTGCCGTTTTTTTTGGACCCCCATTTTCAAAGTGGTGACCAAAAGTGACCATTTTTGAGGTCCAGAAAAGAAGAAACCCTCGTAGAAGTTGTTCTACGAGGGTTTTCAGTACCCAGAGCCGGGGTCGAACCGGCACAGGGGTTAACCTATTGGTGTTTGAGACCAACGCGTCTACCGATTCCGCCATCTGGGCCCCTTTTGCTCCTTTCGAGCGCACAAAGATAGTTATTTATTTTGAAAAACAAAAAAATCATAACCCATCGGTGAAAAAACCTGCCACCTCTCCCCCTTTTTCGGGCCACAACGAGCGCACTCTCCACTATTTTTTATATCTTTACACCAAATTAACCTACAAAATACTCACGCAATGAGAGAGCGTGAAGGACTCACACCAACCACGCTCAACACAAATTAACTATCCTTATGTTCGCAAAACAGACCTACATCCAGCGACGAAACGAACTCCGTCGTCGTATGCCCAAAGGAGGTATCGTTGTCCTCCCCGGCAACAGCGAGGCTCCTCGCAACTATTTCGACAACGCATACGCTTTCCGTCAGGACAGCACCTTCCTCTACTTCTTCGGACTCCAGAATGCCGACCTCGTGGGTGTCATCGACCTCGACGAGGAGCGCGACTATCTCTTCGGCAACGACTACACCGTAGACGACATCATCTGGATGGGCCCCCAACCCTCGGTCAAAGAGTTGGGCGCTTCGGTAGGTGTGGAACACACCGCACCCTTTGCAGCCGCCAAAGAGTGTGTGCAGGCTGCCATCCGCGCAGGTCGCAAGGTGCACTACCTCGTACCCTACCGTGGTGAGGGCACACTGCTGATGAGCAACCTCACAGGCATCGCCACCGACAGCCACTACGCACACTGCTCGGCAGATCTGATTATCAACGTGGCCGCTATGCGCGAGGAGAAGAGCGCCGAGGAGATTGAGGAGCTCGAAAAGGCCTTCCGCATCGGCTACGAGATGCACACCACAGCTATGAGGCTCACACGCGAAGGTGTGGCAGAGCGTTTCGTAGCAGGCGCAATGGAGGGTGTGACTCACCAATTTGGCGACGGCGTATCGTTCCACTCCATCGTGTCGCAGCACGGTGAGACTCTCCACAACCACTCCCACGACGGCATCTGCACCAACGGCAGACTGATGCTTGTCGATGCCGGCGGTGAGAGTGTCAACAACTACTGCTCGGATCACACCCGTACATTCCCCGTGAGCGGCAAGTTCAGCCCCGTGCAGAGGGATATATATAATATTGTACTCAATGCCCACGATGAGGTGCTCAAGGTGGCCAAACCCGGTATGTATATGGATCTCCACAACACGGCTCTCAAAGCGTTGGCCGAGGGTCTGATAGGTGTAGGACTGATGAAGGGCAATGCCGACGATGCTGTGGCCGCAGGTGCGGTAGGCCTCTTTATGCCCCACGGATTGGGCCACGGTCTGGGTATGGACGTACACGACTGCGAGGCTATGGGCGAGAGGGGTATGCGCGACTTCTCAAAGATTGTGGCCCGCGCCGACGAGGTGGACACCTGCATTATGCGTGGTCGCTGGCGCTTGCGCCCCGGCACCGTCCTGACCGACGAGCCCGGCATCTACTTCATCCCCGCACTCATTGAGCAGTGGAAGGGCGAGAAGAGGTGCGCCGACTTCATCTGCTACGACAAGTTGGGTGAGTTCTACGAGTTTGGCGGCATCCGCCTCGAGGACGACCTGCTCATCACCGAGAACGGCAATGTGCAGCTCGGTGGCGACCTCCATATCCCCATCACCGTAGAGGAGGTAGAGGAGTATATGGCAGCTCACAGATAATGAGTTAACACAAAAAGATGGCCGTTGTGTGTTTTTTGCACAACGGCCGTTTCTTTTTTAACAATTATTACATTTGCACCCAAAAGGAGGACATTTTGAATATCCTAAAGAGAGACAATAACGCACAATTATATACTAACAAACTACACATCAACTAATTACACTAACTATTATGAAAAAATTTTTCCGCTTTGCAGCACTTCTTATGGCTGCAGCAGCTATGTTTATGGTAGGTTGTGAGGAGCCCACTCCTCCCGCACCCGTTGACCCCTTCGAGGGCGCTTCGCTCGAGGTAAACCTCGTAGGTGCAGACATCAATGTCGCAACCTTCTCCATCAAAGCAGAGGTACTCAAGGTGGCCAGCTACATCGTGAAACCCTTTGAGGCCAATATGACCGCCCCCACCGCTGCCGAGATTTTCGAGCAGGGTACGCTCGTGGCTCTTGAGGAGGGTACCGCACAGGTGACTCTGCGCGACCTCACACCCGAGACCTCCTACAAGGTCTACGCCGCAGGCCGCATCTCGTCGGACAAAGTGTGGGACACCGTAGCCGAACTCAAATTCACCACCGCAGCCGAGCCTATCATCCCTGTGCTCACTGCCAAGTTTGAGAGCGCTACCGCAACCTCGGCCGACTACACCATCTATGCCGAGAACATCTCGCGCATCGCCTACATCGCAGCCCGCGTGGATGAGATAGATCAGACTCCCAGCATTCAGGTTATCTTCGCTACGGGCAAGGTGGCACAGATGGTACAGGGCGACAACACTCTGACCGTCAACAATCTGCTCCCCAACTCGGAGTATGTGCTCTACATTGCAGGTGAGATTGCAGGCCTCGAGGAGTATATGGAGGAGGTACTCGTAGTGAAGGGTGCCAAGACTTCGGACTTTGCCGAGGATATCACCGTACGCGACATCAACTATCGTGGTTTCACCATCGACGTGAAGGTTGACCCCAAAGTGAAAGAGCAGAACCACGTTATCAAGTGGGCAACCTCGAGCCTCTACCTCTACAACCGCAACGGCGGTGGCCGCGGTGTGGATGCCAACCTGATGAACCTCCACGACACTGCTTGGGGTGGCATCAACCTCTTCAACGAGAGTCGCTCGATCATCATCGACGAGGAGCACAGCTATATCTACAACGACAACGGCGAGATTGACAACTGGTACTATGAGTCCATCGTTCCCGGTCAGCCTCAGGTGGTTATTATGGGTGAGTTCCGCCGCGGCGAGAGCAATTGGGGCTGGGGCTACGGCTACTATCGTCCTATGTTCGACCAAGACCAATACACCATTGATGCAGGCAATGGCAACGTACAGGATGAGGCCGCCTATTGGGATGGTTTCTACCAGAACATCCGCGTACAGGTACAGCGCCCCGAGCCTCTGCCCGAGGATATGTTGCAGGTAGAGATTGAGACCGAGCCCGATGATGCACGCATCAAAGTGACTGCCGACAGGTCGCTCAAGCAGGTGGCCATTATGATTATGAGTGAGCTCGAGCACAACGCTGCCACAGCTTGGGCACCCGAGGAGCATATGCAGTGGTTCGCCACCTCGATTGAGGCTATGTATGAGGGTGTGACTATGATCGTAGACCCCTATAGCGCAGAGATTGGCTTCAACGGCACCATCCAGACTGCCATCAGCGAGTACCTCTACGACATCCCCCGCGAGTCGAAATTCTGGGTATATGTAGTAGGTCTGCGTGGCGACTTCAACAATGACGGCTGGCTCGATGGCCACGAGCAGGTATTCAAGAAATATGAGTTCTATCTGCCCAAGCCCACCAAACCCGCTCCCAAGATTGAGGTTACCGCTCTCGAGTCCACCTCCGCATTTGAGGTTGGCTTCAATATCAAGTGCCCCAGCAAGGATGCCGACAAAGGTAAAGCCATCGCCAACTACGAGAAAGAGTGGCTTATGGCAGGTATGAGCGCACAGGAGATTGTAGACAGCTACGGTATCGAGTTCACCTCCATTGAGCTCGCCAAGATCAACTCCGACGAGGGTCTTACTATCACCTATCCTTCGCGCCCCAACGAGAAGACCTACCTCGCAGCTATGGTTGCCAACGACGAGGGTACCGAGACATTCTCCGAGGCAGTTATTGCCAAATCTCTCAATGAGCCCGCAGCCGACCGCGTAGAGAGCGAACTCTTCGAGAGCCTCAAGGGCGAGTGGACAGCCTCCGCAACCGTATCTTACAGCACCTACGACAGCACCATCGAGGACTACGTAGAGCACACCGCAACCCACTCTTGCACCATCACCATCGGCGACGTAGAGTATCCCGAGGAACTCAGCGAGAAGGACTACCAGACCTTCGAGCGCCACGGTGTGAACCGTGAGACCGCTGCTCTCTACTACAACGAGTTCAAGGCCGCAGCAGCCACCTTCAATGAGAACACCCGCGCACAGAACCGCATCCTGATGAACGGCTTCGACTTCGCCGGTGGCCTCCAGCCCTACTACGCATACTCCGACCCCTACAGCCTCTTCGTATCGGACACCTACAATGGTCAGACCAGCGAGATGCCCATCTACGACTTCGGTCCCAAGTGGTACCTCGAGGTTGCTGCCGACGGCACCGTGACCGCACCCTTCAACACCAACTACTTCACTCCTATGGCAAGTTGGTACACCGAGATGAATGCAGTCTACGAGTCGCACTTCATCGCCTACGAGCCCACCACCGGCACCACCGCAGGCTATATGGGCGACGAGGCAGGCAACGCAGTGAACGGCCACTTCCCCGTAGAGATTTCGGAGGATGGCAACACCATCACCGTTAAACCCTTCGCTTACGCCAACCTCAACTTCTACCCCAATGCTGCCATCAACTACGGTATGGGTAGGTATGGCTTGAGCATAGCCGTAGAGTCGGAGATTGTCCTCACCCGCAATACCTCCGCAGCAGCTCCCGCTAAAGCAAGCACCAAACCCGCAGGTCAGCTCAAGAACAAGACCGTGGAGTCGAAGCAGAAGATTGAGGCTCCTGCCCGTCCTGCAAGCCGCGGTGCCATCGGCAAGAAGATTGAGTATAAGATGGTAACCGGTCCCAAGAACCTCTCAAAAGAGGAGAAGGGCAAACTCTGGATTGATGGCCGTCGCAGGTAATCAACCCTAACATACACCGACAAACAGAGGCAGATGCACCAGGCACCTGCCTCTGTTGTTTTAGTGGTGGTCATCTGCCGACTCGGGTGGGAATAGCGGAGGGGGGTGGAGTGGTAAAACGCGCATATTGCGGAGAGAATTTTTTGCCAACAAGGAAGGGCGAGTCCGCAGTTGACTACTCATCAATGAGGAACTCGCACAACGTAGCTGGTGAAAAACTCACCCGCACCAACTGAAACAAAAAGTGCATATCGCGGAGGGAATTTTTTGCCAACAAGGAAGGGCGAGTCCGCAGTTGACTGCTCGTCAATGAGGAACTCGCCCAACGTAGCTGGTGAAAAATTCACCCGCGAGATGCGCTTTTTTTAGTGGAGCTTGGCACCTATCAACTCCAAAAACTCCTGACGAGTCTCGTGATGATTGAGAAACGCACCACTGAAGGCAGATGTGGTCGTGATGGAATTTTGTTTCTGCACACCACGCATCTGCATACACATATGCGCCGCCTCAATAACCACAGCCACACCCAACGGATTGAGCGTCTGCTGTATGCAATCCCTAATCTGCATAGTCAGGCGTTCCTGCACCTGCAATCGGCGCGCAAAACTCTCCACACAGCGGGGTATCTTCGATAGGCCAACTATCTGACCATTGGGGATATAGGCCACGTGGGCCTTGCCGTAGAAGGGCAGCATATGGTGCTCACAGAGCGAGTAGATTTCTATATCCTTGACGATGACCATCTGGCGGTAGTCCTCCTTGAAAATCGCCGCACGGAGTATCTCCTCGGGCTCCTCAACGTAGCCCTTGGTAAGAAACTGCATACACTTGGCCACGCGCTCGGGGGTTTTGATGAGTCCCTCTCGCTCGACATCTTCGCCGAGCAGACGCAAGATAGCCTCGTAGTGTTCCATCAGTTGAGCCGTAGTATCGGCATCGTAGATCTCTTCTCTTTTGTACATTGCGATCGTTTGGTTTTATGGTCAGTTAGTCTACTATTTCTTGTTTGTTTCCTCCTCGGTAGTGCGCTCATAGCCAAGCACTACACGGTCGAGCGAGTCGGCCTTTGCTGTGCGGATTGCCCTGAGGTTTAGGAGGTTGTCACTCTCGGCAACTTCTGTGGCGGCCACTCGTTCGAGCGAGTCGGCTTTGGCCACATTGGCGAGGTGTGCCACCTGTCGGAGCGAATCGTTGCGGAACCACTTGCGCTCGGCAGCGGTGCGCAGTCGGTCGCTCTCCTTGCGGAGTTGGGCGGCCTTCTTGGTGCTCTCATCGGCACGCTCGGTCAGACTATCGGCCTCGGCTCGGAGTTCATCGGCGAGTGCGAGGTCTATGGAGTCCACTGCGAGGTAGATGGTGTCGTGGGGCAACATAGGGATGCGGGCATCGAGGTAGCCACGTGCTCGGATGGAGTCGTTGAAGATGATGCCGGGGCGGAAGCGCAGAAGCGAGTCCATACGTGCAAGCGCAACCTCCGAAGAGGGCAGGTAGACGATGCGGATGGAGTCGAATGTGATGTGGGGCTCTTCCTCGCGGTGGGCGTAGTCGGCCAAGAGGAGTCTATACTCCGAGGAGCCTTTCTTGGGGGTGATGGTGGTGCGATACCCCGTACGTTTGTCGGATTGCAGATTGTTGCGTATCAGGTGGTTGCGCACTCCGTCGGCATCATAGACAGAGTGACTCGTCTGGAGGCGGCGGTTTTTGTCGAGGGTGTCGATTTCGTAGCGGTAGGAGACGATGTACTCGCCCTCGTCGGCAATGGGCAGTGAGAGTCGCAAGCGTGCCGTATCCTTGAAGCTCCTCACCTTGATGCGCTCCACGAAGAGCACCTCTTTTGAGCAGTCGGCCTTGGCTACGGAGTCGACGAAAGCGAGGTTGCGGAGTTTGAGTTCGTAGCCCGAGGAGAGTCCTTCGAGCGAGGCGATAGCCGCCTCGACCACGTCGCTCACCCTTGCGCTCTTGCGTTTCTGGAAGTTGGCGAGGGTATTGAAGAAATCCTCGTGTGTGTATCCGTAGCGTTTGAGGATGGGGGTATAGATATCGAGGCTGTCGGTATTGAGCTGCTGGTTGGCAGCATAGGCATTGACAACAAACATCTCCTTGGTGATCTTCTCGAGGTCACTATCGGGGATGATGTTCTTCTTGGAACAGCCAGCCAGAAGGAGTGCGGCAGCCAGCACGAGAGTTATGTATCTAATTGCGTGTTTCATCGGGTTTGGGACCTCTCGGAATCATCTTCGAGAGGGTAAAATTTGTTAGTATGAGCGTTACGGCCATCACTGCCGCCACGATGCCGACCAAGTCGGCGAGGTTTATCTCCACGGGGTAGCTCTCGACCAAGAAGGTCGTGCCGGGCATCTTGACCACTCCGAAGAGCATCTGCACCAAGCAGATGACCACTCCGAGCAGAATACCCCCCACAACTCCACGTGCCCCTATCAGCAGCCCTGTTTGGCGGAAAACGCCGCCCACAAAGTTCCTATTGGCACCCACGGAGAAGAGTGTGGCTATGTCGTTTTGTTTCTCTGTGATGAGCATCACGAGCGAGCCCACAATAGTGGCAGCCGCAATGATGGTCACAAGCAGAAGAATGAAAAATATGGTCCACTTCTCCACTTGCGTGGCCTTATAGACCGCCTCGTTCATCTCCCAACGCGTACGGACCACAAACTCCTCGCCCACAGCCTCCTGCAGCCTCTTGGCCACTCTCTCTTCGCGAGCCCCCTCCACCACAGACACTGCCACTCCCGAGGCCATCGAGTCGCTCGAGAGCAGCTCTTGGGCCCAATCAAGCGAGGTGAAGATGTGGTTGGCGAGCGAGTTGGCCGCACCCGAGAGTGTGCCTGCGTGTCGAATCTTGCTACTCTTGAGCGCCGACATCGGCAACAGGGGTGAGATGTTCTCGCGTCGGAGTGCGTGGATGGTCATCAGGTCGTGGAGAGCGGCATTACGTGCCGTATATCCGTCGGCGAAGATATTGTCGGTCTCGCAGCCGACGACAGCCCTACGGTAGTCGCCGTGGCGAAGTCGCCACTCGCCATAGAGCACCATCTCGGGCTCCTCGAGCCCCACCACGCGGGTGTAGTTGTCGTCGACACCGCGGAGGGTTGCAAACCTTTGTCGCCCCTTGTAGTCGGCCATCACACTCTCCTCGATGTAGAACGAGCAGGCCTCCACCCCCTCGACTCCCTCTATCTGCTCCCTTGAGAGGCTCTCCACGTCGAAGAGTTTACCCTCGGCCGGGGTGATGACAAGTGCGGGGTCGGTGGCGTTGTAGATGGAGCGCAGGAGCGAGTCGAAGCCATTGTAGACCGACATCAGTATGACCATAGCTGCCACCGCCACCGCCATAGCTACGGAGCTTACGGTGGCTGTGGTGTTTGCCACCGAGAGCGCTCCTGCCGAGTGGAGGTAGCGTCGTGCGAAGAGCAATTGGAGCTTGCGGGTCTTCATCCTCTGTGGGGTTTTGGGTCTACATTCGGTTGGGCTTCGCCACCACCGATGGGAGCGGTTGGATTGCTACGACTACTTCTTGAGCAGGTTGTCGATATTCTCGATATACTCGAGCGAGTCGTCGAGGAAGAAGCTTATTTCGGGCACCTTCCTCAGCTGGTTGCGCAACCTCGCACCGAGGAGTTTGCGTATCTTCCAATTCTCGGCCTCCACTTTGGCCATAATCTCCTCGTGTTTGGCGAAGGGGAAGATGCTCAGATAGATGCGTGCATACTCCAAGTCGGGGCTGACCCTCACGGCCGTAACCGAGACAATCACTCCGCGCACCAACTCGGCGCACTCTTTCAGGAAGAGTTCGCTGATGTCTTTCTGTATCTGACGGGCAACCTTCTGCTGCCTTGTCGATTCGTTTCCTATGTTTTCCATTACTGAGTTATTAGTTGCTCTCTTTGTCTGTTTTGTCACTGCTTACTGCGAGCCTCGGGGATGCCGACACCCGCATTAGTTCTCCCCCTACTCTACTCCACTGCGAGGGTTGTGCCGCCCTCGGTTGTGTACTCACCGCTCGGCAGGATGTCTGCCTGTGCAGCCTTGGCCGCTCGGCGCTGTGCGGGGCTCAGGGCCCAACTGCCCGAGTGGTTCCAATGGTAGGCCACGCCGAGGCTCAAGTTGATGTTGTCGAGGGGGGAGCGGAGGAATTGGGTACCGAGGTAGATGGTCTTGCGCTTGACTATGTCGGAGTAGCCGAAGTAGTAGCGTGCCTCCATCATCACCTCAATCTTCTCGAAGCTCCAGCCACCACCCAGACCTACCACCAATCCGTAGCCCCAGCGGTTATCCCTTACCGTCTGCCACTCATAGTCGAACTCCTCTCGGAGGGCGGTTTCGTTCTCGATGTAGTACTCCTTGGAGCCCCAATCGAGGTTGTAGGAGAGGGTGGCACCCGCATTGAGGAAGAGTCGGAGGCGGCCATCGAAGGCAAAGACGTGGGGTTGCCACATAATGGGTACCATCAGGGTATTCATCTCGCGGCCATAGGTGTAGAGCTTTGTGGGGCGGTCGAGCGCAGCGTAGCTAAATCCGCGCTGGATGAGTTCCAACTCCACGCATATACCTCCCGAGATGTGGTCGTAGAGGTAGGCGTTATCTTTGCCGCCACCGTAGTATACCCAATAGAGGCCACCGTTGAGCTTACCCCAAACGGGTGGCGAAGTCCAATGGGGGTAGAGTCTCACATCGCCCTCGCCCCAGCCCCCTTTCACGCCGAAGAATTGGCGCTGTGCGGAGGAGGTCTCCACCCCTGCCACAACGAGCAGTAGCACCAGAAGGAGTACGCGAAGTGGCGCAATGCTCCTACGGCGGTTCTGTTGCTCGGCGGGGTTGTTGCTATATGTTGGTTGTTGTTTCATTCTCTTGTTCTGGTTTGGTTGTTTTCATATCGGCTGACCGTAGGAGTGAGCCGCAGGCCTATGTGTGGCCGCCACTCTTCCTCTCCCTCCCCCGATCGACCGTGGGCTAATAGCGGTTCATACCACTCGCACCGCTGCCGCCGATGGAGTTCATCGCACCCTTCATTGCACCCATACCCGAGGAGAATCCGCCGAGGCCGCCTCCCTGCTGTTGCTTCTTCAGCTCCTCCTGGCGTTTCTTCTCTCTATCTTCGAGTATCTTGCGGAGCCTTACAGCCTCGGTCTTACGCAACTGCTCGTTGACGCTCTCGAAGGTTATGGGCTTGAATATCTCGTTCATATCGGCCGCAATCTCCATCTCCCAATTGGCCTTGACCTCCATCATCTCCTCACCCTTGTCGTCTACATAGGGCTCGGTGCGTTCGGGCTGTCGGCGCTCAATGAGGTTGCCCGTATCCCAGCGACCGTTGCCGTTGACATCCTCGAGGAATCCCAGCCTCACCTTGCCCGGCTTGACGTAGTTGAAGGTGTAGGTGCCCGAGGTGGCATCCTTAATCTCTGCCAAATTGGAGCCTCGCTCATCCTTGAGATAGATGACATAGCGGCTCTCGGGGTTCTTGCCCACCACTCGGACGATCACCTTGCCGAACTCGTCGGGGTTGAGAGTGATATGGTCGCTGCGGAGGGTGTCGTTGCTCTCGCCTGCCACATTCACAAATGCACCCGCAGGCACCATCAGCGAATATTTCTTCTTGGGCTCCCACGCCGCACGCAGGTGCCACTTCTTCATATCGAGGCTGTCGCGGAAAAGTTCATACTCCATCTTGGGCAGCTCCGAATTATCCTCGGGCAGAGTCTCGAGTCCTCGTTTTTTGGCCTCCTTGGCCTTCTCCTCGGCAATCTTCTGCTCCTCCTCTTTGGAGAGCGCATCGCCAGCAAAGCGGAGGTCAATGGCGGCCGTATCTACTGCCACGAGCGGCATCTTGAAGGTGAAGGTTATGGTCTGCTCGGGATTGAGGTCGCCCTTCGACTGCTCCACCTTGAAGGGGTTGGGCTTCACGGGCGGCACATACTCCACACTATCTTTCAGTGCCTCCTCCATCTTGCGTTCCTCCTCTTCGCGTGCCTTCTTCTCCTCCTTGGACTCTATGTATTTCCAGACGAGCGAGAGCTTGGCCGTGTCGGGTACGAGGTTGTTTATGGAGTCGTGCTTGAGGTAGACCACGTGGCCACGCAATGTGTCGCCGAGTCGCTCGGAGGGGACATTGAGCCAATAGTTGATGGTATCCTTGCCGCGTGTGAGATACTCCGTAACGACCTCCTCGGGTGCGATGCTGTCGAGTCGGAACTCGAGCACCTCGGGATTGGGGGCTCCAAAGTAGAGAGTCACCTTATGCTGCTCGTCGCGCTTCGACTCGGCAAGATTCTGACGCTTGAATCGGCCGTCGGTGAACATCTTGAAGTAGAGCTGTGGCTCGGCTGTGAGGTAGTGGCGCGTGGTGTCGTACCACACCCTGAAGTCGGGACCATTGAGAGGGTTGTGAACCGAATCGAGGAAACCGACCATATCGGTCTCGGGGTCGTAGGTGAAGTTGTTGTTTTTGTCCTCGATGGCGTAGATTTTATAATCTATCGGCTTGAGGTTCTGTGCGATGAAGATGCCGTTGCCGCCGGCTTTGGCCACCACTGCGGGTTTATACTTGAGCAGGATGGAGTCGTAGTCGGGGATGGAATCGACCTCGGCAGGGTAGAAGAAGATGAGCGAGTTGCTGACGCTGTCGCCCTTGCTGGCACTTACGGTGTAGCCGCTCATAACCATCGAGTCGATGGTCGAGCCTGTGGAGAATACGTAGCGGAAGTTGCTCAGTGGGTTGCCCTCATTGTTATCCACGATGGAGCGACCGAAGTTGAGCGCATAGGTTTGGTTCTCCTCGAGGGTGTCGAGGATGGTGATGCGAATGCCCCTACCGCTGGTGGTTATGGTGGGGTTTTTCTTCATCATCGGCGAGGTGAAGAACTCTTTTTGCTGGTCTTTGATCTGCACATACTCGTCGAAACCGATGAAGATTTCGCGTCCTGTGAAGTTGGTGGTGTTGAATGCGGGGAGTGCGCTCACCACGATAGGTGGCAGCGAATCTTTGGGGCCGCCCTGGAGAGCCGTTTGGTTGGCACACCTCCAGAGGAGGCTGCTGCCAAAGACTGCAACCATAGCTACCTGCATCACTCTCTTAACCCACTTGTTTGCCTTCATTCTCTTACTGTTCTACTACTTTTGGCTGTTTTGTTACTCTCACTGCTGCTACCTGCGTCGGGCCACCCCTACGCTTGTACTTCGGACTCCGGACTACGCCTCGCCCTTGGCCTCCATCTCCTCAAAGAGGGTGTGGATGGTCTTACGCAGCACGGGGTGTACCTTGTCGGGGGCGATCTCATTCAGAGGGCGCAACACAAAGTCCCTATCCTGAATCAGCGGGTGGGGCACAGTAAGCCTCGGGGTGTCGATAACCTCATCGTCATAGAAGAGGATGTCGATATCTATCTTGCGGGGGGCAAAGCGCTCACCTGTCTGCGCCTTGATTCTCGCCTCCTCCTCGCGGTCGCGTCCCAACTGCTGCTCTATCTCAAGCACCTTATCGAGCAACTCCTCGGGCGTAAAATCGGTGTCGAGGATGATGGCCTGATTGTAGAAGTTCTCCGAAGAGGTGAATCCCCAAGCCTTCGACTCGTAGCTGTGGGAGCAGCGCAAGATGATGCCCAACTCTTGATTGATAGCCTGCTGCGCGCGGCGCAAAGTATCCTTCACATCGCCCACATTGCCACCTGTTATTATAATCGCTTTTGCCATATCTTTTGTTGTGTGTTTGGTTTGTTTTATGTTAGTGAATTTTCGGTTTGTGTCTCTCGTTTTCCTGCCCCTACTGCGCTCTCTGGGCAATGAGTTTGCTCACCGAGAGGGCAAAGTGGATAAAGACCATACGCGCATTGCCGTTCTGACCAATATCCCTGATGGCAAGTTCCATAGCGGCCACCAGCGCCTCCACATTGTGGTTACCCACATAGGGTGCAAACTTTATGCAGAACTCTCGCTCGGCACCCCACAAGTGGCTCACACTCTCCATTCCTGCGGTGAGCATATAGCTCTCTCTGATGAGTCCGAGCGCATACTCGAGGAAGTGCTTCTGCGACTCCCTGCCCGCCGAGGCCAGCTGTTCGGCCCAATCGAAGAGCTCGAGGTGGCGATTGCTGAAGGAGAGCCTCATAAGCCTCGTGAAGAGTTCGAAGTTGTCTGTCGCAGCCCCCGTGGCATCATCGGCCAGCACCCTGCGCAGCGTCACCACCGAGCCATCGGCCACACGAGCCGCCATAGCAGCCCTCTCGGGTGTGGCTCCCAACCTCTCGACGGCGTAACGGGCCAACTCCTCGGGCTCGATGCGCCCAACGTTGATGGTCTGTGTGCGCGAAGTAATGGTGGTGAGCAGCTCCTCGGGGTGCTCCGAGATGAGCAGAAAGAGGGTGTTATCCCACGGCTCCTCCAATATTTTCAGCAACGCATTGGCGGCCGAGGTGTGCATCCTCTCGGGTAGCCAGATGACCACCGTCTTATGTTCGCCCGCAAAGGCCTTGTAGGAGAGCTTGCGGATGATGTTGTCGGCCTCCTTCTGGGGGATGATGCCCTGCGAATTGCCCACCTCTATGGTGTCATACCAATCGTGCTCGTCGAAGATGGCATCGTTGGTAGCCACACACTCCCTCCACTCGGCGATGTAGGAGTCGCTGGTGGGGGTCTTTGCAGGGTTGATGATGGGGAATGCGAAGTGTACATCGGGGTGGGCGAGCTGCTCAATCTGCACACACGACGGACAACAACCGCAGGCATCACCATCCTTGCGATTGGGACAATGGATGTACTGCAAGTAGGCCAAAGCGACCTGCATAGTGCCCCAACCACACTCACCCACAATGAGTTGCGCGTGACTGATGCGCCCCTTGTCGACATTCTCTCGGAGAGAGGCAAGGAGCTCGCTGTGGCCTATGACGTTGCAAAATTTCATCTTCTTGAAATATAAATAGGTATGCAAACTACAAAGGTAACCAAAAAATCGAAAAACGAAACTCCAAACGGCCGGTGAGGATATTCTTTTTTCTGTTGGCGGGGAGTGCAATGAGTTCGGTGCGAATGAGAATTTGGAGATTGTAGCGCCGACCACAACCGTCGACCGCCCCAAGAATCGTCGTCAGCTCCCCCCTCCAAGTCGGGAGAGCCCCCGAAAAATAGTCCTCCCCTAAGTTAGGGAACTCGCCCACCCCAATTTGTCCTCCCCTAAGTTATGGGGAACACCCACCACAAATTAGTCCTCCCCTAAGTTAGGGGAGGTGCCCGACAGGGCGGTGGGGTGTGTCAAACCACGCAACAACTCTCACTCTGCATCCACCCTCTCCCCTGCTCTACCCAATTATTTCTTTATGCTACTTTTGGTGGCAAAAGTAGCGCAAAAGCCACCG
>JAFVSJ010000012.1 GCA_017503805.1 Tidjanibacter sp.
AGTGAATTGTCAATAGAAGTGCAACACTTTTAAGAAAGATTTTGCAATTCCAAGTTCCAAGAATCCTGAGCAGAAATATAATTTAAGCATTTGCGGGGTCTGGCATTGATCAATGCCAGATTCCGCAAAAGTGTTTTAGGGCTGACTCTTGAGAGATTGCGCCCCTTGGGGTAAAATTCTCTCAAGAGTCCGTTGCTGTTCTCGTTTGTGCCTTTCTGCCAAGCACAGTAAGGATCAGCAAAGTATACGTCACAATTAAGCTCCTTTTCAATTGTTTGCCAATTGGCAAACTCGGCGCCTCGGTCGCAAGTAATTGTTTTAATAAGCTCACCGGGGATTTCCGAGAGCATCGAGATTATGGCGGCAGCCATAGTGTCGGCTTTTCTGTCCGGTATCTTCATTGCAAGATAAAGACGTGTTTTGCGTTCTGCAAGCGTTGCAAAGCAAGTCTTACTTTTGCCCTGTCCGCTAACAACGGTATCCGCTTCCCAATGTCCCGCCTCTTTACGCTTGTATACGCTTTTTTCACGCTTTCTAATGGATTTGCCAAGATTAAATTTACCACGTGTTTCCTTACCTAAATGGCTTTTTCCTTTTCTGCGAAGCACCTTTAGATTGCCATTAAGCAAATACTTGTCGTAGAGCCAACGGTATATAGTTCTTGCAGAAGGCATTTTCTCGAAAGGCGAGGGAGCATTTGCAATCTGTTCGGGTGACCACGTTGCAAGCAGCTTTTCTTCTATGTACTTTATTAACTCCTGTGACCAGAACATTCCACGGTGGCAGTACGAGCGGCGAAGGTCGCTTTTTTTCTGTGCTGTATGCGGGTAGTACGAGGGTGTGTCGTACATATGTGTGCAGTTCCGACGCAGCTCACGCGACACAGAACTCACATTTCTACCCAATAATTTTGCAATTTTTCTGTAACTGTAGCCTTTTTTGTAAAATTCCCGTAGACAACAGCGTTCTTCTATGGTAAAATGGGTATAGCTCATATTGTTCTCCTTGTTGTTTTGGTGTGTGGTAACTTCATTATAACACAGGATTCAATATGAGTGTTCTTTTTTCTTAAAAGTGTTGCACTTGATAGTATAATTCACCATCATTCAAAAAAGAGCAGACCCTGACGGATCTGCTCTTTTGCTTTGTCGGCGATATGCCGACCGATATTTAAGTATTACTTAAAGCTGAAGAGCGCCTTAAGAATTACCGAGAGTACTGCAGCGATACCGGAGTTCGCGCCGAAGGATCCGAGCGTGTATCCGCTCTCGGCAATCTCGGTGTTTGCAGTATCGATATGTGCGTTATACTCTGCGAGAGCTGCCTCGTAGGTCACTATCGCCTCGGGAATACCCTCGATGGATGCGTCTATGCCCGAACGGAGCGAAGCAGCGGCAACGAGCATACGGTAGTAGTCATCCTTCTCCTCGATAGCAGCAAGAGAGAGAACGTTCTCGATAAAGGCTGCCGAGTCGTTCTGAACTACGGCAAGCTCTGCAGCGAGTGCATCATACTTTGCGATAGCCTCCCTGACCTCGTCATTTGAGATATTCATCGCATAATAGTAAGGCATAGCAGCGTTCAGAAGCTCAAGCTTCTCAACGTAGGTAATAGCGGTATCAAACTTCTTTACCGCGTTTACAAAGTAAACGGTATTCTGGTTAAGAAGATCCTCGTAGTTACCCTCCTGCGGAGCAAGCTCAGCCTCATATGCGGTATACTTCTTAAGCACCGCGGAAATTTCGGCTCTTCCCGAAACAAGTCTGTAGCTTTCTACAGCCTCACCGCACTTGTTACAAGCAGGGTGCGCTATATCATCGACCTTTCCGTTATAAAGAACGCCGCAGTTCGCACATTTCTCGTTGGCACAGGTGAACTCGACTGTAAAGTCAACGTCCTCGGCGTTGAAGTATCTCTGAATGAAGGATATAATACCCTTCTTCTCGATGTAGGAGTCCGTCGCAACGAACTTATCGAACTGCTCGGAAATCACCTCGATATGCTCATTCTGGAGAATTCCGTAATAATACTCGTTCATCTCCTCGAACTTATTTGCCGCCATAACGACGGTGGTTCCGTCAGGAGCGATATAATCGGGATTGTAAGCACCGCCCGAGATCTTGTTACGGATCATCTTAACATAGGACTCGATGTGCTTATACTGCTCGTTGTTTGCTATCTGTTCGGGGGTCGTAGGCTCGTCAACGTAAACGAGCTTCCAATCCGACTCGGTGGGATACTGAGTCATAAGGTAGCCGATGTAGTTTATAAGAAGCTTTGCGTTATTGTCGCTGATAGCGAGAGCAATCTTCTCGGGGGCCTCTACGTAGGTTTCCTCAAGGTGTGTCTTAAACTTTTCATAGCCCTCAAGAGAAGCAAGGCTGGTATTCAGACCATCGGCAATGAGCTTAGCCGCCATGTCGTATCTCGACTGAAGAAGAGTCGCACTGGTAGCAAGCTTGAAGCCGTCCATAGCAGCGATAAAGTTGCTGATCGCGGTGTCCTGAGCAATTCTCGTTTCCTCAGAGGAGAAATCGTTGACAAGATCGTCGTAGGTATATCCGAGATCGAACGAAACGTTGATAGCGATATTACCTTCAATGGTAGCACCGTCGGCAATCTTAACTGCGAAGATATGCTCCTCGCCTACCGCGGAAATGGTCTTTTCAACGAAAGATTCACCTACGGCATCAACACCTTCGAGTGTCGCTCCGTATCCGAGAATCACGTCTGTACCCGAAACGGCAAACTTGATCTTACCCACGGTCGGTGCGTTGTACTTGAAGTATACCCAACCAGCCGCAGCCGGCACCTCGTTCGCACCGTGTGTAAGGATGTACGGATCAGCAAGCGTTCCGCTGCCCTTCTCAATGGGAAGGTGATCGTCCGTGGGAAGGAATATGTAAGCGCTGTAGGAGCTTACGAAGCTTGTGATGGTGCTCACCAGCTTATTTCTGTTTGAAATAGAGGCGGACGTCGGAAGCTTTTGTATTGCCTTAAGCTGCTCTATCATTTCCTTGTACTTTGCAAGGTTAGATCTCTTATATGTGAGAATGATGTCGGTGGGATCGTATTCGTAGTAGCTGTGGACCGCGTCTATAAGCGCCTGCTTCTTAACGGGGTCGGTCTCCTCGGTTATGGCACCGCCGTATATCATGTTGCCGTCAGCGTCGGGAGCACCGATTCCCGAAACGAGATCCGTCGCCTGCTTGTGCGCGTCTATACAGTCGGGAACCGTAATGAATTCCTCGTCATCACCGGTGCGCTGCATGTAGTCGCAAAGATATACGAACTTCTCAGCGTCGGTCATACGGTTAAGGAAGTTGGGATCAACGATAGAAGCCGCGTACTTTACGGTAACGTTATCCATGCAGTACTGTCCTCTCGAGTTTCCGAGGTTACCGATACGGAACTGCTCGGGAGCGTAGCCGTAGCTCGAGGGGTCACCGTTGATCGTTGCAGCGTAGGAGTAATCGAGATAGAGAGTTGACTGCTTGATATTGTCAACCTCACAAACGATGGAGAAGTGAGTCCACTCACCGGGAACGACGGCGTTCTTTACGAGGATCTTTCCGTCCTTGGCGAGAATATCACCGTTGTAGTCGATCTCAAACCAGGTAACGGATCCGTCACTTGGACGGCACTGGAAGAGTACTCCAGAGTTTGGAAGCTCGGTGAAGGAGGTGAAATCGAACTCCATAACGAACTTGTCAACCGTACCGTTGAAGCTGATGGTGCAGTAGGTGGATACGTAACCGGTAAGGCCCTTGTTCATCGCGCCGTTGATGTCGATTGCAAGGTAGGTGTTGGTAGTTCCGTCGGGGAGCGTCTGTTTTACCTGCGAGCGAGTGTTATTGAGAGCCGAACCGTCGACAGGGTTATATCCCTTATCGTTCGACATGGTAGGAAGCGTCTTAGCGCCCTCGAAGTCGTTATTATACGCGGTCTTAGCGGTATAATCGGTCATTCTCGCCTCGGACGTGATATTGTAATATCTCTTAGCAACAGCCTCGGTATAGACCAACGTAAGTGCCTCGGCATTTGCCTTTATCGTGGCAAAATCACCCGACTCGGTGTCAAATATTCTGTTTGCGGCAAAGGTCTTGAACGCCTTGTACGCACCGTCTGCCTCTGCAGTAGCGGTGGTCGTTTTCGTCAGCTTGAGCGCAGCCTGATCCACTGCATCAAAAAGCTTACCTGCAGCAAGAACGTTAGTGTCGTGGATCGTAGCGAAAACGGTCTCGTACTGTCCGTCAGCCTTATCCTCCTCGGTCTTGTAGATGCTCTTGAACCACTTGTCGCTTTCCTTGCAATAATTTCTCGTCTTATATAGAGAGATCTCACCGCTCTCGACTGCTGCCGAATAGAGCTCGATCATACCGATCTTCGCAGCCTTGTATGCCTCCATGGCATCGGCATAGCCCTCGGACTCGGGATCAACGGGCTTTGAGGTCAGATATTTTTCGACCTCTGTGAGAGCCTTCTCCTTAGCGTCTATTTCATCCGCATCCGCCGCAGTCTGAACGAGCGACGTGAGCTTCTCGACAGTACCGGTGTAGTTGACCGTATTCGCAAATACCGCGATAACGACGCCAACTGCCAGAACCGCTACCAAAAGAATAGCTAAACCGATTTTCTTAGCGTTCTTCATAAGTTTCTCCTTTTACGCTTTTATACTGAATTTATTAATAATTATAATTAATTTACTCAATTATAACATTCGCGCGTGTGAAATTCAATCTACTTTGAAATATTTATACAAATTGCCTAAAAAATTCTCCACTTTATATAAACGGAAAAATGTACAAAACGGGCTTTTCACGTTAAGTCCATCCCTCGTTTCCCCTTTTTAATCAAAAAAAGTCGGACACAGGTTCTTTCCCCGGTGTCCGACATTACTGTATTTTATTTGATTTAAGTAACGGGATCAAGCCGAACCGCGTACTCACACTCCGCGCCGCCAATACTTTCTTTCGAGAGCGCGGTACATAATAGCCTCGGCAACGTGATCCTCGGTTATCTCGAGCGAGCCGTCGAGATCCGCGATAGTTCTTGCAACGCGCAGTACCCTGTCGTGTGCTCGCGCGGAGAAGCCGAGACTCTCGAAGGCGTTTTTCATAAGTGCCTCTGCCGCCTCACCGAGCTTGCAGTGAGTGCTCATCATCTTTGCTGACATATTCGCGTTAAGAAGCCCGGGCTCGTCACCCGCCGCCTTCAGTCTTTCATCCGCGAATGCGCGCGCCGCGTTAACACGCGCTCTTATCACCTCTGAGCGCTCGCCCGTCATCTTTTTGCGCGAGATATCGTCGTATGATACCATGGGCAGCTCTATCTCTATATCAATTCTGTCGAGCAGGGGGCCCGATATCTTGTCAAGATACTTACTTCTCATCTGAGGTGAGCAGGTGCAACGGCTCGTACCGTCACCGAAGAAGCCGCAGCGGCAGGGATTCATCGCGCACACGAGCATAAAGCTCGCGGGATATTTCACCTTTGCAGCGGCGCGTATGACGGTGACAACACCGTCCTCGAGGGGCTGCCTCAGCGCCTCGGTAACGCTTTTCGGAAACTCGGGGAGCTCGTCGAGGAAGAGCACTCCGTTGTGCGCGAGAGATATCTCACCGGGGCGCGGATGCGCGCCACCGCCTATAAAGCCCGCAGGGCTGACCGTATGATGGGGAGATCTGAATGGCCTGTCGGTAAGAAGTCCGACTCTGAGGTCTCCGCCCACCGAATGTACCTTAGTCGTTTCGAGAGCCTCCTCAAAGGTCATATCCGGAAGTATCGACGGCAGACGCTTCGCAAGCATGGACTTTCCCGTACCGGGAGGGCCTATCATCAGCACGTTATGACCGCCCGCCGCCGCGATCTCGAGAGCCCTCTTTGCCTTAAGCTGACCGCATACCTCGGAAAAATCGGGCGCATCCGAATGGTTGGACAGATCTATCCCGGCAAGCTCCGACGGTGCCGCCTCTATCTTCTCCTTGCCGCGAAGATGCTCCACAAGCTGCTTTAAAGTCGACACGGGGTACACCGTGATACCCGCAACGACCGCCGCCTCCTTGGCGTTTTCCAGAGGAACGTATATCTCTCTCTTGCCGACATCTCTCGCTGACACCGCCATCGAGAGGACTCCCGTCACAGCGCGCACCTCACCGGAGAGCGAGAGCTCACCTATAAAGCACTTATCAGAAAGATCGGCATCCGGAGGTATAACTCCGTCACATTGAAGAATAGCGGTTATTATGGCAAGATCGTATGCCGTGCCCTCCTTTTTCACGTCGGCAGGTGCAAGATTGACCATCACGTCGAGCGCGGGGAAAACGAATCCGCTGTTCTCGCAAGCGGCTCTGACACGGTTCTTTGCCTCCTTCACGGCGGCATCGGGGAGTCCTACGAGCTCGAAGGCGGGAATCCTGTCCCACGCACTGCACTCGACGGTTACCTCGAAGCCCTCTATGCCGAGCACTCCCGAGGAATAGACCTTAGACAACATAGAAGCGATCCTCAATTCTCTTTAAATGTAAGTAGCGGGCGCGCCTCACGCCGGGCGCACCGTTACCGTAAATATTATACTACTCTTTTCCCGACAAATCAATAGTAAACTTGACAACCGCAGCCCTTGGGGTTATAATTATAATGATTATAGAATGTCGAAAAGGCGAAAAAGCCTTTTCGCGGCTGAACCATCAGCCGAACAAAAAGCCCAATGTGGCTTTTTGTATCTATATCATTGAAACAGAAATCGACAAATTTC
>JAFVSJ010000013.1 GCA_017503805.1 Tidjanibacter sp.
AGAGTTGTCGTAACTTTCATGGAAAAAGCGGTCAAACTTTTCTTTAAAGTTACTAATTTTCAGGGACTTTTACAAGTAATAACTAATTAAAAAATCAATCATATAACTGACAAAAAATTAATTTTTGTCATCTACTAAAAAATTATATTTATAAAACCGAGTTGATAATTTGCCGAAGACAAAATAATTGCTATTTTTGCCCCCAAATAGCCATATCTCATCCGAATCTCCAAAATATGGAACTAAAATAGGAATAGCGGGGTAGGCCATTGGGAAATATTGCACATAATAACATTAACGATTAATAACAAAAACTACAACTATGAAAAAAATGATCTTCGCAGCTCTGATGCTGCTCATCAGCTCGGCCGCAATGGCACAAATTCCCTCCGTTAAAGTTGAGGATGGCAAGGGTAAGGTTATCAATACTGCCGACCTTGTTGATGGCAAGACCCCTATGATTATCTCTTTCTGGGCTGTGACTTGCAAACCCTGCATTCGCGAGCTCGACGCTATCAATGACGTATATCTCGATTGGATCGAGGAGGCCAACTTCCGCGTAGTGGCTGTTTCGACCGATGATGCTCGTTTCACCGCACAGGCTCGTTCGCTTGCCGAGGGCCACGGCTGGAGCGACTACACCCTTCTCTATGACAAGAACGGTGACTTCAAACGCGCTATGAATGTGCAGTTTACCCCTCAGGTTTACGTTGTAGACAAAGATGGTAAGATTGTTTACTCCCACACCGGCTATACCCCCGGCGGTGAGAACGAACTCTTTGAGGTAATCAAAAAACTTCAGTAGCCTCTCTTGAGCTAATACGGACACTCCGATTAAATAGAAAACTACCAGACTTCGACTTGGCAAATGAAAAAAATCCTGACAACACTTTTGCTGTCGACACTCGCACTGACATCCGTTAGCGCGCAGGGTGATGGCAAAGGCTATTTTGTGGGCTCTTTTGAGAGCAACACCATTCTCTACTCCGAGGACGCTGTGACCAATGCGGCTATGCCCGACGGCAAATTTGGCTCCAATAACTATCTCAAGGCAGACTACTATGCCGGCAATTTCTCGGCCGGTCTGCAACTTGAGGCCTACCAGCCCGCACTTGTGGGCTACCCCGGTAACCTCGAGGGTGCCAAACTCACCAACTACTATATGCAGTGGAGTGATGGCGACTTTGCCGTGACTGCAGGTACCTACTACGACCAATTCGGTAGCGGATTGCTCTTCCGTACCTACGAGGACCGCACTCTCGGTATGAACACCGCTATGATGGGTGCTCGCGTGAGCTACCACTACAAAGATATCGCTTCGCTCAAGGCACTCTGGGGTGCTCCACGACTCGGTATGGAGGCTGCCCCCGAGACTCAGGTGAGGGGTGTCGATGGTGCCTTCTCGCTTTCGAGCCTCCTCGGTTGGCAGGGCTCCAACCTCTCGTTTGAAGGCTCGCTGCTCAACCGTTATGAGCCTGTGAGCCCCCTGCAGGAGGAGATTGGTGCCAAGGCTTCGACTATGGGCTACTCGGCACGTGTCAACTTCGAGCGTAGCGGTTTCCTCGTGAAGGCCGAGTATGTGGATGGTGGTGAGAAGATTTACTCCAACCCCAATATCCTTATTGACGGAAAAGCCAACCTCGTCAAGAATGGTAACGCACAGCTCTTGGAACTCTCCTATAGCGGCGGTGGTCTTGGTGTGAACCTCTCGGCCCGCAGGCTTGAGTGGATGGAGTCGAAGGTATCCTACCTTTCGTCGGAAACCAATAATGCACTGAATTATTTGCCCGCACTCTGTGCGCAGTACTCCTACGCTATCACCAACCTCAACCCCTACATTCCCCAGCCCGGTACCACTGCTGGTCACATTAACAGCGGTGAGATTGGTGGCCAGCTCGATGTTTACTACAACTTCCGTCGCGGTACTGCACTTGGCGGCAAGAGGGGTATGAAGGTAAACCTCAATTTCTCTACCTACTACAACCTCAAGGAGGAGGGATCGTTTGCTCCCAAGACTCTCCTGTGGCGCAATGTCAATGTGGGTGTTGAGAAACAGGTGAGCCGTAAGTTCAAGATGCAGTTGCTCTACTCGATGCAGGAGTATAACCCCTCACACGGTGTTGGCAAGGGCACTTGGCTCTCGAATATGGTTGTGGCCGACCTGCTCTATAAGTACACACCTACTTTCTCCACTCGTATGGAGTTGGCCTACCTGACCACATTCGAGGATAAGAAAGATTGGATGTCGGGTCTGCTCGAGGTGAACTTCGCACCCGCTTGGAGCCTCTTTGCGAGCGATATGTTCAACCACGGTGATACCAAGATTCACTACTACAACTTCGGCTTCAGCTATACCGCTTCGCGTACACGCGTGGCCCTTAGCTACGGCCGCAACCGTGCAGGTATGGTATGCTCGGGTGGTGTTTGCCGCCTGATGCCCGCCTTTACGGGTGGTAACATTACAGTATCAACCTCATTCTAACAAATGACAATTATTTATACCTATTAATATTATTATTATGAAACTTCACAAATTTCTTGTTGCAGCTTTTGCAACCCTTGCTTTTGTTGCTTGTGGCAACAACCAGACCGATGATTCCGATCCCAACGAGAAACCCGATGGCGAGGTGACCTACACTATTGCAGCCGACAAAGAGACTTTCGAGGCTGATGGCGTAGACTGCGTAACCTTCAGTGTATTTGACAAAGATGGCAACGATATTGCCCTCGATGCAGATATGCTCAAAAAAATCTACTTTGTGAATGCCAACACAGACCAGCGTCTGGAGAGGAATACCAAGACTTTCTCCTCGATTCGCAACGGTGAATTCACTTTCTATGCCACTATCCGTGGTGTCAGGACCTCCAATGAGGTTACCGTAACTGCGCAGAACCGTGCAACTTATGAGAAATATGTACACAAAGTGTGTGTATATCAGTGTACCGCTACTTGGTGTGGCTACTGCCCCCAAATGACTGAAGGTTTGCACAAACTCCGTGATGGTGTCAATGGCAATAACGTCATCATCCTCGCTTGCCACGCACAGGACAACTACGCACTGCCTTGGGGTAACTATGACCTCGGTACAACCGTATGTGTGAACAATGGAGGCTCGGGCTATCCCTATGCTGTTTACGATATGGCATTCGGTGCCGGTCAGCGTACCGAGTCGTTCCTCAATTCTACTATCGAGTCGCATATGATGGCCTGTCCTTCGACTTGTGGTGTGAAGATTTCCAAGGCCACTATGGATGGTGCTGGTAATGTTGAGCTCGTAGCATCGGTAGAGGTTGCTCGCGATGGCGAGTACGACCTCGGCTATGCTGTTTTGGCCGACAATCAGCCCCGCGATGGAGGCAATGAGGAGCAGTATCACGATGTTGTGGCAGCCGTTTCGTCTAACTTTATGAAGATGTCCAACGACACCAAGGTGAGCCTCAAGGCCGGTGAGGAGTATACCAAGACTTTCACCTTCAAGGTTGAGCCTTTCACCGCTGTGAACGTAGCATTCAATCCCTCGAACTATAAAGTTGTAGTATTTGCTCATAGCAATGCCAATGCAGGTGTGATTGACAATGCCAACACCTGCGCATTTGGTCAGAGCGTAGATTATGAGTACACCAAATAATTAATCCCGTTTTATTCCATCGGCCGAATGTGATGATTCGGCCGATGGAATATAATGGTTTGTTATTAGACCAAAATAAGATTAATATCAGTAATAGAGAGATGAAAAAGATTTTCCGCTATTTGGCTATGGTAACCATCGCAGCAGGCTCACTCCTGCTTGGCTCTTGCCACGGCCAGAGTGACGATGATGACACCCCAACCACCGATCCCAAAACCGAAGTACCCGATGGCGTGTTGCGTATCTTCGTGGACAAAAATGAGATAGAGGCCAACGGTAGCGATCTGGCTACTTTTACCGTAATGTTTGGTAAAGAGGATGTCAGCACCAACAAAACCCTTCAGCTCATCCGCACCTGCGAGGGCGTGGAGACCTATATGCCCTACGGCGTAAGCTCGTTCTCGACTGTAGTGGGTGGCGAGTATAGCTTCCGTGCAGAGTACTACAATGCGGGCAAATACTACACCGACAACAACGTCATCGTTGTGGCAAAGTCCAACGCCGTTGCAGGCGAAACCAAAAACTATAAACAGCACACCCTCGGTTTCCAATTCACCTCGGTGGGCTGCACCTCGTGTCCCACTTTGGCAGCCAACCTGAAGGCTATCTGCAGCAATTTCCCCGGTCGAGTGATTCCCGTAGCTTTCCACCAGGATTTCGATATGCAGGATCCTATGACTCACCCGATGACTGCCTCTTACTATAAACTCATCAAACGTCAGGGATTGCCCCAATTCAATGCCAATCTCATTATCGACGATAGCTACATTACCGTATTGGACTACGCCACTATTGTAGAGATTCTCGACAGGGTGGAGGCCAACTATCCCGCAACTTGCGGTGTGGCTATTGAGAGCTCACAGATTGTGGGTGGTGCTTCAGACGGTGACGTTGAGGTTACCGTGAAGGTCACATCCAATACCCCCTCGGCATATCGCTATCAGATATTCCTTGTTGAGGATGGTGTGAACGAGTACCAGGCCGGAGAGGGCAGTGGTTATGTTCACAACAATGTTGTGAGGGTAGTAAGCTCCAACTCTGTTTATGGTGACCGCCTCAATGAGGGTGTTCCTTTCCAGATTGGCGTGGAGGTGTCGGCTACCAAGACCCTCGAGATTCCCGCAGAGTGTAATGTTGAGAATATGAGGGTTGTGGCAGTTGCATTCGTTAGCTACGATGGCGGCAGCACCTATGTTGTCAACAACTGCGCCGAGTGTCGCATCAATGAGAGCATCGACTACGATGTAGAGTAGTGGATAAGAAAAAGTAATTGCAGGAAACAAAGAATATGAAGATAGTAGCAAAAATTGCTCTTCTGGCCGCCTTGTGCGTGGGCTTCGCCTCGTGCCACGGTCAGCAGGAAGATAGTGTCAATGTGGAACTCGTACCCAGCACACTCAACATTGTTGCCGATGGCCAGCAGAGTGTCAATTTCGAGGTGCAGTATGGCGCATCGGTCGTTACCGCCGAGTCACAGATTTACCTTACCAGCCACTCCGAGTTGGGCTGGAAGGGTACCACTTTCTCGACCACGGAGGCAGGTACCTACACATTTCAGGCAATCTATCGTGACCAGCAGTCCAATATCGTGACCATCACTGCTACCGCTCCCGAGGGCCCCATCGAGTCGCGCTTCGAGCGTCATATCTGCGTGATGGACCTCACAGGCACTTGGTGCGCGTTCTGTCCCGATGGTATGAACAAACTCAACTTCTACGTTCAGAAGAAGGAGTGGAAAGATATTGTTCACGTACTCGCCGTGCACGACAATACACAGGGCGATGATCCTATGGGTCTTCCTCTCTCGTCGAAACTTATGAGCGAATATGGCAACTACGGATACCCTATGTTCATCACCGACCTGAGGGATTCGGGTAGCCTCACTACCAATGTGGGAGACCTCGTGCCCAGCTTCAATAGCTCCCTTGATGATTATCCCGCACAATGCGGTGTGAAGGTGGCAACCTCGCTCAATGGCAGGGAGCTTAAGGTAGACGCAACCCTCTTTGCAGAGGTGGCAGGCAAATATGCTGTGGATGTTTTCCTCTTGGAGGATAACATCATTGCCTCGCAGAAGGATGGCTCGATTACCCACGCGGAGTTTAACCACCAGCACGTCGTACGCGCACTGCTCAACGCCAGCCACAAAGGCGACTCTCTCGGCAACCTTGAGGCCGAGCAGGAGGGCGTGAAGAGCTACACCTATACTTTGCCCGATGATTGGAAAGTGGAGGATATGAGCGTGGTGGTACTTGGTATCACCGCCGATGGCTATGTCAATAACGTTGTAAGTTGCCCCCTCGGCGAGAGTGTGGACTACAACTACCTTGCAGCAGAATAACCGCAAATTAAAGAATACAAATCATTTCAAACCTAAACCAAAATTATGTCAAGAAAATTCTTAAGTTTTGTAGCTGCAGCCTTTGCTGCAGTAGCAATGTTCTCGTGTAAGGAGCCTGTCGTTGAGACAGAGATCAGCGTGAATCCCGAGAGCATTACATTCTCGGCTACTGCCGGTAGCGAGAAGGTAACCCTCTACTCGACCGCAGAGTGGAATGCCACCATCACCCAGGGTGCCGAGTGGATTACTCTGAGCGAGGTAAGTGGTGCCAGCCACGATGGCGACATCACCGTAAGTGTATCTGCCAACTCCACCGGCACAGAGCGTAACGGTAGGGTGGTATTCAAGAGTGGTGAGTTGAGCGCCGAGTTGCACGTAGGTCAGGGTGCAGGCAATGCTACTCCCTCGGGTGTTATCATTCCCGACCCCATCTATCGTCCCGACGTATTCTCGCCCGTAGACTATGTGGCTGACTTCGCTGATGGTGGTATGGATGGTGTTACCATTGAGATTACCGCAAAGGAGACCAACAACTTCAAGTTCCAGGTTCGCCCCGGTGCCAACGTTCAGTCCTACCGTCTGGATGTATATCCTCTCTGCCGCCTCTACAACTCGCTCTATGAGAATGCACGCCAGAGCGGTGTGGATATGAACAGTCAGCTTTCTGCCGATCTTGTAGAGTCGATGATTCGTGGCTTTATCTTCGATTCGTCGGGTGCTGGTGCTTATACCTTCTCGAATGACAATATGGAGGACTACCTGAACCACGAGTTCGACTGGATGAATACCGCCTACGCACAGGCTAAAGTGGTGCCCAACTGCGAGTATGTAATCGCAGCAGTAGGTTGCTTCGATAGCGAGGGTACCGAGCAGGGCGACCTCACCCTTTGCTATGTTCGCACCCCCTATAAGGCTCTCATTGGCGACCCCGCTTTGGAGCTCGACGTTATCACCACCTACGATGCAATGCAGGTGACCTACATTCCCAATGACGATTGTAAGTACTTCTACCAGTGGGTATCCAACGAGGTAGACCTCACCCCTTACATCGATGCTTATGGCGACAAGATGTACATCGACTTTATGCGTAACGCTGTTTACGATCCCACCTCGCGTGACGATATTGAGAACCACACTTACTATGTGAATTTTGGTCTCAGCGCATCGGCCGAGGTGCCCATTATGGCAACCGCTATCGGTCTTGACAAGAACTACACCCCCTCGGAGGAGTTCCAGAGCAAGGTGTTTACCCTCAAACAGCGTCCCGAGGAGACTCAAGATGCACAGTCGAAAATCACTATTGACTACGACCACGTAGGTGCAGGCGTATTCTGGCTCACTGCAGAGCTTGGCGCAAACTGCTCGGCTGCAGTTATGAAAGTTCTCCCCCGCAGCGAGGCCGAATCTATCAAGAATCAGGATGCTACCCAGCAGGCTGCTTACGCTGAGTTCCTCTATCAGGATGGTTGGGGATTTGGTAATACCAACTACCGCTATAACCGTGAGACCGATGAGCTTTTCGGTTCCGGCATCACCCTCTCCGAGCCTTGGGTAACTTGCGAGCCCGATACCGAGTATATGATTGTTTGGACCGCAATGAACCAGTACCGCGAACTTGCTCCCCTGCAGTTTACCGACGTTGTCAAGACCAAGTCGCAGGTATTCGATAGCCCCGCAACCAGCAAGGAGGATGCAGTTCTTACCCTTACCCACACCGGCGTTCAGCAGGTTAATATCAGGTTCGACTACAACTTTGAGAATACCTCGAAGATTCACTTCCAGTATATCGAGGGATTTGGTGGCGACGGTGTAAATGTTCCTACCAAGGAGTCTTCGCGCGAGGAGTTCATCAACTTCCTCTACGCCAGCGGCGATGCAGAGATGGGCGCTTACTCGGCTAACCATTGGTGGACCGAGCCCCACAACTGGGATAAGTGGACCGACGTACTCGATCCCAACACCACCTACACCATTGCCTACATTGCAGAGGACTGGGATGGCGTTCTCGGTGAGGTTAAGTTTGCTTCGACCAAGACCGATGCTCTTGTTGGTGGCGAGAATCCTGAAGCCAAGATTGAGGGCGACTGGGATTTAGATGGCACTCCCTATTTCCGCTTCAGTATGATTCAGGATGCAATGCAGCTCTACTATATGGCAAGCGAAGATCCCGCTTTGAACTTCAAAGATCTTGGTAAGAGCAGGCTCCGCTACAAAGATATTCTTCCCGCTTGGGAGAACTTCTGTATGGAGTACTCGCTCAAGACCTATGCTATGAGCATCGAGGTTGTGGCTCACCACGGCAGCATCGCACTTTGTATCCCCGTTGGTGGTACAACCGATAGCCCCATCTTCGGTGAGATGAGCCACTTGATCTATGCAGATGATGCAAATGACGGCAAGGGTGAGTTCCGTGATCTGGGTTACTACTATCCCAACGATCATAAGCCCTCAAGCGTAGCTGCTCGTCAGCGCGTTCTGAATGCGGTTATGCGTTCGACCTCTATCGTTCCTGCAAGCGAACTTCCCGCAGTCGAGTATGGAAAACGTGACGTTCGCTTCGGCCAGATTAGTGGCGATGCTATCGAGGTAAACATCGACTATAACAAACTGTCGGCTCACCCCAATGCCAGCGGTAAGTAGTCGGAAATGTTGATTTTTTGTAGACAAAATACGAAAAAACGATAACAACGTATAGAATTATTTTCTATATTTGCGCAATATAAGTCCTCTTTATGGCCGTCAAAATGTGATGGTTTTGACGGCCAGAGAGGATGAAAGGATGTGAAAATCAACCAATTTCACCTATTTTTATTAACCAAAAACTTATTGTATGAAAAGATTTTTCCGTAATCTGAAAACTCTTGCAATGGCAGCCGTTGTAGGTCTTGCTACTTTGACCGTATCGTGCTACGACGACACCGAGCTCCGCGAGGGTATCAAAGAGAACCAGGAGAGCATCGCTGATCTTACCGCACGCGTTGAGGCTCTGGAGATTAAACTCGGCAACGAGGTTAACGCTCTGAAAGCTCTTATCGCCGACGAGATCGCAAAGGTAAACGACGCTATCGAGGCTGTTGAGGACAAAATCGTCATTGCAGGTGCAGAGCAGAATGCAAATGGCGAGTGGGTACTTACCCTTGTTGACGGCAAAACCGTTACCGTTTACCCCGAGTTCCACGAGAACAACGAGGGCCTTCTCACCGTTATCGAGGAGGGTGGCGTTTACTTCTGGGCTAAAATCGTAAACGGTGTTGCTACCAAAATTACCGACGCAAACGGTAATGGTTACATCGTTCACCACCCCACCATCGTTCCCGAGATTGAGATTCCCGAGAGCCACGCTGAGCCCCAGGTTCGCGTAAATGAGGCAGGTTTCACCGAGGTATCGTTTGATGGCGGTCAGACTTGGCACCAGCTTGGTGGCGGTGACACCGGTCTGTTCGAGAGCGTAATTGTTGAGGGTGACACTCTTACCTTCACTATGAACGGTGGCGAGGTATTCACTGTTACTCTTCCCGAGGAGTTCGCATTCGAGGTTGAGGGCAACAGAGTATTCTTTGCTGCAGAGCAGAGTGTTGAGGTTCGCCTGAAATCGACTGGTATCAAAGACCTCACCGTTATCGCAAAACCCGAGGGTTGGAAAGCTGTTATTGACGGCCAGAAACTCGTTGTTACTGCTCCCGCTGCTGAGGCTGCTGGCGCAGAGATTGAGGGTACCGTTAAGGTTCTCGCAGTTACCAACGAGGGTAAAGCTGCCGTAGGTAGAATTCTTGTTTCGGCCGGTAAGGGTTACACTATCAGCCTTGGTATCCGCGAGGCTTACGTAGGTATGGATGAGAACTATGAGAATATCTACGAGGAGACTATGTGTGTTATTATTGACAACCAGATGACTCAGAGCGTTGAGGACTGGGACGGCACCGTTTATGAGCAGCCCGTACCTCTGACTGTAGGTATCTTCCCCAAAGGTGAGTTCACTCTTGAGGAGCTTGCAGATCAGCTTGCAGAGGGTTGGTATGGTGACTATCCCTATGAGACCTTCAATGTATATGAGAATGGTGAGAGCGCATTTGCTCTTAAGACCCTCTGGGTTGATATGTTCTCCGGTCAGACTCTCGAGTATGAGCCCGGTGCTGCATACACTATCTTCGCTACCAAGTATACTTCGGCTGGTTGGAACTATGACTATGATGTAAACGATATCGTTCTCTATGAGTATGTAAATCGTAGCATCAATGTTGAGGAGGTTTCGACTTCGTTCAACGATGTTCAGATCAAAGTTGACGTGAAAGGTTACGACAACTATCGTTTCTACTTCTCGCAGGCTCAGTACAACTGGGAGGATGAGTGGGAGAATGCTGCTGCTTGGAATGAGCCCTTCGGTAATCCCGGTACTCTCACTTCGTTCGAGGGTTCGCTCTTCGATTTCGGCTACTATGATGATGGCTACAGCTCCAAAGAGCTTGGTCTTCCCAACACCCTCTACACTCTCGTGATTATTCCTGAGGTTGACGGTCAGTATCTTAAAGAGAATGCTATCGTTAAGAACTTCAAGACTGCTAACGTAACCGCTGGTGGTACTATCTCGCCCGTATTTACCGAGGGTAAGATTGACTACAGCAGCATCCGCGTTAACGTAGATGCTAAAGATGCAGCTTTCGTATACTACAACTGGTATAACGAGAACGTGATCAATGAGATGACTCCCGAGGAACTCTTTGAGGGTATTACTCTTGACGGTGTGCCCAGAAATATTACCTCTTTCGAGCTTAGCCGCACTGGTATGGCACAGGGTCAGAGCATCTATCTTGCAGCATACGCTATTGATTCGACCGGTAAATATGGTCAGGTTGTAACTCAGAAGTTCACCACCAAGATGGTAGAGTTCCACGAGACTATGGCTATTACTATCGACGAGTTCAAGGTTAGCAATATGGGTAACGAGGCTTGGGTTAAATTTAGCGTAACAGGCGCAACTGCAGAAATCGCTCAGTATCGCTATGCTAACGTAAACAACTCCTATAGCTGGAATAGCTCGTATGGTGGTGATTTCGAGAGCGCTGCAAGGTATATGGCTACCGTTCCCAACGAGTACTATGGTCCTAAATTTGTTGATCCCGCAACCGGACTTGACGAGAATGGTTACCTCCACCTCACCGGTCTCTATCCCGACAGCGATCCTTACAACTTCGTGATTATCGCTATTGATGTTAACGGCGCTATTTCGAAAGGTGCTGGTATGAACTACACCCCCGAGTTCGATGTTCCCTTCATCTATGCCGAAGATGCTGAGTACGGCCTCCAGCCTACTGTAGTTATTGGCGAGCTCGCCGAGGGTTCGTATGACTGGACTGAGGATGACTACACCGGTAGCTATACCATCACACCCGCCGCAGGCACTGTTTGCTACGCTCACCTCTGGGATGAGGAATACGAGGGTACCTACAATACTCCTTACAAGCTGATGCAGTACCTCGTAACCAATGCACTTACCAACACTTCCAATAGCTCCTACTATCCCAGAACTGTAACTGAGGAGACCACTGTTACTTTCGAGGATAAGTATATCTACGCTACTTCGTACATATATGTTGCTTGGAAGGATGAGGCTGGCAACTACTATCAGCCCATCAAAGTTAAAGTTCTTCCCGCAGTAGAGACTCCTGAAGTTCCTGTTGAGTAAGAATCGTTAACAGATAGGCAACCTCTTGGAGAGGTTAACCTATAAACCCAATCGGGTATCCCACTTCGGCGGGATACCCGATTTTTTTGTGCGCAGAGTTTTAGAGATAGAAACGAAATAGGGTTGGACTGCAAGATGTCCAACCCTATTGTGGTTTTGGTATGGTGAGAGTGCGACAGCTGCTATGCTCTCGATGAAAGATCGGCCAATACGATGGCAACTGCTGCCTCCACAACTACGGCTGCACGCAGAGCTATGCAGGTGTCGTGACGACCTCCGATGGTGAGAGTCTCGATATGACCTGTCGAGATATTGAGTGTCTGTTGTGGGCGGGAGATGCTCGAGGTGGGTTTTATGGCCACTCTCACTACGATGGGATTGCCGTTGGTGATGCCGCCATTGATGCCACCTGCACCATTTTTGGAGGTGAGGCCGTCGGTAGAGATTATTGGGTCATTGTGTTCAGAACCCCTCATACGAGCCGCCTCAAATCCGTCGCCAAACTCCACGCCACGAACTCCGGGAATGCTGAAAAGAATATGGCTCACCAGACTCTCAACGGAGTCGAAAAATGGCTCACCAACTCCTGCGGGGACTTCAGTCGCTATGCACTCTACGATGCCACCGAGTGAATCACCCTCGGCTCGAGCCTTTTCTAATAATTCGGGCCACTTTGTGGAGTCCGATTGGCCACCGATCTCGGCTATGCGTGAGTTTATGTGGATGTTGCTCCCGAGAATTTTCTTGGCCACTACGCCTGCCGCCACGAGTGGCATGGTGAGCCTGCCCGAGAAGTGCCCCCCACCTCGAGGGTCGTTGTAGCCGTCGAACTTTTTGGCAGCCACCCAATCGGCGTGCCCTGGACGTGGTGTGCCGGCCAGAGGCTCATAGTCCTCCGAACGGCAATTTTGGTTGCGGAAAATGATGGCGAGCGGTGCTCCTGTGGTGTGACCGCCATAGAGCCCCGAGAGGAACTCGGGCTTGTCGGCCTCCACGCGTGAGGTTGTACCGCTGATGCCACCCTTGCGACGTTCAATGTCGTTGGTGAAATCCTCCTCCGAGAGGGAGATGCCTGCGGGTAGACCGTCGATGACGACTCCGATTGCGGGGCCGTGCGACTCCCCGAATAGGGAGAGACGGAAGTTGTGTCCAAAGCTATTCATCGGCTTGGGTTTTATCTGTTGTGTTGTTGAGTAATCGGAAGAATGACGGGAACGATTTTGCTACGCAGTCGAGATTGTCGAGCGTGGGCCTCGAGTCCATCAGTAGCGCAGCCACTGTAAATGCCATAGCTATGCGATGATCGCCGTGGGTGCGTATGGGTGCGGAATGGAGTTGTGAGCCACCTCTGATGACTAGCTCATCGCCCCGAATGGTTGCATCGGCACCTATGGCCAATAGGTTTTCTATGAGTGCCTCGGTGCGGTTACTCTCCTTATTTGTAAGTCTGTTGAGTCCGCTTATGTGCGATTCGCCCTCGGCAAAGAGCGCCACGATGGCGAGAGTGGGGATGAGGTCGGGGGTGTGGGTGGCATCGTAGCAGATGGCCGAGAGAGGGTCGGATGGTAGAAAAATGATGTGTTCGTCGTCGACCTCTATGCGTGCTCCGGATGTGGCGAGGAGCATCAGCACGACTTCGTCTGGCTGGGAGGTGCCGAGTGCGGCACGCAGAGTGTAACACCCCGAAGCCCCGAGACGGCTCTGTGCTACGGCGTAGGCGGCTGCAAAGTAACCCGCCGACGACCAGTCGATAGCTATCTCCACGTCGGAGGGTAGGTAACTGCCCGGCTCTACGGATATATTCACACTGCCAGCCCCATACCTTACCTCTGCCACGACACCGAAGCGGTCCAGGACCTCGGATGTGATAGAAATGTAGGGGGTGCTTACCGAATGGGCGACGCATATCTCTATCGGCTCCTCAAAGTCGGCGATTGCGGCGGCCATCATCGTGCCCGATATGGCCTGCGATGAGTGGCTGCCATCTACTCTAATCGGGCTGTGCCAAACCGCACGTCCCGAGAGGGTGATGGGTAGCTTGCCACCGTCGGAACAGCACTCCACACCGAGAGACTCTGCTACCTTGATGGCATCCGAGAGGTCGCGTCGCAGGAGTGTACCCCTGCCTTCTATGGTTACCCTGCCATCTCGCAGTAGCGAAGCGGCTATGGGGATGATTAATCGTGCAAGGAGTGCCGACTCACCCACATTGAGAGTGGTTACCTCCCCTCCGAGTCGCTCCCCGATGGATTCGGCTCCTCGGCTCGTTAGGGTAAGGGTCGTGCCCTCGATAGATGTTGTCGCTCCGAGACTGCGGGCAAGGTCTATGGCGGCGAGAGTGTCGGCGGAGTCTGGGATGTTTGCGATAGTCGAACTGCCTTTTGCGAGCGTGGCCGCTACGATGGAGCGTTGAGCCTCACTCTTGGAACCCGTAGGAGTGACCTCGCGTGGTAGCGAGAGGTGCGACAACCCGAATCCCTCCTTCAAACGCTCTTGTACCTCGTCGGCTGTAGGTTGCCCTGCGGCTGTCGATTCATCGGCAGAGGGTGCTATATATGTGTAGGGGGCACCGAGTAGGAGCGAAAGGGTGCGCGTGAAACGCCCGCACTCGCCCATAGCAAAGGCCACAAGTTTGGCGGGGGTGAAAGTGCGATAAAGCGATGTGGGCACTATGGCTTGCTCGGTTGTCTGCGCTGTGGTTATTATCTTGGCCACATCAGCTCCTCGCTCAAAGGCCCCTTCGGCGCAGAGGCGTAGGGTGTCGAGGTCGGGAGTATCGTGGAAGTGGCGTGAGAGTATCAGTAGGGTAGAAGAGGCGTGTGCAAACTCGGCGAGCTTGCCGATAATAGAGGGCTCCATATCGTGGAGGTCGATGTCTATAGCCCACGCACCCGCATCTATGGCTGCACGGTAGATAGCCTCGGCCCTTTGTGTGTCGGTGGTACGACAAGTGACTATTGTCTTGCTGCATTTGCCAACCAGAGCCCCAACAGCCTCGGGCGAGATACCCATCAGGTCGGTGCGTAGCTCCGCCATTTCGGCTTGAGCAATCTGTTGCTCGGCCAAGTGGGTGTCGGGAGTGGATATGCAAAGGCAACTCTTCATAGCCTGCTGTTTATGGTCGGTTTGTAGGTGCCCGTGATGTGGCGCCCCCAAAGTTTAGTGCATTATTCGATTCTGACGTTCGATGCTCTCGATGTGGATAGCTTCGAGAATCTTCTCTACGGTTTCTCGGCTGAGCCCATAACGGTCTGTGCGTTCGAGTACTCTCTCAACCACCTCTTGCCAACGGCCCGATTGGAGGATGGTGAGGTTGTTTTGCCTCTTCAGGCGACCTATTTGCTCGGCAATCTCCATTCGCTGGGCAAGCAGTGAGAAGAGTTCGTCATCGAGTCGGTCTATGGCCCCTCGCAGACGCTCAAGCTCACTGTTGCAGACAATCGAATCGGTGGAGACGCTGCGCCAAATAATCCTATCCAAGAGCTCGCCCAACTCGGTAGGGGTGATCTGTTGCTCGGCATCGCTCAGCGCCTTGTCGGGATGCGGATGGCTCTCAATGATAAGGCCCGAATAGTTGAGGTCGGCTGCTTGCTGTGCAACGTCAAGTAGGCCGGTGCGGTTGCCACAGATGTGCGAGGGGTCGCAGAGCATTGGCAACTCGGGGAGTCGGCTTCTCACCTCGAGGGCCACTTGCCAAAGTGGGGCATTGCGGTAGCCTACAATATCGTAACCCGAAAATCCGCGGTGGATGAGTCCTATGTGACGCACGCCACTCTTGCGTAGACGTTCAACCGCACCTATCCATAGCTCGGCATCGGCAGTTAGCGGATTTTTTACGAGTACGGGAACGTCGCTTCCCTCCAATGCATCGGCAATCTCTTGCACACTGAAAGGATTGGATGTCGTACGCGCACCTATCCAAAGTAGGTCTACTCCCGATTGGAGAGCCTTCTCAACGTGTGTGGCGTTGGCTACCTCGGTAGCCGTAGGGAGTCCCGTGAGAGCTTTGGCCTCGGCGAGCCACTCGAGGGCAATGTCGCCCACACCCTCAAACGAACCTGGCTTGGTGCGAGGTTTCCATACACCCGCACGAAGAATATGAACCTTCCCGGTTGCGGCCACACCTTGTGCCGTTTCGAGTAGTTGTTGGCGACTCTCTGCACTGCACGCACCTGCAATTATAAGCCCGTGACGGTCTATGATGGAACTTTCTTTCGTGTTGTTCATATCGTTTGGCGATTAACTACCAATCGCACAAAGGTACTAAAAACAATGCAGAGCGACAAATCCACAAGGGTTGTTGCTCTGCATTTTATTTCGTGCCATTCCACCGAGGCGGGGATTCTCATCGTCGCAGTGGACTATCGGATGCCCGCTTTGCGAATAGCTTCGGCATAACGCTGTGCGTAGCGGTTGTGCTGCGAGAGATTGGTCGAGAAGTTATGGGTGCCCGAGAGATCCTCTTTGGCGCAGAAATAGAGGTAGTTGTGCGATGTGTAGTTGAGCACAGCATCAATGGCTGCAATCGAGGGGGTGCAGATGGGACCCGGTGGCAGACCTCTGTTGATGTAGGTGTTGTAGGGTGACTCTACACGAGTATGCTTGTGGAGTATGCGCTTGAGTGAGAAATCACCAACAGCATATTTGGCTGTAGGACAGGCCTGCAGGGGCATACCGCGACGTAAACGGTTGATGTAGACACCCGCAATCTTGGGCATCTCGGATGTTTGCTTGGTCTCCTCATAGACAATCGATGCGAGGGTGATGACCTCCATCTTGGAGAGCTTGGTACGGGCGAGGGCATCGGTGCGCTTGTCGTTCCAGAATCGTTCCCACTCGCGCTCCATACGGTCGGTGAGTGCCTCGGGGGAGGAGTTCCACCATATTTCGTAGGTGTTGGGTATGAAGAGTCCGATTATTTGCTCGGGCGTGATGTCGTATTTTTCGGCAGTGGCGGGAGCCTCGAGGTGGTGTAGCAGAGTGAGGCTGTCTACCTCGAGCTGCTCGGCTATGCGACCTGCAAGTTGTGGTAGTGTGCGCACATTGTTGAAGGTGAGCCTTACGGGTTTTTGGGCACCACTACGGAGCATATTGACCACTGTGATGGGGGTTGCGCCTTGCTCGAAAATATAGTGGCCGGGCTTGGGAGCGCGGTCAAGTTTTTTGAGTCTACCGACAAAATCAACCACTCCCAGACGGCTCATTTCGGCCTCTTCGAGCAGGTCGAGGAGTTGTGAGTAGCTTGTTCCGGTGGGAATGTAGAGCTCTGTTTTGTGGTCTACACAGGGCTTGGTTGCAAGGGCTAATGCGCTGATAGCCACCGCTGCTATGAGCGCAAGCAGGAGTATCAGACGTGAGTGTTTGCGATGTTTCTTTGTCATAAAACGTAAAAAGTTTTTGCAAAAATAAGAAAAAATCGTACATTTGCACCTCGGGTAAGTCTTATACGACCAGCTCCTGCTGAATCCCCCAGGCTTGGAAGAGAGCAAGGGTAGGTGGTTGTAGCGGTGCGATATAAGTAGCTTACCCTTTTTTTATTGTAGCAACAGAGGACCATCCCGTGTCCGAGCCCCATAGTGAGGGGTGGCGACTTTTCTCCTCGGACAAGGCGGTAGTCCCTCCATCATAACACTACGAAGCCTATGTCGAAACTCGTCAAAATCTATCCGCAGAACCCCTCCGAGAAGGAGATTCAGCGAGTCGTGAAGATTCTCCAAAACGATGGACTGATTATCTATCCCACCGACGGTGTATACGCTTTCGGCTGTTCGCTTCGCAGTGCGAAGGCGGTGGAACGGCTGCGCCAACTCTCGGGCAAGGAGGAGAAACTCCTTTCGATTGTCTGCTCCGATATCTCTATGGTAGACAAGTTTGCACGCATAGACAATCAGCAATTCAAGATTCTCAAACGCAATACCCCCGGTGCTTTTACGTTTATATTGGAGGCCTCGAGCAAAGTGCCCGATAAGGCCCTCTCGGGACGTAAGAGTGTGGGTGTTCGCATCCCAGATAATAACATTCCGCTCGCCATTGTGGAGGCCCTCGACTTTCCGCTCGCTACAGCCTCTGTGAAGGATGACGACGAGGTGATTGAATATACCACCGATCCCGAACTCATTGCCGAACGATATGAACAGAGGGTGGATGTTGTAATAGATGGTGGCTACGGTAATAATGTCCCCACCACTTTGGTTGACCTCACGGGAGATGAACCCGAGATTATCCGCGAGGGCGGTGGCGAACTGAAATAGTTGCTTGGTTGGTGTGACCGACAAAAAGAGAAAAAATAATAAAGGTATATAGATTATGAAAAAACAGTTTTGGATTGAGGCCCTCAAGGGCGGTACAATTATAGGTCTTGTGAGTGTTGCTTTAGCACTTGTGACTCAATACACCGAGAATGCCACTATCGTGGGTGTGCTCAACTTCCTCTCCACAGTGGTGACCATTATGCTCGCCTTTGGTTATACCCGCAAGTTTGCTGCAGGTCATAGCAAGCAAGAAGGTTTTTCATATGGTCGTGGAGTAGGCTTTGTGGTGGCAATGATGCTCTTTGTGGGTGTCATTTCGGGTGTTTACTCGGCTGTGATGGCCAACTTCTTCATCAAGGAGGAACTGCTTGAGGTGGTCAACACCACAATGGCACAGATGCAGGATATGATTCCTGCCGAGAGTTTCGACAGCACCTACTCTCTTATGAGAAATTCTGTGACTAACCCCTTGATGCTCACCATCTCTTCGGTTTTCAGCAATGCATTCTTTGGCCTGCTTGTGGGCCTCTGTGCATCGGCTCTCACTCGTCGTCAGCCCGATATCTTTGCCGAGGATGGCAATAATGCACCACAGGAGTAGTCGAAGATAATAGGATCTTAACGGACAGACCACTATGGATATAAGCGTAGTAATACCTCTGCTCAACGAGGAGGAGTCGTTGGTCGAATTGCTCAATTGGATTGGACGCGTGATGGATGCCGAAGGGTTCTCCTATGAACTCATCTTCGTGGATGATGGTAGCACCGACTCCTCGTGGGAGATAATCTCGCGCCTTTCTCAAGAGGATGAGAGGGTTAGGGGTGTGCGATTCCGCACCAACTATGGCAAGAGTGCAGCTCTCTATTGTGGCTTTGAGCGTGCCGAAGGAGATGTGGTCATCACTATGGATGCCGATCTGCAGGACTCGCCCGATGAGATACCGGCTCTCTACCGTATGATTACGAAGGAGGGTTACGATATGGTTTCAGGATGGAAACGTAAACGCCACGATCCGAAGGCAAAAACCCTACCGAGCAAACTTTTCAATGCCACCTGCCGTTGGGCTTCGGGCATCCGACTCCACGACTTCAACTGTGGACTCAAGGCCTACCGCAAGAAGGTCGTAAAGAGTATTGAGGTCTATGGTGAGATGCACCGCTATATCCCCATACTTGCAAAGAAGGCTGGCTTTGGCAAGATAGGCGAAAAGGAGGTTACCCACTATCCTCGTCGTTTCGGTGTGTCGAAATATGGTTGGGAGAGGCTCCTGAAAGGCTATCTCGACCTTATTACCGTGATGTTTATCTCCAAGTTTGGCCGTTCGCCGATGTATTTCTTTGGAGGTGCAGGCACGCTGATGTTCCTCTTGGGCTTCATCTCGGTGGTGTGGATTGTTGTGGCCAAGTTGGCAGGTGGCCGCCCCCTGACTAACCAGCCATTGTTCTACCTCGGCCTTGTGGCCATCATACTTGGTGTGGTGCTCTTCTTGGCCGGATTTATCGGTGAACTTGTAAATCGCAATGCTCCCGAACGCAACCACTACTTCATCGACGAGGAAATGTAGAGTAGAATAACTTTAATGTGAAATAATACCAAAACGGATAATACTATGTTGCAACGTCTGCAAACACTCTATCTGCTTGCTGCTACAGGATTTATGGCGGCACTATGCTTTACCCCTATGGCATCCTATATGGCCGACGGAAATGAGGGCTCACTCGTGGCTTTTGATTTCTGGTGGCTTGTCGCTCTTTTTGCCCTCTCGGCTCTGCTCCCCTTCGTGGTGATTTGGCTCTTCCGCAATAGGATGTTGCAGGTGAGATTGCTGTGTGCGGAGCTGGTGCTGTTGGTTGGCTCGCAAATCTTCTCGGCGTGGTATGCCATCGGCTTCACAAATAATGTCGAAAAGGTCGGCGATATCGTTGCCACCACTATCCACACCCCGACTTTCTTCCCCGTTGTGGCGGCCATTTTTGTGTTGCTTGCCATCAGGGGCATTATCAAAGACGAGCGCTTGGTCCGTTCGCTTGATAGGATTCGCTAATAAAGAACGGTCTAAATAGGACCGCACAATTTAAGGCTATGCCTACTCTTGAACTCCGATGGATGGGAGTTTGTGAGTAGACATAGCCTTGTTTTTGTTTGACTGCAGAGGCTACACTTTCTTGAGGTCTGTTTGGTGGCCGGTGGTGTCGATGTAGTAGTGATGACCTTTGTAGCAGACGAGGGCCTTACCGTCTTGGAATGCGTAGGCCTCGTCATAGATGAAGTCCGTGCATCTGGCTCCGTTGATAGAATAGTAGCAATACTTGTCCCCTCTGCGTGCGACTACATATCCTTCGGCTGCATCTCCCATCCAATCGGCCGACATAGCCGATATTTGATGGCCCATTCGGTCGTAGATGTGCCACTCTCCCTTGTCGTTTTCGGCCGCCACGATATTCTCCTCGCAATACCAAACAAGCGAACGCCACACATCGTTCATCACCATCTTGCCACTCGAGTCTATAAGACCATAGCCACGAGGTGTAATCACCACTGCACGTCCCTCTTCAAAGTCGTGTGCAGAAAGTATCTGACGTTCCAAACGAATCGGCTGACCATCGTAGTAGGCATAACCCCAACGATTACTTTTGCGGTAGCGAATAATAGTGTCGCTCGGAGGAAAAACCTCATCGCAGTGGGCAAAATCCACCCTCACCTCGTCTTCGGCCGGCAGCGGTTGTAGAGTGTCGAAGATAAACTCCGAACTTTTGCGCTCGCCGGCAAGTAGAGGAGTAAGTAGAGGCAGAGGTGCAAACGGATGCTCCGATAGTCGGGCTATGGAGGAGGTGAGCGCTCCAGCCGAGGCCCGAGTGAGGATATCGTGGGCGATGTTGGCGAGAGGCGTATTGTTGTGGTGTTGTGCGGCGGAGAGGATGCAACGCAATCTGCGCGTGTGCTCATCGCCATTGTGACTGCTGTGAGAGAGAAATCGTAGTGCTGTAAGGTCGCTTGCACCGACGTAGAGTAGCAGAGCAGCCATAGCAAGACTTTCGTGGTCGCGTGTCGGTGATGAAGCCAATGGTGCTAACGGGTAACCTGCAAGTTGCACCTCTCCACAATCATCAAAACAGATGGTGTGGCGATCGAGAGCCCCGTGAGTGATTTTGTATTGTGTTAGTGACACCGCAGCAGAGTGGAGACTCTCGAGGGCGTTACGCACAATCGAACGACGACTTACGGCACAATTCTGCCTCATAAAATCGTCGAGCGGTGTGTAGCCAATCTCAAGGAGCACATCGCGTTGATGAGGTCTGCCGAGACTATCATAGACGGTGAGCGTCGAGGGCTCAAATATGGTTTCTACCAAAAGAGAACAACTATGGGTGAAGACAACTCTGCTTTGCAGGATTTGCTGATCAATAGGGAATCGAGAGTCGGTCGGTAGCGTCAGATGCCACTTCCGCGATGTGTCGAAGAGGTCACACTCTATGGTGTGAGGCCCCACTCTCTGTATGCCATCTCCTTGCGATGGGTGCAGGTGGAGGTGTGAGAGTGTGCCGCTGCACTGCAGACTATTGCCGAGTGCTTCGATGTAGGCTGTCAGGGGTATGAGTTTCTTCATTGTCAAATCATTCTATCCATTGTGAGCGAGCCTATTGCGAGTAGTGATACGAGCTCGTCTATCGGTGCGTTGTAGCAGATGGCGCGGAAGGGAGGTTTTGCCCCTGTGAACTCCTCAATCTCTTGGTTGTATAGTTCGGGTAGAGTACTCGAAATATTGAAGAGCAATTTGGCGTGACGACCGAGAGACAAGGCCTCTCTCTCGGATGGGAAGCGGAGAGAGCACTCTTCGTTTTCGTATTGCCCCGAGAGATGTATGTTCATCAGGAGTACATTGCCGTCAGATGTTGAGATTGCCTTTAGCTTGTCGGCCAGTTGTGCAATCTGTTCGTGAGAACTGTCGGTGGCTTCGCCATCGGAGATGTTGATGACTATGGGAGGAAAACTCAACGGGTGTTTGCGACACCACGACGAGGCGAGCCTTGTGGCCGATGAGAGAGCTTTGGCCATTGGGGTGCGTCCTTTGGCGTAGGGTTTTATCCAAGCACGCCTATCTACTATGGTGGCGTAGGCAGTGCCGTCGGGTAGTCTGCGTTCGAGTCTATGCCTTGTGATGTCGGTTGCCATCGAGTCTATATCGACGATGCTTTGCCAGCCACTACCGAGCAGTGAGTCGGCCTCGTCGCCACTATAACCTATGATGGCTACGTCGAAGTAGTCGCCAATAAAACGCTCTTTGCGACAACGGTTTATGAGCTCTGTCAGCAGACTATTTACCACGTCGGCAAGTGCTTGTGCTTTGGTCATCACGTTGCCGTTGAGGATGGTCTGTTCTGCCATTGAGCCCGAGCGGTCGAGTAGTAAGATGAATGCGCCTTTGTTGGCGCGTGTTATTTGTGAATTATACATCGAGATTAAGAATGTGGTTATGGAGTTGGTCAATCTTGTAATCGGATGAGTAGAGAGCATCGAGCAATGCCTTCAGGTGTGGCCGCTCGTCGAAGAGTGGTGCTACGATGGGGTAGAAGCCCTCGGATGGGAGTGTAATGAGGGTCTTGTCGGCAGGTAGGGTTTGGTCGAGTAGGTGTGCGGCCAGTGAGGTGATTATCAGTGCTATACTGTAGTCATCTATGTGGCTGTCGTAGGCATCACCTCGAGAACGGTGGACAAAGGGCGGAGTGCCTGTGTGACCTCTCGAGGGTAGGGTGGGATGGTAGATGGAATCGCAGTCTATGAGTCGCAGTGAGCCGTCGGGTGTCACTATGATGTTTTCGGGCTTCAAATCACCGTGCCTCCACTCTGCCTCGAGTAGTTGCAATGCAACCTTGCGGAACTCACCGAGTAGGTCGGCGAGTCTTTCGCGGAAATGGTTGTGGAGTAGGTAACGCATTGTCCACTCGAGTGTCTCTCCCTCAATCCACGGATAGAGAGTAATATCTGTGTAACAGTTTCCCATCCATAATTCTTGTGGTAGGAATTGAGGCTTTGCAAGTAGAGGTGAGTCGATGGAGTCCAGCAAAGAGAAGAGCGAGACATTGGCACTATTGGGCCGGGTATAACACTTCAGTGCCACGCGCTTACCCTCGACCTCTGCAGCGACGACAATTCCTTCCCTGCCGGCTACGAAGCGGATGCCACGAGAGTCTGTGAGTGGCTCTACGTTGCTCAAAGTGCGAAACATTGAGTCGCCAAAACAGAGTGATTCGAGTATCTCTCGGGTGGAAAATTTGGGCATATTGTGTTCTGTTATTGTGTTGTTATATTTTTGGGCTCACGAAATTATAATTTTTTAATAAAAAATTACTACTTTTGGCAGATAAATATCCGTTTATGACCTCTGGGCGGAGATTAACCATTAAAGAGGAGATTGTGAATACAAAAATAAGAAAAATATGAAATCCGAATACATGCCTTTTGTCGAAGAACTTATAGAACTTGCAATTCGTGAAGATATAGGCGATGGTGACCACACTTCGCTCTCTACAATCCCCGCAGATGCAAGGGGCCGTATGAAACTGCTTGTTAAGCAGGAGGGCATCCTTGCAGGTGTTGAGGTTGCTGTGGAGGTATTCCGTAGGCTCGACGAGAGCGTGGAGATTGAGATTTTGCTTGCCGATGGCAGCAGGGTTAAGAGCGGCGATGTGGCATTCTATGTCGAGGGCCGTATCCGCACGCTCCTCCAGGCCGAGCGCATCGTGCTCAATATTATGCAGCGTATGAGTGGTGTGGCAACCCAGACCGCAGTTTACGCCAAGGTGCTTGAGGGTACTGCCTGCAAGGTGCTCGATACCCGCAAGACTACTCCCGGTATGAGGGTGCTCGACAAGATGGCTGTGAAGATTGGAGGAGGAGAGAATCACCGTATCGGTCTTTTCGATATGGTGCTGCTCAAAGATAACCACATCGATTTCGCAGGAGGTATTGTTCCCGCCATCAAGGCCGTAAGGAGCTATCTGGCCGAGAACGGCAAAGATATTCCCGTAGAGTGTGAGGTTCGCTCGCTGAAGGATATCGACCTCGTGTTTGAGGCGGGTGGTGTCGATAGGATTATGTTCGACAACTTCACTCCCGAGCAGACTCGCAAGGCGGTGGAGAAGGTCGCAGGTCGTTGCAGCACCGAATCGTCGGGTGGTATTACGCTCGAAACAATGAGAGCCTATGCCGAGGCGGGTGTCGACTACATCTCTGTAGGTGCGCTTACCCACCAGATTAAGAGCCTCGATATGAGCCTGAAGGCTTGCAAATAGCTAATTGTCGGTATCGGAGGGGTGGAAAAATAGACAAAACGCGGTATTGACTACCGCTTTGAGGGTAGCTACCTTTGCATCACCGAAACCGATTAGTATAAAACGATAGAAAAGATTACTAACCGAATTATAGAGTTTAGAGAAAATGAATGTGAAGAGTAAAGTCCTGATGTTCCTTGTAGCAATGGTGTGCCTGATGGGTGTAGCCGAGGCTTCGGAACCTAAATTTGAGTATAAAGATATCGCAGCAGGCAAGTTTGCGCAGAAGAGTGTCTACGGCCTCCGTTCGATGAACGATGGCGAGCACTATACCACCATCTCCGAGGGGGTCATCTACCGCAACGACTATGCCGGTAAGAAACAGCGCACCGTAGTGCTCGATACCCGCAATATCGGCATCAAGGGCCGCGTGGTGGACTACACATTCTCACCCGACGAGAGACGTATTATGCTTCGCCTCGACTCGCGTCCCCTCTACCGCCGTTCGCACTTCTCCCACTACGTGGTCTATGACCTTGAGCAGAAGAGCCTCAAAGAGGTTTCGGAGAGCCACGATGTGCGCTATGCACTCTTCTCGCCCAATGGCAATAAGGTGGCATTTGTGCTCGATAATAATATCTACATCAACGACCTCGAACAGAATTTTACCTACGCTGTGACCGAGGATGGTGAGTGGAATCACATCATCAACGGTATGCCCGATTGGGTTTATGAGGAGGAGTGGGGTATTGACCACGCTTTCTGCTGGTCGCCCGACGGAGAGAAGATTGCCTACCTCAAGAGTGATGAGAGCAGGGTGAAGGAGTTTGGATTTATGAAATTCCAAACAGGTACTCCCTATCCCGAACTCTTCAAGTATAAGTATCCCAAGGCTGGCGAGGAGAACTCGAGTGTGTCGCTCCACGTCTTTGATGTGACCGAGGGTAAAACCTCCAATGTGAGCACCGACCACGTTGGAGACCTCTACATCCCCTTCTTCGATTGGACCCCCGATGGCCGACTCTACTATTTCGTGATCAATAGATTGCAGAATGAACTCGATGTGAACCTCATCGAGGAGGGTTGTCAGAGAGTTATCTATAGTGAGCGTAATGAGAAGTATATCGATGCTATTTCACTCGGCACTATCACTTTCCTCTCCGACTCCGACCGCTTTATCGTGCAGAGTGAGAGGGACGGCTACAGCCACCTCTACCTCTCTTCGCTCTCCAAAGGCGGACTTATGCCCATCACTTCGGGTGAATGGAATGTGACTCAGGTGGTCTGTGCAACCGATAAGAAGATTTGGTATCTCTCTACCGAGGGCTCGCCCCTGCGCCGAGAGCTCTACACCATCGACATCAACGGCAAGAACAAAAAACGCCTTTCGACCACCGAGGGTACCTATAGCATCTCGCCGAGTGCAGGATGCCGCTACTATATCTCCTACTTCTCCAATGCGACCACACCCAATACGGTTACTCTCCACAAGGGCAACGGCAAACTCATTGCTACGCTGGAGGATAATGCGGCACTCAAGGAGTATATTGCCGAGATAGGACTTCCTGTCAAGGAGTTCTTCACATTTACCACTCCTCGTGGTGATGTGCTGAATGCCTACATCAAGAAACCCGCCGATTTTGATCCTGCGAAGAAGTACCCCGTATTGCTCACACAATATAGCGGCCCCGGCTCTCAGGATGTGAGGGATAGGTGGACTATTGATTGGGAGGATGTGCTTGTACAGCACGGCTACATCGTGGTGGATTGCGATCCCCGTGGTACGGGCTTCCGCTCGGCAGATTTCAAGAAGAGCACCTACGGCATTATGGGTCGCCTCGAGACCGAGGATCAGATTGCCTTTGCCGAGTATGTGAAAACATTGCCCTATGTCGATGGCGAGCGTGTGGGCATCTACGGTTGGAGCTATGGCGGCTTTATGGCTTTGAACTGTATTCTCAAGGGTGCAGATACATTCAAGATGGCCATCTCGGTAGCCCCCGTAACCTCGTGGCGCTACTACGATTCGGTCTACACAGAGAGGGTGAACGGCCTGCCACAGCAGAATCCCGAGGGCTACGACGAGCCTTCGCCCATAGGCTATGCAGCCAACCTCAAGGGTAAACTGTTGCTGATGCACGGAACGGCAGATGATAATGTACACGTGCAGAATGCCTACGCTATGGTTCACGAGTTTGTGGCTGCAGGCAAGCAGATAGATATGATGATCTATACCGACGATAACCACTCGATGATGCCTTACGGCCGTGTGAACGTGAGGGAGAAGATGGTGGAGTACTGCTTGCAGAACTTGTAAAGGAAGAGAGTTATATATTATATGTGTATGAAATTTAGATTTTTGATTTTATTGGCCGCCATCTTTGGATTTACTTCGGTGGCAAGCGCCCAAAACATCAAGGGCTTTGTGCGCGATACCAAGGGGGAACCTCTCATCGGTGCAAGTGTCTTTTGGGAAGGTACTACCATCGGTGTGGCTACTAATGTTGATGGTAGCTACGAACTCTATCGAGTGAAAGACCACACACGCCTTGTGGCTGCTTATATCGGCTTTGTGGACTCTGTTGTTGAGGTTAGTGCAGGGCAGAATGTTGTGGACTTTACCCTCTCCGATGGTGTGGGCATTGAGGAGATTGTTATCCAAGGAGGAGCAGATAATAAGATTCGCCAGAGTAGCATTATGGCAGGTGAGAATATCAGCTTTGCCGGCCTCTGTAAGATGGCTTGCTGCAACTTGGCCGAGAGCTTCGAGAACTCGGCCGCCGTTACGGTGGGCTATAGCGATGCCGTGAGCGGCAGCCGCCAGATTAAGATGCTCGGCTTGGCCGGTACCTACACCCAGATTCTCGATGAGAATAGGCCTATTATGAGGGGTATAGGCTCGCCTTATGGTCTGAACTATACGCCCGGTATGTGGCTCAATTCGATTCAGGTGTCGAAGGGTATCGCCTCGGTTACTGCAGGCCACGAGGCAATGACCGGACAGATTAACCTCGAGTATAGGAAACCTACTGATGAGGAGAAATTCTTCCTCAATCTCTATTTCGATAACGAACTCAAACCCGAGGTGAATATCGCAATGCCATTTGCATTCGACAAGGATAAAAGGCTGACCACCAATGTTCTGCTTCACTATTCGGGCGACACCCAACCTATGGACCACAATGGTGATGGCTTCCGCGACCTGCCTATGGCGCAGCAATTCAATGTCGCTAACCGCTGGCTCTATCAGGCCCAAGGTGGCACCCAGTGGCGTTGGGGTTGGAGATTTGTGAACGAGAATCGTGTGGGTGGCGATATGGAGTATGAGCCCGCGAGGTATGACCAGATGGTGAGCGAAAAACAGATATACGGCTCGGAGATTAAGAATATGGGGCTGAATGCCTACCTCAAGGTGGGTATGCCCGTAGGAGCAGCCGTTTGGGATGAGGAGGCCGAGGAGGAGAAACGCTCCAGCGTGGCCTTTGTGATGGATATGGATAACTTCAAGATGGACTCATATTTCGGCCTTAATACCTACAATGGTGTGGAGCAGTCGGTGTGGGGTAACCTCTCCTATCTGCACTACTTCTCGGGTCGCTCGTCGCTGACTGCAGGTGCCTCGTTTTGGGTGCGCAATATAGAGGAAGATGTAGAGCAGAATCGCGTGTTGGACAATGGTACTTTGCAGACGGGTATGCCACTACGTAATGCCGCAGAGATGGTTGAGCCCGGCATCTTCGCCGAGTATACATACTCCATCAAAGACAAGTTCTCCATTGTGGCAGGCGTAAGGGGTGATCTGGTGAGCACTCCCATAGATGACGTTACGAGGATTAACGATTTCTTGGTAACTCCCCGTATGCACCTGCGCTACAACTTCACCGACCAAACCGTACTGAGAGCGTCGGCCGGTCTTGGTTCGAGGAAAGTTATGCCCTTTACGGATAATATCTGGATGCTCGCAACGGGCCGCTTTATCTCCAATGAGATAGAGGCAGGTAAGGATTTGGAGCAGGCGGCAACCTTTGGCGGTAGCTTGAGCCACACCTTGAGCCTTGTGGGTTACAACGACCTCACTGTGAGCGTGGATTTCTTCCGCACGCAGTTTAGCAATACCGTATATGCCGACCAAGAGTGGAACGACGGATATATCCACATCTATAATACCGATGCTCCCTCGTGGGCCAATAACTACCAACTCGATGTGCAGTGGACCCCCGCAGAGGGCCTCGACATTTTCACCACATTCCGCTACACCGACTCGCGCCTGACGCTCGAGAGGGAGGGACAGCAGATGCTCGTTGACCGCCCTCTGGTAGGTAAGTTCAAGGGCCTTGTCAATGTGCAGTATGCCACCAAGTTCCGTCGTTGGGTGTTCGACTTCACCGCACAGCTCAATGGCCCGATGCGCTTGCCCGCTTTGGATGGCAACATTGCCGCTGCCGAGTACTCGCCCATCTATCCTATGTTCTACGGTCAGGTGAGCCACCGCGTGGGCCAGTGGGATATCTACGTAGGTTGCGAGAATATCTTGAACTATATGCAGATGAATCCCATTGTTGGCATAGATGCGCCCTTCTCTCCCGACTTCAACTCGTCGGTTGTTTGGGGCCCCCTGATGGGCCGCAAGTTCTACATCGGCGCAAGGTTTAACCTCTATTAGAAGACGAAGATTACTAACAAATATAAACCGTACAATTATGAAAAAACTTATCGTTATGTTGCTTGCCCTCACCATCAGTGTGGGTGCTGTTTCGGCTCAGGACAAGAAGATCAAAAAGACAGAGACCGTAGAGTTCAAGACCGACCTCGACTGCGAGAATTGCGCAAAGAAAATCTTGAACGTTATCCCCTTCAAGAAAGGCGTTAAGGACTGCGTTGTGGATGTCCCCACCAAGAGTGTGAAGGTTACTTTTGACCCCTGCAAGACCGATGCGGCTAAACTCGAGGCAGAACTGAATAAGATTGACGTTCACGTGGTTAAGCCCGAGGAGTGCGAAGGCGAGTGTGCCGGTACTTGCGTGGGTGAGCATACCAAAACTGATGCTTGCTGCGGTGGCGACCATAACCATAGTCACGACCATAATCACGACCACGCCGGTCACAACCATTAGTAGAAACAGATAAATACCCTACCTCATCGAGGTAGGGTATTTATTAAATTATATTATTATAATATGAAGAGATTTATAAATTTTTTATTAATTGCCGCTTCGGTGATGGCTGTAAGCTGCACAGCAAAGGAGCCCGCTACCCCCAAGGTTTATATGACTACCGACATCTCGGCCGAGGGACTTGTGAAGGTGTTTGAGGCACTTGGCGTGGAGTACGATGGCAAGGTGGCAGTGAAGATTTCCACAGGCGAGAGAGGTGGCCACAACTTCCTCCAGCCCGCACTTATCAAAGACCTTGTGCAGAAGGTTGAGGGCACTATCGTTGAGTGCAACGTTGCCTACCCCGGCGCACGCTACTCCAATGAGGCTCATTGGGAGACCATCAAGGTGCACGGCTTTGCCGATATTGCGCCCTGCGATATTATGGACGAATTTGGTGAGGTGCGCATCCCCGTTCAGGACACCACTCACCTCAAATTCAATATCGTGGGTGAGCATATTGCCAACTACGATTGGATGATTAACCTTGCCCACTTCAAAGGCCACGCAATGGGCGGCTTTGGTGGTGTGCTCAAGAACCAATCTATCGGCGTGGCTTCCTCCAATGGTAAGGCCTATATTCACTCTGCAGGTAGGGTGGAGACCAAAGAGGAACTTTGGGCAGGCATAGGCCAGACCGAGCAGGACCACTTCCTCGAGGCTATGGCAGCTGCCGCACAGTCTATCCACGAGTACTATGGCGGTAAGATGGTCTATATCAATGTGATGAATAACCTTTCGGTGGATTGCGACTGCAATGCTCATCCTGCCGATCCCGAGATGGGTGATATTGGTATTTTGGCTTCTACCGACCCCGTGGCTCTCGATCAGGCTTGCGTTGACTTGGTCTTTGAGTACCCTTCGACCGAGGGTGACGATGCTGCTGCACTTATTGAGCGAATCAACTCTCGCCACGGCATCCACATCATCGAGCACGCCGAAAAAATCGGCCTCGGCTCGCGCACCTATGAGCTCGTCAGCATCGACTAAATAAGGAGGGTGAGATTTCACCAAATTAAGGTCGAGCTTTAGCTACAAAAAAAAGAGAGAACTTCGGTTCTCTCTTTTTTTTTGTGGAGCTGGGGGGAGTCGAACCCCCGTCCAAACAGTCTGCCTGAAAGCTTTCTACACGCTTAGCCGCCGCTTAATCCTCCTACTACAGCCCGGTGGGTGGCAACCAAACCGTAGTCCCAGTTCCGGTTAGTTTTCGCCCAAACGGTCGGAACATCCCGCGGGCTATCTTCTCATTGATGATACTCCCTATGCCACAGTCACAAGAAGCGGGTGTCTGCAGCGGAGTACTCGTCCTCACACCAGCCTTGGGCGCGTGGATTAAGCCAATTAACTCGGTTAATTAAGCAGCGAGTGCGTAGCTATTATTGCCATTTAATTGTTTGAGCGTTGAGATTAACGAGCCCCCACACAAAGCTCGGCGTGCTTACCGACCTGCATATCCTGCTGTCAAAACCGGTCAACCCCGTCGGAAAGTGAGTGCAAAGATAATGCAAAGTTTTCGGAAAAAGAAATATCGTCTGTAATAGGTGCAAAAATGTTTCGGGTGGCCTCGGAGGGATAAAAGAGTGGCGATGGGGTGAAAATAGTGGGCTTGGAGTTTTGAATTTCCGTAGGAAATTCCTATCTTTGTTTGTTTTTAGAGCATTATTGACGATGACCACAAAGGATGTAATACGACTCCGAGGAGTGAATGTCTACCAGCCTGAAGATGAGGGTGGAAAACTCAACTATCGAAATGCACAGCAGGTGCTTTCGGGGGTGAATCTCGCCATTGGCAAAGGTGAGATGGTCTACTTCATCGGTAGGGTGGGTAGTGGCAAGTCGTCGTTGCTCAAAACGCTCTATGCCGAACTGCCTTTGCTCGAGGGTGAGGCTGTGGTTGCAGGGTTCGATCTGGCAACTCTCCGCCGCCGCGATATCCCTATGTTGCGCCGCAGGGTGGGTGTCGTTTTTCAGGACTACCGCTTGTTGCGCGACAGGAATGTGTGGGAGAATCTCCGCTTTGTGCTCAGGGCAACGGGGTGGAAGAGTGAGTCGGATATCGCTGCACGCATCGAGGAGCTGTTGGCTCTGGTTGGGCTGCGCAATAAGGAGTATAAGATGCCCCACGAGCTCTCGGGAGGCGAACAGCAGAGGCTTGTGATTGCGCGCGCTCTGGCCAACCGCCCCGATATCATCCTTGCCGATGAGCCTACGGGTAATCTTGACCCCAAGTCTGCAAATGATGTTATGGAACTCTTCTGTAGGGTTGTGGAACAGGGCTGCTCGGTGGTTATGGCTACCCATAATATCCAGCTCGTGAGTGCCTTCCCCGCTCGCGCTCTGATGTTCCGCAAAGGACGTGTGGAGGAGTTTGATGTTAATTCCGCCATCCACAAAGAGTAGTCGGCTGCGAATGGAGGCGCGCTTGAGTGGTGGGGTTAATTTGGGACTCCTTGCTGGGCGATTGAAAGAGAAATAAACGAAAATTAGAAATATATAAACGAAGAAAAGAAGATGGAAAATTTGGAGCAACAGAATGTGGCCGCACAACAGCAGGAAGAGTACTCGGCATCGAGTATTCAGGTGCTCGAAGGTCTTGAGGCAGTGCGCAAACGCCCTGCAATGTATATTGGCGATATCGGCGAAAGGGGTCTCCACCACCTTGTATATGAGGTTGTGGACAACTCTATCGACGAGGCCCTCGCCGGTTTTTGTACCGACATCAAGGTGGTTATCAATGAGGATAACTCCATTACCGTAGAGGATAATGGTCGAGGTATCCCCGTAGGCATCCACGAGCAGGAGGGTAAATCGGCACTCGAAGTTGTGCTCACCATTCTCCACGCAGGTGGTAAGTTCAGCAAAAACTCCTACAAGGTTTCGGGCGGTCTGCACGGTGTGGGTGTGTCGTGTGTGAATGCACTCTCGACCGAGCTTGTGGCTACCGTACACCGTGATGGCAAGATCCACCAGATGACCTTCAGCCGCGGTGCTGCCACCTCGGAACTGATGATTGTTGGCGAGACCGACCGTACGGGTACCACCATCCGATTCAAACCCGATGGCGAGATTTTCACCGCCACCGTATATCGCTACGAGATTTTGGCTGCCCGTCTGCGTGAGCTCGCGTTCCTCAATAAGGGTGTGAACCTCGACCTCACCGACCGCCGCGAGGTGGATGAGAATGGCGAGTTCCTCCACGAACATTTCTATTCGGAGGATGGCTTGAAAGGCTTTGTACGCTATCTCGACGAGAGCCGCGGACAGAAGATTATCGAGGATATCATCTACATCGACACCGAGCGCAACGGTACCCCCGTAGAGGTGGCTATGCAGTATAACGATAGCTTCTCGGAGAATGTACACTCCTATGTGAACAATATCAATACGATTGAGGGCGGTACCCACCTCACCGGCTTCCGTAGGGCTCTTACCCGCACGCTGAAAAAGTATGCCGAAGAGAGCGGTATGCTCTCGAAGGTTAAGTTCGACATCTCTGGTGACGACTTCCGTGAGGGACTTACAGCCGTTGTTTCGGTGAAGGTTGCAGAGCCTCAGTTTGAGGGCCAGACCAAGACCAAACTCGGTAATGATGAGGTTTCGGCTGCTGTTGATGGCGCAATCTCTCAAGCGTTGGCTAACTACCTTGAGGAGCATCCCAAGGATGCAAAGGCTATCGTAGATAAGGTGGTGCTTGCTGCTACGGCCCGTCACGCTGCCCGTCACGCAAGGGAACTTGTGCAGCGCAAAACCGTTCTCTCGGGTTCGGGCCTTCCCGGTAAACTTGCCGACTGCGCCACAAGGGATCGCACCAAAGCGGAGATTTTCTTTGTCGAGGGTGACTCGGCAGGTGGTACTGCAAAGCAGGGCCGCAACCGCGAGTTCCAGGCCATTATGCCCTTGAGGGGTAAGATTCTCAACATTGAGAAGGTGCAGGAGCATCGTATGTGGGAGAATCAGGAGATTAAGAATATGTTTACCGCTCTCGGCGTTTCGATTGGCACAGAGGAGGATAGCAACGCTCTGAATATGGAGAAGTTGCGCTACGATAAGATTATCATTATGACCGATGCCGATGTCGATGGCAGCCACATTGCCACCCTGATGCTCACCTTCTTCTTCCGCAAGATGAAGGCACTCATCGAGAACGGCCACGTCTACATTGCAATGCCTCCTCTCTACCTTGTCAAGAAGGGCAACGCAAAGCACTATTGCTGGACCGATGAAGAGAGGGCTCGACTCACTGCCGAATTGGGTACCAAGGGTGTGACCGTTCAGCGCTACAAAGGTCTTGGTGAGATGAACGAGCAGCAGCTCTGGGAGACCACTATGGATCCTGAAACCCGTATCCTCAAGCAGGTGACTATTGAAAATGCAGCCGAGGCCGACCGCATCTTCTCAATGCTTATGGGCGATGAGGTAGGCCCCCGTCGTGAGTTCATCGAGAAACACGCCAAGTACGCCAATATCGACGCATAGTTGGTGGTGCGAGTGGCTGATGAAGAGATAGGCGCGCACGACAATCTATAACAAAAGTGTAAAACGCAAACCCGAAATAGACAATGAAAGTAACCATTATTGGAGTTGCAGGCGGTACCGGTAGCGGTAAGAGCACGCTTGTAAAGCGATTGCAGGAGGCTTTCGCAGGTGACCAGGTGGCCACATTGTGCCACGACTACTACTATAAGTCGTTCCCCAACCTGACCTACGAGGAGCGTTGTAAACTCAACTACGACCACCCCGCCGCATTTGATACGGATATGATGGTCGACCATATCAAGGCCCTCAAGGAGGGTGTAGCAATCGAGCACCCCGTCTACTCCTTTGTGGAGCACAATCGTACGGATGAGAAGGTGCCCGTGATGCCCTCGAAAGTGATTATCGTCGACGGCATTCTCATCTTTGAGAATAAGGAGTTGAGGGATTTGATGGACATCAAGGTTTTTGTTGACACCGATGCAGACATCCGCCTTTCGCGCCGTATTCTGCGCGATGTGCAGGAGAGGGGCCGCTCAATGGAGTCGGTGATTTCGCAGTATACGACCACGGTAAAACCTATGCACGAGGAGTTTGTTGAGCCTTCGAAGAAGTATGCCGACGTGATTATCCCCGAGGGTGGTTTCAATTCGGTGGCAGTATCGATGCTTATCGAGAATATCAAGTCGCTCATCAATAAGAACGAATAGTCGTTGGCTTGTCAGCACAGTGCAGAACGATAGTGTAGGTGTTGCAGAGGTTGGCGAGCAGCAGAGATTTATACTTCGGTGCGAATGGGAGAGAGTGTAGAAAAAGTAGCAGTCGAAAGTATAAGAACTAATCAATAATTTAGCAGAATATGTTGGTAATTAAGGAGATAACAACTAATAGGGATAGGCGTAAATTCTTCAAGTTCCCTGTAGAACTCTATAAAGATTGCCCTTGGTTTGTCCCCGCACTCTATATTGATGAGAAGAGCGAGTTTAACCCCAAGGAGAATGGCGCATTTGCCTACGCCGAGTGCAAAATGTGGCTCGCCGAGAGGGATGGCAAGGTGGTAGGTCGAGCTGCAGGTGTGCTCAATAAGGCCTATAACGAGAAGATGAACGTCAAGCAGATGCGCTTTACCCGCTTTGACTTTGTGGACGATGCCGAGGTGGTAGACGGACTCTTTGCAAAGATTGTGGAGTATGCCAAAGAGAAGGGTATGAACGAGATTATCGGCCCCATCGGTTTCTCCGATCTCGATAAACAAGGCCTTGTGATTGAGGGCTTTGAGGAGGAGGATATGTATGTAACCCCCTATAATTACCCTTATTACGTAACCCACTTCGAGCGATTGGGCCTTACCAAGAAAGTCGATTGGCTGGAGTTCCAGATTACCATCCCCGATAAGATGACCGAGAGACTCGATAGGATTGCCGAGATGGCTATTCAGAGATATGGCTATAAGGTCTTGAGATTCAAGAAGATTTCGGATATTAAACCCTATATTATCCCTGCGCTTCAGATTCTCAACGAGGCCTTCGAAAAACTCTTTGGTACCGTGTGGCTCAGCGATAAACAGTTGCTCGACTTTTCGAAACTGATTATGCTCGTCGGTAATCCCGACTACGTTTCGGTGGTACAGAATAAGGAGGGCAACATCATTGGCTATAGCTTTATGGCCCCCTCGATCAGTAAGGCAGTGAGGGAGTCGCGAGGCAGGTTGCTTCCCTTTGGTATCTTCCGTATCTTCAGGGATTTGAAGAAGAGTAAGACGCTTGACTTCTATAGCATCGGCGTGAAACCCGAGTATCAGAATAAGGGTGTGAATGCCATTCTGTTGAGAGAGGGCTTGGCGGGTGCCATTAAGAATGGAATGAAGATTGCCGAGACAGGTCCCGAGCTTGAGACCAATATTGAGGTCCAGAGCCAGTGGAAATACTACGAACACCGTAATCACAAACGTAGAAGATGTTATACCTATTCCTTGCAGTAATCTGCGCATCGACCTACTCAATACTATTCAAACTCTTCGCTTGCAGAGATGTGGATTCTCTGCAAGCGATTGCTTTTAATTATCTGACAGCCACTTTGTTGGGTATCTCGCTCAGCCTCGGAGACTTGAGTGGAGGAGTGGTGCTGGGCCCGAGGGAGTGGTTGCTTTCGGTGATTATGGGTTTGATGTTTATGTCGGCCTTTGTGCTTATGGCACGAAGTACCTCGGTTTCGGGGGTGGCGGTCACTACTGTAGCTGCGAGGGTTGCTCTGATAATCCCCGTTGTGTGCAGCTACCTCTTTATAGACCGTAGTGTTGAGCCTCGCTGGGGAGCTATTGCAGTGATTTTGCTTGCTCTGGTAATGGTTATTGGCGGTCCTGCAAAAGAAAAGGCTGCCAAGGGCGAGAAACGTAGGGGTGGGGTAGCTCTGGTGCTGCTTCCGTTGGCTGTGTTCCTGCTCTTTGGCACCAATAACTTCTGCCTCAATTGGGCACGTAGCGGTATGGCTGCGGGTGGTGCGTCGCAACTCTCTGCCGCCATATTTCTCTTTGCTGCTTTGGCCAGTGGGGGATATTACTTTGTGGCTACCAAGAAACGCAAATTCTCGTGGTGGGCATTGGGCGGAGGTGTGCTGCTCGGTGTGGCCAACTTCTTTACGACCTACTTTATGATTTTGGGACTCGAGGTGCTGCCGAGCGGAGTATTCTTCCCCATCTACCACGTTGGCATCGTTGCTCTGGTCGCAACGCTTGGTGTGGCGCTCTTCAAGGAACGTTTGTCTGTGTTGCAGATTGTGGGTTTGGGAGTTGCCGCTGCAGGAATGGTTGCTTTTTTCATTTAGAATGCGTATATTTGGTAAACCAAAGACCGACTATCTGTGGCAGACTATAGAGAGATACTCCAGCGAATGGCTCGAGGTGAGAGAGTCGATACCGAGGTGCTGACCGAGTTGATTGCGTCGGCAGATGAGGACGTGAGGGAGTATGCCGCTGCCCTGGCGAGGGAGGTTGCTCAGGAATACTTTGGTAATGGTGTCTATCTGCGTGGCCTCGTTGAGATATCCAATAGATGCTCAAGAGGGTGCTACTACTGCGGCTTGAGAGCCGAAAATGATGCTGTGCACCGCTATAGCCTTTCGCACGATGAGGTTGCAGAGGCTTGTGCCGAGGGGTATAACTTGGGCTTCAGGAGTTTTGTGCTACAGGGTGGTGAAATGCACAATATTCAGGATGATGTGGCTATACTTACCAAACGACTGCGCAATGAGATGCCCGAGGTGGCACTCACTCTGTCGCTCGGAGAGCAGAGCTACGAAACGTATAGACGCTGGCGCGAGGCTGGTGCCGATCGCTACCTGCTGCGCCACGAAACTGCCACGAAGTCACACTACCAACGCCTCCACCCCGAGTGGATGAGCTACGATGAGCGCCTCGAGTGTCTTGATAATCTGCACGCTCTCGGTTACCAGAGAGGAGCGGGTTTTATGGTTGGCTCGCCGTGGCAGGGCGCTGCGGAGCTTGCCACCGAGATAGATTTTTTGTCGAAGATGCGCCCCGAGATGGTGGGTATAGGCCCATTTATTCCGCAGAGCGCCACTCCCTTTGCAGTCTATGAGCGCGGAAGTGTCGAACAGACGTTGCTGATGATTTCGCTCGTGAGGCTCACACTGCCCAAGGCTCTCATTCCTGCCACTACGGCCCTTGCATCGTCCGACGAGGCAGGCACTTCGAGGGGGGTGATGGCCGGTGCAAATGTGGTGATGCCAAACCTAACGCCACGCCGGGTGCGTGGTGACTATGCCATCTATGATGGAAAGAAGAGCTATGGAAGCGAATCGGCCGAAGGAGTTGAGATGCTTGCCGAACAACTTTTCAGAGTTGGCTACGAACCACGAATGACACGCGGAGACCATCCCGACTTTGTGCCCGCAAACAAATAATGAATTGATAACCACGAAGATAAAAGTAGAGTATGAACTATAACCCCCAATCGAAAGTGGCCGAGGAATTTATCTCGCACGAAGAGATTTTGGCCACAATGGAATATGCTGCAGCCAACCGAGATAACAGAGAGCTTATCGAGAGCCTTATCGAACGTGCGAGTGACTGCAAAGGCCTTACTCATAGAGAGGCCTCTGTGTTGCTTGAGTGCACGTTGCCCGATCTGAACGAACGTATGTTCCGGCTCGCGAGGGAGATCAAGCAGAAGGTCTACGGCAATCGTATCGTGATGTTCGCACCTCTCTACCTCTCCAATTACTGCGTCAATAGCTGTACCTATTGCCCCTATCATATTGCAAATAAGACTATTCCTCGCAAGAAACTCACTCAGGAGGAGATTGTGAGAGAGGTGATTGCACTGCAGGATATGGGCCACAAGAGGCTCGCGCTGGAGGCTGGTGAGGATCCGCTGCATAACCCTATTGAGTATATCTTGGAGAGCATCAAGACCATCTACTCTGTCAAACACCGCAACGGTGCCATCCGTAGGGTGAATGTCAATATTGCGGCTACGACTGTAGAGAACTACCGCAAACTCAAAGATGCCGGCATCGGTACCTACATCCTCTTTCAAGAGACCTACAATCGTGAACGCTACGAACGACTCCACCCGAGAGGCCCCAAAAGCAACTATGCTTGGCATACGGAGGCTATGGATAGGGCTATGGAGGGTGGCATAGATGATGTGGGCATCGGTGTGCTCTTTGGTCTTGAGGGCTACCGCTACGATTTTGCCGGTTTGCTTATGCACGCCGAGCACCTTGAGGCTGCATTTGGTGTAGGCCCCCACACTATTAGTGTGCCTCGCATCTGCCCTGCCGATGATATCGATGTGGCCGACTTTAAGGATGCAGTGCCTGATGAAATTTTCCATAAGATGGTGGCTATCATCCGTATAGCCGTACCATATACGGGTATGATTATCTCCACTCGAGAAAGTAAGTCCTCGCGCGAGAAAGTTTTGCGCTTGGGTGTTTCGCAGATTAGCGGTGGCTCTCATACGGGCGTGGGCGGCTATGTAGATGGAGAAGAGGAGCAAAATGAGCGTACGGCTCAATTTGATGTAAGTGACCGCCGTACTCTCGATGAGATTGTGGCTTGGTTGCTGCAACTTGGCTATGTGCCGAGTTTTTGTACCGCTTGCTACCGCGAGGGACGTACGGGCGATAGGTTTATGTCGCTTGCCAAGACCGGACAGATTGCCAACTGCTGCCAACCCAATGCGCTGATGACACTCAAGGAATATCTTATGGACTACGCCTCTCCCGAAACACTCCGACTTGGATTGAAGGTAATTGCCCGCGAGATGGAGAGTATACCCCATCCCAAGGTGCGTAGAATTGCCGAAGAGAATTTGGTCCGCATCGAGAACGGAGGTAGGGATTTTAGATTCTAATCGTTTGTGAAATATAGAAATCTCTTTTTAGATAATTCAAATTCCTATTGGTAGTATGAGCAACGCATCCCAATCGACACCGCACTCCTTGCGCACTCACATTGGCTTCTTTGGCCGTTGCAATGTGGGCAAATCTTCGCTCATCAATGCCCTCTGTGGCCAGACTATTGCCATCGTGAGCGAGGTGGCAGGCACTACCACAGATGCAGTGGTCAAGAGCATCGAACTCGGAGCTTTGGGCCCTTGCGTGCTGATAGATACCGCAGGTTTCGATGACTCCACGGCGCTCGGACAGCAACGCCGACAGCAGAGCGAAAGGGCTGCACAGAAGTGCGATTTGGCTGTGATTGTCTGCGGCGCTACTGACGACTACGATCTTGAGCGTGAGTGGATTGGCCGATTTGAGCGTATGGGTGTACCGACGGTGGTCTTGCTTGGTAAGTGCGATATGCTCATCTCTCCCGACTCTACGGCCCGCAAGATTGAGCAACAGTTGGGTGTCTTTCCCCTGCTTATAAGTGCTTCGCGCCGCGAGGGTATGGATAAACTCCTTGAGACTATGATAGATAGACTCAAGGCAGATGCAAAAGATGAATTGACCATCACGGGTGGACTCGTTGGACGAGGTGATAGCGTGGTGCTTGTTATGCCGCAAGACAGTAGCGCACCCAAAGGTAGACTCATTATGCCGCAGGTGCAGACCTTGCGGGAGTTGCTCGATTTGGGGTGTGTACCCATCTGCTGCCAACCTGCCGAACTCGACTCTGCTCTGGCACGACTTACGACACCCCCTCAACTCATCATTACAGACTCACAAGTCTTTGGCTATGTGGCCGAAAGAGTTCCCGAAGGTAGTATGCTCACATCATTCTCGGTGTTGATGGCCTGCTATAAGGGCGATGCGCCTCTGTTTGTGGAGGGTGCCAAGAAGATAGAGCAACTGACGGAGCAGTCGCGCGTGCTCATTGCCGAGGCTTGTAGCCACGCTCCCGCATCGGAGGATATAGGTAGAGTTAAACTCCCTGCTATGTTGCGCCGCAAGGTGGGACAGGGGTTGCAGATTGATGTTGTTGGCGGCGATGACTTTCCTGCAGACCTTACCCCCTACGACCTTGTTATCCACTGCGGGGCCTGTATGTTCACTCGCCGCCACGTGCTTGCCAGAGTGTTGAGAGCCGAGGCGCAGGGTGTGGCGATGACCAACTACGGTATCGCTATTGCCCACCTTCAGGGTATTTTGCCGAGGGTCGTATGGCCTCAAAGTGGCAAATAATCCGATAGTTATGATAGTTTTTGGGAGATAGGTGTGCAGCTTTGTTGCTACCTTTGTACCATCTTAATATATCCCTATGAATATGAAAAAACTCTCTCTCCTTTTGTTTGCAATGTTCGGCTTGTTCCTCATTGGCTGCGATCAGCCCGAAGAGCCCAAGCCCGAAAAGGTGGATATGCCCACAGACGTTACGGCTACCGAGGTTGGCTCCACTACCGCCACCTTGAGCTGGAACGCTGTGGAGGGTGCCGAGGGATACGATTGGCGTTGCAAAAATGCCGATGGCTTCACCTCGGGCTCTACATCCGAGCCTTCGACCGCGCTTTCGGGTCTCACTCCCGAGTGCGAATACCAATTTGCTGTGAGGGCCAAAAGGGGCGACTCGCTGAGCGACTATAGTGAGTATATCACTTTCACTACCAGCGCAGTACAGACCGAGAAACCCGACCCAGAGAATCCCGAGAATTCTGAGAAACCCGATCCCGAGGATCCCGAAAAACCCAATCCCGAGGATCCCGAAAATCCGGACCCCGAAAATCCCGAAAATCCCGAGCCAGAGGAGCCCGAAGAGCCGGCTAATCCCCCCGTTGTGGGTAGCGTGCCCCTCGATAAGCTCATCGGCTATGGTGAGAACACCACAGGTGGTGAGGGCGGCAAAGTGCATCACTTCAATAGCGGTACGGCCTTCCGTGATTGGCTCAAACTGCGCGAGAAGAATAAGAGTACCGACCCTGCAATCGTTTGGCTCAGTGGCACTTTCACCTCCTCCGATGGTCGCGATACGGGTAGCCCTTGGTTTGATATCAAGCGCACTTCCAACATCACCATCTACGGCACCGACTCGTTCCGTATGCAGAATGTGGGCTTTTTCCTAAATGAGGCATCCAACATCATCATCCGCAACGTCTACATCGTGCAACCCAAGGCCGACAACGGTGCCGACGGCATCTCTATGCAGGAGAGTACTAACGTTTGGGTGGACCACTGCACCTTCGAGAGTGTCAACCAGACCAAAGACTACGAAGATGGCTCGTGCGACGTTACCCACGAGACTAATGCCGTGACCATCTCGTGGTGCCACTATATCAAGACACAGAAGAGTACCCTTGTGGGCCACTCCAATAGCGCCTCGGCAGACGAGAAGATTACCATCACTATGCACCACAATTGGTTCGATGGATCCTCCTCTCGCCACCCGAGGGTGAGGTTTGGTAAGGCACACGTTTTCAATAACTTCTACGACAATGTGACCACCTATGGTGTAGGTAGTGCCTACGGTGCTATGGTGCTTGTCGAGAATAACGCTTTCGATGGTGTGCGCCTGCCGACCGACATCTGCACCTTCCCTGCCAAGAAGAGTGGTAGCAGCTGGGTGTCCAACCTTACGGGCAGTGTCGCCGGCTACCTCTATGCGCTCGACAATGAGTACACCAATATCCCCGCCGATGCTTCGGATCCCTATCCATTTACCAATGTCGAGTATAAGAAATATGGAGGAGAGAAGCTCGCCACACCGCTTACCTACAACGATTTCAAACCCACCTACGACTATGTGGTCGACGATAAGACAAGGGTTGCGGAGATTGTGAAGAGTGGGGCAGGCGTGGGCCGACTCTCGGGCTATGCAACCGCACCTGTGGCTGTCGACAATGGCGGAATGAGCTCGGGCGATAGTGGCGATAGTGGCGATAGTGGCGATGGTGGCAACGATGGCGACGGAGGTACTACTACCGACCCCGAGGAGCCTTCGGGTAGCGCCATCGGTGGCGGCTGGACCCTGACAGCTGTGAGTGGCTCTACCACTACCGCCTTGGTGAGCGAAGAGGGTGTGTTGAGCCTCTCGGCTACCGGTAAGTTCGAGAGCGGAGCGCAGAAGTTCGGCTATGTGTGGCGCAAGGTGGAGGGTGACTTTACTGCCACCGTGCGACTCGTAGACTACACCACCGAGAAGGGTGGCAATCAGAGCGCAGCAGGCCTTATGCTCTGCTCCGATCCCTCGGCAAGCGGCACGAATATGCTCTATGCAACAGCGGGCGTTATCGACACCGATTACTATAGCCACTACCGCTTGGCTACGGGCGAGAAGTCGGGCAAGAAATCGGGAGGTGCACGCGCTGCCGGCGACGATGTTGTGCTAAAACTCACCCGCACGGGCGATAAGGTTGAGGCGCTCTATTCGGCCGATGGAGGTGCTACTTTTGCGAACATTAAGAGTGACACATTTGCCACCGCATTACCTGCGGAGGTCTATGTGGGTATGGCTGTGAGCAGCGGCGATAATAGCAAGTCGGCTACCGCACGCTTCTCCGACCTCCGTGTCAACGACACTCCCTACGGCTTTACAGATTAAGACTGAGGCTTAAGTACCATTAAGAATAGCAATCGGCGCACCACTACGGTGCGCCGATTCTTTTTTTCTGCCCATCGCAAGATAGGTTCTTCGTATGACCTCGCATAGCATTACCTCTCATCTCATCTCATCTCATCTCATTCTTTGCCTATATCCATCTATTCAACCCTACATATATATAAATAGGTGTAAACAAAACACCCCTGCCACGTTGATGGCAGGGGTGTGAGTACATATCGTTTGCTAAATTAGTTGATAGCAATCGACTTGATGTAGATAGCTTTACTCGAGGTCTGGCTGTAGGAGATTACAACCTCACCAATGAGAATCTCTTCAGATTCAAAAGTGTGGTCAGTGGCAGACGTTGTAAGTTTTATCTGCTTGCCAATTTGAACGCCACCTACGGTTACGGTGCAGGTAGCCGAAATGCTCGATGCGCCGCTGGTGTTGATGACAATTTTATTGATACCACCCTCATAATCGCTTGTGGAGAGTGTCATACTCTTGTAGGGTTTGCCACTGGAACCAAATTGCTGTCCTTTACCATTATTACTATCCCAGCCCCAGTAGCCACCATTACCTGCAAGTGTCCAGTTGTATGCGCCAAGTGCCTTTGTACCATTGGCAGTGAATACCTGCTTTGTAAATGAGTAGCTATAGCTCTCACCAAGTGCAACATCCTCACCTGCATCGGGATTCTCACCGATGGTATACTCTACTGTACCTGCCTCGGAGTTCTTGTAGAACAAAGAATTGGCATCTGCATTAGCCACGACAGAAGCAGTGGCAGTCACATTCCAACCAAGCTCGTCAATAGTGGTTGTAGTGGTCTTAACATTCACCGATTTAGTACCTGCAGTTACAGTGTAGCTAACGGCATTCTCTACTGCATCCCAAGCGAAGGTTACACTATTTGTACCCTCCTCTACAGCAGCGGTAACATTCTGAGGAGTAGCAAGAGCAACTCGGGTGCTCAAAGCAGGTTCCTCATCACCTACCCAAAGGTAAATAGCAATAGGTTTCTGACTTGCACTTGAATAGCAAGAGAACAGACCGCTTTCATTGTTATACTGCATAACGTTGCGGGTGTTGCTGCCCTGGGCAACTACACTTGCCACACCATTTACAATAGTTACACTCCAAGATGCATTGGTATTCTTGGTGGATTGAGTTTTCAGATGGTTGGAGCTGCTCGAAGCTGCATAGATATAACCAGTCGAGGTTTTGAATGCCCAAGTACCATCGGTGCTACCAGCCTCTACGGTGAATACCTGTACATCATCACGAACAGTTGCGGTACCCTCGCCTTTAGCAATAGGAGCAATACCACGGTTGTTACTATTTTGGGTAGTGCTCATTGCAAAATTGTAACCCGAAGCAGCGATAATTACTTTCTGACCTGCTGCAAGCTCGTAGGCATTGTTAACAAGGTTCCAAGCATTCTCAACGTACACTACCTCCTCCTGTGCGAAATCATCTGCGGTGGCGGTGATGTTCATAGCGTTAACCTTGCCGGCAGCAAACTCGGTAGCGGTGGCAACCTCTTTGCTCCTAACGATAACAGCCTTGTCGGTTACTACGGTGATGTCGATAGTCTCACCTACAGCAGCGGTGTGGGGCTTAACGGGGAGGTAGAAATATGCCTCGCTACCTGCAGCGATAGCCTCGCCGTTGGTAACGGTAAGAACAGCCTCCTTCTTTACATAGTCTGCACCACTCGAAATGTACTCTACTTTCTCGCCGGTGAGGTTGAGGTGGTAGGTACCTACGAAGTCCTGTGCGGAGTTCTTGAAGGTGATGCTGCTAACGGTGAAGGGCTCCTCGCTCTGGTTCTTTACAACGAATTTCATCAGAGTGGTGAGGTGGTGCATAGTGAAGTTTACCTTGTCCTCGCCTGCAGCAGTGGTGGTGATACCGTAGAGGGGTGCATAATCACCTGCTACGTGAGCCATACTGTTGTTACCTTTCTGAGTGGTGGCAGGGTAACCTACGTTGTCATAAGCTGTTTTGGTAGGATTCTTGCTGCTATTGTAGGTGTTGGCAGGGTAGATAGCATACCAAGTATTCTCTGCGGTGAAATCAGCAGTAGTAGTGCCTTTGAAAATGCCAAGCTCCTCGGCGGAGGTGGTGAAGCTACCATCATACTTGGTGGTGCCGTTGGCAACGTGGAAGATAGTCAGTGCATCATTTGCAACCCAATCGGTGTCGTAACCATCGGCTACGGTACGGGTGGAGGGGGTGCTTGCGGTTACAGCGAAAGCTTTGCCATTTACCTCGGGAGCTACATCCTCGATAATCTCATTCGAACAGTTGGTAAGGGTAAGTGCAGCGAACATCAAACCCAACGAAAGCATAATCTTTTTCATACTCTTTTCTCTTTTTCTTTTGGGTTTAACATTTTAGAATTCCATCTCTGCGCCGTTCTCCTCATCCCAAGGATCGATGGTGGTCGAGTAGACGCTCGATGCGATACCGTTCTCTACCATCACGTCGTCGATGGTAATGACAGGCTCTGTGTAAATACGTTTGGACATAAAATGATTAATTGTTTGAAATTGTTATAAATGGTTGAAATATGTTTTGCGTTGTTGTCTGTAGTGCAACTTGTTGCTTTCCCAATATTTAGCTGCTCTTATTCTCTTTCGCAAGGCTCCCACACGTGTGCGCGTCGCGCGTGATTATAAAAAGCGGTGCAAAGGTATAAAAACTTTCCGATAAACTGCAAGTAATATGCAAATTTACACTCACAAATGGGCAAAATAATACCCCGAGTGGTGCTCGGGGTATATATGGAGTTCTAAAATGAACGGTTAAATCTCGTCTCGAAGGTTGTCGATGTCCTCATCCTCATCGTTGTGGTCGGCAAACTCGTCGGCACCCTTGAGGTCATCGCTATAGTAGTCCCTATCTTCCTCCTCCTCTACGTGATCGTCTATCTTCACAACCACCTTCACGAGGTAGCTCACCTCCTCGGTCTCGAAAGGAACAGCGTAGAAAAACTCGCCATTGGGTTTCTCGATACGCATCATAGCTTCGTTATATCCAAGGGGATACAACTTTTTAACCTCCTCCTGCAACTCGGGCGCGAGGTTTGCAAAGCTCACTACGGAGCGGCGTTTAGTAACTTTCTGTGTACTCATATCTGAATTAAGTGTTCTCAAAATTTTCTGCAATTATAAGGCAAAATTTCATATTCGATACTCTTGGACTCAATTTTTTCAATAAAATTATTTTATTTCATTCCGACCTCGTTCTTTCTCCCCCTTTTTTTGTACCTTTACCTCGATTTATATGCCCCTCGCATCACTACAACTATGAAACAAAAAATCGAAGCTCTGCGCAGCAGACTCAACGCTCTCAACTACAAATACTATGTCGAGGCCAACCCCGACATCTCCGACTACGAGTACGATATGCTCTTGAAAGAGTTGCAGGAGCTCGAAGCGCAACACCCCGAGTATGACGACCCCAATTCGCCCACAAAACGTGTGGGTAGTGATTTGGTCAACACATTTAGCTCGGTGGTCCACAAGTTCCCTATGCTCTCCCTCTCAAATACCTACTCGCTCGAGGAGTTACGCGCTTTTGTCGACCGCATCGAACGTGAAGAGGGGCCGACGGAGTTTGTCTGCGAGCTCAAGTTCGATGGTACGGCCATCTCCATTATCTATGTCAATGGCCGACTCGAAAGGGCTGTGACGCGTGGTGACGGTACGAGAGGCGACGATGTGACCACCAATATCCGTACCATCCGTACGGTGCCGCTTGTGCTGCGTGGCGACAATGTTCCCGAGTATGTCGAGATGCGTGGCGAGGTGATTATGCCCCACGCCTCATTCCGTAGGCTCAATGCCGAGCGTGAGGAGGCCGGCGAGCCCCTATTTGCCAACCCTCGCAATGCTGCTGCAGGCACCATTAAACTCCAAAACTCTGCCGAGGTTGCACGCCGCGGACTCGACTGTTTCCTCTACTATATGGTGGGCGACAAATTGCCCTTTGCTACCCATTGGGAGAATCTTGAGGCGGCTCGCAGTTGGGGGCTGAAGATTTCAGACCGTATGCAGCGCTGCACCACCTGGGAGGAGATAGAGTCCTACATCACCCGAACGGATGCTCTGCGCCTCGAACTACCCTACGATACAGACGGTGCTGTCATAAAGGTAAACGACTATTCCGTGCGCCACCGATTGGGGGCTACTGCCAAGGCTCCTCGTTGGGCTGTGGCCTACAAGTTTAAGGCCGAGCAGGCTCTCTCGCGTCTGTTGTCTGTGGACTTTCAAGTGGGCCGTACGGGGGCCATTACACCTGTGGCCAACCTTGAGCCAGTGCGACTTTCGGGCACCATCGTGAAACGAGCATCGCTCCATAATGCCGATCAGATTGCCCTCCTCGATGTGCGTCTGGGCGATATGGTCTATGTCGAAAAAGGGGGTGAAATCATACCGAAAATTACGGGTGTGGAACTCTCCGAGAGAGAGGATGAAAGTACTCCGTTTGAATATATCACCCACTGCCCCGAGTGCGGCTCGGAGCTTGTGCGCATCGAGGGCGAGGCCAAACACTATTGCCCCAATTCGGATGGCTGTGCACCGCAGATTGTCGGGCGTATCATCCACTTCATCTCCCGCAAGGCTATGAACATCGAAGGATTGGGTGAGGAGACGGCCGAACTGCTCTATACGAGTGGCCTCGTACGCAATGTCGCCGACCTCTATTCGCTCAGACCACAACAGATTGCATCACTGCCAAGAATGGGATTGAGGAGCGCCGAGAAGATTATGCAGCAGCTCGAGTCGTCGAAGAGTGTTCCCTTTGCAAGAGTGCTGTTTGCTCTCGGAATCCGATTCGTGGGCGAAACCACTGCAAAATATTTGGCCTCACATTTCCGTTCTTTAGATGCAATAATGAACGCAACCGAGCAAGAGTTGGCCGAGGCCGATGAAGTAGGAGAGAAGATCGCAAGTAGCATCAGGGCATATTTCACCAATGAGTCCAACCTCGCCATTATCAATCGCTTGCGTGAGGTGGGATTGCAGTTTGAGGAGGGAGAGCAGAGTCGACTATCGTCACAGCTCGAAGGAGTTTCCATAGTGATTTCGGGTAGCTTTGTGCGTCACTCGAGGGAGGAACTCAAAGCGCTCATCGAACAACACGGCGGCAAGAATTTGGCCGCTGTATCGGGAGCCACGGACTACCTGCTTGCGGGCGATAAAATAGGCCCTGCAAAGTTACAGAAAGCCAATAAGTTGGGCGTGAAAATTATCTCCGAGAGCGACTTTGAACAGATGATTGTCGGAGTACCCAGCGTGGCTGATATTGGGGAGGAGGATAGGAAAACGACTCACCAGAGCGAAAAGATTGCTGTGCAGGGTGAGTTATTTTGATAGAAATATATATTTTTGCAAGCTAAACCGAACTGAAAAGTGGATAGAAATAAACTCATACAGAAATTGAGCGGCCTTGGAGTCGCACTCGTTACCCCGTTTACCGATGCGGGAGAAATCGACTATGCTGCTCTCGACCGCTTGATTGACTATGTTATCGAGGGTGGTGTGGACTACCTTGTGGTGATGGGCACCACGGGCGAGACACCTACGCTGACTATGCCCGAGAGGGTGGCAGTGTTGAGGGCTGTGAAGGCTCGCAATGCAGGCCGTCTGCCTTTGGTTGTGGGTGTGGGTGGTAATGATACGGCTCGTGTTGTAGAGCTCATCGACCAGACTAATCTCGATGGAGTGGATGCCATTCTGAGTGTGGCACCGTTCTATAATAAACCCTCGCAACGTGGTCTTTACGAGCATTTTAAGTATATCGCCGAACGCTCACCACGACCCATTATTCTCTATAATGTACCCGGGCGTACGGGTGTCAATATGGAGCCCGCTACCACTCTGCGCATTGCTCACGATTGCCCCAATGTGGTGGCAATCAAGGAGGCGAGTGGCAATATTGAGCAGATTGCCGAGGTGATAGCAGGTCGCCCAGAGGGATTTGAGGTTATTTCGGGTGATGATTCGCTTGCACTGCCTGTGATGAAGGCGGGAGGTATAGGCGTTATCTCTGTGGCTGCCAATGCGTTTCCCCGATATTTCCACGAACTTATTGCCTCGCAGGCAGAAGGCGGTAGTGCCGAGAATGACTTACGTTTCGAGCAAATCCGCCCCACTGTGAAGATGCTCTTCGCCGAGGGAAATCCCCCAGGAGTGAAGGCCGCGCTTGCGATTCAGGGGGTGGTGAGGAATAATCTTCGACTTCCGCTTGTGGCCGTAAGCGAGCAACTTTTTGCAGAGATTGAGCGCTCCATCGAGGAGTGGAAATTCTGTTAGAGAATCGCAGGGGGGCTGATTATGAGAGCTATGTCGATACTGATGCGAGTGTGCGCTTGGCTTATAATATTGCTGCTGCCTTCGAAGGCCGTAGCACAAGAGATGCGTGTACCCGATAATGACGACATCTTGCTCCGCACAATTGATGCCGAGTCGCCATACTATCTCGATAAACTCTTGGCCAAGTATTTTTCTGCTGATGAGCAGATGAGCGAAGAAGAGTACCACTATCTCTACTACGGCTACGCTTTCAGTGAACTCTACAAACCTCTCGAACCCATACCGGCCGAGGATGTGGTTTTGGCTGTGGTTGAGGAGATTATGACAGAACCGACCGAAGAACGTATGCACCGCCTTATAGATGGGGCGATGCAAGTTATGGAGCGCGATCCGTTCAGCCCCAAGAATCTCAATTTCCTCGCTTTTGCATACGGTTCTATTGGTGATAGCATCAATGAGAGACACTGCTTTGAGAGACTCAATGGGGTGTTGAAAACGATTGAAAGGTCGGGGGAAGGGACTAAAGAGAAGAGTCCTATGCACGTCTTAATGTTCTCTCACGCTGCTGATTTGCTCTATGCCAAGGGGGTGGAGATTAAGAGCCGAGAGGTGGTATCGCGTACGGCAGAGTTTATCTATCTCAAGGAGAAGGATTCGAGAGGTAACCTGGGTTACTATTTTGACTTCTCGCGTGTATATATGGTTAAGCCCGATGTGGCCCCAACTGTAGAAAAACGAGGGTGGAGAATCAATAACTTACCACTCCAATAGTTATGAATATGAAGTTGAAACACAATATACTTTCTGTGGTTGCTCTGGCAACCTTGATGTTTGCGCTTGCTGGTTGCCGTGGTGTAGTAGTGGATGGAGAGGATGTGGTTGTGCTACCGGAGAGTCAGGTTGAGCACACTCTCATTATGTACCTCAATGCGGACAATAACCTCTCTTCGAGCATTATGCGTAACGCAACCGATGCCGAACTCGGTATGATAGGAGCGATGCCCTCCACGCGACTTATTATCTACCTTGACACTGCGCGTGATACCAAACTTTACGAGGTATATTACCATACCTATGGCTCCAATAACCACGTTCGCCACTGTAAGGAACTCAAAACCTATGCCTCGCAGGTTTCTACTCGCCCGGAGGTTATGAAGCAGGTGTTGGAGGATATCAAAACACTTGCTCCAAGTTCGAGCTACGGCCTTGTGCTTGGCGGCCACGGTTCGGGTTGGTTCCCCAAGCCTAACTCTGGTGTGAAGTATAATAATCAGAAGGTTGCACCTATTGATGGTGCGAGCCAAGAGTTTAGTTTCCTGCCACTTATGGAGCTTGCCCAGACTCGCTATCTGGGCTACGATCAGGTCTACGATGAGAATGGCTCTGGTACGATTGACAACGAGTTGAGCTTCGTAGATGCTTCGGAGATGATAGAGGGTCTTTCGCCTATTCACTTCGACTATATTATATTTGATGCCTGCTTTATGTCATCCATAGAGTTCCTCTATGAGATGCGTTCTGCGGCAGATTATATAGTGGCATCGCCTGTTGAGATTATGGCTTGCGGTCTATCCTACAAGGAGATAGTTGAGAATCTTATGAGTCCAAGCCACTCGGTTGAGTCGATAGGTGCCATTGTGAAGGATGTCTATATGAGAGATAATAACTTCTCTCGCATCAAATCGCTTGCACTTGCTACGGTTGATTGCTCCAAACTTGAGGCTTTGGCCGATGCCGTGGCAGCGATTGTGGCATCAACGAATATAGAAGATAGTGTTGAGATGGTTGAATCCCACCTCACCCCGCTTGAGATTAATGGCGAGATGACTCTCAATTGGAAGGATGTGCAGATGCTCGACAGGATGTCGCCTGCTGCATTCTACGATTTGGAGGACTTCGTTTGCCAACTCACCGACGACGAACAGTTGCTTGCCAACTTCCGTAGGGCACTTTCCGATGCTGTTGTCGCCAATGACCATACGGAGAATATCTACTCGCTTGGAAGTAATTATGCCTACTCTTTTTTGGAGTATCTTGTTGATGGCAGTTTCGACATCTGTGGAGTGAGTACCTACATTCCTCGTAGGAGTGCTCCGCTTACTCTTCAGTACTATATGAAGACCGAATGGGCACGGAAAGTTTACTCTGTGAAATAGAAAATACACTACAATACCACTACAAAGCCCCTACAAAGGGGCTTTGTGTGTTTTGTGTATCTTGCTGAAAATCAATGTCACTATCTGCTTTGTGATTGCCTGCCTGAAACTATACAATGTGGGGAATAGCACTATATTCAATAAAAATTACTATTTTTGTGTGAATTGTGAGAGGCTAACCTCCGACTAACCCCTATATTTCGACAATGTTTAAGGCGAAGAAAACCAATATCCTCATTGAGAATATCGACAAATATTTCGATATGATAGACAATGCACTGCTCATCTTCAAGGATGGTGTGCGTAACTATCTTCACTCCTCTTCGGAGGCATTCAATGATAATCTCCATAGTATGTCACAACTCGACTCGGAGGCATCTGTGCTCCGACGTGCAATCGAGAATGACCTCTATACCCAGACTGCTTTGGTTCGCTCCCGAGGTGATATTATGCGGCTTCTTGAGAAGCTTGGAAATATATCCAACATTTTAAGCGACAGTTTGTTGCAGTTCGAGATAGAAAATCCTTTCGTTCCGGCAGAACTCAATAATGAGTTTGTGAAACTCACCGAGTTTGCTACTCTTGCCGTGGAGTCTGCTCTACCTGCAGCGAAAGCCTATTTCCGTGAGCCAGAGACTATTACCGACAAGATAAATCGCGTCTACTTCTACAAGAAAGAGACCAAGAAGTGTGCACAGGCCATCAAACGCAGAGTTTTCCACGAGATGATGAGCCTCAAGTTGAGTGAAAAATTTCACCTCCGCTATTTTGCTCTCCATATTGAGAACCTTTCCGATGCGGCCGAGGTTGTGGCAGACCAATTGTCGGTTATGGCAATCAAACGCATTTTCTAATAGGGATTAATCTTATTTAAGCAGAAATTTTAGATGACTCTCGTATTTGCCATACTTGCTACGGCGTTGATTCTTTGGTGGTTAATTGCCAAAGAACTGCCTATTGCCTATGGCGCTTTGGCTGCTACCAGAGCCATTCCGAGGAGGGCATTCTTGGCTCTTGTGGTTGTGACTATGGCTGTTGCTATGTTCCTGCCTTGGACCTCATATTTTGGCGAGCGACTCGCGTCGGGATATGGTATGGTGTCGATAGGGGAGTTGTCTGTTGTTGGCTTGGCGGTTTTTTCCACTCTCATAATATTCGAACGTTTCGGAGTGATGCCATCGCTCTGTGCTGCTCTGCTCGGTGCGTTGGAGGCTTATAGGATTTTGGGAGAAGGTGCGACCCGACCCGATTATGCGCTTATGGCAGGTTGGCTTGTGGCGCCTCTCGTTGTGGCACTCCTTGCCGCCGTACTCTACTATATCTATCGCGTGACGCTTGGTCGCAGTCATATACACTTTATCCGTTTGTCGGGTTATCTGCGCGACTTTGTTGTTGTGGGAGTGATATTTGTGGCATTTGCCGTGGCAGTCAATAATGGTAGCCTGCTGATTATGCTTGGCAGATTGCTTATGGGACCACAGGTTGTCACCGTGTTGGTGCCGACAGTTATGCTTATTGTGGCGGTCGTTCTATTTTGGAGGGCCGTTGTGTTGCGTATGGATATTGCGGCCGAACGCTATTTCGATATGTCGAGCCAAGCACTTGTAGTGGTGAGCTACTCGGTTGCCATTACGTTGATACTCTTCTCGTCGTCGGCTGTAAGGGCTGTGGGACTTGAGCCTACTCCGTTGTCACTCACGCAGTTGGTGGTGGCGGCTATGGTCGGTATCAGAGTTGTTCACCGTGCCCAAGTTAATGTTGAAAATAGTGTGCTTGGTCGCAATGCCTTGGGAGTTGTGTTGGCTCCCTTTGTATCGTTTCTCCTGTATAGGCTCTTTTCGGGGCTCTTTGCAGGCTATTGGGTTACGGACCATAATACGAACCTAACTATTCTGATGTGCACACTGATGCTCGTTATGTTGGTCTTTTTCGCTCGCTACATACGCCGTCAGGAGCGCATCCGCAACTCCTCACGCCGCTTGATTTTGAGCCAGCAACAGCAACTTTATGAGAATCAAAAGGCGTTGAATGCTATGGAGATAAAGAGTATTTTGTCGGAGAATGAGAGCCTCCACGGTATGCTCGAACTCAAGCGTAAGGAGATTATTAACGTGGCACTCGGAATCAGCGAGCAGAAGGAGTTTCTCGAGATGGTGACCGAAAAGGTGCGCAGGGCTGCCAAGTCATCGGGCGAGGAGAAAGACCGCCTCATAGCCGAAGTGGAACAAGACTTGAGCCAACGCACGAGCTTTTCGGGAGAGATAGATGAATTTTATACGCAAGCAGAGATATTGCATAAGGATTTCAGCCTGAAACTCACAGAGGAATTTCCTCATCTGACCACCTCCGAACGCAGGTTGGCCACACTGCTGCGATTGGGATTTTCGTCGAAATATATTGCCACTCTGATGAATATCTCGCCCAAGAGTGTGGAGGTGGGCCGCTACCGCCTACGACAGAAATTGGGCTTGCAAAAGGGTGACAACTTGATAAGTTTCATTAAGTCGATTTAGAGCATAAAAGAAAATAGTCACAACACCAAATAAACTTTATTAACTTACTTAAACACAAACAACTATGAAGAAATTTTTCCTTCTTGCAGCTGTGGTGATGGCATCGGTTTTCGGTGCTCAGGCACAGACTACCGAGGTGAACCAGTATGGTCAGAAGGTTGACGTTATTCCCGTACAGCCTACTCTTCAGGATGGTATCTTGGTATTCCAGAACAAACAGGCCAACTACAAGATGTGGTTTGACGTTCGCGTTCAGGGTGATGCAGCCGTTTACTTCGGCTACGACAAAAACCTCACCCAGATTGGTAACGGTATGAGCTTCCGCCGTACCCGTTTTGCTGTTAAAACCCAGATCGACGAGAATTGGTACGCAGAGTTGGATACCGATTGGTCGAGCGGTATTGTAGAGCTCAAAGATGCTATTCTTCAGTACGACGGTATTGAGAACTTGCAGATTAAGATGGGTAACTTCAAGGAGAACTTCTCGATTCAGCGTAACTCCACCAGCCGCTACCTCCTCTTTATGGAGCGTGCTATGGTAACCTACTTGGCTCCTTCGCGCCATATGGGTGTGAACTTCCGCTACGCTACTCCCGCTCTGTGGGCTTCGTTCGGCGTATTTGGTCCCGAGATTAAGGGCGCCGAGGAGCAGACCTTTATGGAGGACGGTAACAAAGACTACGGTCTGGATGCAGGTCTTTCCTACACCGGTAAACTTGTTTGGAGGCCTCTCCACGATATGAAAAATGGTTCGCTCCACCTTGGTGCAGCTGTTTCGTACCGTGAGCCCAAGGTGACCTCGACCGATGGTTACAACGCTATCCGCTATAGCACCCGTAACTCCACCAGCATCAACCGTAAGAAATACCTCGATACCGATGCAATCAAAGGTCTCGACCACGAGTTCCTCTGGACCGTTGAGCTCGCAGGTCACTACGATGCACTCCGCTATGAGGCTGCTTACATCTCGCGTCAGGCTTTCGTAGACCTTGCAAAGAATGAGAAAGGTGCCGACCTCCGTCCCGCAAGCGGTTGGTATGTTCAGGCTGGTTATATGCTCTTTGGTGGCAAACAGAACTACGATGCAGGTGGTGCTAAATACACCCGTTGCACTCGCGGTAAAGGTTGGGGCGACTTGGAGCTCGCAGCTCGCGTAGACCACATCGACCTGAACCTCAATAAATATTATATGGGTGGTTCGTCGACTCAGTATGCACTCGGTCTCAACTACTATCCCACCGAGAACGTGAAGTTTATGATCAACTACCAGTTTGCCGACAACGACGTATTCGCTAACGGTAAGGGCGAGCAGGATGGTACCGATAAGACCGCCAAGAACCCCTATAGCACCGGCTACGATGCAGATGGCAACGTTACCAAATTCCCCGCAGAGGCTCTTGCTAACGGTGGCAAAGGCGTTGACTTCCATATGATTTCGTGCCGCTTCCAGGTAGCATTCTAATTTAGAGATTTTTAAGAAATCATTACGACAACGTTATATTCTTGTTAAGAATCATACGGCTATGTTTATGGATGCTTGACGGAGTATATATTTGCAACGTAAAACTTTTTACACCAATAACATTCAATCATTTATTAACCAAACAAAAAAAAGTATTATGAAAAAATTCTTTGCATTTGCAGCTATGGCTGCTGTAGCACTCACCTCGTGCGACGGTAACGAGATTAACGTTGACGGCCCCAACAACGGTGGCGGCGAGACCAAAGTTAGCGGTATCGTTCTGAACGAGCTTTCGGGTGCCGACAAATTCATCGAGCTCTACAACACTACCGACGAGGAGGTTTCGCTCGAGGGTGTTTATATGGTTAAATATGACAGCTCGAAAGAGGGTGGCCAGAGCACCACTTGGACCGGTAAAGCAGGTATGAAGATTGCTGCCAAAGGTTTCGTAGTTCTCGAGAGCTCCGACCTCGCTGACGAGGCTGAGGGTGGCGATCCCAACTATGTTTACGAGAGCGAGAACCACGTATTCAAAGGTGGTCTTTCGGGCAAGAAAAACGTATTCATCGAGCTCTACAACGCTAAAGATGAGAAACTGAGCGAGTTCAAACGTGGTGACGAGGGCGCAGGTTGGAACCAGGTAAGCGGTTACAACAACGACAAGCAGCACACCTTCTCGCGCGTACCCGATGGTACCGGTGAGTGGGCTTATGCAGATCCTACCAAGGGTGCAGCCAACGGTGCTAAAGTTGCTGATATCGAGCAGCAGCCCGAGATGTAATTTTGGGATAATTTTTGCATAACATTTTCTTGACGGATTAGGCTCTGCCTGCCAGTGGGCGGGCAGAGCCGACCTCCGCCGTTTATCACCTAAATTAATTCAAGAAAAATGTCGAAAGAGAAAATGGAGATTGGAGCAATCTCGAAACCCCGTTTTGAGTTCCGCTCCTTCGGTCAGAATTTCGAGGAGGCTCACGCACGTATGGCTCGCCTCTCCGCACCCGTACCCGAGAAGGTATGGCGCCGCACCAGCGACGAAATCTACATCATCTCGCGTGCAAACGATATCAACAATACCAAGATTCGCGATGGTAAGATGGATATCAAAACCTACGTGCAGACCGTAGACGGTCTCGAGCAGTGGAATCCCCTGATGAAGGGCGAGTTTCCCATCTCGCGCGAGGTTCTTGAGAATGAGGTATTCCCCGCATTTATGGTGGAGATGCCCGCACTCACCAAAGATACCTACACCTTTGAGGAGTTCATCGCTATGGTGGAGGCTAACCGCGACTTGGCAGCCGTAAGGGTACACAAAGAGAGGTTTGGTTATATGGTTAATGATACCATCTGCGAGGTTGGTAACGTGTTGATCAACGGCGCTAAAGTCGTTACTATCAACTCCGAGTCGACCGAGATTGAGGATATCAAAAAGACCATCGCCGACTGCCACCTCGAGGGTGTTGAGAACATCAACTATCTTCAGGCTATCAAACGCGTTATCGGTATGAGCGCAAAGAAACTCGCTAACGAGTAGTAGTAGTCCAACGCATTAAATTCGCAAAGATTTATGGCACAGGAGATTGAAAGGAAATTTCTGGTAGCAGGTGAGTTCAAATCGCTCGCCAAGAAGGCTACTCGTATTACTCAGGGCTACCTTTCTTCGGTACCCGAGCGCACCGTTCGCGTGAGGATCAAAGGCGAGAAAGGTTTTATTACCATCAAGGGTATCGGCTCGGCAAGCGGTGCAAGCCGTTATGAGTGGGAGAAAGAGATTCCCACCGCCGAGGTTGAGGAGCTGCTCAAAATTTGCGAGCCCGGTGTGATTGACAAAACCCGCTTCCTTGTTGAGGCTGGTGACCACACCTACGAGGTAGATGAGTTCTACGGCGACAACGAGGGCTTGGTAGTAGCAGAGGTAGAGCTTGCATCAGAGGATGAGAACTTCGTTAAACCCGAGTGGTTGGGCGAGGAGGTAACCGGCGATGTGAAGTACTACAACTCTATGCTGATGAAAAACCCCTACAAAAATTGGAAATAGTCACACACTTTTCCCTGTCTGGTAGAGATGTTTAGACGGAGGAGAGTATAGAATCCTCTGTTGCATCCCGACCCGACAAAAGTCTGACAAGGTCTGTGGGGTGGGATAGGCCCGCTCCACGGCGCTTGTCGACAAAGACTCGGTGCAGACCGGGTGAGGTAGCACAAATAGGTCGTGCTGCTGAGAACTACGTTTTTTGGCCTCCCATAGTGACCTCGGGTTGGCCCACCGAAAGTGAACAAAAGTAAATATACCTTATATAATTTCGTTTAGTTATGGCAGAAACTACTAATTTGAATCCCGAAGAGCAGAGGTTCGACCCGCTGGATATGAACAACTATAAGGTCGAGAAACTGCCCAAAATGCAGAAGAGTGGCTTTGAGAAGTGGATGGCACGCTTGGGCGGTCCTCTTGCAGCTGTGGTCTTTGTTTTGCTTTATTGGGTTGTAGACATCCCCTTCATCGACAATCTTGACCCCTCTGCGCTCGACAAAAAAGCCAAAGCACGCTATGAAACTCTCTGCCCCGAAGCGCCGGCTGTAGTGAAAATCAACAAAGAGGTGAAGGCTGCCGAGAAGGATGTTATTGAAAATGTCCAAGAGGTGGCTACGACCAATTCTATGGAGGCTTTTAGTATGACCGATGCTACGAAGATGGTGGCGGTGCAGGATGAAGCGATGGCCATTAAGAGTGAAAATCCGCGTGATAACTCGCCATTTATCCGCATCTGCTATGCAATGTTGGCAATCTTCTGCGCCTCGATGATTCTGTGGGTTACCGAGGCTGTGCCAAGCTATATGACCTCACTGCTCGTAATCCTTGCCATTGTGCTTACGGGTGTGACTACACAGAAAGAGGCCTTTGCACAACTCGGTCACCCTGTGATGTGGCTCAATATCTTGTCGTTTGTGCTTGCAAGTATGTTGGTCAAAACGCGAGTTGCCAAACGCTTGGCCTTGTGGTTTGTGCTGAAGTTTGGTAAGAATGCAACGGGTATTTTCATCAGCTTCATCATTATCAATGTCATTCTTTCGCTCTTCATCTCGGCTACTACTGTGAAGGCAACCATCCTTCTGCCTATCTTTATGGTTGTGGCGGCTATCTATGGAGCAAGCAATGGCGACCGCAATAACTTCGGTAGGAATATCGTATTGCAGAACCTCTTCCAGGTAAATATCGGTGCAAGTGCCTTTATGACGGGCTCGGGTGCCAACCTGCTTGCCGTTTCGCTCATTTTGGGAGCCGGCGGTAGTATGGTATGGAAGGATTGGTTTGTAGTAGGCTTCCCCTTGGCGATGATTTTGCTCATCTTGGGATGGCTGGTCGGAACCAAACTTGTATTCCCTATGAAGAAGAGCGAACAACAGCCTCAGATTCAGGGTGGTATGGAGACCTTGCGCAAGGAATACGATGCTATGGGCAAGATGACCTTTGAGGAGTATAAGGCCATCGGCATCTTCCTCTTGGTGCTCTTCTTGTGGGTTACCGGCGGTGACGACGGCAAGGGCCTCCACTCTATTGACGCAACCACTGTGGCATTCATCGGTGCGGTGTTGGCACTTATGCCCGGTGTGGGTGTTGTGAAGTGGAACGATGTGGATATTCCTTGGCACCTTATGCTCTTCTCGGCCGGTGCTTATACCCTCGGCTCGGGACTCAATGCTACCGATCTGCCCGCTTTGGCTGTCAATGCAGGTTTCGACGCTCTGGGAATTTCGCAGGATACCCCCTTCATCGTGCTCTATGTGATACTTACGGGATTGATGCTCTTCAGTGGTCTTGTTTTCCAGTCGAAGACTATGCGTGCGCTCATCTTTATTCCCATCGCTATCGGTGTAGCCCAGCGTTTCGGCTATCCTGTTATGAGCTTCGCGTTCCCTATGGCTTTGCTTATCGAGCACGTATATGTACTGCCCTTCAATAGTAAGCCCGCAGCCCTGCTATACACGACTAACCACTATAGCTGGAGCGATACCTTCAAGTTCGGTATCATTATGATGCTTATTGCTTGGGTGATGATTCTGCTCTGGGGCGAGACTGTACTCCAGTGGGCAGGCTATACCCCCGGTCTTTTCTAAAAAAGTTGACTAACTATACATATTTTAATACTCTACCTGTAATGGGTACTACATAGGCGAGCGGAGGTGCTGACGAGGGCCATCGATAATGGGTGCACAGAGGACTCACAACGCCGAAATCCGAGCCAGCTGTGCTAAACGGTTTTCGTCACCCTCTCTCTCGACTATGACTTTATGCTTTAAGTTAAAGACGATAAATCCGAGCTAAATGATTACTATTCAAGCCAAAAAACACGACAACTTCTCGGTTGAATTCAAGTTTGGTTTCGAGGGTACCCCCGAGACTAAGAGCGACGAGTTTGTGGTCAATACTTGGATTTTTGTACCCAATAGCTTGGATATCAACCCGCAGACCTACGGCAAAGACCAATTCTACCGCGACATCAAGTCCAACGTAAGACTCATCACTCCCGTATATCTGCTGCGCGAACTTTCCGACAGGGAATCGCTCCCCTTTGTCAGCCTTCGCCGTTCGTTCGAACGGCTTGCCTCGATGCCTACTGTAGAGAACATCGAGAACTACGAGTCGCAGATAAAGATGTTTGCGGCAATCTTCAAAAGCGCCCTGCGCAACCATTCGGTCCATACGAGTCGTTCGCAAAATCCTGCCGATGTGGTCTATCTCACCGATGACTTTGTGGCCGAGGTACGACGCATTGTTGCCGAATATAGGTCGCTCTATCAGATTATAAATGTGCCAACCGTTACCGATAAGGTTCGCAATTTCTTCCTCTTTGGTGACGAGTTTATGAGCCATATTATTGATGTTCAGAGTGTCCGCATACTCAAACAGATAGACCGACTTGACTCACCAATGCTTGCAGAAGTTCGTGCTACGTTGGTGGAACTTATGAGGAGTGAGAAGAGCTATAAACGCGGTAAGGGATATGAGATTGTCGAACCGGGCGATGAGGCGAGCAATAGAGCTCTGGTATTCCGCTACGGATTGCTCAAGAAATACATCGAGAGTGATCTCTACATCAGACTCAATAAGAAACGTGACGGATTTGCCATTGAGCAGATTTACTATAGCCTCGCTGCCGGTCTTGCGATGATTTTTGCTACGGCTGTAGCTTGGTTTGCTCAACTCAAGTATGGCAATATCACCGGCCCGCTCTTCATTGTGCTGGTAGTCAGTTATATGCTTAAGGACCGCATCAAGGACCTTATGCGCTACTATTTTGCCCACCGACTTGGCAACAAATACCACGATAATAAGGCCGAGGTACGCATACACGATTCTAAGGTCGGTCTGCTCAAGGAGGGTGTTGACTTTATCAGCGAGCATAAAACCCCTGCGGAGGTGATGGATATTAGAGGCCGCTCGTCGCTCGTAGAGGCAGAGAATAAAATTTTCGAGGAGAAGATTCTGCTTTATCGTAAGAGGGTTGTGATTGATAATGAACGTCTTGCCGATGCAAGTGTCTACCCTGTCAGGGGCGTGAACGAAATCTTGAGGCTGCATCTCCATCGCTTCACCCAGAAGATGGATAATGCCGAGGTTCCCGTTGATATGCTCGACGCAGAGGGTAGAGTTACGGCTGTGAATGTGCAGAAGATATATTATATCAATATGGTTATGCAACTTGTCGATGGTGAGGATGTTAGCTATCGTCGATTCAGGGTGGTGATGACACGCGATGGCATCCTTTCTGTTGAGGATATGAAGTAGCAGCCCGTAAAGATGGGTACATAATGAAAAAAACACCCTTCCAAACTTTGGAAGGGTGTTTTTTTGCCAAATAATAGGCAAAACTTATCTGTCAGCTACGGCACAAGTACTTTGAGTTTCTTGTCCTCGATGTCGAACCTTACGGGGGTAGTGCCTAATGCCTCTCCGTCAATCTCCACCTCGCGCACTTCATCGGAACTAATCTCTACGCACCTGCCCTTGTAGTTGTGTACTCGCTTGACAGAGTAGATTTTGCCGTCGAAGAGCCTGCCTACAACCATTGCAATGCGAGGAACCGACATCGTTTCGATGACCGTCACATCGAGAAGTCCGTCGTCTGCCAACGATTCTGGGAGTTGGTGCATACCGCTGCCGTTGTACTGACCAATACCAACAGATATACTCATAATCAAACCTTTGGCCTCGTTTTCGCCATCAACCCTCACCGCCATTCTGCACGAACGATAGGAGAGAACGGATTTTACTAATTGACTCATATAGGCTGCTTTGCCATTCTTACCCTTGTCCTTCATTTGGCAGACCTTGAGGTTTACAGCAGCATCTAATCCTGCACCACTTACGTTGACGCAGTAGCGACTCTCCTCTATTCCATTGCGGTTGATGTAGGTTGCCTTGGCAACATCCTGCACGAACTCCTTGCCCGCTGCGATAATATCCACAGCCTTAAGATAGTCCCTCGGGATGCCGAAGGTGCGAATCCAATCGTTGCCGGTACCTACAGGGATGATGCCCATGCGAATCTCTGTCGAGGGGACCTCCTGCTGAAGCAGAATGCCGTTTGCAACTTCGTGTACGGTGCCATCTCCACCTATGGCGATAAGGTTGCGATAACCATCCTCCACAATACCACGGCGTGCGAGCTCTATGGCGTGGTAGCGGTGACCTGTGAATACTGTGTCGAAGTCGATGCCCCTGCTGTAGAGCATTTTGGCTATGCGCTCCCAATCACGACCGCAGCGGCCGCTACCCGAAAGCAGATTGACGATGGCGAGCCATCTGTTGTTCTTGTTCATTCTTCATTTATTTTGCGTGGGTGAAGTAGCCTTATGGGGGCCTTATTTTCTTGGTTTCGGGCTTATTGTGCAGGCTTTGTGGTACCTACTCACGCTATTCTACTTTGTGCAACCACGGTGCGGGACTTTTCGTTCCGGCACCGTGGGCACTTGAGTGTCTATTGCGGGGATGCTCTTTTGAGGAGTACCCACGCAATTATTTAAGGGGCTACTATTTCTCGGGAGCGTGCTCGAGAGTGTAGCAGAGATAGTTGTAGAATTTCTCTACCGAGGCGATGTTCACCTTCTCATCGGGCGAGTGGGGATAGCAGATGGTAGGACCGCAGGAGATCATATCCATCTTGGGATATACGCCACCGATGATGCCGCACTCCAAACCGGCGTGGATAGCCATCACTGCGGGCTCCTTGCCATAGAGAGCCTTGTAGCCCTCTTTCATAGTGTGGAGGATAGGCGACTCGGGATTGGGGTTCCAACCGTCGTATGCACCCGAGAGTTTCACGCTTGCACCTGCCATCTCACAGATGGTTTTCATCTGCTGTGCGAGCTCCTCTTTCTCGCTGCGTACGGAGCTGCGGAGCAGGCACATAATGGTGAATTTACCCTTCTCCGATACCACCCTTGCGAGGTTGGTCGAGGTCTGTACGAGGCCGGGCATAGTGGTGCTCATCTTGGCGATGCCGTTGGGCAGACCTACTACTGCATCGATGAGGTCCTGAGTGTCGAAGATGTCGATGCACTTCGAGGGGCATTTAACAGGGATTGCTTTGAAGCTGATGCTGTCCTCTACGCCCTTGTATTCGGTCTGATAGAGTTTCTCGTAGCGTTTAACGGCTGCGAGGAACTTCTTCTCATACTGTTTGAGCACGGCTACGGTAGCGAATGCCTCGCGGGGAATAGCGTTGCGGAGGCCGCCGCCATCGATATCACAGAGCAAGATGCCGAACTTGTCGGTGAAGGTCTTGAGGAAACGGCAGAGGAGCTTGTTGGAGTTAGCCCTCTGGAGGATAATCTCCATACCGGAGTGACCACCCTTGAGACCTTTAATCTCGAGTCGGTAGCCACTGAAATCGCTCTTGATGATGCGACCGGTGCCGTAACGCATAGTGGCGTTGAAGTCAAGACCACCTGCGCAACCAACGTAGAGTTCTCCCTCGGTCTCGGAGTCGAGGTTGAGGAGAATTTCACCTTTGAGCATACCTGCTTTCAGACCGAATGCACCGTCCATACCGGTCTCCTCGGTTGCGGTGAAGAGAGCCTCGATGGGGCCGTGTTTGAGGTTATTGTCCTCGAGGATAGCCATCATAGCTGCGATACCGATACCGTTGTCAGCGCCGAGGGTGGTACCGTCTGCGGTTACCCAGTCACCGTCGATGTAAGCCTCGATAGCGTCGGTGTCGAAGTTGAACTCTTTATCGGAGTTTTTCTGGGGTACCATATCAACGTGGGCCTGAAGAACGATGGTCTTGCGGTTCTCCATACCGGGGGTTGCGGGTTTGCGAACGAGGATGTTGGTAGCCTCATCCATAGTGTATTCCAGACCGAGACCTTTCACAAATTCGATGATGTAGTTGCGCGCTGCCTCTTCGTTGTGCGAGGGGCGGGGGCACTTGGTCAGGCCTTCAAAATTTTTCCAAACCGCTGCGGGAGCGAGTTTCGACAGATTTTTGTCCATAGTATTGATTAGTTTTAGTGTGTTTTTTATGGTGTTTCGTTTGTTTTCTTCAGCTTTGCGAATCACCCCTACTCCTCTTGTTCTTCGCTTGTGTCTCGGGCGGCTTTGTCGCCGTCGAATGCCCTGACGATGCGGCTCACAAGAGCGTGGCGGATGATGTCTTTGTTGTCGAACTCCACTATGCCGATGCCCTCAATCTTGCGTAACATCTCCACAGCTCTTGCAAGTCCCGAATCGCTCTTCTTGGGGAGGTCAATCTGGGTGAGGTCACCTGTGACGATGAATTTGGCATTGCGGCCCATACGCGTCAGAAACATTTTTATCTGCGGTAGGGTGGTGTTCTGTGCCTCGTCGAGTATGACGAAGGCATTGTCGAGAGTGCGGCCTCGCATATAGGCCAGCGGTGCAATCTGCACCACACCCTCTTCAATGAATTTCTGCAACTTGGCGGGCGGAATCATATCGTTCAGCGCGTCATAGAGCGGTTGCAGATAGGGATCGAGTTTCTCCTTGAGGTCGCCCGGGAGGAAACCGAGTCTTTCGCCGGCCTCCACTGCGGGTCGGGTGAGGATGATGCGCTTGACCTCTCGGTTTTTTAGCGCACCCACGGCGAGAGCTATAGCTGTGTAGGTTTTACCGCTACCTGCGGGACCTACGGCTATTAGCAGGTCGTTGTCTTTGTATAGTTCAACGAGTTTTTGTTGGTTTTTAGTGCGTGCCTTGACGATGAGTCCGTTGTTGCCGTAGACAATCACGTCGGCATCAGCCGGTTGATTTTCCGCGGAGGGGAGTCCACCTTGGAATATTTGGTTGACCACACTCACGGATATGTGGCCATACTTGTTGTAGTACAGCTCCAGCTCGCTCAACTTCTCTTGGAGCCTAACTATCTCCTCTTCGTTGCCGATTGCTTTTATGGCGTTGCCTCGCGCAACGAGTTTGAGTTTAGGAAAAAGGTCGCAAATCCTGTTGAAATTAGAATTTGCGACCCCATAGAAGTCGAGAAGCTCAATACCTTCGATAGATATGCTCTTCTCTGCCATTAATATTTGGTTGCTCAATAGAATCTATTAGAACATTACACCGAGCGATACGTACCAAGTGCTGGTCTCGCCGTTGATGTTGTCGAAGTTGAAGAGCTCACCAATGTTATTAGGCTCGCAACCCTCTTTCCAACCACCGAGGTAGCGGAAGTCAACCATAATGAAGTTGAAGAGGTCGATACCTGCGCCTGCTGCCCAAGTGTAGCTAACGTCCTGCCAGTTGATAGCAGCTGCGTTCTCGCTGTTGAGGGTAGCGTTGGAGTTGAACTTAACGATAGGACCAGCCTGTACGCGAGCGTTGAAGAGACCGAGGTCCATACCAACACCTGCCATTACGGGGAGGCTGAGCTCATTGAGTGCTACATCTTTGATCTCTACCTCGCCTGCCTCATTTTTGAGGTCACCCTGCTGCCAGTTGTACATAATCTCGGGCTGGAGGTGGAGCGAGAAGATCGAGATGGGGAGATTGAAACGGAACATAAGACCTGCGTTGTAGCCCATAGCGCCATCGAATACGCCCTGGAGGCTCTCGCTGTCCATCTCAACATTTGCTGCGGTCGAAGTCAGACCTGCTTTGGCACCAAACCAGAAGAATTTGTGGCTCTGTGCGTTCACGGTAGTGATTGCGAGAAGTGCAACGGCTACCATCATAATTACTCTCTTCATAACGTTTACTTTGGTATTAGTTTTTGTTGTTTGCATTTAGCAAAGTTGGTTTATCCCTCGGGGCAAAGATAGTAATAATTTGTCAACTACCTAATTTTCCCTCAATTAAACCATCTATTTCGGTTATTTTGTTCCCTTTTATGTTAGAATACGACACCGATACTGAGATTCCAGCTCGTACGGTTGGGGTCGATGCTGCCCGCCAAATCTTCGGTATTCACCTCGCCGTTGGTGAAGTTGCCGTTGTAGCGAACCTCTGCGATGAAGGAGAGGAGTTTCACGCCCAGACCGGCAGTCCAACTCACTTTAGGCTCTTTGTAGGCACCTATGAAATCCTCTTCGGTCAGGTCCTTGAATCCCTTCTCGGAGGAGATCGCAAATACAGGACCGGCATTTACGCGTACGTTGGCAAGGCTACCGAGTCCGAACTCGAAACCCAACAATACGGGCAGGTCAATGTAGCGATGAGTCTCCACCTCTTCCTCTTTTTCGTTACCCAAGATGGCGTCGAGGTCTACGCTGGGCAGTTTGATAGTGGTGTTGGTGTACTGCAGCTCGGGCTGGAGATAGAAGGGAAGTTTTGGGATGTTTATGCGAGCAAACAGGGTTCCGGTCCAACCGGTACCCTCGGCTTTGATAGCATCGGAAATCTCTGCGCTCGAGGTGGGAATGTGCTCACTCGAGGAGATAATACCAATGCGGGCACCCACGTTGAGAATGCCCAAAATGTTGTTGTTTGCATTGGCTGCAACGATGGTGCAGATAGCTGCCACGGCAGTCAGAATGAGTTTTTTCATAGTGTATTTGGAGTTTGATTATGTTACCTATATATTATTATACGCCACAAAGATAGTATATAATATTCAAAAATGATGCAAAAAGCGTTTTTTTTCGCAAAGTTCCTTATCTTTGCGGGCAAATTAATCGAATATTACTATGAGTTTAGTCGCAATAGTTGGACGACCCAATGTGGGTAAGAGTACATTTTTCAACCGTCTAGTGGGTATGCGTCAGGCCATCGTAGACTCTACGGCCGGCACTACGCGTGACCGTCACTATGGCAAAACCGATTGGAACGGACGTGAGTTCTCACTCATCGACACGGGTGGCTACTCGGTGGGTAGCGACGATGCCTTCGAGGAGGAGATTCGCAAGCAGGTGCATTTGGCCATCGACGAGGCAGACCTCATCCTCTTTATGGTGGAGGTGTCGACCGGTATCACTGACCTCGACCAGATGGTGGCCGATGTCTTGCGTCGTAGCAAGAAACCCAGTCTGTTGGTTGTCAATAAGGTAGATAACTACGAACTTATCTACGGCTCCAACGAGTTTTATGCTCTCGGCCTTGGCGATCCCTACTGCATTAGCTCTATGAGTGGTAGCGGTACGGGCGACCTTATGGACAAGATTGTGGAGATGCTGCCCGAGGATAAACCCGAGGTGGAGGAGAACCTGCCCCGCATCACTATCGTAGGCCGTCCTAATGTTGGCAAATCGTCGCTCACCAACGCACTGCTTGGTACCGAACGCAACATTGTGACTAATATTGCCGGCACTACACGTGACAGCATTAATACCCGATACAACAAATATGGCCTCGACTTCTACCTTGTAGACACCGCAGGTCTGCGTAAGAAGGGTAAGGTGACAGAGGACCTTGAGTTCTATTCGGTTATGCGCTCCATTCGCGCTATTGAGAACTCCGATGTGTGCGTGCTGATGCTCGATGCTCGTCAGGGTATCGAGTCGCAGGATATGAATATCTTTTCGCTCATTGTGAGGAATAAGAAAGGCTGTGTAATCGTGGTCAATAAGTGGGATTTGATTGAGAAGGGCAATAACACTATGAAGGAGTGGCGTGAGGCTCTACTTTCCAAGCTTGCACCCTTCAATGATGTGCCCATCATCTTCACCTCAGTTATCAATAAGCAGCGAATTATGGATGTACTCCAGACTGCTGTGAAGGTCTATGAGGCTCGAGCAAGACGCATCTCCACGAGCGAACTCAACGAGTATCTGCTCCCCATCATCGAGGAGACACCTCCTCCTATGACCAAGGGTAAATACATCAGAATCAAGTATGTAACCCAGCTTCCCACTGTGACACCCTCGTTTGCATTCTTTGTGAACTTGCCCCAATATATACGAGATCACTATCGCCGATTCTTGGAGAATAAGATTAGGGAACATTGGGATTTCTGCGGTGTGCCGATGCAAATCTACTTCCGCCAGAAATAGAGGCCCGAGAACACTTTTTTAGCCCTGCGAGAGGATGAATCCGAATGTGAGGAGCTGGTCAATGCCTGTGGCGATGGTTGTGGGTGCATTGTTCCACGATACCATCGATGGGCTTGATGTGTTGTCACCGTGGCTTATTGCTGCGATGCTCTTCGTTACCTTTACGCGAGTTAAGGCATCCGAACTCAAAATTGAACGTCTGCATTATGGCCAACTTGCTGTCCAATTCATCGGCAGCTTGTTGGTCTATTTGCTTTTGCGCTTTTGTGGTGTCAATGAGATTATCTGTCAGGGAGCACTCATCTGCGTGCTGGTTCCTACGGCTATGGCATCGGTTGTCGTGGGCGGAATGTTGGGAGCCAATGTCACCACGATGACAACCTTCACTCTGCTCTCCAATATGCTGATGGCGCTTGTCGCACCGGTTGTATTCTCTTTTGTGGGTACACATACGGAGCTGCCTTTCTTGACCTCTTTCTGGCTGGTGTTCAGACGATTGTTGCTGCTCGTGGTGTTGCCTTTCTTGCTCTCGCAGCTGCTTGGCAGGTGGGCACCACGTGCGTTTGAGTATGTTCGCTCCCACCAATCGTGGTCGTTCTATCTATGGATTGTCTCGCTCACCATCCTGATGGCATCCACGACCACTTTCATTCTTGCACAGCCGAGCGAGAATGTCAATTTGGAGATATGGCTTGCAGTTGCGGCAATAGTACTATGTGTGAGTCAGTTTGCTGTGGGAAGGGCTCTTGGCCGCCGCTGTGGGGATGTTGCGGCGGGAGGTCAGTCGGTGGGCCAGAAGAACACTCTGCTTGCCATTTTGCTTGCACAGAGCTACCTCCACCCGCTCTCTTCGGTTGCCCCTGCTGCCTACATTGTCTGCCAAAACATTATCAATAGTTGGCAACTATCGCGTAACTCCAAGAAGAGAGATAAATAACCATTACTCCGTCTATGGACCGATAATCAAAGAGCGCAACCAACTTGCTGTTGGTTGCGCTCTTTGTCTTGCGGGAGAAATTTCCCTATCGAATCGAAGCGCCAGCCTTTTTGGCAAATGCGTCGATGAGTTTGTTCATTGTATTCTCGATTGTCTTGTCATCGAGGGTTTTGCTCTCATCCTGAAGGATAAATCCGAGTGCGTATGATTTCTTGCCCTCTGCCTTGAGTTTGTCATCGCAGTAGACATCAAAGAGGGTAACATCCTTGAGCAACTTCTTCTCGGTTTGGAAAGCAACCTGACGCAACTCTGCGTAGGTGACAGCCTCACCAACGAGCAGTGCAAGGTCGCGCTTCACTGCGGGGAACTTGGGCAACTCGCGTGCGGTCACTTTGTGCTTGCGGGTATATTTGAGCAAAGTGTCGAAATCGATGTCGAGGAAATATACCTCACTCTTGATGTCGAACCTCTTGCGAACCTTGGGCGAAACGGTGCAAATCTGCAACAACTCCTTGTTGCCGGCCTTGAGGCTCAATCCCTCGGAGTAGAGCTCATTGGCTACAGCCTCGCTGCGGAGGGTGTAGATGTCCATACCGAAACGGCGCAAAATCTTCTCGGCTACGGCTTTGAGGCTGAAGAAGTTGCTGCCCTCTGCCTTGCGATTCCACGAGGCGAGAGTCTGGCTTCCTGCGATGGCTACCGAGAGACGGAAACTCTCCGAGTAGGGGGCCAAACCACCCTCTTCTTGTTTGCTGCTATCGAACGAATAGGTGTTGCCGAATTCGTAGATTTTTATGCTCTGTGCCTTACGGTTTACGTTGAGCTCAACAACCTCGAGGAGTCCGTAGAGCAGGGTTTGACGCATCACGCCGAGATCTGCACTCAGAGGGTTCATAATCTTCACACACTGCTCGGCGGGGAATACCTCCGAGTTCTCGTAGTAGCTGCTCTTGGAGAGGGAGTTGTTCATCACCTCTGCGAATCCGCAGGCCGAGAGCATATCGCTGACCATATTGCGGAGCTTGTCGCGGTTGGGCTTCTGCTCATAGGAGATGGTCGAGTTGACGTGCTCGGGAATTTCCACGTTGTTGTATCCGTAGATGCGAAGAATCTCCTCCACCAAGTCGGCAGGACGCTGAACATCAACCCTATATGCAGGTACTTTCACCGAGAGTCCCTCCTCGCGCTCCTCTACAATCTCTATTTCGAGGTCGCGGAGAATCTCGCGGATGGTCTCATTGCCAATCTTCTTACCGATGAGGTTGTCGATATAGTCGTAGGTGATGTCGATTGCAAAGGGTGCCACGGGTGCGGGATAGATGTCTGTAATTTCAGAGGTGATCTCACCACCGGCAAGCTCCTTGATGAGCAGCGCTGCACGTTTGAGCGCATAGACGGTGATGTTGGGGTCTATGCCGCGCTCGAATCGGAACGAAGCATCGGTCGAGAGAGCGTGGCGCTTTGCACTCTTGCGCACCCATACGGGGTTGAAGTAGGCGCTCTCGAGGAATACGTTGGTCGTCTCTTCGCTCACACCCGAGTGCTCTCCGCCAAAGACGCCTGCGATACACATAGGCTTCTCGGCATCGCAAATCATCAGGTCTGCATCCGAGAGGGTACGCTCAACACCATCGAGAGTGCGGAACTTGGTACCTGCGGGACAAGTGCGCACTACCACCTGATTGCCTGCGATGCGGTCGGCATCGAAGGAGTGAAGGGGCTGGCAGAGCTCGTGGAGAACGTAGTTGGTCACGTCTACAACGTTGTTTTTGGGGTTGATGCCGATGGCCCTCAGTGCGTTCTGCAACCATTGGGGCGAGGGCGCTACCTTCACACCCGAGATGTTGATGCCTGCATAGCGGGGGGCTGCCTCGCTGTTCTCAACCCTCACTGCAGTTACGCGAGAGGTGTTGTCCACCTTGAAATCATCCACCGAGGGGAGTACCAACTCTGCCTTGCGGCCCTGCGAACGCAGATAGGCTGCCAGGTCGCGAGCCACACCGTAGTGCGATGCTGCATCAATACGGTTGGGAGTCAGGCCGATAACTAAGCGGTAGTCGTTCGAGAGTTTGAGATACTCCAATGCAGGAGTGCCGGGAATGGCATTCTCATCGAGCTCCATAATGCCCTCGTGCGAGGTTCCGATGCCGAGCTCGTCCTCTGCGCAGAGCATTCCGAGTGACTCTACGCCGCGGATTTTGCTACGTTTGATTTTGAATACCTCCTCCGAGTTGATGGGGTGGAGCTCTGCGCCCACGGTTGCGCACATAACCTTGAGTCCTTTGCGACAGTTTGCTGCACCGCAGACGATGCCGAGAGGCTCACCTGTGCCCACATCTACTGTGGTGATGTGGAGGTGGTCGGAGTCGGGATGGTCTTCGCAGGTGAGCACTTCACCTACGACCACACCTTTGAGGCCGCCTTTGACTGCTTCGAGTTTCTCGAAGTCTTCGATTTCGAGTCCGATGTCGGTGAGAATAACCGAGGCCTCTTCGGGGGTAAGGTCGCTCTTCAGATAGTTCTGGAGCCAATTGAAAGAGATATTCATAGTCGTTTTTCGTATTTTGTTGTTTTCTATTTCTTGATTTTGTTGGGCAACTTGGAGTCTGCCGTATCAATATGGCCACTTTAGACCAATTAACCTACAAAAATACAATCGAATTTCGAGAATTGAAAGTCGAAAGTTAAATTTTACATTCTTTACCTCCATTTATTCCCCACCTAATACAAAAACAGGCAGCTTCACTTGCGGTGAAACTGCCTGCCGATGGGTTGGTGCAAGAGCCTTGTGGCTCTATTTCTAACGTACGGCTACCTCTGTCTGATAGACTCCCAATCTTATGCCGTTCTGCTTGGCACTCATAAGGATGGCGAAGGCGCGGTGGATATCCTCGTCACTCACTACGATGGTGAATTCGTTGGTGGTGCTGATTACCTCCACGATGTTGATGTTCTCCCAAGCGAGCTCTTTGAAGAGGTAGTAGTATACACCGGGACACAGAGCATTGTCCATGGGGAGTTTGACGGTGATGAGCGAGAGATTGGAGTTTTTCGACACCAGAGTTTCGCCCTTGAAAATCTCATCCACCAAGTCGGTCAATGCCTCGCTAACCACGAGAGTGGTCTCGTATATGCCCTGCGAGAAGGTGCAGAATATATTTTTCATCTCGTTGATTTGGTCGAGCAGATTGGCTTGACATTTGTGCAACGAGGATGTGTTACGGAAGGTGTAGTCGGCGAGGTTGCTTTTTACGGTGAGGTCACCAACGTTCTCCACAACGCATTTTGCTTTCTTGGCCGTAACCACCTCAAGACGAGGCACAAGGCGGTTGAGAGCCATAATTACTGCGCTGTCGTTTACCTCTCTGTCTACCATCTTTTCGATTTCGGGTTTGAGTTGACGGGCGAGTGCCGAAAGGTTGATGAGCCCCTCTACGAGTGCATCTTCCAAAAAGGGCCTTTTTTTGATGCAGGCCTCTACAGCTGTAGGAATTGAAATCATATTGTCAATACTTTTTTGTGTTCATTCTCAAATAGTTGTGCAGTGCTTTGATGTGTGCTCTGCATCTCTCAACTCACAAAGGTAATGCTTTGTGTTCTATTTTCCAATTTTGAAGATACATTTTTCACTATCTACGATTTAATCCTCCTATGTAACTCAAGCTCTCCTTAGGTTATTTCATTTTTGCGAGAAAATCACTACATTTGCACCCAATATATCTGTATCTATGAAAAATATACGCAACTTCTGCATAATCGCACATATCGACCACGGCAAGAGTACTCTGGCCGACCGACTGCTCGAACATACCGGAACCCTCTCCGAGCGCGAACTCCAAAATCAGGTCCTCGACGATATGGACCTCGAACGCGAAAAGGGTATCACTATCAAGTCACACGCCATCCAGATGCAGTATGTGCGTGACGGAGAGAGCTATACTCTCAACCTTATTGACACCCCCGGACACGTTGACTTCTCCTATGAGGTGTCGCGTGCCATCGCCTCTTGTGAGGGCGCACTCCTTGTTGTCGACGCATCGCAAGGTATTCAGGCACAGACTATCTCGAACCTCTACCTTGCCCTCGAACACGATCTGGAGATTATCCCCGTAATCAATAAGATTGATATGGAGTCGGCTATGGTCGACGAGGTGAAGGATCAGATTGTGGAACTCATTGGTTGCGATGAGAGTGATATACTTCTCGCCTCGGCTCGTACGGGTGTCGGCATCGAGGAGATTCTTGAGGCCATTGTGGACCGCGTGCCCGCCCCCGAAGGAGATGAGAATGCCCCTCTTCAGGCACTTATTTTCGACTCGGTGTTCAACTCCTATCGTGGTATTATCGGCTACTTCAGAGTGATGAATGGTACCATCCGTCGTGGCGACCACGTTAAGTTCTTCAATACGGGCTCGGAGTACGATGCCGACGAGATTGGCGTTCTGAAACTCAAATTTGTCCAGCAAGAGGAGATTAAGGCCGGTAATGTGGGCTACATTATGTCGGGTATCAAGTCCTCCAAGGATGTTAAGGTGGGCGATACCATCACCCACGTAGAGAATCCCTGCACAGAGGCGGTTGCGGGTTTTGAGGATGTGAAACCTATGGTCTTTGCCGGTGTCTACCCTGTGGATGCAAGCGAGTACGAGGACTTGCGTGCCTCGCTCGAGAAACTCCAGCTCAACGATGCTTCGCTCACGTTTGAGCCCGAGAGCTCACTCGCACTCGGATTTGGTTTCCGCTGCGGCTTCCTCGGACTACTCCATATGGAGATTGTGCAGGAGAGGCTCTATAGGGAGTTCGATATGGATGTGATTACCACCGTTCCCAACGTGTCGTTCAAGGTGACTACCAAGAAGGGTGAGGTTGTAGATGTACACAACCCCTCTGGACTGCCCGACCTCACTATGGTAGACCGCATCGAAGAGCCCTATATCCGCGCACAGATCATCACCAAGACCGACTACCTCGGCGCTGTGATTAAACTCTGCATCGACAAACGTGGTACACTTGTCAATCAGGTGTTCCTCGGCCCCGAGAGGGTTGAGATCAACTTCGATATGCCTCTGTCGGAGATTGTCTTCGACTTCTACGATAAGCTCAAGAGCATCTCGCGTGGCTATGCCTCGTTTGACTACCACCAGATTGGCTACCGCGAGAGCCGCTTGTCCAAACTCGACATCCTGCTCAACGGTGAGCCTGTGGATGCGCTCTCGTCGTTGATTTTCACCGACCACGCCTATGACTTTGGCCGTAAGATGTGCGAGAAACTCAAGGAACTGATACCACGCCAACAGTTTGATATCGCTATTCAGGCTGCCATCGGTGCCAAGATTATTGCCCGCGAGACGGTGCGCCAGGTGCGTAAGGATGTGACTGCTAAGTGCTACGGTGGCGATATTTCGCGTAAACGCAAACTGCTCGAAAAACAGAAGAAGGGTAAGAAGCGTATGCGCCAGATTGGTAACGTGCAGGTGCCCCAATCGGCCTTCCTTGCGGTGCTGAAGATGGACTAAGAGTAGGGGAGTGACGAGAGAGTTGCTCGCCTGCTGTGCGAGATAAATGAGAAGCGGATAAGAGGTTTAGGGCCCCTTGTCCGCTCTTTTTTGGGGTTGTGCGAAAGGGATGAAAGAGGGTGTAGAGGTTAAATATTGTTCTGTGATTTTGAATTTCGGATTAAGCGTTGTATTTTTGTGGGCTCCAACGTTGGAGATATAGGGTTGCCCGAATGGTGGAATAGGTAGACACGCCGGACTTAAAATCCTGTGGGCCGAAAGGTCCGTACCGGTTCGACCCCGGTTTCGGGTACCAGAGCGGAGAGAGTCATTGGACTCTCTCCGCTCTGTTTATGGGAGTTGTGAGGGGGTGTTGAATATTATAGAAATAATTCGTACATTTGTAGTGTCATTGCGGAATACGCAGTGCTTATAGATGGCATTTGGGCTATTGTTTCGTGAAGTAAAACGACCAAAATTATTAAACGAACAAACAATAGGCACACTAAATGCTCACGCTTTATGGCGTGGGTGTGCTTATGTTCGTATGGGTACTTGGTCGTCCCTTCTTCCGATAGGCACTACCCACGTTTCTTTTTTTTAAGTTAAACGGTTGTCATCTGCTGACTATGAAACTTAGTTGTTTAACTTAAATGTATGTAAAATATGAGCAAATCTAAAGTGGATGTGACGTTACTGTTAAGCCTTTTCAGGGTGATATTATTGATGTGTTTAGTGATTGGTGCTATCTCTTTGGTTGTCAATATGAATGAACTTGGCGGCTGTGACAATCTCTTGATGTTTTCCATAGGACTTGGGATAGCAATTCCTTCTATTTTAGTTGTGCTATAGTGAGTAGCCATTTGTGGATTATCACAAAATAATGTGAGCTATCTCTTGTGGTGCTTTATTGAGCCGTGAGACGAATACCACGTCAAGTTGAGGGAGAATGCCTGAAAGGAGTCTATTGCCGGTAGACAATAAAAAAAGGATTGCGCTGTCGCAGCGGAATCCTTTTCAAAACTACTAACCCAAACTTTTGAAAATCGAGAGGTGGTTTCACCACACCTCTTTTCAAAGAGCCGCTTTGAGGCTCTTTGACCAAGTCCCCTGCCTGAGGCGGGGGATTTAGGGGGTGGGTAAGATACGAAACGCAGTTTCTTCATTTATTTAAGTTTGGCCCGCACGACGCACAGGCAACAAAAAAAAGGACTGCGCTGTCACAGCGGAATCCTTTTCAAAACTACTAACCCAAACTTAAATAAATGAAGAAACCTTGTGTGGTCGTTGCGACCACGCTCTAATTGGTTGCAAAGAGTGTGCCAAAATCCAACGGCGCACTCTTTTTGATGATTTTTATAGTCCCAACAGTTTTTTTGCACGCCTTTTGTACTGTCAAGGTTGACACCGTTGTCAAACTCACTCCTAAAATTGCACACACTATGAAAAGAAAATTCTTGATGCTTACACTTGCGCTCATCGCTACTCTCGCCGCTTCAGCCGCCGAGATCACCCTCAAACAGCTCCCACAAAAGGCGCAGGAGTTTATCCACCAATACTTCGCAAAGGACCAGATCAGGACCATCCGACAGCACCACCATCGTAGCGGTAACTCCTACCGCGTGCTCTTCAATGATGGCTCCAAGATCAACTTCGATGCCACAGGACAGTGGACCAAGATTAAACTCCGCAACGACAGCATCCCCGTAGAGATCATTCCCGAATATATCACCACCTATGTTTGGGATGCCTATCCGGATGTGATGATTATGAGCATCGAAACCGAGGGTGCAGCCAAAGAGGTCGAACTCTCCGATGGTACGGAATTGACCTTTAATCCCAAGGGCGACGTTGTCAAAATAGATTGATGCAACCCCTTGCGGTGCGCAGAGTGTAAGCAAACAGAGGGCTCGGCAGTTCTTTGCCGAGCCCTCGCTATGTGGGTGTATGTGGTGGTTGCCTACTCTGTGTAGAATCTGATCATACGCTCAATGGCCCTCTGGCATACGGGGCAGAATTGTGTGGCGGTGTTGTTGCGCATACGGCAGACAACGGCTGGGCGGTAGGCACCTTTGTTGACGTAGTTGGCACCCTCATAAAGACCTACGGTGTAGTTCGCTTCGGCCTCGGGTGTCACCTCTGTTGGGATTTTGGTCCCCTCGGGAAGCATATCGGCCCACTTGGAGTCGAAGTCTACGAGGTTGGTGATATTCTGCTGCCACGCCTCCACATCGGGTGCGAGGTGGTTGGTCGAGATGTCGGGAGTGTCGTAGAAGTATTCGTCGGCGAGACCTGCAAAGCTGTGGCCGAACTCGTGTACAACCACAGGAGCGAAGAGCGGGTGGTGGGCTGTGGTGAGGGTGTAGGAGTTGTAGATGCCTCCGCCACCGTATGTGTCGGTGTTGGCCAACACGATGATGTGCTCATAGGGAATACCTGCGAGGAGGTTGGCCATAGCGAAGATGGCGCTTGTGGTGAGGTAGCGGTTGGAGTAGAAGGTGTCGAAGTGGCTCTCCACGGCGCTCTGCTTCCAGATGTTCTCGAGAGGGATGCTCACGCCGCTGTCGATGCTTGCGCTCTCGACGGCAATAAAATTGAATCGCTCCCTCATCGAGCCAAATGGCTCGTGGGCAAAGAGTGATTCTACGGTGGCTTTGGCATCGTTGCGGAAGATATCCATCTCATCGGCGGTGTAGCCTTCGGCCACGATGGCCACATCTATTTTGTCCTCATCCGAGCCGCTGAAAATGATGGAATAGGGGGTTGTGGGCTGCGTGTCGCAGTTGTGGATGAGGATGTCTGAGGGGTTAATCTCAATCTCCATTTTCGCACTTACCTCTTGGCGGCTGTTGAAAAGTTCCACACGCAAAAGAGCGGGGCTTAACGGCTGTGGGGTGAGAACGGTGAACTCGTAGGCGCGCTCCGAGGTTTGTGCCTCCTCCATTCCGAGCCACTCTTGGAAGAGCGACGAGAATGTGGTGCGGTAGATGGTCTCTCCGGTGGCAATGTCGGTGAGCGAGAGTTCGCCATCGCCACGCAAGGGCACTTGGTCGAGGTTGTGCGTGCGGCCGGCCCAACCCTGCCACGAATGTAGTGCACGGAGTGCTATGTGCTGTGTGGTCGCATTGCCCGAGAATATGAGGTCGGTGCGCAGGGTGCGATTGGTGAAATAGGCATCGAACTCAACTGCATAGAGGCTAGCTGCAGTGACGAGTGCAAGGAGTAGGGTGAGTAGTCGTTTCATAGGTCTATTGTAGGTTTGTTTTGTGTCGGTAAAATTGGTCGTGGCGCTTACCTATTTGTGATGATAGGGTTCGTGGTTGATTATTGTGAATGCTCTGTAGAGTTGCTCGGCGAAGATGGCACGCACAATCTGGTGCGAAAAGGTCATACGCGAGAGAGAAATCTTGCCATCGGCACGGGCATATACATCTTCCGAGAATCCGTAGGGGCCGCCAATGATGAATGCGAGTCGCTTGCAACCGCTTGCCATCCTCTTCTGCAACCATTCGGCAAACTCCTCACTCGAGGGCTGCACTCCGCGCTCATCCATCAGAACCACATAGTCGGATGTTTGCAACTGCTTGAGTATCAGTTCGCCCTCGGCTTTTTTCTGCTGTGCTTCGCTGAACGAGCGGGTGTTGCGGAGGTCGGGAATGACTGTCATTCCGAAGCGGGTGTAGAAGCCGATGCGCCCTTTGTATTCCTCCACAAGTCGGGCAACCTCGTTGGAGTCGGTCTTGCCGACCACTATGAGTTCCACATTCATTAGCGCACGGGATTAGGCAGTTGCAGGTCGCTGTTCCACTCGGCACCTCCGTAGACCACGGGGCGGTGTGGCTCTTGGCTCTTGAACCACTCGTAGCACTTGTACATATTGTAGCCGTTGCCCGAATAGCTACCCAAGCTCCAAGCCACGATGCAGGGATGGATACGCACTCGGTAGTAGCTTGCGGCCTCGCGTTCGAGGAACTCGCCGAGCCAAGCCGGGTTGTTGGCCAAAGTACCCTTGCGCGAGCGGTCGCCCCCTTTGGGGTCGGTGTTTATGTTGGCCTGCTCCACGACATACATACCCACCTGGTCGCAGATGTCATAGAACCAGTAGGGCTGTGGGTAGTCGACGTAGAGGGTGTTTATCTTCTCTTTTCGTAGGGCCTTGATGTCGGCCTCGGTTGCTTTGCGGCCTGCCGAAACGTTGTAGCGTACGGCGGCGATATCAATAGGTTTGCCGTTGCGCAATATCTTGCCGTCGGCAAAAGTAGTGGTTCCGAATCCTACCTTTATATTTATATACTCCGAGATGATGCCACTACGCTTCAGATAGAGGGTTACATCATAGAGTTTGGGCTGTTCGGCGCTCCATAGGCGTTCCATTGCGCCGTAGATGTTGGTTTCAAATCGGAGAGTGTCGAGCCCATTGCCGGCAATATCCATCTCTCTCACATCGTAGTATTTCAGCTCCTTTTCGGGGGAGTAGATGTCATAGCCCACCGAGATGTGCTCGACATTGCGCCTCGATGAGCTCACCACAACATCCATCTGCAATACGCCGTGGTTGCCACTCTTGTCGGGTGCGGCCTCCACGATGATGTCGTGGATGTGAATGGAGGGCTGCGAATAGATAAATATCTGCTCCTCGAGCAGATTGGCACCCAACATCTCGGCAGGGCGCAGGTCGCACTCGGCAGGCGAGGTGATGGCTATGGTTGTGATGCCGTCTTTGATATGACGACTGATGTTGAATTCGGCAGGTGTGCGATCATCTCGGCACTCGCCAATGGTGCTACCATTGATGTCTATCCTCTTTTCTGCTGCACCACCCTCGGTATGGAGGAAGATTTCCCTGTCGCGCCACACCAGCGGAATCTCCACCTGATAGGTCGTGACTCTCTCGCCCGCATCGTTGGTCTGCGTACCTACTCTCTTGCTCTTCAAATCGAGATAGTGTCGCTCGGCCGAACGGTCACCTTTCTCGGCAGTGTTGCGTGTCGAGTAGGAGATGAGTTCTGTTCGTCTTGGGGCCACACCTTTGTATCCGTAGCCGTTGAGGCTTTGTGCCGTAGCAGTGACGATTGTGAGTAGCGAGCAGAGGGTTGCGAGAGTCCTTCTCATAGTGATTGTTTTTGTTGGCTTGTGGTGGGTCTGTTTCTATTGAAACCGAGCCTCCGAGAGTTGCCCTCGGAGGCTCGGTGCTATTTAGAGAAAGTTGTGTCGTAGCTGACTACTCCTCAATCTTCTCGAGTTTCACGGTGAAGTGACGGAGGATGGGAGCCTCCTCAACGATACGGTAGCCGTGGGTAATCTTGTCGGCGCGAGCCATAACGTTCTTCAGAGCGGCAGCGATAACAGCCATATGGTTGTCGGTGTAAACCCTACGAGCAATAGCCAGACGGGTGAGCTCGAGGTCGCTGTAGCGGTTCTCGCGAGTTACGGGGTCACGGTCAGCCAAGATGGAGCCGATCTCGCAAGCGCGAACACCTGCCTCGAGGTAGAGCTCTACGGCCAGAGTCTGAGCAGCGAACTCCTCCTTGGGTACGTTGGGAAGCATCTTCTTGGCATCTACGAAGATGGCGTGGCCACCAGCGGGGCGCTGATAGGGTACACCGTAGCGGTCGAGGAGCTTGCCGAGGTAAGCTACCTGACGCATACGAGCGTCGAGAGTCTCAAACTCGGTGTTCTCGTCGAGACCTACAGCCAGAGCGTTCATATCGCGACCGGCCATACCACCGTAGGTGATGAAGCCCTCGTAGGAGATGCAGTAGCGTTTTGCAGCCTCGTAAACCTCTTTCGAGTTGAGAGCGATGAAACCACCCATATTTACAACACCGTCTTTCTTGGCACTCATAGTCATCATATCAGCGTAGGAGTACATCTCCTTAACGATCTGTTTGATGGTTTTGCTGCCGTAGCCGGCCTCGCGTTTTTTGATGAAGTATGCGTTCTCTGCGAAGCGAGCCGAGTCGAGCAACAGAGGAATACCGTAGCTGTGGCAGAGCTCGGAGGTCTCGCGGATGTTCTTCATCGAAACGGGCTGACCGCCGGCCGAGTTGTTGGTGATGGTAAGAACGCAGAAGGGAATGCGCTCCTTGGGATATTTCTCAAATACGGCTTTGAGTTTGTTTACATCCACCTCGCCTTTGAAGGGGATCTCGAGCTGAGTATCTTTAGCCTCGTCGATGGTGCAGTCGAGAGCGGTAGCTTTGCGCGACTCGATGTGACCTTTGGTGGTGTCGAAGTGCGAGTTGCCGGGAACGATGTCACCCTCTTTCACGAGAGCCGAGAAAAGAACGTTCTCAGCTGCGCGACCCTGGTGGGTGGGGATGAAGTACTCGAAACCGAAGAGAGTCTGGATGGTTTTCTTCAAGGTGAAGAACGATTTGGCACCTGCGTAGCTCTCGTCACCGGTCATAATGGCTGCCCACTGGTTGTCGGTCATCGAACCGGTACCCGAGTCGGTCAGAAGGTCGATAAATACCTGATCCGAGGAGAGGTTGAAGAGGTTGTAATGAGCCTCTTTGATCCATTTCTCGCGCTGACGGCGGGTTGAGGGTTTGATTGCTTCTACCGCTTTAATGCGGTAAGGTTCTGCGTAAGGTAATTTCATAGTTTTGTTTGTTTTGTGTTAATGGTTTGAGTTTTACCTATTGTTATTTCGTTTGTGTTCCGATTGTTCGGGACCCTTGTGTTATGCTTGTCACTATTCTATAAAGTGTCTGCCTTGCGACTCTTGATGCGACTCGACGAACGTCTTGTGAGCCACGATACTATGGCCGCTATTATCAGTGCAGTAATCATTGTTTTCTTGCTCTTTCGGTTGTCTGTATTTAAGTTTGGCTATTTACTGTGTTTCCGACTATTCTCCCCTTACGGCTTTGAAGTCGGCCAATCTCTCCTCCTCTGAGAGTGAGTCGATGCCGTAGCCCACTTGGGCGGCGACGTCGAAATCTTTCTCTCGGTCCGATTCGGTTATGGAGCGCAGTTTGGCTGCACTCTCCTTTCCCTTGCGAATGACTCGAGCCAAATCCTCCTCACTTGCGGGACGGCCGAGCAACTCCTCTACAGCGCCCACTGCCCAATCGTATGCGTAGTCGCAATAGTTGTCCATAATCCTATCGAGGGCAGCCTTGAACTCGGCTGCTGTTGAGATTTCGCCGCTGTCTACCTTCTCGAGGATGGCGTTCATCTCCGACTGTGGCATATACTGACCGCTGCAATCTATCCAATGGCCTCTACCACAGATATCCTCCCTTGCACCGCCCGAAGAGAGTATCTCCGAGAGATATTTGTAGAGTGCGTCGCGGTATATTTTTTTGCCTTGCTGCGCTGCCTTGCGGGTGATTTTCATTCTGCCCCAGTTGAGCACATCTGGACCTGCGCTACCCTCGGTGCCGAGCAGTGCTTTGAGTGTCTCTATGGCTTTGAGGAAGCGCTCACCCACGTAGGGAGTACACTCCTCGAAGTTGATGTTGTCGCGTTTGGCTCCCTGGCGCCTATCTCTCTGTGGCCACTTCGACAGGTCACGCACTGTGCCGTAGCTCATAAGGTTTTTGGCGGGCAGTAGGTGCGATGCACCCTCTTTTTCTACGAGGTAGGAGTAGGGGAAGTTGTCCGTGTCGCCGTGGTTACGGTGTTTGCCCACCACTACCGTGAAAGCTCCGTTGCGGCAAGGGAGCATAGTGTATGCGTTGCTACCAAACTTAACCCCCCTGAGGTGAATACCTTGGTGAACAGCACCCGTGCGGAAAAGGTGGTTGCTTTGATTGGTACCCGAACCTGCATTGAAGAAGGAGAAGAGTCCTGCAATCAATAGCGAGGAGGCGTGGTGTGACACTGTGAACGGGCCGGCAAAGATGCTGCAAGTCTCGCAGTTCTCCAAATGGGAGTTGGCGAAGAAGAGCGAATCGGTGGCGGTGAGGTTTTCGAGTATGACGCTTTGGCCTACAAAACACCTTCGGAGCAATGAGCCGTTGTCGACAATAGAGCCGTCGCAGACAATGAAATCATACATTTTGACATCCACACCCACCGTCGTATGCGAATCCTCTCTCGAGAGGATAGTGCCGTTCTGGAGCAGTGATGCTCCGCGCACGTCGGCTTTGGTGCCGAAGTTTACGTTGCGTATGATTTTACAGTCGCAGATGGTTGCCCCTTGGTCAATGTGTCCCATTTTGGAACTCACTTGCTGTGTGTAGCGCATAGCCATCTCTTCGAGTCGGCCAATGGTTACGGGGCGGTGTCGATAGAGAGTGCCCACATACGCCATCTGTGCTGTGAGCTCGTCGAATATTCTGATGCTTCGTCCGCCATTTTCGTTTATGGCTGCGACTTCGGTGCCGTTTCCGAAAGAACTTTCGCCTTTGGTCTCGAGCAGACCGACGTTGATAATCCTCACATCGTTGCCTATCGTATAGTTGCTGATGAAGGAGGTGATATCCTTGATTGTAACCCTTGCGCCGATGCGCACGTCGCCCTTGAAACGGCAACGGCAGATGCTCTCGGGCGCAAAGCCCTCGGATGCGACGAGCACCCTCGACCAATCGTCGGCCTCGCATCCTCCGGCAAGGAGAATGGCGATTTCGCTCTCGGTGAGTTGCCTGTAATCTGTATTGTTGTTTTGTCGCATATCTCTGCAAAATCGATTATCAACCTACAAATATAGGTATTTTTGCTGAAACTAATCAAAAATAGTAGCGAATAATGGCACTTTTAACTCTTTTTTAGAAAAGAATGTGTACATTTGTAACGTGAATTATTGTGGCTCATTGTGCACAATGAGTGTGCTATTGCACTTTTTTCGCTCTACACAAGAGGATGATTATTCAAAATTGTGAAAAACAAAAATATAAGAATTTACAAGAAGTATGACAGTTAGAATCTACGATTTACTCCGTGAGGAACCCAAGGGTCAGGAGGTTGTTGTCAAAGGCTGGGTACGTACCAAGCGAGGCAACAAGAACGTCGCTTTCATCGCTCTGAACGACGGCTCGACTATCAACAATATTCAGGTAGTGGTAGATATGGCCACCGCCGATGAGGCACTTCTGAAAGATGTGACTACCGGTTCGTGCCTTTGTGTGAAAGGTGCGCTTGTGGAGTCGGCCGGCTCGGGTCAACCTGTTGAGGTGCAGGCTCGCGAGATTGAGATCTATGGCAAAGCCGATGCGACCTACCCCCTGCAGAAGAAGGGTCACTCGATGGAGTTCCTGCGCGAGATTGCCTACTTGCGTCCCCGCACCAACACCTTTGGCGCAGTTTTCCGCATCCGTCACGCTATGGCCTATGCTATCCACAAGTTCTTCAATGACAAGGGTTTCTACTATTGGCACACTCCTCTGATTACAGCCTCCGACTGTGAGGGTGCAGGTGCGATGTTCAATGTAACCACCTTCGATCTGAACAATGTTCCCAAAACCGAAGATGGTAAGGTGGACTACGCACAGGATTTCTTTGCTCGTCAGACCTCTCTCACCGTTAGTGGTCAGCTCGAGGGTGAGCTTGGCGCACTTTCGCTTGGTCAGATTTACACCTTCGGTCCCACTTTCCGTGCAGAGAATTCCAACACTCCCCGCCACTTGGCCGAGTTCTGGATGATTGAGCCCGAGATGGCATTCTACGACTTGGAGGATAATATGGCTCTTGCCGAGGAGTTTATCAAATACTGCGTGCAGTATGCACTCGACAACTGTATGGACGACCTCACCTTCCTCAATAATATGTTCGACAAGGAGCTCATCGAGCGACTCCGCGGTGTTGTTGACTGCGAGTTTGTAAGGCTCGACTATACCGAGGGTATCCGCATCCTCAAGGAGAGCGGCAGAAAGTTCGAGTTCCCCTGCGATTGGGGTTGCGATTTGCAGAGCGAGCACGAGAGGTTCTTGGTTGAGGAGCACTTCAAGAAACCCGTTATCCTCATCAACTATCCCAAGGAAATCAAGTCGTTCTATATGAAACAGAACGAGGATGGCAAGACCGTTCGCGCTATGGACGTGCTCTTCCCCAAGATTGGCGAGATTATCGGCGGTAGCGAGCGTGAGGCCGACTATGAGAAACTCAACGCCATCATTGAGGAGCGCGGTATGAGCAAAGAGACACTCTGGTGGTATCTCGACACCCGCCGTTGGGGCTCGGCTCCCCACAGTGGCTTCGGCCTTGGCTTTGAGCGTCTGCTTTTGTTTGTGACCGGTATGGCCAACATCCGTGACGTGATTCCTTTCCCCCGTACTCCCAAGAACGCAGAGTACTAATATATCTGTTCTCGCCTTCGAGGGGCTGCCCACTTGCAGCAGCCCCTCGGAGAGTTGAGAAAACCCAACTACTCCACCCACTACTCCCCAAAACTTTGATGAATGAAGAGACTGCACACAATAATGTAGTCTTTTTTTAACGTTAAAGTATAAAGTAGTATGAGCTCATTTAGTCAGAAACAGATTCTCGGTCTGCAGCAGAAACTCTCGCCGCAGCAGATACAGATGATTAAACTCCTCGAACTCCCGTCGTTGATGCTCGAACAGCGCATCAAGCAGGAGATTGAGGAGAATCCCGTTTTGGAGGAGGGTGTCAAGGAGGAGAGCGCAGGTGAGGAACCCAAGGAGATTTCGGTGGAGGAGTATCTCAAGGAGGACGACACCCCGAGCTACAAGATGCGCACCAATAACCACTCGCGCGATGATCGCCAGCCGATGGTCTACATCACCGGAGGCCGCTCGTTGCAGGAGTTTCTTGAGGAACAACTCGGCTATAAGAATCTCTCGCAGCGCGACTTTGGCATTGCACGCTATATCATAGGCAGCCTCGACGACGATGGCTACCTCAGGCGCGAACTTCTCTCCATCTCCGACGATATAGCTTTTAGCGTCGGACTCGACTTGAGTGTAGAGGAACTTGAGGAGGTGCTGAAGGTGGTGCAGGAGTTGGAGCCATCGGGAGTTGGGGCACGCAATCTGCAGGAGTGTTTGCTCCTGCAACTACGTGCAGCCGAGCCCCTTTTGCCTGCGCAACAGTTGGCTCGAACGATTCTTTCGGACCACTTCGATGACTTTGCCAAACGCCACTACGACCGCCTCTTGGCTCGACTCGGAGTCGATAGGGATGCTTTCTTGGAGGCCATAGAGGAGATACGTCGCCTATCACCCAAGCCGGGTAATATGTATAGCGATGCATCGGATGATGCGGCTCCCTACGTTGTCCCCGACTTTATCCTTGACTACAATGAGGGGGAGTTTGACCTGCGACTCAACTCCTACAATGTCCCCGAGCTGAAGATTAATCGCCGCTATATGGATATGATTCGTTCATCCATTGCGACAGATGTGACCGACGAGCAGGGCAAGGAGGCTCTTCAGTTTGTTAAGAGTAAGATAGATTCGGCCAAGTGGTTTATCTCGGCTATCAAACAGCGACACGATACCTTGCTCGGCACGATGACCGAGATTTTCGAGTACCAGAAAGAGTATTTCTGCGATGGTGATCCGCGCAAACTCAAGCCTATGATTCTCAAAGATATTGCCGACCGCACAGGGCTTGATGTGTCGACCATTTCGAGGGTTGTCAATAGTAAGTATATCCAGACACACTTCGGCATCATTCCACTCAAGGGGCTCTTCTCTGAGGCTATGCTCACAAATAGTGGCGAGGAGGTGTCGTCGTATGAGATTAAACAGATTCTCTCGGACTGCATTGAGGAGGAGGATAAACACCACCCTCTGACAGATGAGGCTCTGATGAATATTCTCAACGATAAGGGCTATCATATTGCCCGCCGTACGGTGGCTAAGTATCGAGAGATGCTGAAGATTCCCGTTGCCCGACTGCGCCGCCAAATTTGACGTTGTGGCCTTAATTTGATCCCAAGTCCATAGTACCTTTATTATATAGCTGCACTATTTGTACACGATGAACACTATCCCCAATAATCACACGAGCCCACTCTGGTTGGGAGCCGAGGGCGTATCGTTGCTACTTCATCCCTATGGAATAGCTTTGTGGATAACGTTGATGATTATGTGTGGTTGGGCTTCGCCGCTCGATTTCCCATCTAATGTACAGGTATATGTGGTAGTGAATGTCGTCTTTATGACGATATTAGTGCCGCTTGTTTTCGGATTGTTACTCAGGCGTGTCGGTAAGAGAGTGGTCGATGGAGGTCAACGCCGAAGGCGACTGATGCAACTCGGTGTGTTGGCATTGTGTTATGGAGCTTGCGGTTGGATGTTCGACGATATTGTCGTATTGTTCCTTGTGCGCAAGGTGATGTACACTCTCTCATTTGTCACCCTTCTGACTCTCTGTTTGGAGTTCTATCGTTCGGTGAGTTATCGTATGGTGGCTATGGGTGCTTTGTTGGCTATGATGTGGATGTTACTCTATGTTGGCAATGTTGCCTTATTGGTTCCCTTTGTACTTTTTGTGTTGGGTTGCGGTCTATTGTTTTCGGCGAGGTTATATTTAGGCGGCGACTCTCCCTATGAGTTGATAGTCGGTCTTTTATTGGGTCTTGTTTCAGCTCTTATAATATTTGTGCAGATATAGGGGAGTGACGGCACAAAACAAAGAGCCGACCAATCGTTCGATTGGTCGGCTCTTTTCATATTAAGCCCTCGGGACTCGCCCCCGGCTTGAGAGATTTACTCGGCAACTGCCTCGGTCTCTACTACCTCAGCCTCAACCTGGTTGGGCATTACGGGAGCCTCCTCGGTGGTACCCATAACCTGCTCGATGATAGCGTCACCTGCGGGAACGCCGGCTTTCTTATAGGACGACATTGCTACGGTCGAAAGAAGGCTCAGCACAACGATGCCGATTGCCAAGTACCAAGTCGATTTCTCGAGGAAGTTTGCGGTCTGGCGTACGCCCATAACCTGATTCGATGCGCCGAAGTTTGCGGCCATACCGCTTTTGGGGCTCTGAGCCAACACTGCCAAAACGAGCAGGATGCTGGCGATGATGATCAAAATTACAAGAAAAGTGTACATTGTGTTGTATTGGTTTAATTATTTTTTATTGTTCTCTTCTGCTTGTTGTACCTTTAGGGCCTCAATAAGTTCGGCAAAATAAATACTTTTTTGTGAATCTTGCAAACTTAATTTCTCATATATCTCGATTGCGAGGTCAAAAAGGTGTTGTTTTGCATAAATTTCTGCCAATTCTTCGCTCAAAAACTCCTCTTCGTCGTCATCCTCTGTAGTTGTTGGGGTGGGGAAGGAGTCGGTTGTGGAATCGGCGATGACGATACGATGGTCCTCTGTGCGGAGAAAATCGTCAATGATTCCGAGTGTGGCACTGCGTTGCAATTCGGAGGTGTCGACACTCTTGAGTTGAGTGCCGAGCGGACGCAGACGTTGCCTCATTCTGGCGGCGTATAGCATTGACTCTGTGGTCTGCTCACCCCTTGAATCGAGCTCCATCTTGACCGCACTCCACCACGGGTATGTTTGTGCCAATCGGGTGAGCTCCTCGGTGGAGAGGGCCGATAGGGTGGTTCTGTTTTGCATTGTTGTACTCATCGTGTGCAGGGGGCTGACTACCAGTTGGCTACTGCGGCGTTGAAAATATCCAAAACGAGTTGGTCGACAATCTCCGTGATGAGTCCATCTTGGATGTCGAGCAGCAGACTCGACGCATCATATTCGGCAAATGCGCTGAAACTCTTATTGTAGTTGTTTTGGGGCTCAAATACGTTGGTGAACTTCACTTTGACGGTGATTGTCAAGCGGTTCATAGCTGCCGTCTCGGCCGATGTGATGGCCGCAGGTGTGGAGGTGTAGTTTGTGATTTCACCCTCGAAGGCGAGGTCGCCATTGGCATCTACAAGTTGAAGGTTTGTCTGACGTGCGAACTTGTCCTGCAACGCGTCGGTGAGGGTGGAACTCAAAGTGGGTGCCACCATAGGTGCATTGTTGGGGAAATAGGGGATGCTCACGGTGCGAGCCTCCACGGGGATGGATGCGCCCGAGAAAGAGTATTTCACTGTGCAACCTGTCAGGGTTGAGAGTGTGGCAAATGTGAGGGCTGCCACGGCCGCTATCGTCTTAAATTTCATCTATGCCTAAATCTTTAATCTTACGGTAGAGTGTGCGTTCACTCATAAAAAGTTCCTTGGCGGCCTCTTTGCGCTTGCCACCACTGCGACGTAGGGCTTTGATTATGGCCTCGCGTTGCATATCCTCTTTGGAGAGCGGTTTGACGGGTTCGAAGTCTACATCCTCGCCGAAGGTCTCTTGGGGTTCACGCGAGTAGATGGGGGCAGGTGATACCTGCACCGATACGGGCGGAAGGTACCCTGCAACGTGACTCTCTGCAGCCGGGCTCTCGGTGTAGCCACTTTGCGTAGCGCCACTCATCACCTCGAGCAACATTCGCTTCACATCGCTTATGTCGCGCTTCATATCGAAGAGTACTTTGTAGAGAAGTTCTCTCTCGTCGGAGTAGTCGTCGTGGCTACGGTCATTGACTACTACGGGAGCCGAACCGATGCCTTCGGTGGGGAGATATTTGCGCAGAATGGGCTCGGTGATGATGCGCTCCGATTCGAGTACGGAGATCTGCTCGGCCACATTCTTGAGCTGTCGGATGTTGCCTTTCCAATAGTAGTTTTCGAGCAATCTGCGTGCCCCTTCGTTGAGTGCAATGGCCGGCATCTGACAATTAATCGAGATGTCCGAAGCGAACTTGCGGAAGAGGAGGTGGATGTCTTCCTTGCGCTGACGCAGGGGAGGTATGTTGATGGGCACGGTGGCCAAGCGGAAGTAGAGATCCTCGCGGAATCGCCCCTCTGCAATTTCGCGTGCGAGGTCGATATTGGTTGCAGCCACCACTCTGACGTTGGTTTTCTGTATTTTGGAGGAGCCTACTCGTAGGAACTCACCTGTTTGGAGCACTCGCAGGAGTCGTACCTGTGTGGAGAGTGGCAACTCGGCCACCTCATCGAGGAAGATGGTGCCACCATCGGCCTCCTCGAAATAACCTTTGCGTGCCTCCACAGCGCCCGTGAAGGCACCTTTTTCGTGGCCGAAGAGCTCGGAGTCTATGGTTCCTTCGGGGATGGCACCGCAGTTTACGGCCACATATTTCTTGAATTTTCGAGCGGAATTATGGTGAATAATTTGAGGGAAAAACTCCTTGCCGACACCACTTTCGCCCGTAATCAGTACAGATAAATCGGTCGAAGCCACCTTCACGGCCATCTCTATAGCTCGATTGAGGGCATCGCTGTTGCCGATTATGCCGTAGCGATTTTTGATGGATAATAGGTCTGTCATTTCTTTACGTTTGATTCTCTCTCATTTTTTGCTTGTCGGCTGTTGTGTATGATGCCGACTCAAGCGTTGGGCTACTCGGTTATCTCTACGGGTGTAGTGTTAAGGTCGAGTTCTATGTTGTCGTTGGATGGGAGCATTCCCCAGATGATGCAGATAATGGCAAGCGCTACAGCCACAAGTGCCACTACGGTTATCCCGTCGACTTTGCGACGCGACTGATGGGCTTTTACGCGAGGCTTTCGAGGCTCGGTGGCGATGTACTCTTCCTCTTCGTCGTCGTTGTCTGCCTGAATTGCATCAGGTGCAGGTTTGGGAGCAGGTTTGGGTGTGGGTTTGGGTGCAACAGGTGCTGTGGCAGGCTTTGGAGAGGTCGCCACACGTTGGGGCTCTGCTTTGGGAGCGGCGGACTGAGCTTGTGGCTTGGCTGCTACAGTGGGCTCTACTTTTGGCTTGGTAACTACATTAGGCTCAGGCTTGGGCTCGGGTGTTGTTACCTGCTTGGGCTCGGGCTTGGGAGTCGGAGTTACAATCTCCTCAATGATGTCGTAGTTCTTTTCGGGCTCGGGGAGCGACTGTGCAAATGGGTTGAACGAGAAGTCTACGCCGCCGTCGGGACGCTGAAGCAGTACTCCCACACCGTCGAGAATAAATTTCTTGTTGGTGCGGAGCTGTTGCTTGATTGTCGCAATGTATTGGTTGACAATTTCGGTTGCCTTGCTGGGGCTTACATCGAGTATGTTTACGACGAGTCCGATGAGTACGTTGTCGTTCTTTTTGAGCATCTCCATAAAGACTATCTCGCCACTCTCTTTGCGACGGATAAGCGTTCCTACTTCTGGGATGATAAGTCTGGATTCGTTTGTGATGTGTTGTGCTATGATAGCACTGATTTTTGCGGTCATATCTTTATGCGGTTTTGCTGTTTTCTCAATATTAACTCCCAAAGTTAGTGATTATTATTTAATAATATGACAAAAAGGCAGAAAAATATGTCATTTTTTCATATTTCTGCATTCCGATACAACGTTTTTTCCTTGTGAGTGGGGCTGTTTGAGCGGACGGATGGTGGGTTTGATTGGTCGTTTGATCGTGCAGATTGACTTGAAAAATAAAGAGTAGGGGATGAAAAATGCCGAAATATGTGTGGGTATTTGACCAAAATGGTGTGAAAAATGCAGAAATAGTTGATAATCTCGAAAAGAATTATTTGTTTTGCATTGTGAAAATGCAGAAAAAGTAAATCGACCGGATTGTCGATTTTTTGGCAAAGTAGCAAAGACGGATTGTAAACTTAATTTCTTTTTGGCGAAAATGAAGAACAAGTACACCGACCTTATCGAGCAGACCTACGATTGGCCGCAAGACGAATTTTCTGTAGAGGACAACGAACTCTATTTCCACGACGTGCCTCTGATGGATATCATCAAGCAGTATGGCACACCGCTCAAAATCACCTACCTCCCGAAGATATCTTCGCAAATCCAGCGAGCTAAGCGCCTCTTCAATGTGGCAATGGCCAAGGTGGATTACAAAGGTAGCTACAACTACTGCTATTGCACCAAATCGTCGCATTTCTCGTTTGTTCTCGAGGAGGCACTCAAGAACGATATCTACCTCGAAACCTCTTCGGCTTACGACATTCATATCATCAATGCGCTCTATGAACAGGGGCTGATTAATAAGGATATGTTTGTGGTTTGCAATGGTTTCAAGCGCTTGCAGTATGTGGAGAATATCGCCTCCCTGGTCAATAATGGCTTTGAGAACACCATTCCCGTTCTCGACAATAAGGAGGAGCTCGACCAGCTTGAGCAGGTGCTCGAGAAGCCTTGTAAACTCGGCATCCGCATTGCTGCGGAGGAGGAACCTAAGTTTGATTTCTACACCTCGAGACTCGGCATCCGCTACAACGACATTGTGGAGTTCTATAAGAAACGCATTAAATCGAATAAGAAACTCAAACTGAAAATGCTCCATTTCTTCATCAATACAGGTATGAAGGATACGGCTTATTATTGGAACGAGCTCAACAAGTGTATTCAGGTGTACTGCGAACTGAAGAAGATATGTCCCGACCTCGATAGCCTCAATATCGGTGGCGGATTCCCCATTAAGAACTCACTTAACTTCGACTACGACTACGAATATATGGCCGAAGAGATTGTTGCGCAGATTAAGAGTAACTGCAATCTGAACGGAGTAGAAGAGCCAAATATCTTCACCGAGTTCGGTTCATTTACCGTAGGTGAGAGTGGGGCAACACTCTTCTCGGTACTCAATCAGAAGCAGCAGAACGATAGGGAGCGTTGGTATATGATTGATAGCTCGTTTATGACAACCCTGCCCGATATTTGGGGAATCGATCAACGCTATCCGTTGCTTGCCATTAACCATTGGGATAAGGAGTATCAGCGCGTATTCCTCGGGGGTCTTACTTGCGATAGTGAGGACTTCTATAGTGGTGAGTCTCACTCCAATGCGGTGTTCTTGCCCAAACTCGATAGTGAGGAGCCTCTCTACGTTGGTTTCTTCCATACGGGAGCCTATCAGGAATCTGTGGGTGGTTTTGGCGGTATCCAACACTGCCTTACCCCTGCCCCCAAACATATCCTCATAGATATAGACAAGGAGACGGGTGAGTACTATACCCGACTCTTTGCCAAGGAGCAGAGCTACCGCTCAATGATGCGAATACTTGGCTATTAATATAGTTCACTCAACGACAAAGAAGCCCCCTCCCAAACAGGAGGGGGCTGCTTTATGATGTGCGTAGCAAGTTCTACTCCATCGGAGCTATGAACACCTCCACACCCGTTTCGGCGAGTCGCTCGGGGAAAGTGGCTATCTCCTCGGCGGGTGTGCCTATGGTATGGAATGGGTAGAATACCTTTGGCAGAATGCGACGAACAGCTTTCTCGGCCATCTCGATGGTCATCGTGTAGGGGAGGTTTACGGGGAGGAATAGATAATCAATCTCCTCTACGGCAAGCATCTCGAGAGTAAGCTCAGTGTCGCCTGCGACGTAGATTCTTCTACCGGCAATCTCCACGATGTAGCCGTTGTCGCCGCGTTCGCGTGGATGATACTGAGGACGCTCGATGTTGTAGGCTGGCACAGCCTCTGCTGTAAACCAGCTGTCCACGTAAGTGCGACGGCCCTCACCGAGAATCTCTGCTCCTTCAATCTGTTCGCCCACGACGCTGTTTGCGATGATTACGGTGTCGTTCATACGTAACATCTCGATAGCTTTGGGGTCGAAATGGTCGTCGTGATGATGCGTTATGAGTATGGCATCGGCCTTTGGTAGTTTTGTGAAGTCGGCTTCGCTGCAGCAGGGGTCGAGATAGATGTGCTTTCCGTTCCATTCGATGCCGATGGTTGCGTGTCCGAAGAGGGCGAAGATGATGTCGCCACGGTTGTCGCCTGCTCTGCGGTCTTGTGTGAAGTCGGTTTTCATAGGGCTTATATTATTAATAGGTATATTGTTGCTTTCTCGATGAGATGGCTCCTTGGAGGGAGTGTCTTTCACCGCCCTCTCTGCAGCCGCAGAGAGGGCGGTGGTGTAGAGGTTGATTACTTAAGGTACTTATTGAGCCAGCCAAAGAACTCGCGGTTCCATACAAGCGAGTTCTGCGGCTGGAATACTTGGTGCGCCTCATTCTCGAAGGCTACAAGACGCGCGGGTACACCCTGCAATTTTGCTGCCGTAAATGCCTCAAGACTCTGGGTGAAGGGGATGCGGAAATCCTGCTCACCGGTGATGATGAGGATGGGAGTGTCCCATTTGGCTACGGCTTTGTGGGGCGAGTTGGCATAGCTACGCTGTGCGGTGCGGTTTTTCTTGTCCCAATATGCGCCGCCGTAATCGTTGTTCACGAACCACATTTCCTCGGTGTGACCATACATACTCTCGAAGTTGAAGATGCCACAATGTGAGATGAGGGCTTTGAATCGACCTTCGTGGTGACCTGCCAGGTAGTATACCGAGTAGCCTCCATAGCTTGCGCCTACGGCACCCAGACGGTTCTCGTCGCTCCAAGGCTCGGCCGCTACGTCATCAATTGCGGCGAGATAGTCGCGGATGTTCTGACCGCTGTAGTCGCCCGAAATCTGGTCGAGCCACTCCTGACCGAAGGAGGGGAGACCGCGACGGTTGGGGGCTACGACGATGTAACCCTCCGAGGCCATCAGCTGGAAGTTCCAACGGTAGCTCCAGAACTGACTTACGACGCTCTGGGGGCCGCCCTGACAATAGAGCAGGGTGGGGTACTTCTTGGTGGAGTCAAAATCGGGGGGAAGGATTACCCATACGAGCATCTGCTTACCGTCGGTGGTGGTTACCCAACGTTTCTCGCACTTGCCCATAGGGATATTGTCGTAGATTTGCTGATTGATGAAGGTGAGCTGTTTGAGTGCACCGTCGGCCTCAACGGAGTAGAGTTCGGGGGCCTTCATAATGGTGTTCATATGTGCCACGATGGTGTTGCCTGCTTTGGTGAAGGAGTTGATGTCGTGGTCGCCCGAGGTGATAACCTCCACCTTGCCACCATCGAGTCCTACGCGGCAAATCTGGTGAGTGGCGGTGATGGGTGCTACGAAGTAGATGCTCTCGTTGCCTTCCCAAACAACGTTTGAGGCGTTGTAGTCGAAGTCGGCGGTGAGGTCGCGCATTGAGCCATCTTCGGAGTTCCATACGAACAGACGCTCTTTGTCGCTCTCGTTGCCGGCGCGACGCATACTGCGGAAGGCAACCATTTTGTCGTCGGGGCTCCAAACGGGGTATTTGTCGTAGCCGGGCATCTCACCCCACTCTTTGCAGATGTTGCGGGTGTTGCCTGTGGCTACGTCGTAGATAAAGATGTCGGAATCGGTCGATACGGCATATTCTGCACCTGTAAGATGTTTGCAGGTGTAGGCAAGTGCGGTGCCGGCATTGTTCCAAGCAATCTCCTCGCTGTCGAAATAGGGAGCAAGGGGGGCATCCCAAGGCTCACCCTCCATAATGTCGCGACCACTCTCTACGATGCCATTGTTCAGAGGAGCAACGAAGATGTGGGAGTAGTTACCCTCATCCCAATAGTCCCAGTGGCGTACCATCAGGTCGTCGTAGATGCGCGATTTAGATTTGTCGGCCTCGGCATAGAGGTCGGAACCTTTGATGTCTACGACGTGTACTTTCTTGGTGTAGAACATAATGTTGTCTGTGGGTGCTACACCGTAACTTTCGATGCCCTCAATGTTGGTGAGCTGACGTGCATCGTTACCGTCGATGCCGATGCTCCACACCTGACCGCCGGTCATATAGTAGAGTCTGTCGCCTTTGGAGTTCCACGCGGGGGAATTGGCTCCCTCGACAAGTTTCACTACCTCGCCACCTTTGGCGGGCATCAGGTAGATGGATGTGGTTCCCTTGTTGTCGGCCATATTATAGTAGGTGATGGTGAAGGCAACGAGGTTGCCGTCGGGCGAGATTTTCTGCGAGCCTACTCGTCCCATTTTCCACATTACTTCAGGAGTGAATTTGGCTGCGGAAATCTCCTCGGGAGTGAGGTTGTTGGTGAAATTCATAACTTCAAGTGTGGCATTTTGCGTGCATCCCACGAGTAGCAGAGCCGCAGCTGCCGATTTTAATAAATTTGCAATTTTCATATCAGGTTAGTAAAATAATTTAATATATTAGGCTATTGTTGTCTATGTTTTGAGTTTGTGGCCTATGGTTAATAATAAAAATAATTATTGTACTTTGTATTCTATAAATTTTTCAAAAACTAATTTGATTGTCGAATAGCTCTTATCGACCGCTTGCCATAGCCTGCGACCGCGCAACCATTCAACGGCTGTGATTTGCTCTTCTGTTTCGGGAGAGAGCTCGGGCTCCTCGCCGGGAGCAAACATCAGGTACCACTCAGTCTGCTTGATTTCCCATCGGCCGTAGGCATTGTGGATGTGGCGTGTGGTGCAGAGATGAGTTACTATCTCTACCTCCGAGAGCCCCGTCTCCTCGAGCACCTCGCGTATGGCGGCCTGCTCATCTGTTTCCCCCTCTTCGATGTGTCCTTTGGGGAGGTCGGGCCACCCTTTGCGTGTCATCATCAAGACCGAGCCGCTCTCGTTTTCGACCACACCTCCTGCGGCCCTCACAGTGGGTAGCGATGCGCAGAATCGGGCGAAAAGCGCCTCTGCGTCGGGTGCTACTATGGTTACACCTATGTACCCATCGGCGACCTCGAGCAATTGCTCGGGAGAGGGTGTCACACCCGGCTCAAGGCGCAATGTGGCCATCTGTCGGCCACCAGAGATGGTGTTGCCAACTGCCACAAAATCAGCCTCTGAGGTGAAAAAGAAAAATTTATTTTCAAAAAATATTCGCATAACTCTACAAAATAACTAATTTTATGGCATAATTACAAATTTAAGCGATGGAAAAATACGAAAGCAAACAGCAACAGATACGCCGTTCGGCCGAACAAATATACTCGGCACTCAGCTCATTCGACAACTTTACCCCTATGATTCAGGACAAGGTGGAGGAGTGGCAGGCCAACGACGATGTCTGCTCGTTTAAGGTGAAAGGTTTTGCAGCCCGACTGCGTATGGTCGAGCGAGAGCCTTTTAAGACCATAAAGATTCAAGGCGATGAGGCCACGCCTCTTGATTTCACCTTCTGGCTCCAACTCAAGGAGGTTGCCCCCTACGATACCCGTATGCGCATTGTTGTTCACGCCGAGCTGAATATGATGATGCGTATGATGATAGGCAAGAAACTGCAGGGTGCCGTCGACCAGATGGCCGAGGCTATAGCTGCCGCACTCAACTAAAAGAACGTACACAAACCTAAATAATAACCGATAATCTATGTTAGAACAATTTGTAAATCGCCACATTGGCCCCTCGGAGAAGGACTTTCGAGAGATGCTCGATACCATCGGTGTGAAGAGCGTGGAGGAACTCATCTCGCAGGTAATGCCCCAGAGCATCCGTCTGCGTAAACCCTTGGCACTCGATGAGCCTATGACCGAGGCACAATATGCTGCCCACATCCGCTCGCTCGCAGAGCGTAACCAGACTTTGCGTTCGTTCATCGGTATGGGCTACTATCCCAACTCGATGCCTGCGGCCATCATCCGCAATGTGTTCGAGAATCCCTCGTGGTACACCTCCTACACCCCCTACCAAGCAGAGATTTCGCAGGGTAGGTTGGAGGCACTGCTCAATTTCCAGACTATGATTGTCTCGCTCACAGCTATGGAGATTGCAAACTGCTCGCTCCTCGATGAGGCAACCGCCGCTGCCGAGGCTATGTTGATGATGTATGCACTCCGCAGCCGCGATCAGCAGAAAAATGGCGTCAATGTGCTCTTTGTGGATAGCAATATCTACCCCCAGACTCTCGACGTGCTGCTTACCCGTAGCGAGCCTTTCGGTATCGAGATTGTGATTGACGACTACGCAACCTATGAGTTTACCGGCAAGGAGTTTGGTGCAATGGTGCAGTACCCCGCAGCTGCAGGTCAGGTGCGCGACTATGCTGCCTTCACCGAGGCTGCACACGCAGCAGGTGCCAAAGTGGCAGCCGTTTGCGACCTTATGAGCCTTGTTATGCTCAAAGCTCCCGGTGAGTGGGGTGCAGATGTTGCAGTCGGCTCGTCGCAGAGGTTTGGTCTGCCTATGGGCTTTGGTGGCCCCAGCGCAGGCTATATGGCCACTCGCGATGCCTACAAACGCAATATGCCCGGCCGCATCATCGGTGTATCGGTAGACCGCTTGGGCAATCGCGCTCTGCGTATGGCTCTCCAGACCCGAGAGCAACACATCAAGCGTGAGAAGGCCACCTCGAATATCTGTACAGCCTCGGCTCTTATGGCTTCGATGTCGGGCTTCTACGCTGTATACAATGGCCCCGAGGGGTTGGCTCGAATTGCTGCCCATATCCACTCGCGCACGGTTGCCGTAGCCGAGGCTCTCAAGGCTTTGGGCTATGAGCTCACTTCGGAGGAGTACTTCGATACCCTCGAGGTGGCTGCTGAGGCTGCTGTAGTACAGGATATTGCCCTCTCGCGTGGCATTAACTTCTTCTATCCTGCCGAGGGTAGGGTGAGGATGAGCTTCGACGAGGTTACCACCGATGAGGAGGTGGCCGAGGTTGTGGCTATCTTCGCAGAGGCTGCCGGTAAGAAGGCTCCCAAGAGCATCAAGATTGATGAGGAGGCTATGGCTGTTCCAGCCGCACTCCGTAGGGAGAGTGCCATCCTGACCGAGCCTGTTTTCAACCGCTACCACTCCGAAACCGAACTTATGCGTTATATCAAACGCCTTGAGCACCGCGACATCTCGCTGGCCGACAGTATGATTTCGCTCGGTTCGTGTACTATGAAACTCAACCCTGCTGTTACTATGATGCCCCTCTCGTTGGCAGGATTTACCAATATGCACCCCTTTGCTCCTACAGCACAGGCCGAGGGTTACTTGGCTATGATTGCCGATTTGGAGAAGGATTTGGCTGTTATTACAGGCTTTGCAGGTTGCACACTCCAGCCCAACTCGGGTGCTGCAGGTGAGTACACCGGCCTGATGATTATCCGCGCCTACCACCAGAGCCGCTCGCAGGGCTATCGTAATATTATCCTTATCCCCGCTTCGGCTCACGGTACCAACCCCGCTTCGGCTGCTATGGCAGGTATGAAGATTGTTACCGTAGCTTGCGACAGCAAGGGTAATATCGACGTTGAGGATCTCAAGGCCAAAGCTGAGCAGTATGAGGGCGAGTTGGCAGGTCTTATGGTGACCTACCCCTCGACCCACGGTGTATTTGAGAGCCGCATCAGGGAGATCGTAGACGCAGTTCACGAGCACGGTGGTCAGGTATATATGGATGGTGCCAATATGAATGCACAGGTTGGCCTCACCAACCCCGGTTTTATCGGTGCCGATGTTTGCCACCTCAATCTCCACAAGACCTTTGCGATGCCTCACGGCGGTGGCGGTCCCGGTGTGGGCCCCGTATGCGTGGCCGAACACTTGGTTGAGTTCCTGCCTTCGCACTCGGTTGTTACCACGGGTGGTGCCGACGGTATCACCGCAGTAGCTTCGTCGCCTTGGGGTAGTGCACTGCTCCTGCCTATCACCTACGGCTATGTCAAGATGCTTGGTGCCGAGGGATTGCGCAGGGTGACCGAGGCTGCCATTGTCAATGCCAACTATATGTCGTGCCGCTTGGCCGAGAGCTATCGCACCTACTATTCGGGTGAGAGCGGCAGGGTAGGTCACGAGATGATTCTCGACCTGACCAACTTCCGCAAGGAGTATGGTGTAGAGGTTGGCGATGTGGCTCACCGACTTATGGACTACGGATTCCACGCGCCTACACTTTCGTTCCCCGTACACGACACCCTTATGGTGGAGCCTACCGAGAGTGAGTCGAAGGAGGAGATGGATAAGTTCTGCGATGCACTCGTGAAGATTCTCCACGAGGCTCAGACCTGCCCCCAGATCGTGATTAATGCTCCCTATACTGCAGCCGAGGTTGCAGGTGAGTGGGTACACGAGTTTAGTCGCGAAGAGGCTGTATTCCCCTTGGAGTGGGTGAGGGTACAGAAGTTCTTCCCCTATGTGACCAAGATTGACAACGGCTATGGTGATCGTAATCTTGTAGCCATCAACGATAAACTCTAATCGGGTCGCCTTGTCCGATGATCTTCTACCCCTCTACCCACAGCGGAGGGGTAGTTTTTTTGTGCCCACGTGACAGAGTGGAGGTTGTGGCTGAAAAAGTGGGTGTGTTTTTTGCATTTTGATTATTAATAGGTATATTTGTCGGTTAATTTAGGCATCGTGTGTGGTGCCGAAAACTAAACTATTGTGAAGAGTTATGAAGAGTAGGAATATAGTTGCCCTTGTGATTGCTGCTGTGGCGATGCTCCATTCGTGCATCGAGATAGATGAGTTCGCTCCAAAACAGCGTGCCGCTATCGAGTCCTACCTCAGTGACAGCTACTATCGCATTACAGCCGATAGTGCTTTTGTCTGCTTGCTCGACAATAAGTTTGGTAACGTGGTCGATCGAGAACACGAGGGTGCCAAGAAGGGTGATAGGGCTTGCTTCAATGTGGAGGCATATACATTCAATAACTCTCCCGCAACGAAACCCTATTATACCAATAAACGCTATCTTGCCGAGGCCACATTCAAGGATATGGACTTGAGCTATTGGGACTTCGAACCGTATGTAGTCACCATCGGTAAAGGTGAGATACTAAAACCACTCGATGAGGCGTTAGAAGGTAGTCTTGTGGGTGACTCGATAGCTGTGTTCCTCACCTCCTCGATTGCCTATGGCCACGTCGCTATGGGCGCAGTGCCAAAGGACACGGCAGTGATGATTATCCTCACTGTGGAGAGTGAAGAAGAGGCGACGAGTGTGGCCGAATAGAGAGTATTAACGAAGATTTATTATTAAACCGAGATATGTATAGTCTGAAAAATATATTGCGAACAATTGTTGCCGCTGTGGCACTTGCGGCCTTTGCTGTAGGATGTGCCACCCCCGGCTCGACCGACTACGAGACACTCGAGAATGAGTCGTTGCGTGCGTGGATGGATAAGAACTACCCCGGTTGGGAGAGTAATCCCGATGTGATGAGGACAGATGACGGAGTTTATATCCTCTGGATGAAACGCTCCGAGCTTGCACCTCCCGCAGATACGATTGTCAAGGAGGGTAATTGGGTGCGTATCGACTATACGGGTAAGACTCTCGACGGTAATATTTTCTACACCCGCGATGCGGAGGTTGCCAAGATTCAGGGCACTTTCAGTCGTAGGGCTCACTATGTAGATGACTTCGTCTATCTCTACTCCGAGAATAGCTCACTCCCCTCGGGTACCTATCAGGCTCTGACCAATATGAAGGTGGGCGATATGACCAGAGTGATTATGCCTTCGGGTATGTATCGCGGCTCGTCGGGCTACAACTCCACCAACGTTGGCTACAATGGTCAGTGGGGTGTAGATGGTGACCGCCCTGTGATTATCGACTCGCTCACCATTGCAGAGGTCTCGGAGGACCCCATTACGCTTGAGAATAAACAGGTTAATAAATATGCCGCCGAGCGCTGGCAACTCACCGAGGCCGATACGATAGCCAAGGGACTCTATGTGCAACTTATGACCCCCTTCCCCGTCAAACGCGACTCGGTGGTTACTGCAACCAAGACCGACTCTGTGCTCACTTGCTACTATAAGGGTTATTTCCTCGATGGCTTTGTATTCGACAGCAATATCGACTCGGTGCAGATGCGTGCTTGGGGCGAGGTTGTCAACGAGGGCCCTATGAAGTGGGATATGACCGAGACGAATATGATTGAGGGCTTCAAGGAGGCTTGCGTGAGAGCTTGCTACGGAGACCGTATGCGCGTGGTGTTCACCTCGGCCTATGGCTATGGCATCTCGGGTAGTGCGGCGAGGGCCGTTACGGAGTCCACAAGTGACTCGTCGGCTGACCTCTCGGCTTACTATAACTACCTCAATTATTATAGCTATATGAATAGTATGTATGGTGGCGGCTACGGCTATGGCGGCTATGGCAACTACTATAATAACTACTACAATAGCTATTATAACCCCTATTATTACAACTACTACAACTCTCTCAATAATAGCAATTCGTCGAGTGGTTCGACCGAGGATGAAGAGGAGGAGGTAAAGGTGAATATCTCCACCGAGATATTGCCTTTCACACCGCTTGTGTTTGAGATTTGGGTGTGCGCCGACGATGGCTCTGCCGACAGCCCCACACACAATGATGAGTAAGTGATTACCCAATAGTCATATATGGAATGAAGAAATTTTTATTATTTGCTATTGCACTATTGTGCTGTCTGTCAGGAGTTAATGCCCAAGATTTGTTGACCAGGACTAATGGCGAGGAGGTGGAAGTTATTGTTAAGGAGATTAATGAAACGAGCATCAAGTATGTGCTATTTTCAGAACCCAACGGTGTACTCTATACAGTACCCAAATCAGATGTTTTGATTATTCGCTATGCTTCAGGTCGTAATGAGGTATTCTCCAATAATACGATATCAAAACAGCAACAAATTAATAACCGTTATGGAGTTGACTACGGTGGAGGCAATCTTATTTATCCTGGAATGAAGTATAAGGAATTAAAGGGTATATACGATTACGTTGAATGGCGAGGTGGTTATGAGCGTTATAGCCCATTTTGGTGTGGTTTTGGCTCCTTTTTCATACCTGGATTGGGGCAGATGTGCTGCGGTGAGTGGGGCAGAGGTTTGTGCTTTATGGGAAGTAATATTGTTCTCAACGTTTTGAGTAATTATGCACCAACCTATGAAACTTATCTAGCTTGTGCTATTTCTGGTCTTGGGCTTTGCATATGGTCAATAGTTGATGCATCTCGAGTGGCAAAGGTGAAGAATATGTATGAAACAGACTTGCATTCTCAGTATTTAGATATTTCGATTGATTTATACCCTTCAATCGCACCTACAATTGCGCAGGATGGTATGGGAGTAGTGTCAGGAATGACACTTTCGGTTTCTTTCTAAATTGTTGTTTAGATGGTGTATTTGCACCCTAACATAGAAAAAAGGTGGCTCACAGCGTGGGCCACCTTTTTTCTATGTAGTAGTCGGAGCGCTACTGCTGCTGTGCTTTCTCGGCACGTTTGCGGTCAATCTCGCTCAAGAGAATCTTACGCATACGCATAAACTTGGGGGTAATCTCCACGTACTCATCCTCGCGGATATACTCCAATGCCTCCTCCAACGAGAACTTCACTGCGGGGGCCAAGATGACCTTATCATCCGAACCACTCGCACGCATATTGGTCAGTTTCTTGCTCTTGGTGAGGTTGAGGCAGATGTCGTTGTCGCGGGTGTTCTCGCCTACAACCTGACCGCAATAGATCTCATCGCCGGGCTCCACGAAGAAACGACCCCTATCCTGTACCTTGTTGAGTGCATAAGCATAGGCAGTACCTGTCTCCATCGCCACAAGCGAGCCTGCAGTACGCATCTCAATCTCGCCTTTGTAGGGCTCGAAGCCCTTGAGTCGGTGGGCCATAATGGCCTCACCTGCGGTGGCGGTCAGCAGATTGCTGCGCAGACCGATAATGCCACGCGAGGGAATGTCAAACTCGAGGCGGGTGCGCTCGTTGCGCGACTCCATATTTTTCAGAGTACCTTTGCGCTTGGTTGTCAGCTCTATGGCCTTGCCTGCGTAGTCGTCGGGTACGTCGATAGTTAGCTCCTCTATGGGCTCACACTTCACTCCGTCAACCTCTTTGAAGATGACTTTGGGCTGACCTACCTGCAACTCGTAACCCTCGCGACGCATAGTCTCGATGAGTACGGAGAGGTGGAGTACGCCACGGCCGTAGACAATAAATTTATCGGCACTATCTCCCGGTACAACCCTCAGTGCGAGGTTCTTCTCAAGCTCCTTGTCAAGACGCTCCTTGATGTGGCGGCTGGTCACAAACTTTCCATCTTTGCCGTAGAAGGGGGAGTCATTGATGGTGAAAAGCATACTCATCGTAGGCTCGTCAATGGAGATGGGGGGCAGAGGCTCGGGATTCTCGAAATCGCAGATGGTATCGCCAATCTCAAATCCGTCGATACCTACAAGCGCGCAAATCTCGCCACAATCTACACTCTCGACTTTGGCCTTGCCGAGGCCCTCAAATACCATCAGGTCTTTGATTTTGGTCTTGAGCAGACGGCCGTCGCGCTTGGCGAGAGTGACATTCATACCCGAACGAAGCGAACCGCGAGTGAGCTTGCCCACTGCGATGCGGCCCAAGTAGGGTGAGTACTCGAGTGAGGTGATGAGCATCTGGGGAGTACCCTCCACCTTTTCGGGTTCGGGGATATCGTCGATGATGGTGTCGAGCAGGGGGGTGATGGTGTTGGTGCGCTCCTTATAAGTGTGCGACATCCAACCCTGCTTGGCGCTACCGTATATGGTGCGGAAGTCGAGCTGCTCCTCGTTGGCATCGAGCGAGAACATAAGGTCAAAGACCTGTTCGTGTACGAAGTCGGGGCGGCAGTTGGGCTTGTCCACCTTGTTGACTACCACAATGGGCTTTTTGCCGAGGGCGAGGGCCTTCTGGAGCACGAAACGGGTTTGGGGCATAGTACCCTCAAAAGCGTCTACGAGCAGGATTACGCCGTCGGCCATATTGAGCACACGCTCCACCTCGCCACCGAAGTCGGAGTGACCGGGGGTGTCAATGATATTGATTTTGTATCCGTTGTAGATTACCGACACGTTTTTGGAGAGGATGGTAATACCCCTCTCTCGCTCGAGGTCGTTGTTGTCGAGAACGAGTGTGCCGCTTGACTCTTGGTTACGGATGAGGTTTGCCTGAAGAATCATCTTGTCCACGAGAGTGGTTTTGCCGTGGTCTACGTGGGCGATGATTGCAATGTTACGAAGTTTCTGCATCTTTAATTCTGTTTTTCCGGCCGCAAAGGTAGTAAATTATCGAGGTTTTTGTACTACCTTTGTATAAATTTAAGGTATAAATATTATGTTTACCCACTACGAACTTCATTTTTCTTCCGACCGTACGACCAAGATAGTCTCCGGCCCTATTGCCGATTTGCTCCCCCAACTCCTTCCCTCGGGGAGAGTTTTCGCCATCGTCGATGCCGAGGTAGAGGCACTGCATAATATCTCGCAACTGATTCCCGAAACACTTATTATTCCCGGAGGCGAAGAGAATAAAAATATGCAGCTCGTCGATATGATATGGCAGGAAATGGTTGATAGTAAGGTCGATAGGGAGACGTTTTTGGTGGGTATCGGTGGCGGTGTGCTGACCGACTTGGTGGGCTTTGTGGCCTCTACTTGGATGCGAGGTGTGAGGTTTGGACTTGTGCCTACCACCCTGCTTGCACAGATCGATGCGGCCATTGGAGGTAAGTGCGCAGTCAATCTCGGAGGATATAAAAATATGGTCGGCACGTTCGCTCCAGCGGAGTTCGTACTCTGCGATCACACGTTCCTGAAGACGCTGCCCGAACGAGAAATGCGTGCAGGAGTGGCAGAGATGATTAAGGCAGCTGTGATTGGAGATGTGGAACTATTTGAGAGGCTCGAACAGCTTCCTGCCGATGCTCTTGTGAATGATAGGGGCGTATTTGATGAATTGGTCGCAAGGAGCGTGAGAGTGAAGTGCGATATTGTGCAGCGTGATCCCTATGAAAAAGGCGAACGCAAACTGCTCAATCTTGGTCATACTTTTGCCCACGCCATAGAGAGCCTTACGGAACAATACTCTCACGGTGAGGCAGTTGCGATTGGACTCGTGAGGGCATCGCAGATGGCTGTCAAGATGGGGTTGATGGCTGCCGAGCAGGCAGAAAGAATTGCAAAATTGGTGGCAAAATATGGCCTTCCAATCTCCTCACCAATAGATGATGAGCAGATGTGGGAGGCGATGAGTCACGATAAGAAAGTTGCCGATGGGGTAGTCCGTATGATACTTCCTACCACCATCGGCAAGTGCAATATTTATTCCATCACCGAGTTGTGATTCATAGAGGGTGACAACCTTAATAGACCGCCACGATTGAGCCCCAATAGGTTGTGGTGGGGTAGAATGTGGAGGAGAGAGTAAGCGTGGCGCCACCCGTCTTGGAGTAGACATCGAGAGTGAACGTGTAGTCGTTGGAGGAATAGAGCCAGGAGTCAAACGAAATGGTCCATCCGTCGTCGGTCTGCACTGTGGTGAAGTCGGCCAAATTGGTGATGGTGGTGTTTATTATTACGAGCCTGTATGGTGGTGTAAAGCCTTGATAGACGGGTAGATGAATGTCTGCCCAATCGTTGTATATGGCCAGCTCTATGTTGGGGTTGGTGATGATGTTGCTACTGCCCGCGGGCTCGGCATTGAACATCGTGGGTACAAATCTGTAATTGTGCGAAAGTATGGTTGAGTCTATGAATCGTTCATAGGCTGCCTGACGTGCTTTGCGACGTGCTATGCGTTCGCGATGTTTCTCACTGAGCTGCTCTTCTCGCTGTCGGTCAGCTTCGAATGAGGTGCCTGTTTCGGTGGGGGTGTTGCTGGTCACCACGAGTGGCACAACCAGAGTTGCGAGAGTGGCTACAATGGCAAAGAGAAGTAGAATCTTTTTCATCCTTTTTGTTTTAGTGGTTCAACTGTTAGTAGCCTGCCGATGGAGTGGTAGGCCGACCACTTGTGGTGCAAAATTCTTGCCCAAGATGGCTATCTGCGAAAAAAAATGTACCTTTGCCGTGAGTTCGCCACAGCGCGGAAGAGATAATTGTAGCAATCTATGAAGACGGTTTTCAAGTTCAGCAGTTCAAAAGTGTCACAGATACCCGACCACGGCAAACCCGAGTTTGCCTTCATCGGTCGCAGTAATGTCGGCAAGTCGTCGCTTATCAATATGCTTTCAGAGAGTAAGTTGGCCAAGGTGTCGGCCACGCCGGGTAAGACCAAACTTATTAACCATTTTCTTGTGGATGAGAAGTGGTGGTTGGTGGATTTGCCGGGCTACGGCTATGCGCGCACCTCGCAAACCACTCGCAAGGAGTTTTCGACTCTGATTACCGATTACGTGACCAAAGCCAAAGGGCTACACTTCCTATTTGTGCTGGTAGATAGTCGACACGAGCCGCTCAAGATAGACCTCGACTTTATGCAACTCCTCGGTCGTGAGGGAGTTCCTTTTGGTGTGGTTTTCACCAAGACCGATAAGCAGAGCCAACGACTGACAAATAAGAATATCGACATCTACCGCCAGACGTTGCTGCAATGGTGGGAGGAGCTGCCGCCAATGTTTGTGACCTCCTCGGAGAAACGCCAAGGTAGGGATGAAATCATTGGTTTCGTGGAGCAATGCCTGATAAATATTGAGCCAAAGTAGTGCCGTAGAGTTGGGAAATGTAGGATAAAAATCTGCTTAGATTTCACTATTGTTCGGTAAATGTTGAAAAATTGGTGGGTTATAATTGTTTTTTCCGCTTTTGGGACTTATCTTTGCAGTCACTATAGAATCATACCAAATCCTAACACATAATGGCTATTCACAAACTTAAAATCTTTGCTTGTCGCGGCTCCGAGGCTGTGGCTGCGAGGATTGCCAAGAGCTACGGAGTGGAGCTTGGCGATCTGACTGTAAGTCAGTTCAGCGATGGCGAGTTTCAGCCCGCTTTCAATGAGAGCATCCGCGGATGCACCGTTTTCATCGTTCAATCCACCCCTCCTCCCGCAGAGAATCTGATGGAGCTTTTGCTCACCATCGATGCTGCTCGTAGGGCTTCGGCTCATATGGTTGTGGCCGTTATTCCCTATTTTGGTTGGGCTCGTCAGGACCGTAAGGACCGTCCTCGTGTACCCATCGGTGCCAAACTCGTTGCCAACCTTCTTACCTCGGCCGGTTGCGACCGCGTGATTACCATCGACCTCCACGCCGACCAGATTCAGGGCTTCTTCGATATCCCCGTAGACCACGTTTACGCTTCGAAGGTCTTTGTCCCCTATATCAAGAATATGAAACTCGACAACCTCTCGGTTGCAACTCCCGATATCGGCGGTGCCAAACGTGCCAATAGCTACGCCTCCTACCTCGAGGCTCCTCTGGTTATCTGCCACAAACACCGCGAGAGGCCCAATGTTGTGGGTACTATGACTGCTATCGGTGAGGTTAAAGGCCGCGATATCATCATCTTCGACGATATGGTTGACACTGCAGGTACTCTGACCAAGGCTGCCGATATGTTTATGAATATGGGCGCAGCAAGCGTTAGGGCTGTCATCACTCACCCCGTCTTGAGCGGCCCCGCTTATGAGCGTATTGCAGAGAGTAAGTTGGCAGAGATTATCGTCACCGATACTCTTCCCTTGCGTGCCGATAAGGACACCTCGAAATTCACTGTGCTGAGCGTTGCAGATATGCTCGCCGATGTTATCGAGCGCGTTCACAACTACCGCGAGATCTCGTCGCAGTTCATTTTCGGCAAGAAGTAATCTACAAAGAGAATAGAATCTTAACCCCTCTCTCACCTCTGCGGAATTGTACTGCGGTTGAGAGAGGGGTTGTTTTTACCGAGAGTATAGGCGAGCCACACAGAGGGGCTCGCTTTTTGTTTGCGGTATCAATTCTTTTGTCTATTTTTGTATTATGGAAAGAATCGATTTGGTCTATTTGTGGGTAGATGGCAATGATGCCAAGTGGCTCGAGGCTAAGCAGAAGGCACAGATTGAGTGCGGCTTTGCACTCGATAGGCAGGCTACAGCCAAGGGGCGATTTGTCGACAATCAGGAGTTGCGCTACTCGCTCCGCTCGGTGGAAAAATATGCGCCGTGGATTGGCACTATTTTCATAGTCACGGCCGACCAATGCCCTGTTTGGCTCAATAGAGAGCACCCCAAAGTGCGACTCATCTCGCATAGAGATATTCTTCCGGCCGACTATCTGCCTACCTTCAACTCGAGTGCCATTGAGATGGCCCTGACGAGGATTGATGGTTTGTCTGAAAGATTTCTGTTTGCCAACGACGATATGTTTCTGCGCAAACCCGTCGGCCCCGAATTTTTCTTCAATGCCGAAGGGATGCCTATCGCCCGATTCGCACGCCATATTTCGACCAAACAAAGTCTCTATCTGGGTAAGGTGCGACGTGCGCAGAGCCTTGTCGCAGAGCGCTTTGGCGGTAAGTATGAGCGCCAACCCCACCACAATTTCGATGCCTATCTCAAGAGTGATGTGGAGGCTTGCCTGGAGTCTTTTGCGGAGGAGGCCGAGGCTACACGCAGCCACCGTTTCCGCAAGGCAGAGGAGTTTCACCGCAGTGCGTGGCTCTACTATGCACTCTCGCAGGGTAGGGCAGAGGAGAGAGTTGTGAGCCGCTATGGGGCAGCCAAGTCGTTCGGCGAGAAGTTGGGGTGTTGGTTGCGAGGTCAATATTGTACCGACTCGGCAGAGGTGGGACTCCATCGAGGCCGACTCCATCGTAGGCTCGAACACTACAATCCACGCCTTTTCTGTCTCAACGATACCGAGCGCACTACCGATACCGAACGAGAGGAGATGGTAGCTCTGCTCGAGAAACTCTATCCCGAGAAAAGCGGTTTTGAACTGTAGACTAATATAATTGGACAACAAAATATATGTAAAGATATGGCAAAGGTCAAAAAAGCCTATTATTGCAAAGAGTGTGGCAACGAGGCCCCCAAATGGTTCGGACAGTGCCCTGCGTGTGGCACGTGGGGTAGTTGCTCGGAGGAGGTCATTGCTCGTGCTGCCGAGAGCGGGTCGTTGCGACGCAGCTCCGATAATCGCCCGCAGAGGGTGGCGGATATAGCCGATGCAGACCATAAGCGCATTACGCTTTCCAGCTCTGAGGTCAATCGAGTGCTCGGAGGAGGTTTGGTGCGCGGCTCTATGGTGTTGCTTGGCGGTGAGCCGGGCATAGGCAAGTCTACCTTGAGCCTTCAGGTTGCTTTGGCTACCGACGGGATTAAAACCCTCTATGTCAGTGGTGAGGAATCGGCTTCACAGATTAAGATGAGGGCTGCACGACTTGGTACGGTGAGTGACGAGTGCTATATCTACTCCGAAACACTGCTGGAGAATATCCTGAGCTACGTCGATGAGATGAAACCCGACTTGGTGGTGATAGACTCTATCCAGACTATCTATAGCGATGCCATCGAATCTTCGGCGGGCAGCGTCTCGCAGATTAGGGAGTGTGCAACCCGCCTGCTCAAGATGGCCAAGGAGAGCGGTATTTCGGTCATCGTCATCGGCCATATTACCAAAGATGGAGCTATAGCGGGCCCTAAGATTTTGGAACATATCGTAGATGTGGTCATCTCCTTTGAGGGCGACAATAATAACGTATATCGACTCCTGCGAGGTATCAAAAACCGATTTGGAGCCACTTTTGAGATCGGCATTTTCGAGATGCGCGAGGAGGGACTTGTGGAGGTCGCCAATCCGACAGAGATTCTCATCAGCCACCCCGAGGAGCCGTTGAGTGGTGTGAGTGTGGGAGCGGCTGTGGATGGCGTAAGGCCATACTTGATTGAGGTGCAGGCACTTGTCAGCAATGCTGCCTATGGTACTCCTCAACGTTCGGCTACGGGCTACGATAGTCGCCGACTCAATATGTTGCTTGCGGTATTGGAGAAACGTGTCGGGATGAAGATGTTCCAGAAGGATGTCTTTCTCAACTTTGCAGGAGGCTTCAAGGTGCAGGATACGGGCTTGGATTTGGCCGTTGTGGGCGCAGTTATATCTTCTTATTTCGATAGGGCGCTCGACGAAGGAATCTGCCTTGCGGGTGAGATTGGTCTGTCGGGCGAGGTGCGACCTGCTCCGAGGACCGAACAGCGTGTGGCCGAAGCCGCCCGACACGGCTTCCGTAAGGTGATTGTTAGTGGCTATCTTGCCGGGCGAGGAATGCGAGTTCCCGAGGGTGTGGAGGTCATATATATCAATACCATTACCGAGCTACCCAAGGCAATGTTCTAATCACTTCGGCCATAACTACGTTATGGAGTGAGGAAAATGTTGAAAAAATGTTGGGAGAATTATTGCAAAAGATTTCAAGAAATACATATATTTGCGGTGCCCAATGAGGGTGAATGGATAAGAAAAGATAGAATGATGATTCAAGGTGTTGATATACAACAATATGCAGCCGTAGATTGGTGCAGTTTGATGTTGTCGACAATGATAGTTTGATAAACAGAGAGGCGTGTCCTGTAGAGGGTGCACCTCCCTTTTTTGTTGATAGAGAGGCAAAAGTAAACAAAACCATATTTTTTTAATTTACAATTCACTTTTATCAATTCACACAAACTAAAAACAAACAGTATGAAGAAATTCTACACATTGGTCGTTTCGTTGTTTGTGGCTTTGAGCGCAATGGCTCAGGTTACAACTTCGAGTATGAACGGTTTGGTGACCGATCAGAACGGTGAGGCTATCGTTGGTGCTACCATCGAGGCTCTTCACACCCCTTCTGGTACTACGTATGTGGCTATTGCCAATGCAAGCGGTCGCTTCAACATCAATGGTATGCGTATCGGTGGTCCCTACACCGTTACTATCAGCTACATGGGCAACATCCAGCAGCTGGAGGACATTTACCTCAAACTCGGTGAGCCCGGTGAGGTAAACGCAACTGTGGCACAGGGCCAGGAGATCGAGACCATCTCGATTGTAGGTCAGAACACCTTTGTTGCAAGCAAAACCGGTGCTGCTGACAACTTCTCGCTTGAGGTAGTTGAGCAGATGCCTACCATCAACCGTAGCGTTTACGACATCGTGAAACTCACCCCTCAGGCTTCGGTGAACAAAAACGGTGGTATGTCGTTCGCAGGTTCCAACAACCGTTACAACAGCTTCCAGATCGACGGTGCTGTGGCTAACGATACCTTTGGTCTTTCGGCAGACGGTACCAACGGTGCACAGGCCGGCGGTAACCCCGTTTCGCTCGATGCTATCGAGGAGATTCAGGTAGTAGTTGCTCCTTTCGACGTACGTCAGTCGGGCTTTACCGGTGGTGCTATCAATGCCATCACCAAGTCGGGTACCAACAAGATTAAAGGTACCTTCTCGACCTACTACAACAACCAGGAGCTCATCGGTAAGTCCAACACCACCTATCTCGACAAAGTGGGTAAGACCGAGCGTCTGAAATATGACCAGCAGTATCAGGAGACCTACTCCTTCACCGTTGGTGGCCCCATCATCAAAAACAAACTCTTCTTGTTCGTATCGGGTGAGTACTTCGGCAAATCGTATCCCAACGTTTACAGCCCCGACAATGACTCCTACCTCAACGACAACCAGAAGCTCAAAAGTCCTGTTACCGTAGGCGATCAGACCTATGAGTACTTGACTCCCGAGCTTGCTGATGCTATGATTGAGCACTATAAGAATACCTACGGTGCTGCTATCGACAACTTCAGCGAGAGCTACGATCCCCATCAGGTGAACAGCCGTTCGCTCAACGCTTTGGCTCGTTTGGACTGGAACATCAACGATCACAACAAACTTATGTTCCGTTACCAGTTCGCCGACTCCTACTCGGATAAATACTCGTCGGGTTACTACACCTACTACTTCAACAACTCCGGTTACAAGATGAATAACCGTACCAACACTTTGGTACTCGAGCTCAACTCGCGCATCTCGGAGAACGTATCGAACGAGTTCCGTGCTACCAGTGTATTCGTACGCGATAGGCGTGATATCCCCTACAAGGGTGCCAATATGTACATCAAGGACAATATCACCATTGACCTCGGTACTGAGTACTCGTCGGGTGCTAACGGTATGAACTCCGACAACTACACCATCTCGGACAACTTGTCGATCTACCTCGGTGACCACAATATCACCATCGGTACTCACAACGAGATCTTCAAGTTCTCCAACATCTTCCTCCAGTATGCTTATGGTGGCTACACCTACAACTCGGTTGCTGACTTCTTCGCCAACAATCCCACCCAGTTCAACTATAAGTATGCAGATCCCAACCTGACCGGTGGTGAGAGCGTATGGGCAGCTACCACTTGGGCAGCACAGTTTGGTCTCTACGCACAGGATGAGTGGAAACCCAACCGCGATCTGACTGTTACCTATGGTATCCGTGCAGATATGCCTATGCTTCTGAACAATCCTACCGCCAACGACGACTTCAATACCAGCAAATATGCTACCGAGAACAACGAGTATGTAGGTACTACTCCTAAGGCTCAGATTCTCTGGTCGCCCCGTGTAGGTTTCCGCTACTGGATGGACGACGATCACACCTTCCTCGTACGTGGTGGTGCAGGTCTCTTCACCGGTCGTGTACCCTTCGTATGGATCTCGAACGCATACAACAACACCGGTATGGAGTCGAAATCCATCACTGTCAACAATCCTCTCTCTATTGATGGCTTCCAGTTCACCAGCAATCCCTATGATATGGTTGCTAACGGCACTATCCAGGCAGCTGAATCGGGTGCTACTATCAACACCCTCAACGAGAACTTCAAATATCCCCAGGTATTCCGTGTGAACCTCGGTATGGATAAAGAACTCGAGGATGGTTGGAAAGTAACCTTCGACGCTCTCTTCTCGAAGACTCTCAACAACGTATTCTTCAAGAACCTTGCAATCACCAGCAATAGCAAAGTTTACGCAGTTAACTCCAATGTTGACGCTACTGCTCCCTTCTACACTATCGACAGTGGTAACTACTACGCTATCGTAGCTCTTGGTAACACCAACCGTGGTTACACCTACTCGTTCAGCGGTAAACTCGAGAAATCGTTTGACTTCGGTCTGAACCTGATGGCTGCTTACACCTACGGTCACTCCTATTCGATCAACGACGGTACCTCGTCGGTAGCTTACTCCAACTGGAAGTACAACTACTCGATCGATACCAACTCGCCCGATGAGCTCTCCTACTCGCTCTTCGATCGTCCTCACAAATTCAACGCTATGATCTCCTACAACACTCCTTACTACGCAAATGGCCGTATGAAGACCTCGTTTGCTCTTACCTATGAGATGCAGAGTGGTCAGCGTTACTGCTACACTATGAGCGAGGATGTGGACTTCAACGGTGATGGCCAGAAGGGTAACTCGTTGATGTATATCCCCACCGCCGAGGAGGTAGGTATGATGAACTGGGCAGATGGCGCAACCAGCGCAGTTGCATTTGAGAAATTCATCCGTGGCGACAAGTATCTTTCGAGCCACCGTGGTGAGTGGAGCGAGCGTTACGCAGGTATCCAGCCCTTCGACCACCAGCTCGATCTGCACGTAGCACAGGACTTCATCTACGACAAGAAAGAGGGCCGCAAAGTTCAGGTTACCTTCGACGTACTCAACTTTGCCAACTTGCTCAACCCTGCTTGGGGTGCTTACTATAGCGGTACCTACAACCTGCAGGTACTCCGCGTGACCAATATCTCTGGTGACGCAGAGGGCAATATGACTCCTACCTACAAGTTCAACAACCCCAGCTTCACTCCCAGCGACTTCTCGTCGCGTTGGAGGTGCCAGCTTGGTCTGCGTGTAACCTTCTAATAGGAGAAAATGCTTCTAATGATGGGGCTGCGGTGCCCACTGTGACAGTGTAGCCCCATTGAATGAATATTACAAAGAGTATAAAACAGACAAAACGAATAAACTAAGATGAAAAAAATCTTTTCGATATTCGGTGCTCTTCTGGCAGGTGCTATGATGTTCTCTTGCGCCGACCAGTATCAGGAGGAGATTACCTTTGGTACCGAGATTACGACAAGTGTAGATGCTTTGGCAGAGTTCGCAAAGGAGAATGCCGAGGCACAGACCATTGAGGTTACTGCCAACGGCGATTGGATCGCTGTTGCTCCCGCTTGGGTTGAGGTTACTCCCGCTTTTGGTGGCGAGGGTAAGACCAGCGTAAGCATTAGGGCTTTGGACAACTATGAGTTGGTTGCCGATGAGAATGGCGAGGTTAAATCGGAGCTTGGTCCCAAACGTTCGGGTTCTGTAGTCTTCGCAGGTGAGCAGGATATGAAAGTTGCTGTTGACGCTGATGGCGACGGTGAGCAGGATGTAAACGAGAAAGGCGATCTCGTGTGGGAGGTTATCTCCTGCGCTGCAGAGGTTGCTCTTTCGCAGGATGGTGACCCCAACAAGTGGGATCCCGCAGTTCCTCGCCCCGTTACTATGCAGTACTTCAACGAGGTTGCTACCGTTGGTGACGGCTTTACCTACATCCTTACCGGTAAGATTACCGAGGTTGCCAACACTACCTATGGTAACTTCTACTTCGAGGATGAGACCGGTACCGCTTACGTTTACGGTCTGCTTACTCCCGAAGGTGAGGCTAAAGTTCAGTGGGCTGCTGCTGGTCTGAAAGTGAACGATGTTATCACCGTTTACGGTGTTCGTGGTGAGTATGGTGGCTCGCCCCAGATGGCTAACGCTACCTATATGTCGCACACCGAGGGTGAGGCAAGCCCCATCGTCGATGCTACTATCGCAGAGTTCTTGGCTGCAGAGAAAGGTGGTACCCAGTACCGCATCGCTGGTGTTATCTCCAGCGTTGTGAATGCCGGGTATGGCAATGTTAACATCAAAGATGCTACCGGTGAGGTATATGTATATGGTATCGGTGCTAAGGGCGAGTTCCAGGAGACCGGCCTTGCAGAGGGCGATATCGTTACCCTCATTTCCAACCGTGGCGAGTACAATGGCACTCCTCAGGCTGCCAACTCGATTCTCGAGAAATCCATTGATGTAAAAGCTGCTACCGTTGCAGAGTTCCTTGCAAGCGAGGAGAACAAAACCGACTACTATATGCTGACCGGTACCGTTAGCGGTATGGCTGGCGCTGGTAAGTATGGTAACATCTACATCGAGGATGAGAGCGGTAAGGTATATGTATACGGCGTTCTTTCGGGTTGGAAAGGTGCTAAGTCCGAGTTCGAGAGCTTGGTTGAGGCTACCGGTCTGAAAGATGGCGACACTCTGACCATCATCGGTTACCACACTTCCTACAATGGCACCGCACAGGTTGGTGGCGCATTCTACTACTCGCACGTTGCAGGTGAAGCAGGTGAGGAGCCCGAGCCCGAGACCCCCGTTGTAACCATTTCGGAGATTACCGAGGCTGGTACCTACAAAGTAGAGGGTGCTACCGTTTTGGCAGAGTACGCTCGCGGTTACCTCCTTGGTGACTCGACCGGCAAGATGCTTGCTTACCTCGGCACCGACCACGGTTTCGACTTCGTTGCAGGTGACGTTATCACCATCGAGGGTACCACCTCGATTTATGGTGGCTTTGCACAGTTCACTGCTGGCAGCACCCTGACCAAAACCGGTACTACCGAGGTAAACCACGGTGAGGCCGAGGTTATGGATGCAGCAGCTATGGATGCCTACGTTGCAGCTCCCGCAATCAAATATGTTAGCTACACCGGTGTTTTGTCGGTTAGCGACAATAAGTATTTCAACGTAAATGTTGAGGGTACTACTACCGCAATTGGTAGCATCCAGTATCCTATCGACGTTGAGGCTATCAAAGCATTCGACGGCAAAACCATCACCGTTACCGGCTACGCTATCGGCGTAAGCAGCGGCAAATATGTAAACACTATGGTTCTCAACGTAGTTGAGGCTGCCGAGGGTGGCAACGATGAGCCTGTAGGCAATGTTTTGGCTTGGACTCCCGCCGATTTCAAGACCGTCTTTGAGGCAGTAGGTGCTGAGACCCTTGATGCAGCTGCTTTGGCTACAATGACTGCAACCGAAGATCTCACCATCAATGAGGATGGTATTACCTATAAGGGTCTTGAGTTCTTGCTTGGTAGTGGTGGCAAATTCAAATTTGCTGCTAAAAATTACAGCATCACTGTTACTGAAGGCGACAAACCCTACCGTGTTCAGTTCGGTGGCACCGGTAGCTTGACCAAACAGGTGCTTATTTTCGAGGCTCCTGCAGCCGGTACTTTGAAAGTTGAGGCTGTTGGTACAAATGCCACAGATATTCGTACCCTTATTGTTGCTACTGAGAGTGCTGAGCTCGGTCAGTTCCAGACTGTAGTGCAGGGCGACGAGGCCAATGGTGAGGTGTTTACTGTAGATTGCTCCAGTGTGAAAGCTGGCGAGAAAATCTATTTGTACAGCCAGAAGAGCGGTATCAATATCTTCAACATTGAGTACATCTACTAATCAGTAGTATAGCTCTTATAAACAGCGTGGCCCCATCCAAATGATGGGGCCACGCTCATTTTATGCGATGTCGCAAAGGAATGGTGGGTTTACATTGCGTTGGAGCTTTTAGTTCTCCAATGCGGCCTTAACCTCCTCTTCGACTTTGAGCAGTCGCTGGCGGCAGAATTTTATGAGCTCATTGGCGCGAGCAACTTTGGCTGCGAGTGAGTCGATATCGGTGTTGGCACTTTCGATGGACTGCAATATGGCCTCCAATTCGGCGAGTGCCTCGCTGTAGCTAATCTCTTTATTTTCCATAGGTCTATTTTGTACTTTTACTTGTAATCGTTGCTTGTGCCCTGCCGTGAGCGAGGGTTATATCTATCTCTTGCCCTTCCGAGAGTGAAGAAACATCGAGGAGGGCCTTACCACCGCTGCGTACTACTGCAAATCCCATTGAGAGTATGCGCTCGGGGGAGGAGGATTTGACGGTCGATTCGGCCACTGCAAGACCGTTGCGGGCCGATTCTATGAGCCTCAGGGCGGAGTGGTTGAGCGAGAGCGAGGTGCGCTCGAGGAATGAGGTTGCTGCCTCGAGATGCCTTTGCGTGGAGTGACGGAGCGAAAATGCGGCACGCTCGAGTCGCATATTGCTATCCGTAATGCGTGTGGATGAGGTGCTCGCAAGGGCGGCTCCGAGGAGTTGCAACTGCGAGCCTGCCGCTATAAGATGGTGCGAAACGAGCACGCCAATCTGCGAGTAGATGTTCTCCACCTCGTTGTGGTAACCCTCTGCGCGTGCCACGAGGAAGTCGGCAACGGCTGTCGGGGTTTTGAGAGAGCAGGCTGCTACGTGGTCCACTACGGAGTGGTCCTTGTCGTGACCAATGCCCGCCACTACGGGGAGTGGAAATTGTGCGACGTGTGAGGCGAGAGGGTAGGAGTTGAAACACTCCAGGTCGCTCTGTGAACCGCCACCTCGGATAATCACCACCAAGTCGTAGTTTGCAGCTCTTGCTGCCACCTCATCGAGTGCTTCTATGATGGAACTCTCGGCCCCATTGCCCTGCACTATGGCCTCGAAGAGCGTGAGCTCTATGCGATAGGGCGAGTCGGCTATGTGGTTGCAGAAATCCTGCAATCCTGCGGCTGTGGCGGAGGATATGACCGCCACACGCTGTGGCACGAGAGGGAAGGGGAGTGCACGGTTGAGTTCAAGGAGTCCGTTGGCTTGGAGAGCGGCGAGTGTTTCGCGCTTGCGGCGTTCTCCCTCGCCGAGTGTGAATGTGGGGTCTATGTCGCTCACGACGAGCGAGAAACCGTAGGCTTCGTGGAACGAAACGTTCACCTTGAGCAACACCTGCATACCGGCTGCGAGTTGCGTGCCCGTAGCCTGTATGAATTGCTGTGAGATAAGTCCCCAACGGCTGCGCCAGATGGCTGCGGAGGCTTTGGCTTTGGGTGTGCCATCCTTGTCGCCCTTTTCGATGAGCTCGAGGTAGCAGTGCCCCGAGTAACGATTGAGCTTCACTTCGCCAAGCTCGGCACTAATCCAGATGCCGAAGGGGAAGCGCTCTGTGAGCGACTGCTTGACGTTTGCCAATAATTCCGCCAGAGATATGTGCTTTTCGGGTGTCATATATACAAAGGTACGGAAAATAATTGCTATATTTGCGACCAAATGTAGATTTTTTTATATGGTAGATAACGCTATACTCAATAGACTCGACGGACTGAAGATTAAGTTCGAGGAGATGGGACAACAGATGACCGACCCCGAGGTCATCGCCGATATGAAACGCTTCGTGCAACTCAATAAGGAGTACCGCGAGCTCGAGCCCCTTGTGGCCGCAGCCGATAAGTTCAAGAAGACTCTCTCCAATATTGCCGATGCCAAAGATATTCTTGCCAATGAGAAAGACGAGGATATGAGGGAGATGGCAAGAGAGGAACTTGCCGAGCTTGAGCCTCTGGCCGCGAAACTCGAGGAGGATATCAAACTGCTGCTCATCCCGAAGGATCCACAGGATGGGAAGAATGCCATCGTGGAGATTCGTGGTGGTACGGGTGGCGACGAGGCTGCTCTCTTTGCGGGTGACCTGCTGAGGATGTATATGAAATATGTCGAGAGCAAGGGTTGGCGACACGAGATTAATAGTTTCTCGGAGGGCTCTGCAGGTGGCTATAAGGAGGTCGTAATGAAGGTTACGGGCGACGGTGTATATGGCACTCTGAAGTATGAGAGTGGTGTTCACCGCGTTCAGCGTGTGCCTCAGACCGAGACACAGGGTAGGATTCACACCTCGGCAGCCACTGTGGCAGTTCTTCCCGAGGCCGATGAGTTCGACGTGGAGATCAGTATGAACGACATCCGCAAGGATACCTACTGTGCGAGTGGCCCCGGTGGTCAGTGTGTGAACACCACCTACTCGGCAGTGCGCCTTACCCACATTCCTACCGGTATTGTTGTGCAGTGCCAAGATCAGAAGTCGCAGCTCAAGAACTTCGACAAGGCGCTTGAGGAGTTGCGTACCCGCATCTTCAACCTCGAGTATGCCAAGTATATGGATGAGATTGCATCGAAACGTAAGACTATGGTCTCCACGGGCGATAGGAGCGCAAAGATTCGCACCTACAACTACCCCCAGGGCCGTATTACCGACCACCGCATCAACTACACTATCTATAACCTCCCCGCCTTTATGAATGGCGACATTCAGGACTGCATCGACCAGCTCGTTGTGGCCGAGAATGCCGAGAGGCTCAAGGAGAGCGAACTCGGATAGTTTGTGCTCCGAGAGACTTCCGTAAGGGAGTGCTGTTAGAAAGGTTTGCTGACAATTTAGTTGGCAAACCTTTTTCTTTGTCTATACCTATTATATATATTATACTGCCGCAATTTGCTCTCCGCATCTTTCTTTGATGTCGTGTGGTTGTTGCTGCTATAAAAAGAAGAGTGCCACCCCTCGGAAGGAGTGACACTCTCGTCGTTTTAGGACTGCGGCTCAACCAATACTGCAGTCCTAAGTTTATTGATTGGTATTGTTGCTTACTCAGCAGCTACAGTCCAAGTGCTACCGTTCTGGGTTGCCTTGTAGCCTGCGGGTACCCACTTGCTGGGGTTGAAGCCGAAAGTACCGCCGGTAACAATAATAGTACCTGTGCCCAAGAAGCCATCAGTGTAGCCCGAACGAGTCGATGCTTTGCCGAAGTTACCACCTTTTACGTAAGCAGTAGTACCTGCCTCTGCGTAGATGTAAGCACGTTTCTGGTTATCAGCGGGATCCCACGAGAAATCACCATCCTCAATGGTCAAGGTCGAACCTGCACCAGTAAGGTAGAAGAGGTAACGACCACTGGTGCTTGCAGTGTCAACATACACCTCGCCGCTGTGGAAGGTAACCTCAGCGCCATTAACAACAGCAATAGCACCACCACCTGCGGTGTAATTAGCATTGTAGATATCTACATTGGAGCCATCACGGGCAATAAAACCATAGTCGGTTGTAGTACCGCTATTGAGTTTCTGGTCATTCATAAAGATGTCTACCTCGCGACCGGCAGGAATGTTAATGTAATCAGCAGAAATTGCCTGCTCAAAGCCGATGTTGGGCTCTGTACCTTTAAGTGCATCCAAGAGCTCGTCTGCATCCTCTACAACTACAATACGCATAACCTCCCATACGTTAGGCTCTACCTCGATAGACTCGTAGCCTGCTTTCACGAAGTTAGTACCTGCGTTCTCAGCAGCATTGTCAGCGGGGTTGAAGTTGTAGAAGCGACCACCGGTAACCTCGATGATGGTAGTAGCGCGGTCAGCATCTTTCTTGTTGAGTACGAAACCGGTGCCATTATCGTTGGGGAAGGTACCACCGTTTACGTAAACCTTACCGTTGCCACGTGCGTAAACAACAGCGTTGGTGTCGCCATTCTGGTCTACACCTGCTTTGTAGGTACCACCGTTGATGATAACCTTACCCTCGGCGATAACTGCATAACCGTCGTTGCCGCTTACAGCCTCGATGGTACCCTCGCCGTTGATGGTCAGGGTTGCGCCAGCCTCTACGATGATAACGTCGGTATCGGTGTTCTCTGCTTTGTTCTTGATGGTCTTGCCATTGAGGTTGAGGGTAGCCTCAACACCGGCTTTCACTACGAGGGGGTGTTTGATCTCCATATCCTCGCCAAGAACAACCTCACCACCGTACTGGAATGCGTGGAATACATCATAACCGGGCTCCTCGTCGAAGTCGGGAACGATGGTTATGGTGTAGTTAGCCTCCTCGGTCAAGAGGTTACCGTAGATGTTGGTGCGGTAGTTACGACGTACGGGAACGTTGGTGTAAACGCGCTGGTAGTCGTTGGTGCCGTCGTTGTAGTTGTATTTAACCTCTACAAGCTCTTTAGCATCGTCTACGAGAACGTAGTTCATACCCATATGTTTGTAAACGGTGGGCTGAACGGGGAAGTCCTCGCCATTGGGAAGAGCAGCAGGAGCGTAGGTGAGAGCAACCTTCGAGGTCTTGTCAACCTGGCCCGAAGCGAGATCCATCTTGGTGTAGAGAGCAACCTCAATACCCGAGTTGGTGATTACGGTACCGGCAGCAACAGCAGCCTCATAGTCAGCAGTACCTACGTTTACCTGTGCGAAGGGACGAACGAGGCTAACGGGTTTGTCGATGCGGCCATTTACGGTGAAAGGCTCAACGTATGCCCAGAAAGCGTCGTACTCCTCAACGTTAGCCTCAGCGGGGTTGAAGCTAAGAGTCATAGTCCTCCAATCTACGTCGGCTACACCTGCGTTGTTCTCTGCCCAGAAGAGGATAGAGTAGGTGTTGCCGTTCACGAGACGGAAGTCAACAACGGTCTCGATGTCGATTACATCGGGGGTGTTTACACCCTCAACCTTCGAGATAGTCTCTACATAACCGGTGTTTGCACCGCTCCTATCCCAGAGGTAAACAGCGTAGTAGAGGTCGTTTGCGGTGTGACCGTCGCCATAGGCACGGCTTGCAACCTCAGGAGTGCTTACAGTGAACGAAACGATAGCCTCATCGCCGAGCTGTGCCTCGGGAAGAACCTCGTTTGTACACGATGTTGCCATTGCTGCTGCAGCAAAAGCAACCAAAGCAAAGAAGAATTTTTTCATTTGTTTTGTGTGTTTAAGTAAAAAATTTGGTTGATTAATTGGTTGATTGTTTGTTAAACGTTTTTTTTGTTTTTGTGTTTGTTTTTTGTTGATTGATTGATTGATTGAGTTGATTGTGTCTCTCATCATTTGGGGGCTGCGGCCCAACCAAGAGCCGCAACCCAAAACATACTAATCTAAATTAGTTGGGAAATACAACAAAGCCGTTCAGACCGGTAGCGGTGTAGGTGCCGGTGGGAGCTACGGGAGCTTTCTTGTCATCTACATCACCCTTGCTGAAGATTACCTGATAGGGCAAAGTGCCGTTGGCAGTGAATTTGTTGATACCATCGAAGTTGGCAGTATAGTTACCAGCGGTAAGGTTGCGAACGAGTACGGGAACGTAAGCCTCGAGGTCGCAATTCTTAACGCTCATCTCATAGCCGTTTACACCATCAACGCGGATGCCGTAGGAACCTGCAACGGTCGAAGTAACCTTGGCGTTCCTTACAACAACGTTCTTGGTAGTACCAAACGACATACCATTTTTGCAACCCTCAATCACTACGCCGTCAACAGTGACGGTAGCAGCGGTGCTGGTAGTCTGAAGCAGCGAGTGGAGGTTGTTGGCAGTACAGTTGAGAATGTTCACCTTAACATCTATCAACATCTGGCGGCCTTTGTAACCAACTGCGGTGTGCTCTGCTGCGCTACCTGCAACTGCGGTGAACGAGCAGTTCTTGATGGTGAGGTGGTCGTGGTAACGCTCGGGAGCTTTCTGCGAATCGGACCAGATGAATACGCGGCTTGCGGTCGAGGTCTCGAAATTCACGTTGTCTACGGTGAACGATGCGTTCTGATAGCTCGAGCCACCTACGAGGGTAATCTGACCATCATATTTGTAACCGTTACCATTGAGAACGATGTCCACATCCTGTGCCTCGGTAACTTTTACGTCACCTGCGATGTCGCCCAAGATGTTGATGACTGCATCTTTGTTTGCCTGGCTTGCTGCATCGAGAGCTGCCTGCAGATCGGTTGCGTTTGCTACCCTGTAAACATCGTTGTTGGCCAAAACTACGGTGTAGTAACCATCGGGGGTTGCTACGCTCTCGTAGCCTGCTGCCACGAAGTTGGTGCCGGTACCCTCAGCTGCGTTGTCAGCGGGGTTGAAGTTATAGAAAGTACCGCCGGTTACCTCGATAGTGGTGGTAGCGCGGTCTATGTCTTTCTTGTTGAGTACGAAACCGGAGCCGTTCTCATTGGGGAAGTCGCCGCCTTTAACGTAAACCTCGCCATTGCCACGAGCGTAAACAACAGCATTGGCCTTGCCAAATGCATCTACACCTGCCTTGAAAGTACCACCGTTGATGATAACCTTACCCTCGGCGATAACTGCATAACCGTCGTTGCCGCTAACGGCCTCGATAGTACCGTTGCCGTTGATGGTCAGGGTTGCACCCTCCTCTACGATGATAACGTCGGTGTCAAGGTTGGTAACCAAGTTCTTCAAGGTCTTACCATTGAGGTTGAGAGTAGCCTCAACGCCCTTCTTCACTACAAGGGGAGTCTTAACCTCCATATCCTCTGCGAGGGTTACGGTGCCACCATACTGGAACTCGTGGAACACATCATAACCGGGCTCCTCGTCGAAACCGGGAACGATAGTTACGGTGTAGTTAGCCTCCTCGGTCAAGAGGTTACCATAGATGTTGGTGCGGTAGTTGCGACGTACGGGAACGTTGGTGTATACGCGCTGGTAGTCGTCACCATTGTTTGCCAAGTAGTTGAACTTAACCTCAACGAGGTGTTTGGTGTCACCTACGAGAACGTAGTTCATAGTCATATATTTGTAACCTGCTACGGGGAAGTCCTCACCTACGGGAAGTGCGGTGGGAGCGTAGGTCGAAGTTGCGTAGGTTGCGCTCTTCTTAACCTCGCCGGTTACGAAATCGAGAGTGTCGAATACCTCAACCTCGATACCTGCCTCGGTGATGGTGGTGCCGGCAGCAACTGCATCAGCATAGTCGGCGGTACCAACGTTTACCTGTGCGAAAGGACGGAAGAGGCTAACCTCGTCGTCGATGCGGCCGGTAACTTTGAAAGGCTCAACGTATGCCCAGAAAGCGTCATACTCCTCAACGTTTGCCTTTGCAGGGTTGAAGGTCATAGTCTGCTCATCCCAATTTACCTCTGCTACACCTGCCTCGTTCTCAGCCCAGAAGAGGATCGAGTAGGTGTTGCCGTTTACGAGTTTCATCTCAACGGTAGTTTCGAGAGGAATAGCCACTTTGTCGGCAGCGGTAATTTTGGAGATGTTCTTCACTACGCCGGTGTTGGTCTTACCATCTTTGTCCCAGAGGTAAATAGCGTAGTAGAGGTCGCAAGCGGTCTTGCCGTCACCATAGGTACGGGTGGCAACCTCGGGAGTGCTAACAGTGAACGAAACGACAGCCTCATCGCCGAAGGTAGCCTCGGGAAGAATCTCGTTTGTACACGATGTCGCCATTGCTGCTGCAGCAAAAGCAACCAAAGCAAAGAAGAATTTTTTCATTTGTTTTGAGTGTTTAGTTAAAGAATTGGTTTATTACGTGGTTTTTTTTTGTTTTGTTTGTCTTGTTGTTGCTTCTCACGCGCGAGTGTGTGTGGTGTATACGCACGCGCGTAAGAGAAATTTGGGCTCTGTTCTATGCTCTTTTTTGCCATCACAAGACGTTGTTAGTCACGCCTTTGCTTTGCTTGTTTGGCAATTTCTCCCGCCATTGCCTCCCGCGCGTGCGAGCATAATACGCCCATAATTCGGACAAATATACCAATTATTATTCAAACAGCCAAACATTTTTTACCCTTTCCTCGCTCCTCGATTGAGGCTGTAGATTTGTTTTTCAGCCATCAAATCGTTATCTTTACGCCAACGTTAAACCTCAAACCCTAATGTCACTATGAAACAAACAATGGTTCTTTTGGCTGCGTGTGCTACTCTTGTCTTCTGCGGCTGCGGCTCCGCCACCAGTCCCAAAACCCAAAACGAAGTTGGCAGAGTAGAGAGATGTGCAGATGGTGATTGCTTTCACATTGAAACTGCTCTCCCCATTGACTACACCGAGAATATGGATTGGGTATTGCGCTACGACGATAATGATGTAGAGGAGCTTCGTCAGCGTGCTTTGACCGAGGAGAAAGATTGCGATGTGCTCTTCTTTGGTAGTTCGTCTATTAGACTTTGGAAAACACTCGCCGAGGATATGGCACCTCTGAAGGTTGTTAATCGTGGCTATGGCGGTGCGATGATGCGAGATGTGCACTATAATTACCATACCGTCTTGGCCGATTACAATCCAAGTGCTTTTGTGTTCTATTGCGATAATGACCTCGGTGGTTTCGGTCGTGATTTGCACCCCACCGAATTGTTCGACCTCTACCGCCTGCTTGTAGAGAGATTGCAGCAGGATTACCCCGAAAGGCCTATCTTTATCCTCTCGATTAAATTCAATAACAACCGCATTGCAAAGCTCGAACAGCATCGACTTTTTAATGCAATTATGGCTGACTATGCGGCTCATACCGAGGGTGTTACATTCGTAGATGTAAACACTCCCATTCTCAATGCGGATGGGTCGATTAATGATGCGATGTTCGAGAACGACCGCCTCCACGTTAACCGCGAGGGTTACCGTATCTGGGCCTCTGTGCTCCGTCCGATGTTGCTCGAAACGCTCGGCAAGTAGGGGGTGTTTTATTCCGTTGAGTGTGCTTTGGGTAGAATGTTCTGCTCTGTGCTCCAATGGAAATTTTGCCTACTTACGAAACGAAACCTCAAGATAAATGGGGCATAGCATCACTGCTGTGCCCCATTTTTGTGTGGATAGTGTCGACTCTCGCAGGTGTGTCACCACAGCTACGTGCCAGAACCTCTATCCGGGATTCACCTTACTATTAACTAACTATTACCTGAAAAATATTCTTCTCTCTTTGTGTGTGTTTTCTCTGTTTGGGTTGTGCCTATTGGGCAATAATCAACTCAATACCCATCTCCTCGAGGTGTGCGGCAATTCCGGAGGGTATGCCGCGGTCGGTTATGATGGTGTCAATCTCATCGATGTTGCATATCTTGCTGAAACCTCTGCGTCGGAACTTCGATGAGTCGGCCAGCACGATGGTCTTTTGTGCAATCTTCATCATCTCTCTGTTGAGCTCGGCCTCGCGCAAGTCGGTAGTTGTGATGCCGTAGTCGAGGTCTATGCCGTCTACTCCGAGGAATAGCTTGCTGCAACAGAAATTCTGAAGTATGCTTTCGGCATATTTGCCTACCACTGAACTGCTGCTATGTCGCAGTGTACCACCAAGTTGGATGATGTCTATTGCCTCTTCGGCTGCGAGGATCTCCGAAACTCGGAGTGAGGCTGAAATTACGGTCAACTTGTGTATTGGCTTGATGTTGTGCGCCAATGCGTGTACGGTTGTCCCGGAGGCGATGATGATCGAATCATCTTTGGTGATCATCGAGGCTGCCGTGTGACCGATGGCCATTTTCTCTTCGGTGGCGAGCTTCTCTTTTTCGTTTACCGAGCGGTTGTTGATGTAGGGGTTTATCAGGATGGCTTTGCCGTGGCTGCGGTAGAGTCGGTTTTCCTGCTCGAGTTCGTTTAGGTCTTTGCGTATGGTTACGACCGAAACCTCAAGGAGTGCGGCGAGGTCTGCCACACCTATTGACTCGCGCTTTATCAGCTCGGCCATTATTATTTCGTGCCTTTCTTCCCTTGTCATAATACTACGGTATGTTTCGTTTCGAAAGCTCCTTTCTTTCTGCAAAGTTAACGAAAAATAATTGAAAGTTCCAAAAAATAAGCTGAAAAATTTTGTAAATAAAGAAAAATGATTTAATTTTGTTTCGAAAAGAAACCGCAAACCTAAAACCGAACCACAAGTATGGCTGCAAAAAGCAAAAAAGAGTACGATGTGATTGTGATTGGTGGAGGCGCCACCGGTGCCGGTACCGCACGCGATTGTGCGCTCCGCGGACTGAAGGTGTTGCTCGTTGAGCGTAAGGATTTTGCTACGGGTGCTACGGGCCGCAACCACGGGCTTCTCCATAGCGGTGCTCGTTACGCAGTTACCGATCAGGAGTCTGCTAAGGAGTGCATCTCCGAGAATATGATTCTCCGTCGTATCGCCCGCCACTGTGTCGAGGAGACCGATGGACTCTTCATTACTCTGCCCGAAGATGATTTGGCATACCAATCTTTATTTATAGATTCTTGTCGTAAGGCAGGGATTCGTGCCGAGGCTATTGCACCCGAAGAGGCGTTGAGACTTGAGCCTTCGGTCAATCCTGCTCTTGTTGGAGCAGTGAGGGTGCCCGACGGTGCGGTGGATCCCTTTAGGCTTGTTTCGGCTAATGTTCTCGACGCGCGACTCCACGGTGCCGAGGTTTTGACTTATCACGAGGTGGAGAACTTTGTGCGAGAGGCAGATCGCATTGTGGGTGTGGTGCTTCGCAATACACTCTCGGGTGAGCTCCTCGAGGTGCGTGGCCGAATGACCGTAAATGCTGCCGGCATTTGGGGTCACTTGCTTGCAGCCAAGGCGGGTGTGGAGATTAATATGTTTCCTGCCAAGGGCGCTTTGCTGGTTTTTGGTCATAGGGTAAATAATATGGTTATAAATAGGTGTCGCAAACCTGCCGATGCAGATATTCTTGTCCCCGGTGACACCATTTCACTTATAGGTACTACTTCCGAACGCATCCCCTTCGATGAGGTTGACAATAATGTTGTCACCCCTGCCGAGGTGGATGTTTTGCTGCGTGAGGGGGCTATGCTTGCTCCCGAACTTGCCACTACTCGCATTCTGCGTGCTTATTCGGGAGTGCGCCCGCTGGTTGCTGCCGACAACGACCCGTCGGGCCGCAATATCAGCCGCGGCATTGTCTGCTTCGACCACGCCGAGCGAGATGGACTTGAGGGTCTGGTGACAATTACGGGTGGTAAACTGATGACCTATCGACTTATGGCGGAGTGGGTTACCAATCTTGTATGTCGCAAACTTGGTGTGACGGTGGGATGTACTACGGCCGAGCAACCTCTTCCCGGCTCGAAGAGTGTTCCTGTTTCCGAGGGGCGTAAAGGTCGAAAGGAGTTTGTTTCGCTCCGCGCGGGTGCGAAGGGTGCAGTCGGTCGCCACGGTGATATGGCAGAGGAGATAGGCATCCGCAGTGGTAAGGATGCTGCCTTGGTCTGCGAATGTGAGCAGGTGTCGGTGGCGGAGTTGCGATATGCTATTGAGAAACTTGATGCCACTTGCCTTGTTGACCTGCGCCGCCGTATCCGTTTGGGTATGGGCACTTGCCAGGGACACCTTTGTGCATTGAGGGCCTCGGGTGTGCTGTCCGAGTGTGGGCGCACGAGAGAGCAAACGTTGACCGACTTGGCTTCGTTTGTAGATGAGAGATGGCGCGGTGTGCGTCCTGTTGCGTGGGGTGACTCCATTGTGGAGGCGCAGTTTACGCAGTGGTTCTACGACGGCGTGTGTGGACTCGGAGATATTGTCAAACCCAATAAAGCACAGGAGGAGTAGAGATTATGAAGTACGATGTGATTATTGCAGGTGGTGGTTTGGCCGGTTTGATGTGCGGCATCGCACTCCAGCGTGAGGGTAGGCGAGTGGCTATCATCTCTTCGGGCAAGAGTGCTCTTCACTTTAGCTCCGGCTCGTTGGAACTATGGAACGGTGCAGGTGGTAGCCTCGAGAAGATTGCCGAGGAAAAACCTACACACCCTTATGCCATCGTTGGAACCGAACACCTCGAAAGATATTCTAATCTTACCAAAGATATTTTTGCTGCGGCAGGTGTGACACTGACGGGCGATTATGGCTGCAACCATCTGCGCCTCAGTCCTATAGGTGCTATGCGTCCTGCTTGGCTTACTGTAAACGGATTCTATACTGTCACCAATGAAGATGAACTGCCCAAAGGAAAGGTCGTGGTTGTTGGTATAGAAGGTTTTCTTGATTTCTACCCCGAGTATGTTGCCGATGGACTCCGCCTCAAAGGTGTGGAGTGCGAGGTCGCTGCGGTTACCCTTCCGGCATTGGAGGTACTGCGCGAGAGTGCAACCGAAATGAGGGGTGTGAACATCTCGCGCGCCCTGCGTGGCGATGTAGTGGAGCAACTTGCCGAACGTGTGAATGCTGTGAGTGCTGGTGCCGAATTGGTACTTCTGCCCGCAGTGTTCGGACTTGGCGATGAGGATGCTCTTGAGCGTGTGGCTGCGCGTGTCAGTTGTCAGGTGAAGGTAGTGCCTACGGCATCAGCCTCTGTGGTGGGTGTGAAGATGCAACGTCAGCTTACAGAGTATTTTACGCTCCTTGGTGGCACGTTCTTGCCCGGCGATAAGGTAAAATCCTATCGAGTGGAGCAGGGTCTCATCGCAGGGGTGTGCACACACAACCACGGCGACGTGGAGTTTAGAGCCGATTCGTTTGTTCTTGCCACCGGTAGCTTCTTTGGCAGAGGCCTTGTGGCTAATCCAGATGGTGTTTATGAGCCCATCTTTGGTGCCGATGTCGACTACGATGCCGATAGGGCAGAGTGGTGCTCCAAGAGTATTCTTGACACACAGCCTTTCCAGCGTTATGGTGTGAAGGTGGATTCCCACTTGAGAGTTTCGATTGAGAGCACGACTATTGATAATCTCTATGCTGCAGGTGCTGTTGTCGGCGGTGCCGATGCTGTGAAGGAGGGATGTGGTGCAGGTGTGGTTGTATCCACCGCGCTGATGGTGGCCGAGGAGATTCTGGGCCGAACCCTCTGTGAAACAAATGTTAAATAAGTGTAGGAGAGGAGAGAAGATATGAAAACCAAGTACGAAGATAAGAATATCAGTGCCAATAACTTCGAGCAGTGCACCAAGTGTACTATTTGTACCGCCTACTGCCCTGTTGTGGAGGTAAATCCCCTCTATCCCGGACCCAAGCAAGCGGGCCCCGATGGTGAACGCTATCGTCTCAAGGAGCCTATGTACTACGATATGGGGCTCAAATATTGCCTTAACTGCAAGCGTTGCGAGGTGGCCTGCCCCTCGGGTGTGCGTATAGGCGATATCATTGCACTTGCCAAGGCTAAAAATGGCCCCAAAATCCCCAAACTTAGAGATGTGGTGCTGGCGAATACCGACTTTGTCGGCTCGGTGGCTACTGTAGTCGCCCCGGTTGTGAATACTACACTGCGTATGGGGGCCGTTAAGAAGGTAATGGATGTGACACTCGGAGTGGATCATCACCGCACTATGCCGGCCTACGCATCGCAGAAGTTCACCACTTGGTTCCGTAAAGAGGCCGCCGCAAAGCAGAGGGAGTTTGAGAGAAGTGTGACCTATTTCCACGGCTGCTATGCAAACTACAACTACCCGCAGCTCGGCAAAGACCTTGTGAAACTCCTCAATGCCATTGGCTACGGTGTGAACCTTATGGAGGGCGAGAGATGCTGCGGTGTGGCAAAGATTGTCAACGGACTGATGAAGGATGCCACTCGTGATGCCAAACGCAATATCGGCCAGATGCGCCGCGCCGTAGAGATGGGAGATCAGATTGTGACCACCTCGTCGACTTGTACCTTTACTCTGCGTGATGAATATGAACACGTTCTCGGACTCGATAATAGCGACGTACGCGACTCCATCTCGCTTGCAACTCGATTTATATACCGCCTTGTTGAGAGCGGCCAGGTGAGACTCGCTTTCCGCGAAGATTTCCGTATGCGTGCTGCCTACCACTCGGCTTGCCACATTGAGAAGCTCGGTTGGAGCATCTACTCTACTACGTTGCTCAAAATGATTCCCGGAATGGAGTTGATTATGTTGCCCTCGCAGTGCTGTGGTATTGCGGGCACCTACGGATTCAAGAAAGAGAACTATAAATATTCGCAGGCTATCGGTCGTCCACTCTTCGACCATATTGAGAAACTTGGTGTTGAGATTGTGACCACCGAGTGTGAGACCTGCAAGTGGCAGATCGAGATGTCTACCTCGGCAAAGGTGATGAATCCCATCTCGATACTTGCCGAGGCTATCGACGTTGAGAAGACACGAGAGCTCAATAAATAGTGATGGTATAAACTAACAATTAACACAATATTACTAACAACAATCAAACCACAGAAAGCTTATGAGATTTTTGGCACCTCCACCCTTCCTGCCCGAACGTAGCGGAGCAGAGGCCGACAGGGACTATAAACGTCTTCGTTGGCAGGTATTCATCGGAATATTCATTGGTTATGCGGGCTTCTATATTGTCCGTAAGAACTTCTCGATGGCGATTCCTTTCCTTGGGGAATTCGGCTTCGAGAAGGGCGAGCTCAGCATCGTGCTTTCGATGAACGCAATTGCCTATGCGCTCTCCAAATTCCTTATGGGAAGTGTTTCCGACCGCAGCAATGCGCGTAAGTTCCTCCCCTTGGGCCTCATTTTGGCCTCCATCTCTATGATGTTTATGATTGTCCCCGTGGTGGCATTTGGCCCTGAGCAGAAAGGGTTGGCTATCACAGTAATGGCAATCTTGAACTTCCTTGTAGGTTGGTTTAACGGTATGGGATGGCCTCCTTGCGGCAGGGTTATGACCCACTGGTTTTCGCAGAGCGAGCGCGGCACTATGATGTCCATTTGGAACTGCGCCCACAATGTGGGTGGCGCACTTGTTGGCCCTATGGCAGTCTATGGCGCTATGTGGTTCGGCTCGTGGTTCTACGGCCAGCAGACCGAACTCTACTTCCTCATCGGTACTTATGTATTCCCCGCCGCTGTGGCTATCTTTGTGGCAATTCTTGCCTATCTGCTCATCCGCGATACTCCTCAATCGTGCGGTCTGCCCTCGGTTGAGAAGTGGCGCAATGACTACCCCAAGAACTATAGCGAGAAACACGAGACCGTACTCTCCACCAAGGAGATTTTCTTCAAGTATGTACTCAACAATAAACTCCTTTGGTACATCGCCATTGCTAACGCATTTGTCTATATGGTGCGCTACGGATGCCTCGACTGGGCTCCTACCTACCTCAAAGAGAGTGCCGGCTACGACATCAAACAGGCCGGTTGGGCTTACTTCCTCTATGAGTTTGCTGCTATCCCCGGCACCCTCGTGTGCGGTTGGTTGAGCGATAAGGTGTTCAAGGGCCGTAGGGCTATGCCTACCATCATCTTTATGGCGCTCGTTGCTCTGTTCATCTACCTCTATTGGCAGTTCTCCTACAACACCACCATCGTGACCATCGCTCTGATTGCCATTGGCTTCTTTATCTATGGTCCCGTTATGCTTATCGGTGTTCAGGCTCTCGACTTGGCTCCAAAGAATGCGGCAGGTACTGCTGCGGGACTCACGGGCTTCTTTGGTTACTTCTTCGGTACCGCTATCTTGGCTAACATCGTTATCGGTTATGTTGCCGAGAACGCCGGTTGGGATTGGACTTTCATCCTGCTCATTGGTGCGTGTCTGCTCTCCATCCTGCTGATGGCTCTGACCAACAAAGAGGAGCGCAATCTGCTTGCAAAGAAATAATTGCCCGCAAGTGTCTGTAGCACTTCTGACAACAAAAGAAACCAAATATAATTTTTATAATCATTAACCACATTTATTAACCAAATTTCAGAAAAGAGTATGAAAACTACTAAGATGACAAATTTGATTAAGACAGCTGCCGTGTCGCTCGTGGTTTGCACCGCCCTCACTTCGTGTGAGAGTCAGGATGTGACTAACATCGACCGTGATGCAGCACGCATCGAACTCGGCTTTATCTCGGAGGATATGGCTAAAGTACGCGACTATGTGCCCGATATGGCCGTTATCGCTCACCGTGGCTCCGTATATTGGGTGCCCGAGGAGACTGAAGCCGCTTGGCGTTGGGCTCGCGAGATGGGCGCCGACTACCTTGAGGCAGACCTCCAGTGCTCCAAAGATGGTGTGATTCTCGCCAACCACGATGACAACCTCCGTCGTACTACCAACATCGAGAACGTATTCGGTGAGACTGTGCCCGAGAGCCGTCTTGAGTTCTATATGTCGGAAGTGGGTGGCGGTATGTCGCTCGAGGCTGCACAGGAGCAGATGAAGAAAGACCGCGCTTCGTTCAATCCCTACTATACCAACCAGTATTTCTACCACGAGCTCGCACAGCTTGACGCTGGTACTTGGTTCAACGAGGAGAGTATGCCCGAGCAGGCACGCGAGAACTTCTCGAGGATTCAGCAGTATGTTTCGCCCCTCGAGGACCTCATTATGTATGCCGAGGGTAAGAAACTTGCACGTGTACCCCTGACCAACGACCGTATCTACACCATCGAGGGTAAATGGGATCCCGCAAACCCCCACACTTCGCTCAAATATAATTTCGCTTATGTAGATGATGAGCAGGATACCGGTCACCGTCCCGGTATCTACCTCGAGTTCAAAGAGTCGTGGCTCAACCCCTCCAACTTCGAGGAGATGGTTTACGACGAGCTCGATCGCCTCGGCTGGAACATCATCACCGAACCCGAGCCGGAGACCGCTCCCTTCTGGAAAGATGGCAAAGTGAACGTCGGCAACACCAATGGCAAAGTAATTCTCCAGACCTTCTCGTTTGAGAGCCTCCGCCGTACCGCAGAGAAATACAAGGGTCAGATTCCTATGTGTTTCCTCCTCTGGCACGACAATATCACCCCCACCCAGTATGCAGGCTACATCAATATGGGTCTTGAGTTCAAGGCTCACATCATCGGCCCCAGCATCGCAGGTGCTCCCAACAACTACTTCGAGATGAACTCGCCTTGGATGCACGGTATGATCCGCAGGGCAGGTATGCTCAACCACCCCTACTCGTTCGACACTCTCGAGCAGATGAACGTATACTTCGGTGCTTACCACTATGGCGATAGCGACTTTGAGGCTCCCTATATGGATGGTGCTTTCACCAACCGTACAGAGATTACTCTCCAGTACTTCATCGACAATGGTGTGAGGGATAAGAATGCTGCCCAGACAGTGCCCAATCCCGTTGAGGTTCTCGAGCGTCTTGGCTACTAATGTCCCGACATAATTATTGAGACCCAATCGAAAGTAAACAAATTCCCTATTAACTCACTTATTTAATTGACAAATAGAGATATGAAACGATATATTATTATGTTGGCTGCTGCCGTAGTCTCCTTTGGCGCTTTGGCACAGGATTTCGACACAACTCCCTCGCTTAGTGTGGAGAAAAATGATGCACGCTTCACAGTAGGTGCACGTATGATGGCCGATGTGGCTTACTACAACACCCAGTTTACCCCTATGCGCTCCGGTGCTGCACTGACCGATGCACGTATCCGTACTTCGATGGAGAAAGGTGATTGGTATTTCTACGCCGATTTCGACTTCTCGAAGGGCGCTTTCAAACAGAAAAACCTCTTCCTCCAGTACTCGCTCGATGAGAATCAGACTCTTCGTGCCGGTTACTACAACGACCCCTCGTCGATGGCTAACAATACCTCGCTTGGTTCCTACCACTTCATCTCACGTCCCGCAACCGCAAGGTCTCTTGCTCCCGGCCGTCAGCTTGGTGTGACCTACAAGTACATCAACGAGAACATCTTTGCCAATCAGGGTATCTTTGCAGAGAACCTCTACAACAACCAGAATGCAGGCTATCAGGGCTTCACTCTCGGTGGTCGTTGGCTCTATCTCCCCATCAATGAGAAGAATGAGACCCTCCACGTTGGTATCTCGGCTCGTTATGCCAAGATTAACTCGGGTGTGGCTTTCAACGGTACTGTTCAGACCAACCTCTCGATCACTACACCCATCGAGACCTACGTTGACCCCACCACTCAGTTTATGAACGCACAGGTTCTCTGGGCTTCGGATGAGATTAATGTTGGTGCAGAGTTCCTCTATCGCAACGAGACAATGTTTGTTCGCGGTGAGTATATCTACAAATACATCGGCAAAGATCGCGACGACGAGACTCTCTACAAAGCACAGCTCGGTACCCTCTGGTCGTGGGCTTCGCTCGAGTCGTGGCAGGCAGGTAACCCCCTCGAGGCTACCAAGTTCAACGGTGGCTACGTTGAGGCAGGCTATCTCCTCTTTGGTGAGCCCTATAGCTACAATGGCCGTGAGGCTCTGCTCGGCGGTATGAAAGGCCGTTCGCTCGAGGTTGTTGCTCGCTACAACTACACCAACCTTAACGATGTCGTGGATGGTGCTTACTACTTCGTAGCACAGGATAAGTATATCGACAACGGTATCCTCTCCGACTATCCCGTTACCTCGACCAGCGTAGGTGGTGGTGCTCTCCACGCAGCTACCCTCGGTGTGAACTACTCGTTCAACAACAATGTTCACCTGCTCGTAGACTACACTTATAGCTGCTTCCAGCGCGATAAGTATCCTATGGATAAGAACTTCCACACCCTTCAGGGCCGTTTGGTTTACTCGTTCTAAACCCTATATAGCCCATTTGAAGGCGATATAATTACCTCTATTACCGCCTCCACAGAATTCTGTGGAGGCGTTTTTTTTGTAAATTGGAGGCTTGATGTGAATCAAACCCGCAAAAAAACATTACCTTTACACCTCATTATAGCCCAATAATTAATAGTCCCCGTTATGCAACCCATAATCCTCGCCGTAGTAGTGATTTTGTCAATCCTGCTCGGAATCATATTGGCCATCTATCTCCATCCCGACCGTCGTGCTCTTCGAGAGCGCAATGTTCAACTCGAAGATGCGTCGGAACAGATAGAGTCATTGCGTTTACAACTCCAGGAGCGTGGTGATGAACTCGCTCGTGAAGTGGCCGAGAAAGCCCGATTGCAGGGCCGTATAGGAATGCTCGAAGAGCAGGTTGCCAAGGGTGCTAAACTCCAAGAAGAGGTTACGGTGCTCGGTAATGCCAATGCCGAACTGCGAGAGCGTCTGCGACAAGAGGGAGAACAGCGTAAGACTTTACGAGAAGAGAGCGAGAAGAGTTTTCGCGAGTTGGCAAGTGCCATCCTCGATGAGAAGTCGCGCTCTTTCAAGCAGACCAACGAAGAGCGTTTGGGCGAGATTCTCAACCCCTTCAAGGAGGAGGTGCAGGGATTGCGTAAGAAGATTGACGAGTGCTATACCAACGAACGCAGCGAGGTCTTGGCGCTCGAAAAGAGCCTCAAGGAGCTGACCGAACTTAACAATACCATCTCACGTGAGGCCCGTGAGCTGACAGATGCCCTGCGTGGCAATAGTAAGGTGCAGGGTGATTGGGGTGAGATGATTCTCAAACAGATACTCGAGAAGTCGGGCCTTGAGGAGGGAGTGAATTTTACGGTGCAGGCTACTACCAATGCCGATGGTAGCAAGATTGTGGGTGAGGAGAGTAATCAGCTTCGCCCGGATGTGATTTTCCATCTGCCCGAGGGTAAGAACATTATCATAGACTCGAAGGTGTCACTCACAGCATACGTCAATTATGTAAATGCCACCTCTGATGAGGAGCGTGAGTCGGCCCTGTCGGCCCACCTTGCGTCGGTGCAAGCACACGTCAAAGAGTTGACTACCAAGCAATATCAGCGCTATGTGACCGATGCTGCGGATTTTGTAATGATGTTCATACCCAACGAGGGGGCCTATATGGCGGCTATGAATGCCGATACCTTGTTGTGGCAACGCGCCTACGATCAGCACGTTGTGATTATCAGCCCCACCCATCTTATCTCTGTGCTCAAATTGATGTACCAACTTTGGACTCGCGACAAGCAGACCAAAAATGCACTACTGATTGCCGAAGAGACCGGAAAACTCTACGATAAACTCTGTGGATTTGTGGCCGACTTGGAGGGTGTTGGTGCGGCTATCCATAAAGCGGACGAAAAGTATAAAGATGCTTTCGGCAAACTCAGTACAGGCAGAGGCAATCTCATCAAGAAGGCAGAGGATATTCGAGCACTTGGTGTGAGGACCGCCAAGCGACTTCCTTCGTCGGTGGTCGAGAATAGTGGCGAGCCAACTGCAATTACAGACGGAGAAGAGTAGACTTATGGCAGAACAACTGATTATTGCCCAAGGTGGCAAGGAAGAAAAATATGCTCTGCTTGCCGAACAAGTTGCTGCGCTGGTGGCGGGTGAGAGTGATTGTGTGGCAAAGATGGCCAATGTGGCCGCTATGATACACGAGACATTTGATTTCTTCTGGACTGGATTCTATCGCGTTGTGGGAGATGAGTTGGTCTTGGGGCCATTTCAGGGCCCTTTGGCTTGTAGTCGTATAGCTTATGGCAGAGGAGTTTGTGGCACTGCCTGGCAGGAGGGTAGGACTCTCGTGGTGGAGGATGTCGAACAGTTCCCCGGTCATATAGCTTGCAGCTCGCTTTCGAGGAGCGAGGTGGTTGTGCCTGTGTGGAAGGCAGGTGAGGTGGTGGCTGTTTTGGATATAGACAGCGCAGAACTTGCCACTTTCGACACCATAGATGCCAAGTGGCTCGAGAGAATCGTAGCTCTGCTCGATATCTAATTTGAGTGTAAAACGTGCAGATGTCAAGAAAATATTTTTACATTTGCGCTTCGAGAGAAATTAATGACAATACTAAATTAATATTAAATGAAAAGATTCTACTACAATTTGCTTGCAGTGGTTGCTTTGTCCGCCCTTGCCGTGGCGTGTCAGGAGCCCGATGAGAAGATGACCACCTCCATTGAAATCCAAACAGAGGTGACCGCACCCATTGAGGGAGGTAGCATTACCCTTGAATACACTATTGAAAATCCTGTAGAGGGAGCTACCCTCACCGCAACTAATTCAACTACCGAATGGGTTGATGATGTTCGAATCGAAGAGGGAACCATCTCTTTCTTCGTGGAGAATAACCTTACAAAGGGTGCAGAGGCTCGTAGTTGCTCGTTTGACTTGGAGTATGATGCTCGTACTTTGGCCACTATCACTGTGAGTCAGGATGCAGCTCGCTCGGGTAGTTTCACCATCGAGACCGGCCAACTCACCCCTGCAACCATAGACGTTAAGGTTACTGCTACGAATGACCAGATGAGCTACATTTGTAGCATTGCCCCTCGCTCATTTATCGAGGAGAATGGTGGCCTGGAGGAGTATGCTCTCTTCACTGCCAACTACTATCGAGAGAGCGTCTATGGTGATATTCTCAATGACTATCTCCGTGTTGGCACATACGAAGAGGTGATTACTATCAACAATGCTCCCGAGGAGCCTATGTGGCTTTGGGTTGCAGGCATCTCGAGGGCCGATGATGAGCAGGGAACTCCTGTGCTGACCTCCGATCCTGTCTACTATGAGTTTATGTTTTTGGCAGTTCCCGATATTACCGTAGATGACTATTCGCTTGAGTTCGAGAGCGATGATTGTGGTGAGCAGGTCATCGTTTGCAATGTTGTGAATGCCTACGATGGAGGTGAGATTACTTGGCAGTTGACTGACAATGGCGAGACTTGGCTCCATAACTTCCGAGTTGTGGATGGGAATCTCCATTTTGACCTCGATGCCAACGAGTATCCGGTAGAACGCAGTTGCGAACTTTATGTAGATTATAGCTTTGCAAGTTCCACTTGCCAGATCAGTATATATCAGGCCCCTTGTGAGGAGAATTCCAATGTGGAGTTTGAGTTGGCCATCAAGGAGCTCCACTACGATAGAGTTGTTGTGGACTGCACCCCCTCGGATCCCGAAGTGAAATATGCCATCTGGGCAGTGGCTAAAGATGATTTCGAAAGCACTCCTTTCAATGGCGATCCGACCAAAATACCCACCTATGACCTGTCGCAGAGCTATTTCCGCCCTGAAATACATACAGGTAATGTGGAGAATTATACCCTCACTCATATCGCCTATAGCTATTGCACCGAGTGGTACGTCTATGCCTACGCTGTGAATGATGCCGAAAATGCCGCAATCTCGGAGGTGAAGATGATATTGGTGGAGCTTGTCGATGACCGTCCTGTCATTGTGTGGACAGATGAGCGAGTGACCTCTACATCGAGTTCAAATACCCTGAGTGTGGACAATACGGAGCAGACTTTCACCATCAGCTACGATGTGCTTAATGACCACGCCGAGGGTGTAGTTGTCGTAGAGGAGTCATACGACGATACACTTGTCAAAGGTGCAGATGGTAAGCGAGTGAAACACGATGCCGAGGCTCGTACTCTTACATTTACCGTCTCGGCTAATACCACAAAACGAGCACGTACAACCTACATTTACCTCAAATACTTATCCTCGGCCGATGATACCTCTTCCGATGCCAACTCAAGTCTGAAGATTAGCCAATCGAGGTAGCGTGCGGTCAACCTAAATTATGAATTAATAGTCAAATAATAACTAATTATGAAAAGATTGAAATACATTGTAATGCTTGCCACCTCCGTAGTTATGGCCATCTCTATGGCTGCTTGTGGAGAGAAAAATCCTGTTGATAAACCCGATAATGGTGGTGAGGAGGATAATAAATTGGTTCTTCCGGATGGTACTATTGTCCTCAATAGCTGTGCCGGAGGTATCTACTTTGGCGACTTTTGGGATGAGGGTATAGGTGACTACTATTTCCTGCTTACTAATGATACTAAAATAGGCCAAAACGAGCAAGGATTTGATGTTCCCTGCACTCCGGGTCGTTGGCTTGTGAGCATTGATATTTGGGGAGCCCTCTCCGAAGATCACACCAACCCTATCGTTCCAGAGGGTACCTATAACCTTGCTGACCACAGGGGACCCAATGTGCTCACTAAAGAGTTCACCGTAGCGACTCACAATGTAGAGCAAGTTGGAGAGCAGTTTCGCATTTTGGATCACGTTATGCAAGAGGGTACTTTGGTCGTGAAACATACCGAAAAAGGTTATAAGGTTGATGCACAATTTACTACAACCTTTGGCGAGGAACTCAAATTTACTTTCGAAGGGGCTATTACCCTTGACGATAAGAGCGACGATGAGCCATACGAACCCGGCATCAAAGGAGACGTTGTTATTGAACCTGTGATGGCGACTTGCTATACATATCGTGAGTATGATAATTGCGATAACATAGTGCTTATGCTCTTCGATTCGACTAATCTTACCTATGATAATGTCCACGTTGCAGAGCCGGGTATGAAGTTGCACGTCAGCATATTCACTGAGCCCGGAGTGGGCCTGTCCGGTAGATTCGTTCCGGGAACGTTGAGTGAGTCGGGAATTCTTACTAAAGAGCCTAATGTGTTCTATCCCGGAAGATTTTATACTGCAACCATCGCTTTGGGTAGCTTCCTTGAGCGTATCAATGATGATGAGCAGATGTCGGTGGAGATGGCAGCCTTGCAAGATGGCTGGCTTGAGATTACCCCCAATGAGGATGGTACTCACACTATCGTTGGCGAATTTATCACCCAGTCGGACGGTATCGTAAGCTGCAATTGGACAGGTGTGGTTCAGCCACATAGCTACTAATAGCTACACTTGATGACCTGATTAGGTTTAGGTTGTTGAAACAGACACTCCGCAGATGACCAAAATCGTCTGCGGAGTGTCTGTTTTGTTGGGTTGGCGGGATGAAAAAAGCGGTAACCAATAATGATTACCGCTTCGTGGTAGCGAGACCCAGGATTGAACTGGGGACCTCATGATTATGAATCATGCGCTCTAACCAGCTGAGCTATCTCGCCGCTTGCTGAAAAGCGTTGCAAAGATAAGGCTTTATTTTTTCTCTGCAAATTTTACGAGGTATTTTTTTTGCATAGGGGTAATAAAAATACTTTTTGTACTATGAAAATCGACTCCTCACAACAAATCGCAAGACTGTTCGACGGCATTGCCATCGTTGCAAGCCTATTGTTGCTTGTCTCTCTCTCGCTAGACATCACTATGCGTAAGAGCTATGTCCTCTCACCAGGAGTGGAAGAGTTGCAGTTTATAGTCTGTATGGTCTTTATTACCGACTTTGTCGCACAGGCTATGAACGCACCATCCGCACGACGTTATTTTCGCCGCAATGTGTTGATGTTACTCGTCTCCATACCATTCTTAAATATGTGTCATTGGGGAGGAGTGGAGTTGCCACGTGGATTGTATATTTTTCTCAAGTGCCTTCCTATGGCGAGAGGTATGGTAGGAGTCTACCAGCTCGTGAGATATATTACTCCCACGAAGGTTAGCGCCATAACGTGGAGCTACATTGCACTGATTATTCTCGCCACCTACATCGCTGCGCTCATATTCTTTGCTTATGAAGAGGGTGTCAATCGAGCTGTTGGGAGTTTTGGCTCTGCTCTCTGGTGGGCAGGGTTGAATGTGACCACGGTGGGTGCCCCAATCTTCGCTGTGACACCAATAGGTAAGGTTTTGACGGTGATTCTGCCCGGACTCGGAATGATATTATTCCCACTCTTTACCGTCTATATTACCCATCTCGTACAGCGTACCAACGGGCGCTGATGTCTGGCGCAAGCAGTGTGACATATTGCGGATAACTGTGGATAGTTGTATAGAATAAAAAAGTGCGGGGTGGGCTCTTGTCGGCTCCCCGCACTAAGATGTGCCAATTTTCCTCTTTGGCCCTATTTGTTATCGCCCATCTCTTCGGTAATGAGTTTGTTGAAGCAGTGGCGGCAGATGGGTTCATAGGTATCTTTTTCGCCGAGAACAACGAGTTTGTCGTTCTTGGTCAGGCGGTGGGAGTGGTGGGCGATATTGCCGCAGCGCACACAGATGGCGTGTACCTTGTCAACCAACTCTGCTTTTGCCATCAGCTGGGGCATAGGGCCGAAGGGTTTGCCGAGGTAGTCCATATCAAGTCCTGCCACAATCACCCTTACACCGCGATTAGCCAACTGCATACATACATCCACAATGCCCTCGTCGAAGAACTGTGCCTCATCAATTCCCACAACATCCACATCGCTGGCCATCAGCAAAATCTGCGATGACGATTCAACGGGTGTAGAAGGGATGGCGTTGGAATTGTGCGACACTACCTCGTCAACCGAGTAGCGAATGTCTATTTGAGGTTTGAAAATCTCAACTCGCTGATTTGCAAAGAGTGCGCGCCTCATACGACGTATGAGTTCTTCGGTTTTGCCCGAGAACATAGAGCCGCAAATGACCTCTATCCATCCGGGTTTGCTTGCTTCGAGAAACATTGTGAAATGGTGTTATCGTTGTCTATTATTAATCTGTTTGCTGTGGCAAAATTATCCCTTTTGCTCCGACTTTCCAAGCCTCGGCCCGAAGAGTTATTAACAATTTTCCCACCCGCAAAATAAACCCCTCGCAGGAGCGCTCCAGAAGACTGCGAGGGGTTTATTTTATTCGCTATGGGGGGCTACTCCTCTACGCCAAACTCAAAGATGATGTGGCGTTCGTAGCGCTCACCTTTGCGCAATACCTGTGAGGGGAAATGAGGTTTGTTGGGTGCGTCTGGATAGCCCTGACACTCAATGGCTACGCCCGAATAGTCATCATACTCTTTACCCTCTTTACCCATAGGACAACCACCGAGATGGTTGGCTGTGTAGACCTGAACGGATGGTTGGTCGGTCAATACTCTCATAGTTCGGCCAGATGAGGGGTCGCGCAGTAAAGCAGCCTCCTTTATTACTCCTGCCTCATAGTTGTCTATGGGCCAACAGTTGTCATATCCGCTTCCGTAGATGAGTGCGTCGAAATCGGCATCAATATCCTGGCCAATAGGCTTTGCTTTGCGAAAATCCATCGGTGTGCCCTCTACGCTACGCAACTCGCCTGTAGGTACAAGTGTTTGGTCTGTAGGAAGGTAGGTGGATGCATTAATTCGGAGTGTATGCTCCTTGATGGTGCCGTTGCCTGCGCCTGCAAGGTTGAAGTAGGCGTGGTTGGTGAGATTGATGACGGTGGCTCCGTTTGTTTGTGCGAGGAGAGTGAGTTCGAGTCGGTTGTCGTCGTCCCAATCGTAGACAGCCTCCACATAGAGGTCAGAGGGGTAGCCCTCGTGACCATCGGGAGAGTCGATGGCAAAGATGACACGATTCTCCTCCACGCGCCCCTCCCAGATGCTTTTGTGGAAACCTGTCGGGCCTCCGTGGAGGGCATTGGGGCCGTTGTTGATGGTGAGTCTGTACTCTTTGTCATCGAGGGTGAAACGGCCCTTGGCGATGCGGTTGGCGTAGCGACCGGGGACCTTACCCATACAGGGACCTTCGGTGACGTAATCCATACGGTTTTCGTATCCGAGTGCCACGTCGCCGACCACTCCGTTTCGGTCGGGTACGCAGATGGAGACAATGGCTGCTCCCATATTGCAAAGCTCTACCTCATAGCCTTTTGCGTTGCGCATAGTGTAGACCACTACAGGGTCGCCATCGGGTGTGAACCCTGCTACTTTTTGTTCGATATCCATAGTTGTGCGGTAAATAAAGTTCGTTTTGCTTGCGAAGTTACTATTATTTTTTGTAATTTTGGAGAAATAATTGCGTTAATAGTTTATATGCAGACACGAATAGATAAATGGCTGTGGGCGGTGAGGATATTCAAGACCCGCAGTGATGCGGCCGAGGCCTGCCGTACGGGCAAGGTGACTATCAATGGTAGTGAGGCCAAACCTTCAAAAGAGGTGCGCGAGGGTGACTTGCTGACGGTCAAAAAAGTCCCCGTAATGCGTTTCACATATCGGGTAGAGGGAATTGTCGAACGCCGACTTCCTGCAAAGGATGTGCCTACCTATTGTACCGACCTCACACCTCCCGAAGAGATGGCCAAACTAAACCCTCCGAAGGAGACAATTTTCATCACTCGCGAAAGGGGTACGGGCCGCCCTACAAAGAAGGAAAGAAGAGATCTCGATGCACTCTGGGAACAGTTTTAGTCTGTGTGCATAATGAGTTGATAATTAATTAAATAACTGTAACGATGAGAAAGTTTATCGAGTGCAAGTTGTCTATCCGTAAGGTGGTGTGGCCATTGCTCGGAATGGTGATAGTTTTTTGGGGTTGGTGGGTGCTTGAGGCCTTTGTTGGTTCGCGCTTTTTCTACGACCCCGGATTGGTCTTTTTTGAGAGCTCAAATCTCGTGGCGATGGCTGTGCGTGGAGTGCTTTTGTGGGTGATGCTGATGGCATTTTCGGCGTTGCTCTTTCCGCTTGCGAGGGTGACTATGGAGTCAATTACATACGATGGCGAGAGCGTGATGACCGACTACGACTTTGGCCGATATATGGGCTACGTTGTTTGGGGGTCGCTGCTTACGGTGATAACTATGGGTGTCTATGCGCCGTGGTTTGTGGTGCGCTTGACGAGGTACTTGCTTGAGAATTCGAGTTGGCGACTGCGCCCGTTTGGATTCTTGGCCAAACCTATGGATTTGTTCGCCATCGTGACGTTGGTTGCTGTGCTGCTGCCTTTGGCTTTCGTGGTTGTGCTCCGATGGATGATGTCCGATATGCCTATGCTGATGGAGGGTGTTGCGCTATATATCACCATTGCCATTTTGCTGATTGCTTTTGTGCTGTGGATGGCATACTACTGCGTGCTTGTGAGCAAATGGATGATAGACCTCAGCTGTGGCGATAGGAGGGCTGTCTGTAGGGTTTCCACCGGTGCGGCCACTACCTATTTGGCGGGCCAAATCGCCCTTACGATTCTCACCTGCGGCCTTTACGCTCCTATGCTTGAGCTGCGCCTGATGCAGTATTTGGCTTACCATACCGAGGTGGGCGAAGAGGGCGACGTGCAACGATTTGGTATGATGCTTCGCCCGTGGCGCGATTGGGCTTTTGTTCTGCTGTGGGGCTTGGCTACGGTGGTAACTTTGGGTCTGCTGCTGCCTGTTTACTACTCCAAGATTTTGGAACGTTTTGGCAGTAGATTGTATATCGAGCCAAAGGAGTAATTGGTCCGAAATAGGAATAGTTTTTGAGAGGGGCGTTGCGAGAGAGACAATGCCCCTCTATATTTTATATAGGTGCATAGATAAAAACATTTGGTAAAATGTCATTTTTTACTTACATTTGTGACCAATATGTCTGCATTTTGCGATGCCGACGTAGTGAAAACTTATGAATTGTCCAATCCTATTAGACCTAACTCGCTCAGGGATAGCGGGATGGTGTGCCGAGGGAGAAAGAGGGGAGTGTGCCCTGCCTTTCGCCCACTTGTTGTTTTTGTCAGCTCGGAGAGAGTGGGTGAGGGCCAAAAAGTTTGAATGACAAACGCATTATTTTTTATAAATAACCAATTTCATTTTCCAATTAACCTATTTTTTAACTTAATCAATTCGTATGAAAAAACTTTTCATTTCGTTGGTTGCAATCGCAGCAGCTGTGTTTGCAACATCGTGTACGAACGACTTGGTAGATAGCGTCAATGGCTACGAGGGCAAGACCGCCAAAGTAGGCATTGAGGTATCGACTCCCGAGTTGGCTACTCGTACATTTGGTGACGGTAAATCCGCTACCAATCTCTACTACGGTGTTTACGATGAGCACGGTGTTCTCCTTCCCGAGATTTCGGTTATCGACATCGACACCCCCGCAGAGATCAAAATCAAGACCACCGTTAACCTCGAGCTCGTTACCGGTGACACCTACACCATCGTATTTTGGGCCCAGAACGCAGGTAGCGCTGCTACTATCGACTGGGCAAACAAGACGATGACCTTCAATCCCACCATCGCAAGCAAAGAGGAGTACGACGCATTCTATGGTAAGATTGACTTCACCGTAGATGGTCCCGCTACTTTGAAAGCTGACCTCTTCCGTCCCTTCGCACAGGTTAACATCGGTACTGCTGACTACGAGAAAGCTCAGAAGGCCGGTATGACCGTTCAGGACGTGATGGTAAAAGTTAAAGCTTTCGACACTATGGATCTCTTCACTGCCGAGGCTACCAAAAGTAATGCGTACGAGTGTCACGAGTATGCTTATGCAGTAGCTCCCACCGAGGCATTCCCCGTTGCTGGCTATGAGTATATGTCGATGAACTACGTTCTCGTAAACGAGGCAAAACACCTTGTTGACGTAGAGATGACCTACCGCAACACCGAGAATAAAGAGTACAACGTAGTTTACGGTAACGTACCCGTACAGCGCAACTACCGCACCAACATCTACGGTAACCTTCTTACCGACCAGACCGGTGTGATTGTTGAGATCAAACCCGCCTTTGAGGATGATGCAGCAGGCGTAGATCCCTACATCCGTCCTTGGGATGGTGTTACTGTGGAGCAGCCCGCAATCGACGGCAACACCGTTTACATTGCTACTGGTGAGCAGCTTGCATACTTCGCCAATGCTATCAATACCAACGCTACCTTCGACAACGCTCAGACTCGCGCAGAGGTTAAATATGCCTATGCTAACGTTGTTCTGACCCACGACATCGACCTCAACAAGAAGGCTTGGACTCCTATCGGCAACCAGCCTTATAGTGCAGAGGGTCAGTTCCGTGGTACTTTCGACGGTCAGGGTCACACCATCAAAGGTCTCAAAGTTAAGCAGGCTAAATATGCAGGTCTTTTTGCAACTGCTCACAATAGCTTTACTGTAAAGGATCTTGTAATTGACGGTTTTGAACTTGAAAGTAACCACTATGCCGGTGCTATTCTTGCTTGGGGTGAGGGTGGCGTTAACATCACGAACTGCGTTGTTAAGAATGGTAAAGTAACCGTTGAGCCCGAGGAGGTAGATGGTAAGATGGATAACGGCGACAAAGCCGGTGGTCTTGCAGGCTATATTCACAGGGGTGTAGTTAAGGGTTGCTCGGTAGAGGATGTTACCGTTAAGGCTTACCGCGACCTTGGTGGTCTTGTTGGTTGCGCCAATACCGCAGGTACTTATGAGAAAAACGTCGTTAAGAACGTTACTGTTACTGCCGATATGACTGCTGAGTACGCAGAGGTTAAGGCTCCCAACGCAGGCGAGATTGTTGGTCGTGCTTTTGATGGTATCGACCTCTCGACCAACTACGCAGAGGGTGTAGATGTTGTTGTACTTGTAAACAGCAACTCGATTGCAGGTGCTCTCAAGCAGAATGCAAAGAACATCGAGGTTACTCTCGCCGAGGATACCACCGTTGCTATTGGTGCTTGGACCGAGAAATATTACTTCGGTGGTGCTAACACCGAGACCATCACCATCAATGGTAATGGTAAGAAGCTCACCTTCAATCAGGAGAATGGCGACTGGAACTACATCCGTTGCGTAAATGATGATGCTAAATGGTTTATCAACAACGTAACTCTCTCGAACTCGGGCAAAAACGATGGTCCTTGGAACCGTCACGACATCCGTTTCTACAACGCAGTTGAGCTCAACAACGTCACCTCCGACAAAGCTATTGCTCTGTTGAACGATGGTAAACTCAACCAGGTTGCTATCTCGGATGAGGGTGGTGTTTATGGTCTTTGGATTACCGCAGAGGGTCAGAAAGTAGAGGTTGATGGTCTTACTATCACCTGCGTTGATGGTCGTGCAATCGCTATCAAGGATGAGTATGTAGGTACTCCTGCTAAAGTTGCTCTGACTGTTAAGAACGCCACTTTCATTTCGAAAGATAAAGCTGCTGTACTTGTTACTTCGACTGCAGGTGCTGACATCGTATGGGGTGAGGGCAACGACATCTCGGGTGTTGCTGCCGACACTGAGTTCGCTGTATGGGTAGA
>JAFVSJ010000014.1 GCA_017503805.1 Tidjanibacter sp.
CCACAGGCACAGCCGAATCGGATACGGACACGGAACACACAGAAGAAAAGAAAAACAGCACTGCCGAGGAAACAAAGCCTGCTGAAACGACTAAAACCCAAGAGCCGTCAGAATCCGTAACCGAGCAGACTGAAACAAAGCCTGCCGAAACCAAACCGCAGACCACGGAAAAGCCGGAGTCAGAGAGTAAGCCTGCCGAAACGGTGCCAAAGGAAACCGAGCAGAAGCCTACGGAAACCAAACCTGCGGAAACAAAGCCATCGCAGACCGAAAGCACCGAGCAACCAAAGGTCGAGGAAACAAAACCCGAAACGAAACCGACCGAACCCGAAACTCCTCCCAAGCAGACGGAAGAAAAGCCCAAGGAAACCGAGCCGGAGGTAACCGAACCGCCAAAGGTAACGGAGCCACCAGCTCAAACACAGCCCGAAGTAACGGAGCCGGAAAAGGAAGCCTTCACCGAAGCCGACCATAAGCGAATCATCGCAGAGGTTATGGCATACGCCGAAAGCTATGCCAACAAGGACTTCACCTTCGAGTGGAAGGAATCCATGACCTTCGGTTGGGATGTGGGATATATGGGAACGCCGAGAGTGGAATTCGAAGGTGTGAACGGTGTAATCAATACACTGAAATACCATATAGACCTCATCTTCAAGACATCCACCGATCCGATGTACGGGATCACCACCGAGTATATGACCTACAAGGTGGAGCAGATCACCGTGGACGGCGACCTCGCCTATGTGGTCATATACGGTGGATAAACCATAGGCAATCAACCACGGCATCGTGAGCAAAAACTCACGGTGCCTTTTTTATTTTCAAAATTGAAACGGAGGAAATTATATGAGATCGAAATCCAAGCGTTTGATGACAGCTCTCATGGCTGTCGTTATGCTTCTTTCCGTGATGACCCCGATCAGCGCCTTTGCAGCAGACGTTACGATGGATCTGAGCAAAGCCGAGGTGTCGTGGGATTATACGCTCACCGATGCTGACGGTAATGCCTTTACTGCTGCATACGGATTAACGGCAGCAAACAATCCCTTCGGTTATGCAATGGGTGCTTCTGCAAGGAAAATGCACGACTATACGGCAAAAGCCCCCGGTCTTACCGGAAACAAATCCGATTGGGAATACGGAAAAGACTACGTGTACTGCTTCTGCATTGAGCATGGCATTCCGCTTCCCAACAGCAATGATTACAGTGCATCTTCCGATACCACGCACGGAAACAAGTATGAGATGCTCTCCACCGAGCAGAAAAACCTGCTCTCCCTTGCTTTGGCATACGGCTATCCCAATCGTACCGACCTGGAAACAAGCAAAGATGCCAACGCCTGCTACAGTGCAACGCAGCTTATTGTGTGGCAGATCACGATGGGTTTCCGTTCTTCTCCCACGGAGCTGAACGACAAGACCTATCCGATGGACGGATACTCCGGCACCATGACCGAGCAGTATACGAGCAACAAGTATTTGAAGGAATACTACGATCTGATCCTTTCGGATATGGCAACCCATTACACCAGGCCGAGCTTTACGAGCAATGTGCCTGCCTCTGCCAAGACCTACGAGATGGACTATGTGAACGGCAAATATACCGTTACGCTGACCGATACCAATAACGTCCTCTCCAAGTACAGAGTGTCAAGCAACGGCGGTGCTTCTGTATCCGTCAACGGCAATACACTTACCATCAGCTCCACGCAGCCGCTGACCGATTCTATTACCATCAAACTCAATCGTAGAATGCCTTCCACAACCCACACAACGGGCTTCCTCATTTGGTCGGTACCCGGCAAAGAGGATAACAACCAGGATATGGTTTCCGGTGTGCCAGCCAATAACGACCCCGTGCCTTCCTATCTCAAGATCGCTACTGCTGCCGGATCTGTGAAGATCGTCAAGGACAGTGAGGACGGTGTGGTAGACGGCATCAAGTTCACCATTACGGGAAACGGTGTCAATCAGACCGTAACCACGAAAAATGACGGTGTTATTCAGGTGGATAACCTTCGCCCCGGCACTTACACCGTGACCGAAGTGGTCGAGGATCGCTACGAACCGCAGACGGCAAAAACCGTAACTGTCGTATCGGGACAGACCGCAACCGTATCGTTTAACAACACCCTCAAGCGCGGCGACCTCAAGATCGTTAAGACCTCTGAGGATGGCATCGTATCGGGCATTCCTTTCGTGGTATCCGGCAACGGCATCACCAAGAACGTGACCACCGATGCAAACGGAGAGATCAAGATCGAAGGTCTCCTGCCCGGCACCTATACGGTAACCGAGCAGCACAAAGACTACTACGAGCCTCAGGCATCCCAAACCGTTACGGTGGAATATGATAAGACCGCAACGGTGTCCTTTGACAACGTCCTCAAGCGCGGTGATCTTACCGTCACCAAGACTGCTGAGGACGGTCTGACCGAAGGCATCAAGTTCCGTCTCACCGGCACCTCCGACAGCGGCGTTAAGATCGACGTGACTGCCACTGTGGACAGTACCGGCAAGGCGTATTTCAAGGACATCCTCATCGGCAGCGGATACGTGTTGGAGGAAGTGGATACCGCCCTCAAGTATATCGTACCCGACAGCCAGGACGTGGAGATCGAATGGGCAAAGGTAGCCACAGCCGAGGTGTACAACGAGCTGAAGCGCGGCGACCTCAAGGTCATCAAGACCTCCGAGGATAACTTCGTGGAAGGCATGAGATTCCACCTCTACGGAACATCGCTCTCCGGCGAGAAGGTCGACGTTTACGCCTACACCGATAAAAATGGCGTGGCAGTATTCGAAGATATCCTCATCGGCGAGAATTACACCGTGGAGGAAGTCAACACCGCCATCCGCTACGTGATTCCCGAAAGCCAGGGTGCGGTCATTGAGTGGAACAAGGTGACCGAGGTCAAGTTCCACAATGTCCTCAAGAAATGGAGAGCCGACGTGTTCAAGATCGACGCGGACTTGGCAGGCTTCGATGATGATGACGATAGCGGACTTGTTCCCGTGGAGCTGATGCCGATGGCTTTCTCCCTCGACTCCGATGCGATGGTCGATGACCTCGGCGGCATCTATGGACAGTCCCAGGGCGATGCTACCCTCGAAGGTGCAGTATACGGTGTATTCAAGGATGGTGCGCTCATCGACACCTATACGACAGACAAGAACGGATATTTCATTACCGACTACTATCCTTGCTACGAGAACGTGGAATGGACGATCCGTGAGATCAGCCCCTCCGAAGGATACCTGCTCGACGAAACCGTCTATTATATCGACACCTACGCAGGCCAGTATACCGTTGAGCTGAACACCGTGTATCCCGACGTATACGAGGATATCATCAAGGGCAAGATCACCATCATCAAGCATACCGATGACGGCTCCACCAAGATCGAAACACCCGAAGTCGGTGCCATGTTTGAAATCTATCTCAAGAGTGCAGGCAGCTATGAAGCCGCCGAAACCACCGAGAGAGATATCCTCACCTGTGATGAGTTCGGCTATGCCGAAACCATCGACCTGCCTTACGGCGTATACGTGGTAAAGCAGATCAAGGGCTGGGATGGCAGAGAGCTGCTCGATCCCTTTGAGGTGTTCGTCAGCGAGGACGGCGAAGTATATCGCTATCTCATTAACAACGCAAACTGCGAGTCCTATCTCCACGTAGTCAAGACCGACAGTACCACAGGCAAGACCATCCCTTATGCGGGCGCAGGTTTTCAGATCTACG
>JAFVSJ010000015.1 GCA_017503805.1 Tidjanibacter sp.
GCTCCAACTGAAACAAAAAAGCGTGAGTTGCGGAGGAAATTTCCCGATAAACAAGGTGGCGAGTCCGCAGTTTACAAGTCGTAAATGAGGAACTCGCCATCCGAAGTGCAGCGCGAAATTTACCCGCAAGGCACGCTTTTTTAGTAGGAGCGGGCAAACAACACACGCCTATGCGAAGGCTTGTCACTGAATACGCAAACGCCCTCCTCCTCTACACTGTCGAAGGGGATGCAACGAATGGTCGCCTTGGTAGCCTCCTTGATGGCCACCTCAGTCTCGGTGGTGCCGTCCCAATGTGCAAGGATGAAACCACCCTTGTTCTCAAGCACATCCTTGAACTCTTCCCAAGTATCCACCTTGGTAATCATAGAGTTGCGGAATGCGAGAGCCTTCTCGAAGATGGTGGTCTGCATCTGCTCGAGGGTCTGCTCCACGAGGTTTTCGATACCCTCGAGTGCCACGTTCTCCTTGACGAGGGTGTCGCGGCGCATCATCTCTACGGTACCGTTGGCCAGGTCGCGAGGACCCACAACAAGCCTTACGGGCACACCCTTGAGTTCATACTCGGCAAACTTGAATCCCGAGCGCACATTGTCGCGGTTGTCGACCTTGACACTGATACCCTTGGCACGAAGTTTGGCTGCGATTTTCTCGAGCTCTTCGGTCATCTTCTGGAGTTCCTCGTCGCCCTTGTAGATGGGGATCATCACCACCTGAATAGGTGCGAGTTTGGGAGGCAGCACAAGACCGTTGTTGTCGGAGTGGGCCATAATGAGCGCACCCATCAGACGGGTTGAAACGCCCCACGAGGTAGCCCAAGCATACTCCATACCGCCATCGCGGGTGGCAAACTGCACGTCGAAGGCCTTGCCGAAGTTCTGACCAAGGAAGTGGGAGGTGCCGCTCTGGAGGGCCTTACCATCTTGCATAAGTGCCTCGATGGTGAATGTATCTACTGCGCCTGCGAAACGCTCATTGGCGCTCTTGGTACCCATAATCACAGGCACACCCATCCAGTTCTGTGCGAAGTCGGCATAGACGCGAATCATCTTCTGTGCCTCCTCGATAGCCTCTTCACGAGTTTCGTGTGCGGTGTGTCCCTCTTGCCAGAGGAACTCGGCGGTGCGGAGGAAGAGTCGGGTACGCATCTCCCAACGCACTACATTGGCCCACTGGTTGCAGAGGATGGGGAGGTCGCGGTAGGAGTGGATCCAATTCTTGTAGGTGTTCCAGATGATGGTCTCGGAGGTGGGTCGTACGATGAGTTCCTCCTCGAGACGGGCCTCGGGGTCTACGACCACTCCGTTACCTTCGGGGTCGTTCATCAGTCGGTAGTGGGTAACCACAGCGCACTCTTTGGCGAAGCCCTCCACGTGGTCGGCCTCACGGCTGAAGAACGATTTGGGGATGAAGAGTGGGAAATAGGCGTTCTGGTGTCCCGTAGCCTTAAACATATCGTCGAGTGCACGTTGCATCTTCTCCCAGATGGCATAGCCGTAGGGTTTGATGACCATACAGCCGCGCACGGCGGAGTTCTCGGCCAGACCGGCCTTCACGACGAGGTCATTGTACCACTGCGAATAGTTCTCTTCGCGGGGTGTGAGTTGTTTGAGTTCTTTTGCCATAACTATAATTTTGTACTTTGCTTGCAAAAAAATGGTATGCCGATGGTCTATCTTTCGCCGGAAATGGTTACATTTGCAGACAGAGCCTCGGCAAAGTCGCCACAAAGGTACACTTTTTTGCCGAAATTCGGAGCCCTCTACCCCGCAGACCAAAGAAAAGCAAAATTTTTTATCCGCTCGTGCAACGTTTTGCCCCCTTTTTGCGTCTAATGTGTAGGACGAGAGATTCCGACAACCCCAAAAAAACAAAAGGATAAAGCTATGAGAAGAACAATCAGCAGAGTAGCCCTCGGGCTCGCAGCGGTGGCAATGGGCCTCGGACTGGCCTCCTGCACCGCCGCACTCACCATCAATAGAGCCTCCACCTTGGCCGCCGCCTACGCCGACGACCTCTACGGTGTGCACGACCGCGCCGCTCTGGCCGAGGCCGAGCGACTCGAAGCCGAGGCCGAAGCAGCAGCTCTGGCCGAACGCGAGAAACGAATAGCCGCTATGGTGGCAGCCTCCAATGCCGATGCCGACATCGACGACATCCTCGGCGACCTCGACGAGGTGATCATCAACGCAGGCGTGGTGGTGGCCGACAACAACTCGCCCACCTACAACGACCTCTATGTGGATGACTACCGCAGTGCCTACGCACGTCGCTTGCAGGGCTTCTCGTCGATGAGCTATAGGATGCCCTCGTCGTACTACGACTATCGCTATGGCGATGCCTACTTCCTCACCCTGGCCTACGATCCCGCCTTCTATACGGTGATGATTATGGGCGATCAGGTGTGGGTGGAGCCCCGCTACATCACCAATATGTTCGGCAGCTGGAACAATCCATACTACTATGGTTACCGCTACGGCTACAATCCCTACTATTTTGGTTATAGCTACGGCTACTACGACTATTGGGGCTGGAACTCGCCCTATTGGGGATGCGACCCATACTACCACTATTATTATGGCCACAACCATTGGTATGGTCCCCACCATCACCACCACTACCCCGGCCACCATCACCCCCACCACAAACCCGGCGGCCCCGGTGATCGCAAGCCCAATGTGGTACATCGCCCCGGTTATGGCACCTCGGCAGGTGGCTCGGCATCGGGTGGCGGCTCCTCGGTAAGACCTCTGGGAGGCCAGCGCCCCACCTATAGCGAGCGCCTCGGTGGCAGAGACAACTCGCGCGGTGCAACCCAGATAGCCACCGGCAGCGGAGGTCGTGGCGGTGCAACCGTAACCCGCCCCGGAAGTTCCTCCGTACGCCCCGGCACCACCGTTGTGAATGGTCGCCCCACAGGCACCCCCTCGGGTAGCAATGACCGTGGTAGCGGCACCCGCAATGAGAACAACGGCTCTGTAGGTCGCAACAACGGCGGCTCACTCTCGGGCAGCGTGGTTGGCAATCGAGGCAACAACAGCAACTCCACCTTCGACATAGGCCACGACCTCAAGGGCTCGCTCACAGGCACCACCCTGCGCCCCAACACCTCCACCCAGCGTGGTGGCGGCATCTCGGGCAGCAGCAACTCCTCGAGCCGAGGCAGCAAAGCAACTTCGGGTTCCAACTCCTCGAGCAGCAAAAAGTCGAGCGGCCTGAAGGTGCAGAGCAACTACAAGAAGTCGAGCAGCAGTACCAGCACAAGACGTAGCTCGTCGAGTTCCTCCTCGTCGGTGAAGGGTAGCAGCAGCTCTTCGCGCAACAACAGCTCCACCTCCTCGCGCAGCAGTAGCAGTGGCTCTTCGTCGCGCAACAGCTCCTCGTCGAGTTTCCGTTCCTCCTCATCGTCGTCGAGCTCCTTCGGTGGCAGCTCTTCGAGTAGGAGTTCGGGCTCCTCGAGCAGGAGTTCCTCGAGCCGCAGCGGCAGGTAGTGAAGAGGCAGCCCAAGAGTTGCTTCCAATGCAGGAACCACAATTATAAGTAACACAGAGATTATGACGATGAAAAGATTTTTGAGTCTTATAGCAACCGTAGCCCTCTCGGCCCTCACGCTCAATGCGCAGTCGACTATCTTTGGCGGTGAGGTCATCAGCCCTCCCAATATGAGCCATATGGAGGCGGCAAAATATGCACAGACGGAGCACACCTTCCTCACCTCGCGTGTGGCTGCTATGGGCGGCGCTTTCACAGCCCTCGGAGCCGACCTCTCGAGTATGTCCATCAACCCCGCAGGCCTCGGTATGTATCGTGGCTCGGCCCTCTCGCTCTCGATGGCCTACGACCACACCCGCTCGACCAATGGCACAGCCGCCAGAGGAGTGGGCAAGGGAGACTTCAGCTTCAACCAGATAGGCACTGCGCTGAATCTCTACCAGAGTTCGGGTACGCTCGCAAGCGTGACTCTCGCCTTTGGCTACAACCGCGTGGCCGACCTCAACTTCCGCAACAGCGCAATGTGGGGAGGAGGCGAGGTGACCATAGGTGAGTTTTTTGCCGAGCAGATGTATGGCTTCAACCCTTCGGCCCTCAACAGCAGTGCCGACCCCTTCCGCAACTCCAATATCTACACCGATGAGTGGGGCGGCGTGCTGGCCTATCAGACCTACTTCATCGACCCCGCACTCGACCAAAACCAAACCTTCCTCAACAACTACTACGTCACAGGCGTGCCCCTCGAAAACAAGGTCAACTCGCTCCTCAACGTAGAGAGCAATGGCAGTGTGGGTGAGTATGACTTCTCGATGGGTTTCAACTTCGCCAACTTCCTCTACCTCGGTGCTACCATTGCGGTGCAGGACATCCAGCAGGAGATCTACTATAGCTACGAGGAGAGCTACACCGGTGCTACGGGTGCCGACGAGTTGTCGTACACGCGCTACACCCCTATGGTGGCAAGCTACGGCTCGGGAGTGAACTTCAAGTTGGGAGCCATCGTGCGCCCTATCAGTGCGCTCCGCTTGGGCATCGCCTACCACACCCCCACCTTCGTGGGACTCACACGCGACTACCGCACCTATATGCAGACCGAGTTTGCCAACGGCGATGCCTACGGTGCCAACTCACTGACAAGCAGCTATACCTATAGTTACAACTCGCCCGCCAAGTTGCTCCTCGGAGCGTCGCTCTCTCTCGGCAACAAGGCTATCATCTCGGTCGACTACGACAAGGTGTGGTATGGCAATATGACTATGGAGAACCGCGATATGGAGGAGGCCTTTGCGGCCGACGTAGCCAACGACTTGGGCACCGCCGAGAACTACCGTGCAGGTCTCGAGATAAGGCCCATAGAGCAGCTCTATCTGCGTGCGGGCTACGCCTACTACGGCACTCCGTTCAACAAGCAGACCGACCGCTATAACGACGACGGCTACCCCTTCTACGGCACCTACAAGAGCCACAGCAACAACTTCTCGCTCGGTGCGGGATGGAGATTTGCGAGCGGCTCGTCGCTCGATTTTGTCTGGACACTCTCGAGGGCCCACTACACCAACAGCGTGATGTACTACTACTCCTACGTCGATGCCGACACCTCCATCACCGTTGCAGGCCCCACGATGCCCAACACCGTACACTCGACCAACAACTTCGGCCTCACCTATAGTGTGCGCTTCTAAACGCAAGTAACTTCAGATGACCGATGACCGCATCAGCTCGGTCGTCGGTCATCTGCCTAATACTCCCACCCCCAAAAAAACATACCCGATATGAAAAAACTACTCTCCACCTTTGCACTCATTGCTACGGCGCTCACTATGGCCGGATGCTCCATCTTCGACATCTTCGATGACAGCCAAAGCAACGACAATGCAGATCTCGCCATCCTCGGCGAGATTCCCGACAACCAAATCTGGTACATCACCTACTCGGAGGTTCTCCTCACCCCCTACGACGGTTTCGCAAGCAACGACACCCCTTTCGATGTGCGCATTATCTCCAACGAATACTCCGACGGCATCGGCAAGATAACCTTCTCGGGGCCCCTGACCACCATAGGTACATATGCGCTCCGCAGCGACTACCGACTCCGCAGCATAGCCCTGCCCGATAGTGTCACGACCATCGAGGAGTGCGCATTAGAAAACTGTAGTAACCTCCGCTCGATAACCATCGGCCGAGGGCTCACAGAGGTGGGCAAGAGAGCCTTTAGTGGGTGTGGCATCACAAACGTATACCTGCGCGAGGTGGAGATGTGGGAGCGAGTGAAGTTTGCCGACCACAAAGCCAACCCTCTGCACGGAAGAGCCAATCTCTACTTGGGCAAAGAGCCTGTGGAGCACTACACCATCAGTGAGGGGGCGACAGAGGTAGGCGACTACCAATTCTATGGCTGCAACAGCCTCCGCACCATCACCCTGCCCGAAAGCATCGACCACCTCGGCGAGAAACCGTTCCACCACTGCTATGGACTCGAACGTTTCGAGGGCAAGTTTGCCACCGCAGATGGGAGTGGTCTGGTTGTGGATGATACCCTCGTGGCATTCGCACCGCTCGGCAGGGCCGACTACACCCTCCCCGAGGGCATCAAGGCGATAGGGAGCGAGCTCTTCGCGGAGCACCTCACCCTCGAACGCATCACCACCTGCGACGGCCTCGAGACCATCGGCCAAGAGGCTTTCCTACTCTGCCACACTCTCTCCGAGGTGAACTTTGGTGGCGGCCTGAAGGAGATTGGCGAGGGCGCTTTTGGGTTCTGCAGCAAGCTCGAGAAGATAGTGCTACCCGAGGATATTGAGTCCGTGGGCGAGGATGCTTTAGCAGGATGTGCCATCACCTCGCTGACCATCCCATCGTCGGTCAAGACTCTGGGTATGGGGGCCTTTAGCGATTGCAAGGAGTTGCAGAGTGTCAAGATAGAAGAGGGCATAGAGACAATACCCGGCATACTCTTCGGTGGATGTAATAAGCTAATCAAAATAGAGCTGCCGCAGTCGCTCCGAGTAATTGAGGAGCGGGCCTTTGCGGGGTGCCGTGAGCTCGGCAGTGTCGAGCTGCCCACAGGGCTGCAACAGATAGGCTCCGGAGCCTTCAGTGACTGCCGTAGCCTGATGGCGATCGAACTACCCGAGGGCATCACCGCCATAGAAGACAATACCTTCTCTCTCTGCTCCAACCTATCGTTCGTAGCCCTCCACGACAAGATAACCTCCATCGGTTATTATGCTTTCAGTGAGTGCCGAGGGCTTGAGGGCGTAGAGTTCGGCTCGGGCGTGCAACGCATTGGTGCCCACGCCTTTCAGGGGTGCACAAAACTCCAGGAGATTACCCTCCCCGAGAATATCGCAGAGATAGGAGCAGGTGCCTTCATCGGATGCAAAGAACTCAAGGTGGTTTACTGCCGTAGGACCACTCCCCCCACAGCCACCTGGAATTACGACAGATGGGAGGCATTCGATGCCAATGCCGAGGGGCGCTTCTTCGTAGTCCCCACAGGGTGTGTAGAGAGCTACGCCACCGCCGAGGGATGGAAAGACTATAGCGAAAGCATCTCTGCCCCCGTGGAGGGCTAGGCTTATCTGCCAGCAAATAAATGACTTAACCGCATAAAACAGACATCGCTCTATGCTCTTCAGGATGAGACTTTTGCTTACCCTCGCAACACTCCTCTGCCTCGGCAGCTGTCGCTCCGACTACGTTAGCTACACCGACACCTTCATCAACCGCGAAGGACTTCCACTCTTCTATGCCGTCGAGGGCTCGGGCCGCCCCGTAATACTCCTCCACGGCAACGGTGGCAGCCACAACGACCTCGAAACCACCAGCCGACAGCTCGCACAAGCAGGTTACAGAGTCTACTCGCTCGACTCGCGTGGTCAGGGTTGCAACCCTCCGCTCGAGGAGTACCACTATATAGATATGGCCGAGGATGTCTATGAGTTCATCCTCGCCAAGGGGCTCACCAAGCCCGCCATATTCGGCTTCAGCGACGGCGGCAACACAGCACTCCAACTCGAGGTGCTCCACCCGGGCACCCTCGGAGCCATCGCCACAGGTGGTGCGAACATATTTGTCAGGGGCTCACTTGTGCCCGAGTTTGAGGCCTCATTTTTAGCCCAGGAGAATCCCAATCCGCTCAATATTATGATGTTGAATGAGCCTACGATGACGGTAGAGGATATGCAGACCATCGGTTGTCCTGCCCTCATTATGGCTGGTGATGGCGACCTCATCCGAGAGGAGCACACTCACCTGATAGGCAACAGCATCCCACGTGGCGAGTCGTTCATCGTGCCAGATGCCGACCACGGCTCCTACATCTACCACTCCACCCGAGTGGGCGAACTGCTGCTCGACTTCTTCGACCGCATAGGCTACTAAACCACAACGTGGCCCGCACCGCATACTCAAAAGAGAACGGCCACGCCCCACCAAAGAGTACCGCCACGACCATAATAAGAGGGCTGCAGTCACAAAACTAAAAACCGCCGCAAGACCTTGTAGAATAGGCTTTTGCGGCGGTTTCTCTATGTTCATCGGCAGACGTGGATACGACCAATCTGCTCCATAGTCCTACTCCTGATTCGGAGCGCTGTCGAACTTGTCGAGGAAGGCAATGAGCGAACGGTCGTCACCCTTGATGCCAAACTTTGCACGCAGGCGCGAACGGGCAATATTGATGCTCCCGACACTCTGATGGGTAATGTTGGAAATCTCTTTGGTTGAGAGGTTTAGGTGTATGAAAGTGCAGAGCTTGCGCTCGTTTTTCGTCAGATTCGGATAGGCCTTTATGAGATTCTCAAAGAAGGTGTTGTTGGTGTCAATCAGGGTCTTCTCGACCTCCACCCAATCGGCCTCCACCCCTTTGCTGAGTCGGGCAATAATCTTGTGGATGCGGTTACGCATCTCTCGACTGTCTGTGGCACCCACAGCCTCACTCAACTCGGCCGTAAGAGATTGCAGGTTGCGCTGCTCCTGATATTGCTGGAGTTTCTGAATCTTTATCACCTCGTTCTTATTCCTCAACTCCTGTTCCGACTTTTCGTGGAGCAGACGACGGTTTTTGCGCTCGAGCTTCTGGCGCGAGTAGAGCAAGACGAGAGCTACCACAAGGAGGAGCAAAACGAGCAGACAGATGACCATATAGAGCGTCTGTCGCTCCCGTTGTTCGGCAATGTCGCGACGAGCACGTTCGAGCTGCTCAATTCGTTGTTTCTCTGCATATTGCAGCTCGAGCTCGTTGATGAGTTTGGAGAGTTGCACGACCGACTCGGAGCTGTTCTGACGGGTGTAGATGGAGCAGAACTGCATCAGCGCATTGTAGGCATCTCGATAGCGGCCGGCATCGAAATAGAGCTCCTGAAGGAGGAAGTAGGAGTGAACGTTTTTCTCATCGAAATCCCCTCGCGAAAGCAACTCAATGGAGCGTCGTGTGTCCGAAATGGCCGAGCTATAGTGCCCACGATTGATGTTGTAGAAACCCGAGGCAGAGTAGTAGTAACCCTCCTCCTTGAAGTTGCTAATCATCGGCTTGGCCAAGTCGAGGTAGTGTGCACAGGCATCGAGATCGTCGAAGAGCACCTGCTGGAGAGCAGCGTTGAGATAGATGTTGAATTGCACGTCATCGAATCCAAACTCACTGTGAATCTGTGCACTACGCTGCAATATATCCTCCACTTCGCTCGGTGTGAGTGGATAGTGGAATCGGTTATTCAGAGCGCGTATAGCCTGCCGTGCCTCCTCGCGGCCGTTGTAGTTATCGGCCACAAGACGGTTGTAGCTCATCGCCTTGGTCGTGTCCTTATAGTAGAAATAGTCAACGAGCTCTATAGACATCAGAGCCTCCCGACGGGCGAGGTTATCCCCGATGGAGTCGGCCCGAGCGAGTGCTTTATGGCTGTAGGTGAATGAGTTGTGGTAATCCCCCACCTTAAAATAGAGACGGCCGAGGTCGGCAGTGGCACGTGCCTCTTCAAGGGAGTCGCCGAGCGCAGCATAGAGTTCCACCAAACGGGCCTTGTATCGCAGAGCCTCACTATAGTCAAAGATGTGATTCTCGGCATTATCGGCCAAGAAGTCGCAGAGAACAGCGTAGTCCGACTCGGCGGGGAGAGAGTCTACCGCACCCTCCACAAGTCTCGCAAAGCCGAGTGCCTTGTTGTGGTCGATGAGTCGGTACTGCTCAAATTTCTCAAGATGGTTGCGTACCGAGGCGGCATCGCCCTGTGCAAAGGAGAGTGTTGCAGCAAACAGAGCGACAAACGATATAACAATCCTCAAGTGAAGCCTCAATCGGGCCCTCAAACCAACAAGGGAGTCACTATTCATATAATCAAATGGTTAGCAGAAAATGTTATACAAATGTAACTATTATTTTCGGAATTGTTATACTAAAATACTATATAATTTTTTGCCAACTTCTGCATTTCAATTTAATTTTGTGTAAAGCTAATCGAAAAACACTCCTAAAAAATGAAAAAAATCCTTCTTCTCGCATTGATCTGCGCAACCTTCGCTGCCTGCAACGAAATCGTAGACGACAACAACAATAAGGTTGATGAGCCTACTGCCGAGTTCAAAATTGAGGTAAACAACGAACTCCTCACGGCCTATTCGGTGACCTTCGACATCCGCCCCGCAAACCAAACAGCTCCTTATTATTATGATATAGTGTCGAAAGCACGACTCTCGCAGGTGGATGTTGCCACCATCCGCAAGGAGATATACGAGGGAGCGCAGAAGATGAGTGAGATGACGGGCACCCCCGTAGAGGAGGTTATGGAGTCGTTCCTCTCTACAAGCGACCAGCTCGACATCCTCAGCAATGCCGGCTACAAAGGAGAGGTAGACTACTGCATCTACGCATTCTATTGGGATGCAGGCGACGACGCAGAGCTGACTCTCTGTGAGTTCCGCACCCCCGCCGAGGTGGCCTCGACAGAGAGTGTGGAGGTCAATTTCGAAGTTGTAGACTCCTACGCAATGAACGTGACCTGCAACCCTTCGAGTGGCGTGACCGACTATTGGTACTACTTCAACGAGACCACCAAGGTGGAGCAGATGCTCGCCTCGCTTGAGGACGACATCGCCTACAAATCCTACCACGCAATGAATGTAGGTACCCGCCAGCAGGGTGTGAGAGTCTTTGAGCAGAAGGGACTCAAACCCGAAACCGAATACACCGTGCTCATTATGGCCATCGACGATAAGCACAACCGACTCCTGGTGGAGGCCAAACAGGCTACCCCCAAGACCAATGAGAAGGTGCGAGTGGAGTCGGAACTCTTTGAGGACTTGCTCGGCGAGTGGAGTGGCGTGCAGAACATCACCGACCTCTACAACCCCGCAGAAGAGTGTCATTTCGATGTGACAATAGTAGGCAGCGTAGAGGGCTATCCCTACGACTATCGTGCCGACAATCAGATTGTTGCACTCGTCGACGGTTGGTGTCACATCGAATACTACGGTGTAGACGGGCTCATAGCCGAGGGCATTGAGAATCCCGAGGAGAAGTGGGGCCCCAAGTGGTTGCTCAACATTGCCGAGGGCGACGTGGTGACCATCGACGGTCAGGTGCGCAACAACACCGTCGGCTGGCTCTTCTTCGGCAACTGCTACACTCTCAACGCCAAGGCCGACGGCTCGATGATTCACACCGACACCGACCTTGAGGTGGTTGTATCTGCCGACCGCAACACCATCACCATCAAGTCGCCCGCCCACCTGGTTGGTTGCTATCCCTCACTCGCCTACCCCTTTGAGGGTTTCGGCTGGATGGGCTACTTCATCGGCACCAGCGACATTGTCTTGACAAGGAAATAATCAAAAAAAAGATAGAGAACAAACAATAAAAAAATCTACCACTATGAAAAAAATCCTTATCTCCGCCATCGCAATGCTCCTCTGCCTGGCAGCGTGCGAACCCGTAGAAGAGACTATTGAGGCGACGATGCCCACCATTGAGCTGACCAAGGGTGAGGCTACAGCCACAACTATCAGCTTTGGAGTGAAGCACACCAACGCCACCGAGGCCGCCTACATCGTGTTGCCCAAGAACGAGCAGCTGCCCACGTTGGAGGAGATTCTCGCGAGCGGTGAGTCGCTCGACGTGCTTCAGGAGAATGTGCTCTACACCGTCACAGTGGAGAATCTCACCCCCGAGACCGAGTATCAGGTGATAGCTGTTGCACGCAACACCACCATCAACGATTCCAAGACCGCAGGCTCCAACAAACTCTTTATGGCCACATCGGCCTATGGTGAGATTGTCGTGACGGTGGACATCGTCAATGTAGGTCACGACAAGATTAACTTCCGCGTAAAGAGTGAGAATGCCGAGAAGCTCGCTTGGGTTGTGATGCCCGCATCTAAAGAGGCTCCCACCGCTGGTTATGTAATGCTCAACGGTGAGGAGATTGAGCCCAACAGCCCCGAGGCTGTGGAGGCGGCAGGTCTTGAGAGCGCCAAGGAGTATAAACTCATAGTGGCAGCCGAGGGCAATGGTGAGGCCGTAATTGCGGCCACCGTACCCTTCACCACCGAGGATGACCCCGACAAGGTTATCAAACACAACTACACACGCGCAAGGGGCACCAAATATGGCTCGAGCTACTTTATGATGTTCTCCTATGAGGATGCCAACGAGGCCGATAACTTTGCCTACGATGATACGACCCTCAGCCTCGATTTCTACGGCGACCCCGAGAAGGACTACCTGCCCGCCGGCACCTACGAGGTGAAGGAGAGCACCGAGTGGCCCTGCGTAAGCTCCTATCGCTACTCGACCTACGGCTACGACAACGGTCTGACACTCAAGTCGGGCGTTGCTACCGTAGCTATCGACCCCGAGACCAAGGCCTACACCTTCGACATTGACCTCATTCTTGTAGATGGTCGCCATCTGGTGGCCACATACAGCGGCGACGTGGACAATATGCCCGTCATAGACATCGAAACCCACGCCATTGCCTTCAACTCTGCCACAGCCGCCCCCTCCAATGACGGCAAGACTTGGACTCTCAACCTCGCCGATGAGAAGGGCAACGCCGCAGCTTTCACCATCTACAACAGCTATGCTGCACCCTACATTGCCAAGAACATATACACCATCAGCACCTCCGACGAGAATACCCCCGACCTGCCCGAGGCCGGTCAGTTCGATGCTTATGCCTCGACAATAACCTTCGAGGGAGACAGCTCAGCCAAACTCTTCACTTCGGGCTCGCTCCACGTAGATCTCGATTGGCAGAGGAAGGTCTACATCCTCGCCTTCTATGGTAATGTGGGCAAGGAGCACGTCATCGAGGCCGAGTTTGAGGGCTCGGTGGAGGGCATTTCGCTCGAGCAGTCGACCGAAATCATTGATGTGATGATGAATCGTGCATCGGCTCGCTCCTACGAGAGCCAGACCAATTGGTATATGACATTCACACAGACCGATGCCAACAACGAAGAGAAATACCGACTCGTACTTGACCTCTTCAGCCCCGCAGCCGACTATCTTCCCGTGGGTTACTACCGTCTCGGCGTAGGCTCGGGAGAGGGTTACATCAAAGGCGATTCGAGTTCCATCACCGTCGCAGGTGAGACCACCCACGAGGTTGTGGATGCCTCTGCCAACGTCAATATCGACGGTAAAACTCTCGAGTACAGCTTCGATATCAGCGTGAAGATTGCCGACGGTCGAACCTTCAAATTTGGCTACGTAGGCAATGTGGAGGGTATAGAGGTCACGCTCCCGGGCGATGATTCCTCCGACATCGAGTGGGCCACCTTCACCGCAAAGCATTGGTACTCCGACAACTGGGAGATTGCTATCACCGATACAGAGGGTAAACACAAACTCGTATTCGATATGCGCACAGGCGACTCGTCGCTCACCTACATCCCCTCGGGCCTCTACACCTTCGGTGAGAGCGGTGCCTACATCGACGACTACTACAGCACCTACAACGGCAATAAAGGTAGCTTCTCGGCCGTAACTCTCAACCTCGAGTACATAGAGGCCTCGCAGACCTACAAACTCAGCTTCGAAGCTACGCTCAACAGCGGCACTACCCTCAAGGGTAACTACGAGGGCCCTATCAGCGGTACCCCCAAATAGCCCTTCGGCTCACACATCCCACTCGCAGGGGCACCCTCCGAAGCGCCCCTTGCGGGTGGGAAGATATAACCACCTACAAGATTCACAACCAAATCGAAGACCAAGATGAGAACCAAATACAGCACCATCTTTGCTGCTCTTGCCGCCACACTCCTCGCCCTGCTTTGGGGTTGCGACACCCCCGTCGAGGAACAGGGCCCCATTGAGCTCATTCTCGACAAGACGGAACTCACCGCCCCCGCCGAGGGAGGCACTCTCACCGTAGGCTACACCCTGCTCAATGCCCCCGAGGGAGGGAAACTCACCATCACACCCGAGTATGATTGGGTAGTCGGATGCGACACCTCCGTAGCGGGCAAATTATCGTTCGAGATAGCACCCAATAAGGAGGGCAACTCGCGCACATCGCTCGTGGACATCGCCTACCCCGGGCTCTATCCCAACGGTCAGCTCACCATCACACAGGAAGCAGGTGAGCCCGATGCCATCTCCATCACCTGTCGCAACGTACAGTCGACCTACATCACACTCGACATCGTGCCGCAAGATAAGTCGCTCGCCTACGTATTCATTCTCGGCAACGGCAACTACCTCGAATCGGGCGACCTGATGGAGAACGACGAGGCACTCTGGGAGAGCGATATGGAGACCTTCCAGAACTTTGCCGACGGATTTGGCATTCCTCTGTCCGCAGCGGTGAGCGTATTTATGTATGAGGGCGAGAAACTCAACTACACTATCCGCGACATCATCCCCGACACCAAGTATGTGGCCTACGCCTACGGTTTCGACCTCGAGGCAATGAAGCCCACCACAGAGATTTACCGCACCGTGATTCACTCCAAACCTGTGGAGGAGTATGTGCTCAACTTCGACCTCGAGGCCGAGGTTACGGGCTATCACGTCGAACTCGACATCACCCCCATCGACTACGACGGCTACTTCTTCTTCGGTGTGTTTGAGGCTAAAGATTGCCCCGCATCGACCTCCGATGCAGTGATGAAAGAGCTCTGCTATAGTGCGTGGGAGCAGGAGAAAGAGTACTACAACTCCTTCATCGGATCTGTCGAAGAGGGGCTCCACTTCTACTTCAATGAGCTCGCCTACAAACGCACCGCCCACCTCGGTGTGGATCTCGCAGCCAACACCGAGTATGTACTATGGGCCTGCGGTATGAACGACGAAGCGCTCATCAACACCATCCCCGAGCGACTCTACTTCACCACCGGAGCAGCCGCACCCTCCGACAACCAAATCACCCTCTCGGTGAGCGAGATCAAGAGCCGCAAGGCTACACTCACCATCGAGACCACCAATAGCGACTCCTATGTGGCAATGCTTGTGCAGGAGGGACGCTTCGAGGGCAAGAGCGACAGCGAAGTTATGGAGTACATCTGCACCAACTTCAAACTCAACTACAACTCGGGCACAATGTCGGAGGTGGCCACAGGTCTTACACCCGCCACGAACTATGAGTTCTTGGCCTTCGGTTGCGAATCGGGTTGCCCCACCACTTCGCTCAAGCGACTCACATTCACCACCGCCGAGAATGTCTATGCCGACCTCGCCTTTGAGATCCGCATCGACAAGTTCTACGACTCGGCCGAGGTGGGTGCCCTGAACTCCGATTGGGCCGATATAGGCGAGGGTTACGCCATCGTACCTGCCGATGTGGTTGTAGATGATGCCGCCGTAAACTACTACTACGCAGCCATTTCGACCGCCGATGCAGGCCGCTATACGGACGAGATTCTCACCCAAACGCTCTACGACCAGGGCCCCTCGGATGACTCTACCGTTTCGCTCATTCCCTACGATGTGGCAGTGATGTTCATCGGCGTGGCCGAGGATGCAGAGGGCAACTTCACCGAGCTCTGGAAGAGCAAAGAGCTCACCTTCCGCTACGCCAACCGCAACAGCGCCTCCGACTTCTTTGGTGCGAGCGCAGCCTATGGTGTGGGAGCCGTGGGAGAGAGTGCAGGTGCTCCGACTCCTCTGTTGAGTAACATTGCTCCCGCAGACAACCTCCTCGCCCCCTCTGCAACGGGCCGAATATTGAGTGTGGAGCAGTAAGTCAGCAATTTTTGTCCCCCAAATAGAGGCATAAAAAAGGTGCACAGGTTTTCGACCTATGCACCTTTTTATCATTTAATTGTTCTCGGAAAACTCAAGTGGCAACCGAACCACATCATTTTGAAATCCCACGCACCGGATGACGAATGACGGTACGCAACTTCTCTGGCGCAGTTTTGCGCAGGTCGGAGAGGTATATTTCGTGATGTCGGCGCTCATCGGACAAATCCTCCTCGTAGCCGTTCTGCGCCATCCACTCCTCCATTGTAGCCACACTCCTCGGCTCATCATCGTAGGGCCCGATGTGCATAATCTGCACACACAACCCCTCGGTGAGAGTGAGAAACTCCACCTTTGAACAATCTATTTTTTTCTTTTTCGTGGCAGTTGCCACTGCCCACTCAAAATCTTCACGAGTGACGAAGTCGGGCAAGCGTATAGCAGATATCCACGAAAAGAGCTCCTTGTGGGTGTAGTCAACCCCCTCAATGCCCTCCTGCCACCAAAAACCCTCCAGCGGCGGCACCACATAGTCGAAAAAACCATCTATGCGGTGGTCGGTCTTATAGCTCATCTTGAGGGTATAAGCCACCGAGTAGAGCATTTCGATAGCCCTCTTGTAGTCGCCATCCTCCTCATTGGGGTTACCCTTGCCACGCACTGCCAGATAGTTCATCTCCGGCACCTCTACGAGAGTAGGCTTCGCAGGAGGAAGATAAAACTCCTTATACTCTTTCTTGAAATCAAATGCCATATATCTGCATTAAACTATTGAATATTACTTATTCTAACTACACAAATATAAGCATAATGAGGTGAAAGAGGTGGCCGATTGAACAAAAAAACATATCTTTGTATCGGATGATCAACAATTTGGATATTGCATAGGGCCGCCTCGCGCGGCATAGTTTACTCCCTACACAGCAGAGGGAGCGGTTTGTCGTCTCCACATACGACACAAATCTTTCAAAATCCCCCCATTATTTATTAATCCAATAGGCTTTATTCCCAAAAAAAATAAATCCTATTACTAAAACCGACAATTAAAATGGAAAACAAAAGCAATATCCACGACTTTGATTTCAACCTTATCTGCGAATATTTCTCTTCGACCGAACGACAAGGGCCAGGGAGTCGCGAAACTACTCTTCGAGCACTTGATATGATAGGCCCCATAGAGAGCGGTGCCACCATTGCCGACCTCGGATGCGGCACTGGCTCATCGGCACTCATACTTGCAGAACAAACCGAGGCACAGATTGTTGCGGTGGATATTTTCGACACCTTTTTGCAAATAGTCCGGCAGAAAGCACACAACAAAGGGCTCGACATCAGTACCCTGAACTCGCCAATGGAGAGTCTGCCATTTGCCAGAGAGGAACTCGATCTGATCTGGTGCGAGGGAGCAATATATAATATAGGTATAGATAGGGCCCTGACTCTTTGGCGCGACTTACTCAAGGATGGAGGCCACATTGCCTTTACGGATGCCTCTTGGCTCAGAGATGAGAGAGCTCAGGAGATTGAGGAGTTCTGGCAAGAGGCCTACCCTCAAATGGGATCCATCGAGAGCAACCTGAAGCTGATAGAGAGCAAAGGATATCGTATTAAAGGGTGGTTTGTACTCCCCGATGAGTGCTGGACAACCAACTTCTATGAGCCACAACGTGCAGCACAAAAGATATTCCTCGATAAACATAAGGGTAACCCGACGGCAGAGATGCTTGTAGAGAACCAAAGATATGAGGCAGAGATGTATGCACAATATGGCTGCTCCTACGGATACGTATTCTACATTGTCCAGAGAATGTAGATATAAGTGGGAGTGAGTTATTCCCAATGATAGGGACAACGCAGCGAACAATTAATGTGAAATTGCACTCCTCTAATTTTTAGTGTGCCCCTCCCAAAACTAATCCATCGCCAAGGTTTGGGAGGGGCCAATTGGGGAGAAGAGGTGTGGAAAACTCACACACACCAGACAGATTGGAATTAATGATTGACGGAACAAAGGTACTTTTCGCCCCTATGTCCTAAACCACCTCCGAGAGTGCAAGCCGAGGCAGCAAGTAGCTGACTCCTTAAGACCAACTCACACTATGGCAGGGTAGAGCCAAAGCCATATCCCGCAGTACATACACACAAAAAAAGACCAACCCTTGCGGATTGGTCTTAAAGAGGCGGCTACCTACTCTCCCACAACTAAATGCAGTACCATCGGCGTAAGCGAGCTTAACTTCTCTGTTCGGAATGGGAAGAGGTGGGACCTCGCTGCTATTACCAC
>JAFVSJ010000016.1 GCA_017503805.1 Tidjanibacter sp.
AAGCGTGATGAATATGGCTCAGCCAGACAATCGTATTTTTTCTTATCCATTGCCAATTCTCACGTGAGTTCTTCTTAAAGGTTTGATAATCATAAATTCTATATCAAACTTCATCAAAGATAGTAAATAGTTACGGGGCATTGTAGAGCGGGTGACCAAAATGTGGACTTTTGTTCTCCTTTTGGCCTGATTTGCAAAATGTTGAGTGGGTCAAAAAGTGGACAGCAGCCTTTTGCTTTTCCGAAAAATATCCCTATATTTGTGCTGTTTAAGACCTTACTATGAAACACATCCTAACCCTACTCTCCGCACTGTTGCTCGTTTGTTATGATGCGGCACAAGCACAGAGCCACCAGCCTCTCGCAGAGGAGTTTCGAAAGCTCGACCTCGCACTCGAGAACAGTTCCGAATATGTCGCTATGCGCGAACAACGCATAGACCACTATCGCGGTCTGCTCGCAGCCGAAAAGGAGCCCAAGCGTACCTATGAATATGCCAAGCGACTCTACGAAGAGTACTTCACCTATAACTTCGATCTCGCACTCACCTACGGCAATATGGCCATCGAAGCAGCCCGAGAATTGGGCGATGAAACTCTGCTCAATGAGGGCTATCTCGCTCAGGCCAGGCTCTATACGATTGCTGGTATGTATGCCGAGGCTCTTGGAGCGTTTGAGCGCATAGAGGTCGACAAGTTGGCCCCCCAATCGCTCTGCGACTACTATCTGGCCAACATCCACTTCAATCGCGACTTCAAGGAGTACTCCAAGGATGTAGAGATGAGCCGCGAGTGTGGCCGTCTGCTCAGGGAGTATAGGCACAAGGTCTACACACTACCTCGCTCGCTGGTCGCAGTGACCGAAGGTTATCTTGCCGACTCGCTCTCCACACGCCTGCTCGACTACTACGATGCCGAGGACTATACCAATGCCGAGCTGTGTGCGAGGACGCTGCTCGAAAATACCAACCCCGACCGTCACGACTATGCTATCGCATCCTACTATCTCTCAATGGTTTGCGAACGACTCGGCAAGGACGACGAACAGCTGTTGTGGCTCATCCGTTCGGCTACGACCGACACCCGTTTTGCCATCAAAGACAACGCTTCGCTCTGCGTCTTGGCCTCGAAACTCTCCGTCGGTGACGACATCGACAGGGCCTTCCGCTACATCCGCATCTCCATCGATGACGCTACCTTCTATAATGCTAAACTGCGCCAATGGCAGGTGGCTGTGAGGATGAATACCATCGAGCAGGCCTATCATCAGAGTGCGGCAGAGCAGCAACGCCATCAGCGACAGATGACTATCGTCGCAATGCTGCTCGTTGCCTTCCTGCTCGGAGTCTGCATCTATGTGGTGATGTTGCTGCGCCGTACGGCCAAGGCTCAACGAGCTCTGAAGGCTAAAAATCAGGAGATTGAGTCGATGAATGAGGCTCTCAAGCAGACCAATCACCGACTCTCCGAGCTGAACCTCTCCATAGCCGAGGCCAATATGGTCAAGGAGGAGTATATCGGCCTCTTTCTTTCGATGTGCTCCGATTATATAGATAAGATTGCCCACATCCAACGTCGTGTGCGTAAGGGTATTAAGAGTGGCTCCATAGCCGAGCTCAATCGTGAGTTTCCATCCAGCGATATCATCGATGCCGAGAAGGAGCACTTCTATGAGGTGTTCGATAGCGCATTCCTCAACCTCTATCCCAACTTCGTCGAGGAGTTCAACTCGTTGCTCGAGCCCGATGGCCAGATAGAGCTGCGCAAGGGTGAAAGGCTCAATACGGAGCTGCGCATCTTTGCCCTCATCAGGCTCGGCATCACCGACTCCTCTAAGATTGCGCTGCTGCTCCACTACTCTGTCAATACCATATACAACTATCGCGCGAAAGTGAAGAATCGTGCCAAGTGTGATAGGGATGATTTTGAACATATCATCCGCACCATAGGCTCCTTCAAGGCATAGCTCGAGAGACCCTTTTGTGGTGGAATGTAGCAGCGCTGTGAAAAAGTGCGCTGGGCGATGTTGAGTTGCCGTTCGGGGGCGAAAAACTGCCGTTCGGAGGCCAATATTGTCCATTCGGCGCAATGATTCAATCCACTTTTTTTGAATTTCGGCAAGCGGTTAACCGCTTGATAGTTGCACACTTATGCAACTATCATATTTCCCTTAGTCCACTTTGTTCTCCCCACGCGTGGGTGCGTACGAATATATTTGGTAACTTTACTATCGATTCCGAGAGTGCGGAAGCGGTTGAAAAGGGCCGGTGAGTGCCCCGACCTTGATAGCTCACGGAGTCGATGCTGACCTAAACCGATATTGGAAATTTTCACACAATTTCACATATTCACTAACTAATTAAAAGCCTATGAAAAACTTTACACTTAAAATCGCTCTCTTCCTTGCGATGATGGGCGTCGGCTGTGGTAGTCTCTACGCACAGCAAGTGAGAGGTACGGTCACAAATACCGCAGGTGAGCCTATCGTTGGCGCAACCGTGATGGTAGACGAGACCAACCAGGGTACTATTACCGGTGTCGATGGTGAGTATACCATCGCTGTCGGTGATGCTGCAAAGAACCACCTCAGCGTTTCATACCTCGGTATGAAAGGTGTTACTGAGGCCATTGCAGGTCGTACCGTAATCAACTTCGTGCTCGAGAACGATGCAGAGGTATTTGAGGACATCGTGGTTATCGGTTACGGTACGCAGAAGAAGAGCGTCGTGACTGCCGCCATCTCCTCGATTTCGGAGGATGCTCTGGAGAAAACCGCTCCCCTCCGCATTGATAACGCACTCCGCGGTCTCTCGTCGGGTGTGGCAGTACAGCAGGTTTCGGGTGCCCCCGGTGCTTCGTCGCAGGTACGTATCCGTGGTATCGGTTCTATCAACGACTCGCAGCCCCTCTACATCGTAGACGGTATGGCTCTCTCGGGTGGTATCGACTACCTCAACCCCAGCGATATTGAGCGTATCGAGGTGCTCAAAGATGCAGCTTCGGCAGCCGTTTATGGTGCGCGTGCAGCCAACGGCGTTATCCTTGTAACTACCAAGAAAGGTAAAGCCGGCGACGCTGTTATCACCTACGACTTCTCCTATGGTATGCAGAACGTATGGCGCAAACCTCAGGTGCTCAACGCTACCGAGTATGCAGTGATGATGAATGAGGCAGCCATCAACGAGGGTAGGGCTCCTATCTATGCCGATCCTTATTCGTTTGGTGAGGGTACCGATTGGGTAGGCGCAGTTCTCAATGCTAACGCCCCCATCGTTCAGCATCAGGTACAGGCCAGCGGCGCAACCGAGCGTGTGAACTATATGTTCTCGGCAGGTTACTTCTCGCAGGATGGTATCGTCGGTGGTAACTACGGCGTATCGAACTACGACCGTCTTACTCTCCGTGCCAACACTCAGGCAACCCTCTTCGACAATACCAAGAGCAGCGACTGGTTCAATAAAGCTACCGTTTCGGCAAACGTTTCCTACGCCAACATCAACTCGGTAGGTAGCGTGGGCGAGAGCTCGGAGTTTGGTACCGTTCTCGGTTCGGCTATGGCTATGAGCCCTCTGCAGGCTATCTACGCCTCCGAGGAGGATATCGAGCAGTACAAAGAGATCTACATCGCTCAGCCCGATGGTTCGAACCTCTATGTATTCCCCCATATGATTCGCGATGCTGAGGGTAGGGTTTACTCGATGGTAGATGCAGGTATCTACAACGAGTTGCACCACCCCCTGGCTTCGATGGAGCTCCCCGCAACCAAGTACAATACCGATAAGTTCGTGGCTAACGCCGCTCTCGACCTCCAGATTACCGAGGGCCTCACCTTCCGCTCGTCGTTTGGTGCCGACCTCTCCTTCTGGGGCAACCACGGCTACAACGTACAGTACTACCGCAACGCCAAGTCGATGAACCTCGACCAGATTTCCAAAGAGGTTTCCTACGACGCTAACGGCGAGGAGGTCGTTACCTACAAACCTCAGTATGCTACCGGCGCTTATCAGCAGATGAACCGCAGCCTCAGGTGGCAGATTGAGAACACCCTGAACTATGAGAAACAGATCGAGGATCACCACTTCGCAGTGCTGCTCGGTCAGGCTGCCATCTCGCAGAACAGCGCACAGATCGGTGGTTCGAGGTCTAACCTCCCCGAGGTGAACGAGTATATGGCCAACATCAACTTCGCTACCGGTCTCTCGGCAGACGGCTGGCAGAGTGTCTATGGCTACTACCACACCATCCCCTATCGTCTGGCTTCCTACTTCGCTCGTGCATCCTACAACTATGCAGAGAAATATATGTTGCAGGCTACCGTACGTCGTGATGGTTCGTCGCGCTTCGGTCCCAGCAACAAGTGGGGCGTATTCCCCTCCGTATCGGCAGGTTGGAACGTGAAGAACGAGGAGTTTATGCAGGGCGTAGACCTCGTGAGCGCACTGAAAGTACGCGCATCGTGGGGTAAGAATGGTAATGACTCTATCGGTGATATGCGCTATACCACCACTATGGTTGGCGGCAACAACTATCCCTTCGGTACCGGTGCAACCGAGAACGTACAGAACGGTAACAAACCCAACGGCCTCTCCAACCCCAACATCCGCTGGGAGGAGTCCGTACAGACCGACTTGGGTGTTGACTTCGGCTTCCTGAACAACTCGCTCACCCTGAGCTTCGACTACTATACCAAAGAGACCCGCGGTATGCTGATGGAGATGCAGGTTCCCAGCTATGCAGGTGACTCCGCTCCTATCGGTAACGTAGGTAATATGGTAAATAAAGGTATCGAGATCGACCTCGGCTATCGCGGCCAGGTAGGCGAGCTTGCATACGGCATCAACGCCAACGTATCCTACAACACCAACAAACTTACCTACCTCGGCGACGAGTCGACCTATCTCTCGGGTGATAGCCACAAGATCGGTACCATCACTCGTGGTGACGTAGGTATGATCTTCCCCTACTTCTGGGGTTGGAAAACCAACGGTGTATTCCAGACTATGGACGATGTTTACAACTACACCTACACCGATGCAGAGGGCAACACCTCTATGATTCAGCCCAATGCTAAACCCGGTGACTTCCGCTGGACCGATATCAACAACGATGGTCAGATCACCGACGAGGACCGTACTATGATCGGTAAGGGTACTCCCGATTGGACCTTCGGTCTGAACCTCACCTTCGAGTGGAGAGGCTTCGACTTGAGCGCATTCTTGCAGGGCCAGATCGGTAACGACGTACTCAACGTAAGCCGTCGTACCGACTTGGGTAGCATCAACCTTCCCAAGAACATCCTGAATCGTTGGACCGGCGAGGGCTCGACCAATGAGGCTCCCCGCTTCCAGATCACCTCGGCCAACGAGAACTATCGCGTATCGGACTACTGGATGGAGGATGGTTCGTTCCTGCGTATGAGGAACATCCAGCTCGGTTACACCCTGCCCGAGAAGGTGACCAACTTCGTTGGTATCAACCGTCTGAGGGTATACGTATCGTGCGACAACCTCTTCACTCTGACCAACTATACGGGTTGCGACCCCGAGGTTACCGGTGGTAACTCCGCCTTCGGTACCGCCTACGGTATCGACCGTGGTGTCTATCCTCAGGCTCGCACTCTCACCTTTGGTGCAAACGTGACATTCTAATCATCCAATACGGCTTAATACTATGAAACAGATTAAATTATTCGCAATTAGTGTGCTGGCTGTTCTTGGACTGAACGCCTGTACCGAGGATTTCATTACGGTAAGCTCTACCGACCAGATCCTCAAAGATAACTACTTCACCGATGAGAGTCGTGTGATGACCAGCGTTGTGGCTGCATACGACCCCCTGCAGTGGTTCGACTATTTCTACCAGTATGATGCTCTGAACTTCGTTTCGGACATTATGGCTGACGATATCTACAAAGGAGGTTCCGATGAGAATGACCAGTCGATGGCTACCAAAACCCACCTCTACACCGCAACAGCTCTCGACTGCTGCAACCAGATCTGGACCATCGCCTACTCGGGTATCAACCGTGCCAACATCGCCATCGAAGAGGCAGAGGCTATGACCTCGCTGCCCGAGGCTAACCGCAATCGCTACATCGCGGAGTGCTTGGTGCTGAAGGCTTACTACTACAATGTACTCTGGAAATTCTGGGGTAACGTGCCCTTCTATGACAAAAACCTCACCGCTCCCTACTACACCGATCAGTATAAGGCTGACGATGTATATGCCGAGACCATCAAATTCATCGAGGAGGCTATCAAACTCAACGCTCTACCTATGAAGGCTGTCGGCGGCGAGGAGGGTCGTGTGACCAGCGCTATGGCCTATATGCTCTATGCAGAGATGGTTATGTATCAGAACGACAACTCGCGCTACTCAACCGCTCTGGGTTATATGAACGAGATCATCAACTCCAACAACTATGGTCTTGTTGACGACTTCGCAGGCATCTGGGAGGAGACCGGTGAGTGGAGCAAAGAGTCCATCTGGGAGATCAACTACATCTCCGAGGGTGCTGTACGTTCGTGGGGCTCGCCCATCGCTACCGGTGGTACCGTTTATCCTATGCTTATCGGCGTTCCCGGTTGCCCTCACACGTACTGTGACGGTTGGGGTTTCAGCCCTGTGGCTAAACACGCCTACGATATGTATGAGGATAACGACCAGAGGAAAGATGGCGGTATTCTCAACTACGCCAAATTTATGGAGGAGACCGGCGCAGGTGACTACAACCACGCTCGTTGGCAGGATACCGGCTACTTCCTCAAGAAGTACATCGCTCGCGTAAACGGTAACCACGGTCAGAAGGCCGACGGTGATATGAACCACGGCAACAACTTGCGCGTATATCGCTACTCGGAGGTTCTGCTCAACGCAGCCGAGTTGGCTCTGGCACTTGGTCAGGATGGTTCGGCTCACTTGGCAGCCGTTCAGGAGCGTGCAGGTGCTACACTCACCGAGTACAATCTCGACAACATCATCGAGGAGCGCCGCAAGGAGTTCGTAGGTGAGGGTAAACGCTACTGGGATCTGGTTCGTACCGGCAAGGCTGTTGAGGTGCTCAAAGCTGCCAACCACGAGTGGAGAACCGTAGACTGGACTCCCAACAAGAAGTATTGGCCTATCCCCCAGAGTGAGATGGATAAGGTGGATGCTGATCACAAGATGACTCAGAACCCCTATTAGTCCACATAGTAAAAGACTTAAACGGGATACTTCTATTTTTATAAAAAGGTAAAGTATGAAAAAATTGATTAAATATTTCGCAATGGCGCTCGCAACAATGTTTGCTGTGAGCAGCTGTACGCCCGATTATCCTACCCTCGATCAGGATAATCTGCCCGTAGCCTCGGAGTTGGACGTGACTATCACCGTCGATAACGAGACCAATATGGTGACCTTCACGCTCAATAACCCCGGTATGGTTCCTATGTGGATCTTCCCCGAGACCGACAAACCCGATGATGCAGCCGTAAAGAAATACTTCTCGGTGGCTATCAACGGCTACACCGCTCGCTTCCGCGATGCAGGTACCCACTCGGTAGAGGTTAAAGCCTACAATCAGCACGGTATTTCGGATGGCTCGCTCAATATGGAGTTCACCCTTACCAATACCTACCGCGATCCCTTCGATGCACAGAAGTATATGGACAACATCTCCAACAAATCGTCGCAGGAGTGGATGTGGAACTCGTCTAAAGCCGACCACTTCGGTTGTGGCGACTCGCTCGGCAATCCTACCGGCTGGTGGAGCTGCGGTGTAAACGAGAAAGATGGTCAGGGCCTCTATGACGACCGTATGACCTTCACTTCCGATGGTAAGTTCCTCTTCAATCCCGGTGAGGGTGGTACCGTTTATGTAAACTGGGGTACCAACGCAATGTTCCCCGAGCAGTGGGACGGCACCGAGACCGACTATCAGGTTCCTATGGAGGCATTTGAGTCGACCTACCACTTCGAGCAGAATTGGAACGAGGCCGGTATCGAGGAGATTTGGCTCGTACTCGAGGATGGCAAGAACCTTTCGTACATCCCCCACGTTGAGGCTCTCTCGAACCCCCGCTACCTCGTTTTGGATAGCTCGTCGGTTATGAAGAAAGAGCTCAGCCTTGCTTGGTATACTGCTACCGGCAACAATGGCGGCCCCATCGCTTGGAAATATCAGTTTGTTCCTGCAGTTAAGACCCTCACCGCAGAGGAGATGCTCGCAGGTACCGATGGCAATGGTAAAGTATGGGTAATGGATAGCAACAACCCCGGCCACCTCGGTTGTGGCGAGTCTGTAGAGAATGCTGCAGGCTGGTGGAGCGCTCCCGCCAACGACAAGGCAGGTACAGGTCTCTATGATGACGAGGTTACCTTCTACGCCGATGGCAAGTATGTTTACTCCTCGGGTGCCGATGGTTTGATGTACATCAACTGGGGTGTAACCGCTATCGGTCCCAACCCCGGTGTAGAGCCCGATATCGACATCGAGTGGCCCGTGACCGAGAGCACCTACGAGTTCGACGGCGAGACCATCACTCTGGCTTCGCAGACTCCTCTCATCTACGTTCCTTCGGATGTGGTTTGGAATGAGCCTATCTTCCACGTGATCGAGCTCACCGAGACCTCGATGACTCTCGTGGCAGAGAACCCCGGTTGCTATTGGCAGTATAAACTCCGCGCTCGCGACATTGAGGCTCCCGCTGTTACCTTCGGTGGCGAGAACATCGCAGCAGGTCCCGTAGAACTCACCATCTCACAGAACGAGACTATCGAGGTTACCGGCGTTAACCTTGAGGAGATTTGGGTAGATCCCGACTTCTTTGAGGTTGTAGGCCCCACCACTCTCAAGTTCTTGGCTCTGACCGGTGACTACCGCGTGGCATTCGACGGCACTTGGTTCAAGGTTGTACCTCTCGATGGCGGCGACAAGGCTACCTATGATCACGGCAAGGCTCTCTGGATCATCGGCGACGGTGGTGGTAAGCCCGAGGGCGCACTCATCGGTTGGAATACCGGCGAGGCTCCCCTGCCTATGGCTCGCATCAGCGAAAACGAGTACCGCATCACCCTCTGGATGAAAGCCGAGGGCGGTTCGATCAAGGTATTCGGCCAGAGCGATTGGGGCGTTGAGTGGACCAAGGATAAATATGGTGTTGTGACCGACAACGGTCTCTTCCATATCCCCAGCGACGATGGTAACATCCACACCGTAGAGGGTGGTCCTACCGCTGGCTTCTACACCTTCTTCTTCACCGACAACGACGGAATCCTCGATATGGAGGTTAAGAAGGCTCGCTTCGGCGACCTCACCCAGTGGGATCCCACCTCGGCAGGTAACCTCTGGACCAGCTGCAACGTATTGGAAATGACCTACTACTACGCTCCCGGTTGGGCTCAGATCGACAATCCTACCGTTGAGCAGGATGGCAACCAGTATACCGTCTCCCTCCCCGTAGCTACCACCGACCAGTGGCAGGCTCAGGTGGCTTTCCTCACCGATATGACCACCTCGGCAGATAAGAACTACGACTTCTATCTGAAGATGACCTCCAATAGTGACCACCCCGGTGTGACCGTGAAACTCACCCAGACCGGCGACGACAACCACTTCTACTTTGCAGACCGTCACCCCTTGACCGCAGATGAGGAGTTTGTCTACAAGGTGGCCAATATGCCTGGTAAGGATATGACCGCTATCAGCCTCTTCTTCGACTTCGGCGGTTGCGCTGCTGACACCGAGATTGTCATCAAAGACATTCTCTTCCAGGAGCACACTGAGATTGAGTAAGGCTCTATGACCAAGGCGGGGGCCGCATCCGTAAGGAGGCCCCCGCCTTTTTTAATTACCCCCACCCTCACGCTGATTACGATAGACAAGAAATGTAGCTAACACAACCTTTGCAAGACCACTGCAAGTGGGATACCCAACATAAACAACGCTAAAGACAATGAAAAAACTCGCACTTCTTCTACTCCCTCTCGCAACCCTCCTGATGGGTGCAGCCTGTACCCCCGCAGACCAAGACGAGGATAAACCCAAAGAAGTGGCCATCACTGCCACTCCCGCCGAACTGAATCTCAACTATGAGGCTGCGACCATTACCGTAGTGGTCGAGGCCGAGAAGGATTGGGGTATCTCGTCGCAGGTAGAGTGGTGCAAGGTGTCGCCCAGCGGCGGCATCGCAGGTAAAACAACCGTGACCGTAACCGTCTCCGAAAACAAAGGTACAGAGGTAAGGGAAACCGAACTGACCATCAAATCGGGACGTACATATAAATATATCCCCCTAAGGCAAAACTACTACATCGAGGCTGTGGAGGTGGCCGATAGTGGACTTATGGAGGCCCTCCTGGAGGGTTACGATGCCGATGGCGACGGCGTGCTCTCATCTGTTGAGGCCGAGTCTGTCACCGCCATCGAGGCTTCGGGCCGAGGCATCAGAACCTTTGCCGGTGCCGAGCAGTTTGCTGGGGTCACCAAGATTGATTGTAGCGACAACTCGCTTACGGAGTTGGACCTCGCTCCCTTTGGTGCCCTTACAGAGCTCAACTGTGCCAACAATAAACTCACCCGTCTCGACATCCGTCGCAACGCCTCGCTCGTGGTGCTCGATTGCACGGGCAATCCCCTCACCGAGATTCTCGTCTGGACCAACTTCTCAGCCCCCGAGGGATTTGTAGTCCCCGCAGGTGTGGCCTATGTGGAGCCCGAGATTCCCACCCCCGCAGGCTACCGTCTGGTGTGGCAGGATGAATTCAATAGCGCCGGCCGCAGGTTGCCCGACAATGCCAAGTGGTGGTATGAAACCGGTGGCGGCGGCTGGGGCAACAACGAGAAGCAGACCTATGTGAGTGGCCGCGAGGGTAAGGATACGGTGGCTCTGGTGAGCGACGGCACCCTGAAAATTACCGCCAAGAAGGTGGGCGACAAGGTGCTCTCCGTCAGGATGAACACCGTAGACAGTTGGACCTACGGCTACTTCGAGGCGAGTCTCAAACTCCCCGTGGGCAAGGGTACTTGGCCCGCATTCTGGATGATGCCCAAGAACTTCACGCGTTGGCCCGGCGATGGCGAGATTGACATTATGGAGCACGTGGGATACCACCCCAACTACGTCTCCTCGAGCATCCACTGCCAAGCCTACTACCATTCCATCGGCACGCAGAAAACACACGAAATCTATCTCGCTACGGCACAAAAAGAGTTCCACACCTATGCTTGCGAGTGGACCGAGGACTACGTGCGCTTCTTCTTCGATGGCGAACTCCACTTCACCTTCTACAACGACCACAAAAACAACTACGACACTTGGCCATTCTACAACCCCTTCTACCTCAAACTCAACCTCGCTTGGGGCGGCAATTGGGGCGGTGCTATGGGCCTCGATGAGAGCTGTCTGCCCGCAACCTACGAGATTGACTACGTTAGGGTTTTCAAGAAAGAGTAACCCGCTCCCCTCCCACGCCATAGGGCGATGATTACAACCCAAAACCCATTGTGAAGATGAAACGACTGTTATACATACTCCTCCCCGCTCTCCTGATGTTGTGCGCCTGCAACACAGAAGAACCCCAGCAGACCGAAAAGAAATTTAGCCGAGTGAGTGTGCTCGACCAAGGCAAGGCTGTGGTTATGCAGCCCAACGGAGTGGTGGTGTTGCCATTCAATGTCTACGACTACGAGGCTTTCACTCTCTCCGACTATCAGGTGATGTTGCGCTACAAGGGTACGACCCAAAGCCCCACAGAGGTGGAACTCCTGCGTGTGGAGTCCCATCCCGAGCGTAGCAGTTTCTCGGCCCACATAGCAGACCTCGCAACGTCGGACTACTACGCCATAGAGGTGACCCTCGACTTCCGTGCCAAGTCGGGTGTGGTGATTAGTTCCAACCCTTTTTGGCTCACCACGATAGATGCGGCTGTCACCATCGACAACTTCCGATTCGAGAAGAAGCACAACCCACAGCTTAGCACCGACATCAAGATGAACTACGACAATGCCAACCGACTCACAGGCTCAACGCCCGATTGGGTGGAGAGTATGGAGCTGGTGGCCTCGTTCGAGAGCGTGGGCGTTGTCAGCGTCAATGGCGAGGTGCAGACCTCGGGGCAGAGCAAGATAGACTTCTCCAAGGAGGTCATCTACACCGTAGAGGCCAACGGAGTCAAGGCGGAGTATAGGGTGAGGGTGAAGAACTTCACGGGACTCCCCATAATGTTCATCGACACCGCCGATGGCGCACCCATCACCTCCAAAGAGGTCTGGAAAGATGCCCGCATCTCGCTCTACGGAGCAGGCGAGTGGGACAACCTCGAGGAGTGCGATGTGGAAATACGCGGCCGAGGCAACTCCACGTGGGGCTACGACAAGAAACCCTACGCCCTGAAGTTCCCCTCGAAAACCTCACTCCTCGGTATGCCAAAGCACAAACGTTGGGTGCTGCTGGCCAACACTATGGACCGCACTATGATGCGCAACCGTGTGGCCTACCACGTGGCCGAGCAGACCTCCCTCGCGTGGACCCCGAGAACCGAATATGTGGAGGTTGTTCTCAACGGTAAACACATAGGCAACTACCTGCTGACCGAGCAAATCCGCATAGACTCCAACCGCATAGACATCACCGAGATGGAACCCTCCGATAACTCGGGTGAGGCCATCACGGGCGGCTACGTCTACGAGATGGACTTCCACTTCGACAATGTCAACCAATGGTGGACACCGCAGGGTTTCCCCAGCTCCATCAAGTTCCCCGATGAGGACGACATCACCCCCGAGCAGATTGAATGGGGCAAAAAATATTTCAACGACGTAGAGGGTGTGCTCTTCGGCTCCAACTTCAAGGACCCCAACAAGGGTTACGCCGCCTACCTCGATGTGCAGTCGTTTGTGGACTATTGGCTCGTCTACGAAATCTGCATCAACCACGAACTCGCCAACCCCGGCAGTGTCTACCTCCATAAAGACCGTGGCGGACTTCTCACTGCGGGCCCCATCTGGGACTTCGATTGGGGCACCTTCGGTTACAATGCCTCGCCGCAGGCCAAGGGCAAACTCTTTATGACTCACGCCATTTGGTATAGAAGACTCTTCGAGGACCCCGCGTTCAAGCAGTTGGCCAAGGAGCGTTGGCAGGCTCTCTATCCCAAGTTTGCCGCCTTGGATGACTTCATCCTCGAGCAGTATGACTACTTGGGCGAGTCGGCCAAGAAGAATTTTGCCATTTGGAATCCTGCCACCACAGGCAATGTCAATGGTGACGAGAATCTTTCGTTCGACGATGCTTTTGAGAGGTTATATGATTTCTACGTCGACCGTATTGTTACGATGAATAGGATATTCTCCACCTGGTAAAAAAGCACATCTCGCTCGCGACTGCTGCGTTGCACTGCGATAAACGACCTCCTCATTTACGTCTTGTAAACTGCGGAGGTCGTTTTCTTGTGCGCCTTGGATCTCTCACCACAAAAAAACATCCTCCCCCAATGCAGGGGAGGATGGCTATACTTTACCTTGCTATGCCTTGCCGTTGGGCAGGTGGCGCTGTCGAGTCGCACTCTTGGCAGGACCGAATCGCACCCTCGGCGCTATCGGCTCTCGCTCTTATAGAGGTCGAGCAGCTCCTTGGCCGCAATGAACGAACTGATGCGGTCCGAGAGGATGGCCTCCTCATAGTCGGCCAGGCGTGCCGCAATGGCAGGGTTGCCGTAGAAGCTCGACTTCAGGCTCTCGTTGATGCTCTCATACATCCAATACTTGCTCTGTCTATTGCGGTTGGCTTGGAAGAATCCGTTGGACTTGGTGTGGCGGATGAAGTCCTCCACCGTGTTCCACACGTCGCCAATGCCCTTACCCGTAAGGCTCGAGCAGGTGAGTACCTGTGGTGACCATTGGCTTTCGGTCAGGGGGAAGAGTTTCAGTGCGTTGAAAATCTGCGCCCTTGCCAGCTCTGCTCGGTGGCGGTTGTCGCCATCGGCCTTGGTGATTGCCACCACATCGGCCATCTCCATAATGCCCCTCTTGATGCCCTGAAGTTCGTCTCCTGCGCCCGAAATCTGTAGCAGCATAAAGATATCGACCATAGAGTGTACGGCCGTTTCGCTCTGGCCTACACCCACCGTCTCAATGAATACCACATCGAAGCCTGCCGCCTCGCAGAGGACTATCGACTCTCTTGTTTTGCGTGCCACACCGCCGAGTGAGCCCGCACTCGGAGAGGGGCGGATGAAGACCTTGGGGTTGTTGCAGATGGTCTCCATACGGGTTTTGTCGCCCAAGATGGAGCCACCACTACGCTCCGACGAGGGGTCGATGGCCAAGACTGCCAACTTGTGACCGAGGTCGGTGACCATACCGCCTACGGCCTCAATGAAGGTCGACTTGCCCGCACCCGGAACACCCGTGATGCCGATGCGCATCGAGCGACCTGCATAGGGAAGGCAACGTTCGATAATCTCCTGTGCCTGTGCATAGTGGTCGCGATTGTTGCTCTCGATGAGGGTGATGGCCTGTGAGAGGATGGTGATGTTCCCCTCGAGGATTCCCTTCACATAGTCGTCGGTCGAGAGTCGGCGACGTTTGGGACGTTTGAAGTAGGGGTTTACGATAGGCTGGCTCTCCACGCCGTCGGTCACATTCAGTGCGCTGTCGCTGTGCTCCTCGCGGTGGTGATATTCGTAGTGGTCTATGTTCGTATGGCTCATAGTCTGAGGATTTTATCTATGGTTGTGGTTGTCAGTCTTACGGGGTTGCCTGCCCAGACGATGGCTCCCTTGGGGTTGACTATCAGTGCGTAGGGAACGTGGTTGGTGCCGAAGCTGCGGAAGGTATCACCGCTCTCATCGGTGGCAACGTAGAAGTATTGGTATTGGTGGAGCAACATCCCTGCCACTTGCTCCGAGGGCTCACGCGTGAGCACTATCACATCCATAGTGTCGCGGTAGGTGCGTGCGCGCTCGTTGCACTCCTCTATCTCCTTGCGGCAGTCGCTGTTGGTCGAGTGGAAGAACTCAATGAGCAGGAATTTCTCCGGGCTCAACTCGGGCTTGTCGCTTATCCACTCCACATTTTCTATTGGCGGGGCGTAGGCTCCCACCTCTACATTTTGGGCCGAAATGTGCGAGACTGCGGATGCAATGAGTAAAATTATGACAAGGACTCTCTTCATATCACCACAAAAGTAGCGATTTGATTCGAGAAACGGAAACCTTTGGCCAGATTTTTGCCTATCTTGCTCTTCTACAACACTGTGTAGATGCGTTGCAAGGTTAAGTAAACGTTACTTTTTGAGAAGAGTTACTAAAAAAATTTAATAAGTATTTTGGATAATAGAGGGAAGTTTGTACATTTGTGGTGTGAAATTAGTAACAAACGCATTATAACTATTAAATAAAAAATCATTATGGCACAGATCAAGATTGGTATCAACGGTTTCGGTCGTATCGGTCGTTTGGTATTCCGCGCTGCTTGCAATCAGGCAGACAAATTTCAGGTTGTAGGTATCAATGACCTCATCGATGTAGAGTATATGGCCTATATGCTCAAATATGACAGCGTACACGGCAAATTCAATGGCACCGTAGAGGTTGTAGACGGCAAACTCGTGGTTAATGGCAACCCCATCCGCGTGACCGCAGAGCGTAACCCCGCAGACCTCAAATGGAACGAGGTTGAGGCTGAGTACGTTGTAGAGTCCACCGGTCTCTTCCTGACCAAAGAGAAAGCTCAGGCTCACATCGACGCCGGTGCTAAATATGTAGTTATGTCGGCTCCCTCCAAAGACGACACCCCTATGTTCGTTTGCGGCGTGAACACCGATACCTACGCAGGTCAGAAGATCGTTTCGAACGCCTCCTGCACCACCAACTGCTTGGCTCCCGTAGCTAAAGTTCTCAACGATAAATTCGGTATGGTAGAGGGCCTTATGACCACCGTACACGCTACCACCGCAACCCAGAAGACCGTAGACGGTCCTTCGGTTAAAGATTGGCGTGGTGGCCGTGCTGCTGGCGGCAACATCATCCCCTCGTCGACCGGCGCAGCTAAGGCTGTGGGCAAAGTTATCCCCGCACTCAACGGCAAACTCACCGGTATGTCGTTCCGCGTTCCTACCCTCGATGTTTCGGTTGTTGACCTCACCTGCACCCTCGCAAAAGAGGCTACCTATGCAGAGATTTGCGCAGCTATGAAAGAGGCTTCCGAGGGCGAGCTCAAGGGTATTCTGGGCTACACCGAGGACGCAGTTGTTTCGAGCGACTTCATCGACGATGCTCGCACCTCCATCTTCGACGCTACCGCTGGTATTCAGCTCACTCCCAAGTTTGTGAAAGTTGTTTCGTGGTACGACAACGAGTGGGGTTATTCCAACAAGGTGTTGATGCTGATTGAGAATATGAAGCGTTACAACGGCTAAAAAAGTGCATCTCGCGGGTGAATTTTTCACCGCACATCAGATAACGGCTCCTCACTTGCGCCAAGCAAGCTGCGGGGCCGTTACTTTGTTTGGCAAAAAATTCTCTCCGCGATATGCACTTTTTACCGCTCCCGATGCGGTGCGCCTTGTATTCATCGAGCGATATGCGCTTTTTTTGTTTCAGTTGGAGCGGGTGAATTTTTTTATTCATCCTCCCCTGAGTCAGGGGAGGTGTCACGCAGTGACGGAGGGGTCTGTCAAAGCGGAGAATAGGTAAGTCCTCAAGGTCGTAGACACGCCACAAGGCGTAATTCCAATTCGGTCCGCACTTGCAACGGAGGAGGAGAGCTGCACCCCCAAAGTGGTGCAGCGTAGAGTGAGGGGCAGAAAAGGCGTTAAAAAACGGAGACATCAAATGCTTTGATTGCGAAGCATCCGTTTTAGACTTTTCTGCTCCTCACTCCCGACGGAGGTGCGTGCGGTGGTTTTTGCGCTACTTTTGCCACCAAAAGTAGCAGAAAGAAATAATTTGGGTGGGGAAATAAAAAAGGAGTAGTGAAAATCACTACTCCTCTTGTTGTGCCCAGGACAGGAATCGAACCTGCACGCCTTGCGGCACACGCACCTGAAACGTGCGCGTCTACCTATTCCGCCACCTGGGCCTACAACCAAGCAACCATCGTGGGTCCCCCGATTGAGTGCGCAAAGATAAATATAAATTTCTATTCTCAAAACTTTTTTGGCCAAAATCTTCTTCCTCACCCAAAAGAACATCCTCCCCTCGGGTGGGGGAGGATGTGCAGCTCTGGGGCTTGTCCCCATTGTATCGGGGATGAGTCGCGGAATAAATATGGTCGGATGAGCTCCCTTAGAAGGTCAGCGACAAGTTCAGGCCCACGGTATTCTCACGGCCCGAGGTGCCGAAGGTTGTGCCGATTGAGGGACTCAATTCTATATAGGTATCGGGGCCGAAGAAGCCTTGCGACTTATTCCAATTAGCCGCCGAGATGGGGGCATCTATGAGCGAATAGAGGTAGGAGCCTATCCACACCACAAGGCTTGGCCAGCCAACGATGGAGTCGTAGGGGCTCGAGATGTGGGTGTTGGAGAGGATAAATCCAGCGAGGCCCGCAATGTTTGCTCCGAGCAGGATGGCTCCCTTGCCTGCCTCACCGTTGTAGAACTGACCGAGACCCGGCATAAACATCGAGCGTATCAGCGCACCCGAGACGCTCAAGGGGGTGATGATGTTGCCCATAGAGTCGTATTTATACTGCAGGGGCAGGTCGTGGTAGGCGTTGTAACCCTCAATGATGATGTGTTGCGAACGCAGAGGCTCTTTGGTTATCTTCTTGATGCTCAATGCGTCTACCTTGAATTCGCGGCCGTCGGTCGTGACGATGTGGTAGCTCACGCCGGGCACTTGTTCGACGATGGTACCGCTGAGCACTTGGCCATTCTCGAGATAGATGACATCGATGAGTTGTTGCTGTGGCAGATGGGCCACCTGTGCGTGGAGCGAGCAGATGGTGCAGAGGGTTGCTCCGAGGAGCAGGAGTAGTCGTTTCATAGTCGTGAAATGATGTTTGTGGGTTATTGTCATAGTGGGGTGTTTCTCTATAGACACACGAGGGTGGCAAAATGTTGCACGAGGGGGGCGAAAAAACTCTCTTTTTTTTGCGCGTGAGGGTGAGGTGGGGGTGGAGGGGGTTTGAATTCCGAATTAAGATTGTATCTTTGTGTTGCGAAAAATCTCGACACAAGAGGACGCAAACAACTTTAATGACACTCCGATTATGAGTACAGATACCCCCAATAGTGGCGCACAGCCAGCCAAAAAAGGGCTCGTAAGGAGGCTCTACGACTGGATACTATCGTGGGCCGAGAGCCGTTGGGCTTCGACGGCTATCTTTCTTTTTGCTATGGTGGAGAGCATCTTCTTCCCCATCCCTCCCGATGTGTTGCTTATGGCGCTCTGCATCGGTATGCCCCGCAAATCGTTCCGCTATGCACTCCTCTGTACGGTGGGTTCGGTGGTGGGAGCTATGGTGGGTTTCGGTTTGGGTGCCTTTGCTTGGGAGTTGGTCGACAGTTGGTTTATACCCTCGATTTTCTCGCAGGCGGCATTCGACAATGTGGCCAACCTCTACGCCGAGTGGAACTTCTGGCTCGTCTTTACGGCGGGTTTCACCCCCATACCCTATAAGCTCATAACCATCTCGGCAGGTGTTTGCCTCGGGCTGGGTGAGTTTGGAATCTTTGTGCTGGCGAGTCTCATCTCGCGTGGCCTGAGGTTCTTCCTCGTTGCGGGGCTCATCTGGAAGTTTGGTGCCCCCATCAAACGATTCATCGACAAGTACTTCAATCTCTGCGCCATTGCCTTCACGGTCTTGCTCATCGGTGGCTTTGTGCTGATTAAATATGCGCTCTGATGACTATGGAACTCTATGGTGTCATAGGGCTGCCGCTGGCCCACTCGCTCTCGGCCGACTACTTCACGCGCAAGTTTGCCTCCGAGGGAGAACTCGATTGGAGGGAGTATCGCAAGGTGGAGTTGCAGACGATAGGGGAGTTGCCAGGCTTTGTGGCCGACCACCCCGAACTGCGAGGTTTCAATGTCACACACCCCTATAAGGAGCAGATCATACCGCTACTCACTTCTCTCTCGGCCGAGGCTGCACGCATCGGTGCGGTCAACTGCGTCAGAGTTGAGGAGGGGGGCAAGAGGCTTGTGGGGCACAATACAGACTACGAAGGGTTTGGTGCTGCACTCGATAGGTTCCTGCTCTCGGAGAGGCCGCGTGCGATGGTGCTTGGCACGGGTGGCGCATCGAAGGCTGTAGTGACGCTCTTGGCCGACAGAGGGTTTGATTACAAGGTGGTCTCACACAGCGGCAAGGGTGACCTCGCCTATGAGGAGCTCTCGGAGGAGATTATGGATGAATATAGGCTGATAATCAACGCCACACCACTCGGTATGTTTCCCGATGTGGGCTCGGCTCCTGCCATCCCCTATGAGCACCTCACCCCCGACCACTACCTCTTCGATTTGGTCTACAACCCTGCCACGACGGAGTTCCTGCGCAGGGGTCAGATGCGGGGTGCGGCCATCTGCAATGGGCAGACGATGTTTGTCCACCAAGCCGAGGCCTCGTGGCGATTCTTCGGCAAACTTTAGTCCCCACCGTCACTCCCAAGAGAGATGGCAGTATTAGTCTATCCCTATTCGTTTCCCTGCTCTTCGATGCTCTCGGCACCGAGCAGTGCGAGTGCGCGCTCGCGGTCGGAGGAGTTGATGAGCAGTCTCACTCGGTTGTCGTTGATGTAGGGGAGCATAAGGCTGGTAATCTCGCCCACGACCTGCACCTCCACACCCATACTGCGGAGCATTGAGGCGGCCACTTCGGCCTCGGCAGCGGTGGCATAGGTGGTCAGTGTGACCACACGATTCTCTTGTGCGGAGCTCTCCGGAGTCATTGTTTTCTTGTCGTTGCTTTCCATAGTCGGTTATTTTGTTGTTGCAGCGAGTCACTCACCCTCTCTCGGAGAGTTTTCCTCGCGTTTCGAGAGCCAATATAAGCATTTATTTTTTCTAATAAAAGTGTGGGGCGGGGCAGAAATCAGGAGAATATGCCCTATCTTTGTATGCACTATGACCTCAATACCCGATAGATATGGCCCAATTTGTTCACCTCCACGTACATACCCAATACTCCATCCTCGATGGAGCCGCCTCCATTCCCTCCATCATTTCGCGTGCCAAAGCGTATGATATGGGGGCTGTGGCGATGACCGACCACGGCAATATGTACGGCGCAAAGGAGTTCTACGACAACGCTACCAAGGCGGGTATCAAACCCATCATCGGTTGCGAAACCTACATCGTGGCCGACCGATTCGTCAAAAACAAAGATACCGAACGACGCTACCACCTCATACTGCTGGCCAAAAACGCTGTCGGATACCACAACCTCATCAAACTCGTCTCGATGGGTTTCACCGAGGGCTCCTACTACGGCAAACCGCGTATCGACCACTCCATACTCAAAGCACACAGCGAGGGCATCATCTGCTGCTCGGCCTGCATCGCGGGCGAACTCCCCAAGGCACTGATGGCCGACGATATGGCCGAGGCCGAAAGGATTATCTGTTGGTACAAGGAGGTATTCGGTGAGGACTACTATGTGGAGATTCAGCGCCACCGCCCCAAGGACCCCACACGCCCGATGGATGTCATCGAGGCGCAGAATATGGTCAACCCCAAGCTCGTGGAGTTGGCACGCAAACACGGCGTGAAGTACATCTGTTCCAACGACGTACATTTCACCGATGCCGACGATGCCGTGGCGCACGACCACCTCATCTGTCTCAATACGGGCAAGGATATCGACGACCCCACGCGACTGCGCTACACGGGTGAGGAGTACTTCAAGAGCCCCGACGAGATGGCCGAACTCTTTGCCGACTACCCCGAGGCGCTCGCCACAACGGTGGAAATTGCCGACAAGGTGGAACTCTACAACCTCAATAGTGAGCCTCTGATGCCCAACTTCGAGGTCCCCGAATCGCTCGCCATCGACGAGGATAAACTCCGCGCGAGCCTCATCCGAAAGAGCAAAAGCGAGGCCGAAAAGGAGGCCTTGGCAGCAGCCCCGAGCATCTGGGACTATGCCGCCGAGCACCCCGAAATAGGGGAACGACTGACGGTGGCAAAGCAGTTCCAATACCTCACGCACCTCGTCTACGAGGGTGCCCACAACCGCTACGGCAAGACCCTCGATGAGTCGCTCATAAAGCGTATAGACTACGAGCTCTCGACAATCGAAAATATGGGATTCCCCGGCTACTTCCTCATCGTGTGGGACTACATCAGGGCCGCACGCGAGTTGGGTGTGTCGGTGGGCCCCGGTCGTGGTTCGGCCGCAGGCTCGGTGGTGGCCTACTGCTTGAAAATCACCAACATCGACCCCATAAAATATGACCTTCTATTTGAGCGTTTCCTCAATCCCGACCGCATCTCACTCCCCGATGTCGACGTGGACTTCGATGAGGACGGTAGGGCCGATGTGCTCAACTATGTGACCGAAAAATATGGCCGTAAGCGTGTGGCACAGATTGTCACCTTCGGCACTATGGCTCCCAAAATGGCCATCAAGGATGTGGCGCGTGTGCAGAAACTCCCCCTCTCCGAGAGCGACCGACTCACAAAACTCATCCCCGACAAAATAGAAAACAGCAAGAAGGAGACCCCCTTCGAGTGGCTCTACAAGACGCAGAGTGAGTTCGCCGCCGAACGCAACAGCGCCGACCCGCTCATCCAGAACACACTCCGCTATGCCGAAAAACTCGAAGGCTCGGTGCGCCAGACAGGTGTCCACGCCTGCGGTGTCATCATCGGCAAAGACGACCTCGAGAAGTTCGCACCCATCGCCATCGCCAAGGATGCCGACCTCAATGTGGTGCAGTTCGAGGGCAAGTTTGTCGAGAGCGTCGGCCTCATCAAGATGGACTTCCTCGGCCTGAAAACACTCTCCATAATCAAAGATGCACTCGAAAATGTGCGACGCACCACAGGCCGCGTCATCGACATAGATGCCATCCCACTCGACGACAAGAAAACCTACGCACTCTTCAGCCACGGCAACACTACCGGTGTGTTCCAATTTGAGTCGCCCGGTATGAAAAAGCATCTCCGAGCTCTCAAACCCACCCGTCTCGAGGACCTCATCGCTATGAACGCCCTCTACCGACCCGGACCAATGGAGAAAATCCCCAACTTCATTGCTCGCAAGCAGGGTAAAGAGCCCATCACATACGACTTCCCCGAGATGGAGAAGTATCTCTACGACACCTACGGCATTACCGTCTATCAGGAGCAGGTGATGTTGCTCTCACAGCTGCTCGCAGGTTTCTCGGGTGGCGAGGCCGACACTCTCCGTAAGGCTATGGGTAAGAAGCAGAAAGAGGTGCTCGATAAGATGAAAACCCGTTTTATGGAGGGCGCAACAGCCAAAGGTCACGACGAGAAAACTCTCGAGAAAATCTGGGGCGAGTGGGAGGCCTTTGCCTCCTATGCGTTCAACAAGTCGCACGCCACCTGCTACGCCTACGTCGCCTACCAAACGGCCTACCTCAAGGCTCACTACCCAGCCGAGTTTATGGCTGCTCTGCTCAGTAGGAACATCACCAATATGGACAAACTCTCCAACTTTATGGATGAGGCGAGGAAGATGAAAATCAAAGTCCTCGGTCCCGATGTCAACCGTAGCATCCACACCTTCTCGGCCGACAAGGAGGGCAACATACGCTTCGGCATCGCAGGCATCAAGGGTGTGGGCGAGGCCGCAGTGAAGGAGCTTGTGGCCGAAAGAGAGCGTGGTGGCGACTTCAAGGATATCTACGACTTCGTGGAGCGCATCAACTTCTCGGTCGTAAACCGCAAGGCTATAGAGAATATGGCCCTCGCCGGCACCTTCGACTCCATACTCGGATTCCATCGCAGCAAGCTCTTCGTCGTGGTCAAGGAGGGCGATGCCTGCTTCCTCGACCAACTCATCAGGTATGGTACCCGATTCCAGCAAGACCGCGACAACGCACAGCAGAGCCTCTTCGGCGGTATGGTCGATGCCTCGTTGCAGAAACCTCTCCTACCTCCCCTCAAGGAATGGGATAGACTCTACACGCTCAGTCGCGAAAAAGAGGTCACAGGTATGTATCTCTCCTCACACCCGCTCGATGAGCATTCCGTCTTGGTGCGACACGTCTGCAATACACCCCTCACGCTCTTCTCCAACCTCAACGATTTGGGACAGAGGGATTTCATTGCAGGTGGTATGGTGACCAAAATCAGCCACCTCACCTCCGCCTCGGGTCGCAACTATGGCAAGTTTACACTCGAGGACTACTCGGGCGAGTATGAGTTCGCACTCTTTGGCAAGGACTACGAGCAGTTCCGCCCCTACCTCTATGAAGACTACTTCCTGATGCTCAAAGGCTCCGTCAGACCCAAATCCTACAAGCCCGATGAGCTCGAATGTAAAATAAATAGTATGATTCAGCTGCAAGATGTGGGAGAAGATGTGATAAAAGAGATAAATATTAGTATATTTGTGGAGGATTTGACAGCCGAAGTTCGCGAGGAACTCACCAAACGACTCAAAAAAAACCGAGGCAAGAGCAAATTGGGTGTGAGAATTGCAGATGCTTCACAGCAGGTGGCCGTGCAACTCTTCCCCAAAAAACTCGGTGTGAAGGTCACACAAGAGCTGCTCGACTTCTTCGACGACAACTCCATACGCTTCGCCCTGAAGAGCTGATAGACGGACTACAATAACAACACAACTATATTAACACTAATACTTAAAACACTATGGCACTTGTAATTAACGATGCCAACTATGCAGAGTTGGCAGCAGACAGCAAACTTTTGGTAATCGACTTTTGGGCAGAGTGGTGCGGTCCTTGCCGTATGATTGGCCCCATCGTGGAGAAACTCGCCGAGGAGTTCGAGGGCAAAGCCAACATTGGCAAATGCAACGTCGACGAGTCTAACGATGTACCTGTGAAGTACTCGGTACGCAACATCCCCACCATCGTATTCGTGAAGAATGGCGAGTTGGTAGACAAGCAGGTAGGTGCTTGTTCGGAGGGTGATTTGCGTAAGAAGATTGAGGCCCACCTCTAAAAAAAGCGCATCTCGCTCGCGACTGCTGCGTTGCACCGCGATAAACGACCTCCTCATTTGCGCCAGCAAACTGCGGAGGTCGTTTTCTTGTGCGCCTTGCATTCATCGAGCGATATGAGCTTTTTACTATTCCCGAGCGAAATTTCCTCCGCAAAACACGCTTTTTTGTTTCAGTTGGAGCGGGTGAATTTTTCACCGCCTACGTTGGGCGAGTTCCTCATTGACGTTCAGTAAACTGCGGACTCGCTCCTTTGTTTGGCACAAAAATCCCTCCGCAAAACACGCTTTTTGTGTTTCAGGTGGAGCGGGCAAATCTTTAATTATCCTCCCCTGAGTCAGGGGAGGTGCCCTTTAGGGCGGAGGGGTATGTCCTAATCATCCCCAACCACTCTTTGCAACCACCTATCGAAGAGCGTTTGCTCTTCGACCAAGTCCCCCTTTTCCAAAGGGGGATTTAGGGGGAATGTAAATATTTGGCTTTCTTAAAGAAAGCCGTAACCGGTGCCCGAAGGGCAGAGGGGTCTGTTGAGGTAGAGAATAGTTAAGGCCGTAAGGTCGTAGACACGCCGTAGGCGTAATTCCAATTCGGTCCGCACTTGCAGCGGAGGAGGATAGCTGCACCACTCGTGGGTGCAGCGTAGAGTGAGGAGTAGAAAAGTCGTTAAAAAACGGAGACATCAAATGCTTTGATTGCGAAGCATCCGTTTTAGACTTTTCTGCTCCTTGCTCCCGACGGAGGTGCGTGCGGTGGCTTTTGCGCTACTTTTGCCACCAAAAGTAGCATAAGATAATAATTGGGTAGTGCAGGGGAGTGTGTAGCTGAAGAGAGGAAGTTGTTGCGTGGTTTGACACACCCCACCGTCTGCTATCGCATCCACCTCCCCTAACTTAGGAGAGGACAATTTTTGGGTGTGTTTCCTCCGAGTCAGGAGAGATGGATTCCTCTTTTTGTCGATCGTCGGTTGGCACCCTGCCTCCAAAAACAACTCCTCCCCGAACAATTCGGGGAGGAGTTGTTTACGTTGTCAAGGGAGTTTAGTCGCGTGATGCCTCACGGAGTGCTATGGCAAGTTGTGCGGGGCACGAGGTTCCTTTTCCCCTGCAATCGATGCCCTCGAGCAGTGCAATGACCTCCTCCACGCGGCGGCCCACAGCAAGTGCAGCAACACCCTGTGTGTTGCCCGCACAGCCGCCCGTGAACTCTACCCTTTCAACCAACCCCTCGGGGGTGATTTCGACCTCTATCAGGCGGGAGCAGACCCCACCACGAGGTACATAGCTAACAGTCTTATTCATAGTGCTTTGGTTTTTGTCAGAAGTTGAAAAAACCGCCCACATTGACAATGCCTTTGGCTCCCCAACCGACCTCTACATAGATGCCGCTACGCTCGCCGTAGGAGAGGCAGAGTGGGTAGAGGTTGCCCATCAAGGTGATACCCGTCGAGGGGGTGTCATCGTCGTTGGTGGAGGAGCTGTTGGCGGAGTATTGGTCCACGAGGAGAGCGGTGGCTCCCACGCCCCAAGAGCCGTACATTGCAAATCGGTTGCTCTCGAAGTAGCGTGTGGAGGCTGCGAGGCAGAGGGTGGGGTAGAGGGCCGAGGCTCTGCGGCTTACGGCACCGCCATTGGCAAATCTGGTGTATGCCGAGGCGTAGCCCACGCTCAATGAACCGCCCAATGCAAACCATTCGTTCACAAACCTATGGGCCTCAAATGAGAGGTTGGTTACGGGAGTGAATTCGTGACGTGTGACGTCGTCGGTGGTGTCGATAGAGCCGAATCCGACGACGAGGAGTCCCACGAAGTCGGGGAGCGAGAAGAGTCCTGCGGAGCCTTTGAGCTGCCAGGTGTGTGTATTCTGCGCTGAGGCGGGTGAGAGCGTAGTGAGCCCCACTGCCAATGTTGCCAAAATGGTAAGAAAACGTCTCATTGTCGATTTGTTTTTTAAGGGGTTACTATCGGTGTCGTAATACAAATATAAGAAAAAAGTTTATCTTTGCAAATAATTTGCCCTTTTGTGCGCCTGTGCGCAGGTGATGAGAGGGGCGAAAGGCCGACAACAAGCAACACTAAACAATACAACAAAACCTTTATGAAACGTACAATGATTATCCTTTTTGCTGCTGCAGCGCTTTGTTCGTGCGGCGGAGAGAAGAAAACTCCTGCTCTCAACCCCGACAACTTCGATGAGAGCTATGCTCTTGGTGACGACTTCTATGAGCACTTTACGGCCGGTTGGCAGAGGCGCAATCCTCTGACGGCAGAGTATTCGCGCTTCGGCGCATTCGATATGCTCCGCCAGAGCAATGAGCTGCGCGTGAAGGAACTCTTCACCGAGATTGAGAAACTTACCGCAGAGCAGGGTACCATCGACCAGAAACTCGGCGACCTCTACCGCTTGGGCCTCGACAGCGAGCGACTCAATAGCGAGGGTGCAGCGCCCCTGAAGAGCTACCTCGAGCGCATCGAACAGGTGGAGTGCCGCTGCCAGCTGGGTGCACTGCTGGGTGCCATCCACTCTTCGAGTGCCAACGTATTCTTCGCAAGCGGTGTGGGCCCCGATGAGAAAGATACCTCGGTGAATGTGCTATACTTTGGTCAGTCGGGCCTCGGCATCGGTGACCGCGACTACTACTTCGATGAGAGCGCTGCCCCCATACGTGAGGCCTACAAGAGCTACGTGGGCAAGATTGTTGCCCTTGCGGGCTACTCGGCCGAGGAAGCAGAGCGCATCGTGGAGTCGGTGATGAAGATTGAGAACGAGCTTGCCGCCTCGCACTTTACGAATGTCGAGCGTCGCAACCCCCAGAAGAACTACAACAAACTCTCGCTCAAGAGGTTCAAACGCGAGTTCGACAACGTCGATTGGGATGCCTACGCCGCTGCTATGGGCTTCGCTATGCCCGAGGAGCTCATTGTGAGCCAGCGCCCCGCACTCGCCAAGGCCAACGAGATCATAGGCAAAGAGGATCTGCGTGTGATAAAGGATTACCTCCTCTTCCACGAGATTCGCAGCGCCGCCTCCTACCTCTCCGACGAGTTCACCGCCACCAACTTCGACTTCTATGGCCGCACCCTCTCGGGTAGCGAGCAGGAGCGCCCCCGCTGGAAACGCGCACTGAGTGTGGCCGACGGCAACCTCTCGGAGGCTGTGGGTAAGAAGTATGTGGAGAAATATTTCCCACAGGAGTATAAGACCAAGATGATGGAGATCGTGGGCAACCTCCAGCGCGCACTCGGCAAACACATAGACGCTCTCGACTGGATGAGCGCCCCCACCAAGGCCAAAGCACAGGAGAAACTCGCCTCGTTCACCGTGAAGATTGGCTACCCCGACAGCTGGGAGGAGTATGCCTCGCTCGAGATAGACCCTGCGAAGAGCTACTTGGAGAATGTGCGTGCCATCAGCGCTTGGCACACTGCCGACAACCTTGCCGACCTCGGTCAGCCCGTAGATAAGGCACAGTGGCTTATGAGTCCCCAGACTGTCAATGCCTACTACAACCCCACCACCAACGAGATTTGCTTCCCCGCAGCCATTCTTCAGCCTCCTTTCTTCAATCCCGATGCCGACGACGCAGTCAACTACGGTGCCATCGGTGTGGTTATCGGCCACGAGATGACCCACGGCTTCGACGATCAGGGCCGCCAGTACGACAAAGATGGCAACCTGAACGATTGGTGGACCAAGGAGGATGCCGAGGCTTTCGATAAGAGGGCACAGGTGCTCGTGGAGCAGTTCGATGCCATCGAGGTCAACGCCGAGGGACTCCACGCCAACGGCACCTTCACCCTCGGTGAGAACATCGCCGACCAGGGTGGTCTGCGTGTGGCTATGACCGCACTGCGCGACTCGTGGGGCGAGAACAAACCCGAGCCCATCGACGGCTACACCGCCGAGCAGCGCTTCTACATCGCCTATGCAACCCTCTGGGCACAGAATATCCGCGAGCAGGAGATCGTGCGCCTGACCAAGATAGACCCCCACTCGTTGGGTAAGTGGAGGGTGAACGGCACCCTGCCCAATATTGCCGATTGGTATGAGGCCTTTGGCATCACCGAGGGCAAACTCTATCGCGCACCCGAGCATAGGGTAGTGATTTGGTAGCCAAGCGCACCGCAACACTTGGAGAGGAGTCTGCTCCGACAAAGAACAAGTGAGAGAATAAAACGGCTGTGGGCGCAACAATAACGAGTCACCCGCAGCCGTTTTCAATATGAAGGTGGCCCAACCACTACACCAAGACGTTGAGCCCCACCGCAACATCAAAAAACAGCACTATATGACATCGACACCACAGAGATACGCACCCTTCATTGAGCTATGCTCCTCGCTCTTCAGCGACAAGAGTGTGGAGATGATCGCCCACGCCCTCGAGATGGCCTGCAGAGCCCTCGATGGTATGCAACGCTACGACGGCTCACCACTGGTCGGACACTCTGTGGCCACCGCCACCATCGTAGCCTCCGAGGTGGGACTCGGACGCAACTCCGTGGTGGCAGCCCTGCTCCACGATGCCGCCCGTATGGGACTCATCCCGCTGGCCGAAATAAACTCGCTCTTTGGCGAAGCCCCCGTGGGTATCATACTCGGTATGAATGACATATCGAAAATTCGTACCAAGACCGACAAAAGCCAGATAGACGATTTCCGCGATCTGATCATCACATACTCGGCCGACCCGAGGGTGATACTCCTCAAGCTGGCCGACCGACTCGAGGTGATGAGAAACATAGATATCTTCCCCGCCGAAAAGCAGATGCGCAAGTGCTGGGAGAGTATGAACCTCTATGCGCAGATTGCGCACAAACTCGGACTCTACAACATCAAGAGCGAGTTGGAAGAGATTTCGTTTGCCCACATTGAGCCGCGTGCCTACACCGAGATAGCACAGAAACTCGAAGAGAGCGCACAGAGACGTGAGGCCCTGATAGCCGACACCCTTGCCCCCATCGAACGTAAGATGACCGAGAGCGTCATCCGCTACCACATCAAGAGCCGCACCAAGAGCATCTACTCCATCTGGCGCAAGATGCAGAAGCAGGGAGTCCCCTTCGAGGAGGTATTCGACATCTTCGCCATCCGCATTATCATTGACTGCCCCAAGGAGCAGGAGAAGATGCAGTGTTGGAGCGTCTTTTCGATAGTGACCGACTTCTACACCCCCAACCCCGAACGTATGAGGGATTGGATTTCTATCCCCAAGAGCAACGGCTACGAGTCGTTGCACACGACCGTCTCGGCCTTTGGTGAATGGGTGGAGATACAGATACGCACCGAGCGTATGGATGAGGTGGCCGAACGCGGTATTGCGGCCCATTGGCGCTACAAGGGTGTGGGAGGAGGCTCCATCAGCCACGAGGAGTGGCTCGCACGCCTGCGCGAAATCATCGAGGAGAGCGACGACAAGTCGGGCCTCTGCGAAAGGCTCGATGCCTACGCCACCCATCGTGAGGTCTTTGTCTTTACCCCCAAGGGCGACATACGCAAACTCCCCGAGGGAGCCACAGTGCTCGACTTTGCATTCGACATCCACACCTCGGTGGGTAGCAGCTGTGTGGGTGCCAAGATAGGCCAACGCAATGTCTCCATCAAGGAGCCGCTGCACAATGGCGACATCGTCACTATCCTCACCTCCAAGAATCAGAAGCCCAAGGCCGATTGGCTCAATGTGGTCGTTACGGCCAAGGCACGTAGCCGCATCAGGATATTCCTGCGCGAGGAGGAGAGCAAACTCGCCAAACTCGGCAGGGAGGAGCTCGAACGCAAACTGAAGAATTGGAAACTATCCATCTCGATAGATGACGCTGTGGCGGTGCTGTGCCGCCACTTCAAACTGCGCACAGGTATCGAAATCTACGGCCGCATCGTAGATGAGAAGATAGATATGGCCGACGTGAAGGAGGTCATCAGCCGCCACATAGAGGGCGTTGAGGAGTCCCCACAGCCTTCCGCTCCTGTGAAAGCAGCCTCCGCAACTGCCACCCCAAAACCCAACGCGAAGAATCTCGAAGAGCTCGTCTTGGGCGACGAGGTGCAGGGGCTGGAGTGGCATACGGCCCGCTGTTGCAACCCCATCTTTGGCGATGAGGTATTTGGCTTCACGACCATAAGCAAGGGAGTCACCATCCACCGCACCGACTGTCCCAATGCGCGTCGCCTCAAGGAACAATACCCCTACCGCATCATCGCCGCACGCTGGCGTGGCGAGACGGGACGAGGTAGCTTCATCGCCTCCATCAGGGTGGTGGCCGAAGATAGGGCGGGTATGCTCGGCACTATCATCGAGACCATCGGCAAACTCGGAGTCTCGATTCGCTCAATAGGGCTCTCACCCCAACGCGACAACCAACTCGGCGGCATTGTGAGTGTGGAGGTTGGCTCGTCTAATGTGGCCGATATGGTCACCTATAGCATCCTCCGCATCGAGGGAGTCCGACGGGCCTATAGGGTGAACAAGTAGAGTGGGGCGCAAAGGATAAAAGTGCAAAAACGGATAAATACAATAACAAAACACACATAAAGACAATGAGATACGAAACACGATTTTGGATAGGATTGATAGTGCTGTTCCTGCTTTTGTCGGGAGCCATCACGTTGGGCGATATCTTCGGAGTGATATTCTCGATTATCGGCTTCTTCCTGCTGCTGGCCATAGTGGGTATGGCCATCTTCCGCTCGAGGGTACGCAGGGCCCAACGAGAGGCGGCCTCGAGAGGTGAGGAGTTCAAGGGCTATAGCTGGCACTTTGGCGGCCAGAGGGAGAACACCTCGCCTCGCCGCAACCCCGATGAGGGCAAAGTGACCGTCGAACGCACCGTGCGCCCCAAGAAGAGGGTGAACGAGGATGTGGGCGAATATGTCGACTTTGAGGAGAAATAGCCCATCGTAGATGGGAATCCGAAAATTATACTTATCTTTGTCGGATTATTGTCAGATAATAACGCAAAACATAGATAGTCAATGTTCAGAAAACTCCTACTCTGTGCTCTGGCAGCACTCCTGCTCGCCTCCTGCGGCAGCCACAAGGATCTGGCCTACTTCCAAGAAGTGGTCCAAAGCGGTCAACTCGAAGGCGAGGTCGGACAGGTCAATACCATCCGCCCCGGTGATGTGATGACCATCTCGGTCTCCTCTTCGCGCCCCGAGCTGGCCATCCCCTACAACCTCTTCTCGTCGCGTTCGCAGATTGCCACCTCGGCAACCAACTCCGCCAACCGAGTTATCTCCAACGTTACCTACGAGGGATACACCGTCGATGACGAGGGCTGCATAGACTTCCCTGTGCTGGGCAAAATAGAGGTTGCAGGACTCACTCGCCACCAGATTGCCGAGAAGATCAAGGCGCTGCTTGAACCGGTGATGCCCGACCCTGTGGTGACCGTGACCCTGCTCAACTTCTACGTCACCGTCATAGGTGAGGTGGCACGCCCCGGTACCTACAACTTCCCCGGCGATAGACTCACACTCCTCGAGGCGCTCGGCTTCTCGGGCGACCTGACGGTTTATGGCAACCGCGAGAAGGTGATGGTCATCCGTGAGGAGAACGGCGGCCGCCACGTGGAGATTCTCAACCTCAAGTCGAAGGATATCTTCTCCTCGCCCTATTTCTACCTGCGCCAGAACGATGTGGTCTATGTGGAGTCGGTTGGTGCCAAAGCCAAGTCGGTCTCGACATTCACAACCTATTTCCCCATCATCACCTCGCTCGCATCGCTCGGTACGGCCATCGCTTCGATGCTCTACTATGTGGCCAACGCTTCGCGATTTATGAACAACTAATCGAAAGAGTGCGCTATGGAAAACAATCTGCAACAAAATAATAACCTCGCCAGCCCACAGCAGAGTAACAACGAAAACGAGGGTACCGAAATCAGCTTCCGCAGCATCTGGCAGTTCCTCACGGGCAACTGGTTTTGGTTTATGATTTCGGTGGTCTTCTGCCTCTGCCTCGGATTCCTCTACAGCAAAATCTCGCCCAAGGTCTACTCCTCGGCCTCGCTCATCTATGTCGATGAGAACGCCTCGCGAAGTGTGAAGTCCGACGTGACTACGATGACCAACCTTAGGATGATGCGCCAGACCTCCGTTGTCGACAACGAGGCGGCCATCCTCCGCTCGCAGACACTGATGCAGAAGGTTGTCGATAACCTCGACCTCAATGTGGTCTACCGCGTGCAGGCCAAACTCCGCAAGGTGGAGATTTACGCACCTACAGCACCCGCTATTGTAAAGGTAGACTCGCTCATCCGCCCCTTTGAGCTGGATATGAAGATGACACAGAGCGGCGTGAGCGGCATCATTGAGTACACCCTGCCCGGCAACGAGAAGGTAGAGGAGCGCTTTGCAGCCGCCTATGGTGAGCCTATTTCGGGCCGAATGGGTAACTTTAGGGTGGAGAAAAACCGCCGCTATGGTGAGAATTTCGACCTCGCCATTGAGGAGCGTGACCGCCTCTTTGTGACCGTACACAATCCCAAACTCTACGCCCGCTCCCTCTCGGCCAACCTTTCGGTTTCGCCCTCGAGCAAGACCACGAGCCTCATTGTTGTGGGTATGAAGAGTGCCGTGCCGCAGAAATCGGCCGACATTGTCAACGAGCTCATCTACGTCTATAACGAAGATGCCAAGGAGGGCGAACGAGCTGTGGCAAGGGCTACGATGGAGTTCGTAGACGAGCGCCTACTCATCGTGGGTGCCGACCTCGAGGCCGTGGATAGCAATGTGGAGAACTACCGCAAGAGCGCCAAGAGTGTGAGCCCCGGCTCGGAGGCTTCGCTCTATGTGCAGGCAGCGGCCAAACTCGAGGAGGAGGCTGTGGAGATAGAGACTCAAATCCGCATTCTCGATGAGGTCTATAAGTCGGTGCAGAATACCGCAGGCAAGGTGGAACTTGTCCCCAACCTCGGAGTGGAGGATGTGGCGCTGAATAAGATCATCACCGACTACAACACCGCTGTTCTCGAGTATAACGCTATGGGTGGCGAACGCAACCTCTCCAACCCATCGGTGGAGAATATGCGACAGAGAATCATCTCTATGCAGTCGCTGCTTCCCGCCTCCATCGACAACATCCGCAACTCTCTCAAGGTGCAACTCCGCGCTGTGGAGCGCCAGATAGCCGACAATGAGCTGCGCGTGAGCAACCTGCCCACTATCGAGAAGGGCGCGCAGTCCATCTTGAGGGACCAGAAGATAAAGGAGAAAATCTATGAGTTTCTGCTCAATAAGCGCGAGGAGACGAGCCTCAAACTCGCCACTACCGCACCCGTATCGCGTGTGATAGATCCCGCCGAGCCTGCCATCAGACCCATAGCCCCCCGCACCTCTATGATTATGTTGTTGGCCCTGATACTCGGATTTATTCTCCCCGTGGTGGTGATTTTCATTGCCGAGGCACTGCGTACGAAGATCTACGCTGTGGAGGAGGTCGAGGCAGCCATCGGTAGCCAGGTTCCCATTGTGGGAGCCATTCCCTCGAAGGAGTCACGCCACACGAGCGATGTGATGGTTACCCCCAATAGCCGCGACTCGGTGTCGGAGGCCTTCCGTATGGTACGTACGAATGTAGACTTTATGATGCCCAAGGGCGGTCAGGTCATTATGGTGACCTCCACCGTACCCTCCGAGGGTAAGACCACTGTGGCGCTCAACATCGCGCTCTCGTTTGTCATCACAGGCAAGAAGGTCATCATTGTAGATATGGATATGCGCAAGGGCTCTATGGAGAAACGCGTTGGCGCATCGCACCACAGCCGTGGTATCGTGACCTACCTCGTGGGCAAGGAGAACAATGTCGACAACCTCATTGTGAAAGATTGCGTGCACGGTGTGGATGCACTCTTTGTGGGCACCATTCCTCCCAACCCCGCCGAGTTGCTTATGCGTAGCCAGCTCGACGAACTCTTCGAGGAACTCAAGAAGAACTACGACTACATCATCGTAGATACAGCCCCCATAGCGCTTGTGACCGACACGATGATTGTCAACCGCCTGGCCGACGTGACACTCTACTGTATGCGTATGGGCCACACCCTCAAGACCAGCCTCGATACGGTCAAGGCTATCACCTCGCGTAGGTCGCTGAAGAATATGGGTGTGATTGTTTCTCAGGTGGGTGCAGGCCGACTCTACTATGGTGGCGAGAAGAATAAGCCCGGAGGCTACGGCTATGGCTATGGTTACGGCTATGGCTACGGTTACGGCAATGAGGATGAAAAGAAACTCGCCGCCTTTGGCCGACTCAAAAAACGCCTGAAAATCAAGAAGTAAACCCATTAAATTGGACGGTGTTTTTTGCTAAATACAAAAATATGCCTATATTTGCACTTGATGTGACGACGATTAATCACACATAACCATTAAATAGAAGTAATTATGGAACAGTTAGTAGAGAAAATCAATGCTCAGATTGAGCTTTTTCAGGTAAATGCAAAACTTCAGGTAGAGAAGGGCAATAAAGCTGCCGGCACTCGTGCCCGTAAGGCTGCTCTTGAGCTCTCGAAATTGATGAAAGAGTTCCGCAAAGAGTCTGTAGAGGCAGCCAAATAAGAGAGGGAGCTTCCATTTGACTTTAGAAGATAGTGAGAGAGGTGTGGTCCTGTTTGGGCCACACCTTTTTTTTGTGTATGGTGAGGTGGTGTGGTCTTGTGGGGGCCCCACCTATAGCACACAGCACTAACCCACAATCCAACTGCGACCGCCACGGAGCGAAAAGATGATGGTGTCGAGTGAGTAACGACCGCCGCCACTGATGGCCAGCGTAATGTAGATGCCCGCATAGACAACCTTCAGCTCGGCTTGCGAGAAACTCTGCATCGGGAAATAGATAAAGGCTGCCCCCAACATCAAGCAGGTCATCACGATGGCTGTGAGCCGTGTGAGCGCACCGACGGTGAGTAAGAGTCCCGCCACCAACTCGACTATACCCACAATGGAGACCACCGAGGAGGGAGAGAGTCCCCAGAGAGAGGGATATTCTCCCTCAAGCAACGGATATTGCTGCGACTTGGTGATGGCCTCGGTAAAGAGCACCACCCCTATGAAGAGCCGCAGAAAGAGTGTTGCTCGGTCGGCAGGGGAGTAGGTGCGTAGTGAGGTGCTACCACCCGAATGGCTGTTGGTGTGGCTGACCGAATGGCTGTTGGTGTGACTACTGCTGTGGTTGCCGGTGCGGTTGTTGTGCTGATGTTCCATAGTTGTCGTAATGTTGTCTTCACCCTTCTGGCCCGCAAATGGCGTACCAAGCTACCACCACCGCCTGCCCTGTAACCACACCTAACGGCCCCTCACTACCACCATAAACTGCGGTGGCGCTATAAAATAATTGCCCACACGAGCTATTGCTATCACTTTTTTGCCTACCTTTGTGAAGCTATGACATTCAAAGTGACCATACTCGGCTCCACCAGCGCACGCCCTTCGGCCTCTCGCTTTCCCTCTTCGCACCTTGTCAACCACTGCGAACAATACTTCCTCGTCGATGCAGGCGAGGGGGTGCAGAGCCGAATGATGAAAGCTGGGGTCAACCCGTTGAGACTCAATGCTGTCTTTATCTCTCACCTCCACGGCGACCACATCTTCGGACTCTTTCCGCTCATTTCGAGCCTCGGACTTATGGGGCGCAAACTGCCGTTGCACGTATATGCTCCCCACCCCTTTGGCGAGATTCTCGACTACCACCTGCGCTACTTCGACTCCCAACTCCCCTACGAGGTCATTTGGCACGAGGTCGATACTACGGCCCACACACTACTCTATGAGAATAAGGTACTCGAGGTGTGGAGTGTGCCTCTGCGCCACCGCGTGCCTACGGCCGGTTTCCTCTTCCGCGAGAAGGCTGCCGAACTCAATGTGCGCAAGGAGGCCATCGACCGCTATGGGCTCGGAGTGGCCGACATTGTGGCTGCCAAACGGGGCGAGGATGTCACTACGGCCTCGGGTGAGGTGGTGGCTAACGAACTGCTGACCTACATCCCGTGGGAGCCCCGCAGCTACGCCTACCTGAGCGACACCAACTACTCGGGCAAGGCTGTGAAGCTGGTGCAGGGTGTGGATCTGCTCTACCACGAGGCGACCTATGCGGAGGATATGCGCCGCGATGCCAAGGAGCGAGGCCACTCTACCACCTTGCAGGCTGCCCGTGCGGCTGTGGAGAGCGGAGCCAAGAGGCTTATTATAGGCCACTTTTCGTCGCGCTATAAGGATTCTGCTCCGCTTGTTGAGGAGTGCCGCACGCTCTTTGCCGAGAGCTACGCAGCCCGAGAGTACGATGAGTACGATATAGAGATGAAGCGCACCTCGACCGAACCCTAAGCCCCACCGAAACCAGAAACCAACCCCACCAAATATAACTATGCGCCGAAATCCATACCTGTATGTTATACTTCCCCTGCTGTCGTTGCTGCTGCTTGTGCCCACCGAGAGTGCGGCGCAGGGCAGAGACCTCCACGATGTGGCCCGCTATGAGCGTATGAATAGTGCGGGAGTGTGGAGTGTTGGGGTGAGTATGGAGCCGCTGCTGTGGGCTCTGCACCCTGTGGGCAATGGCACCAAAATGGGCGACTTTGGCCTTGCGGGGGTTGCTGTTGAGGGTGGCTACTGCGTTGCCGACGGAGTGCGAGTGAGCGCACAACTCCACTATGCGGGTGGCAGCTGGGCCGGCCTTATGGCCTATGCGCCTGCGGGGAACAAGGAGAGCTCGAGCCACCTGCACTTGCGCTTGGGAGCAGCTGTTCACCGTGGCCGCTGGGACTTTGGCGGTGGCCTGCTGTGGGGAAGTAGTGGTGTGAGTGACGAGGTGTGGAGCCGACGTACTGTTGTGGGCTTGAGCTATGAGGCGGGCTATATGGCCTCACCGTTTCTGCGCGTGGGAGCTTTCTATTCGCCGTTTGTAGCGAGTGGCTTCGACTATGGCCACACTGCGGGAATCCGCCTGACCATCGTGCTACCTTTTACGGATGCGGTAGTCTGCCGATAACCACCTATTGCCTCATCTCCCCAACCACATCCTCCCGAAAAATACGAGCCGCCCGATTTCCTCGCGAAGTCGGACGGCTCTCCCTTTTTTTAATTATTAACGTTCATTATGTCAATAAAAGGGGATGTTTCACCCCTTTGTGGGCTGCGGCCCAACCAAGAGCCGCAGTCCTAAATAATGTGTTTGAGTTTATTACTCTACAACTACGGTATTACCGTTCTCACTGTAGTAGATGTCAGCTACGAACTCACCCACTTTGGTGAAATCTTTAATAGAGCAACCTTTGAACTCGATGGTGCTGTTGTCGACGTAGATCATACCGCAGATACCTGCAGCGCTGTAAGTCTTACCGTAGATGCCGGTGTTGTTAACGGTAACGCCCTCAATCGAGCAGTTGTAGCAACCACGTGTGCCCGAAGTCTCGTTGATTACACCAACGATACCGCCGGTACCACCGTTCGATTTGATCGAGCTGTTGGTTGCCGAGCAATTCTTGATGCTACCTGCGTTGTAAAGACCTGCGATAAGACCGCTTGCCCAATAACCATCCTCGAGGGTGCTGTTGGTAACGTGGCAGTTGATGATGTCGCCGTATACTTTGGCAGCTACGATTGCGCTACGACCAGCGGTTTTGAGGTGAGCGTTGTCAATGTTGAGGTTCTTGATGGGACCTACCCAACCGCAAATGAAGCCAAAGTCGGACTTGCCCTCCTCATTGGTCCAATTCGATACGGTGTGGCCAAGACCATCAAAGGTATTGTTGTTCTCGGGGTGGAAGGTGCTGAGACCGCCAAATGCTTTACCTGCGAGATCAATATCAGCGGTGAGGATTACCGACTGACCAGCATTGATGGTAGTAGTAGCAATCAGTTCATCTGCGTTGCTGATGAAGATGGAGTTCTCGTTGATAACGGTGCCATCAATGGTGATGGTGTACTTGTGGTCGAAAGTGCTGAGAGTGCTGAGACGGAGAAGGTCAGCATAGGTCCTGCCACCTTTCATAGTGCAGTTGTTGAAAGTAGCAACAATAACGTCCTCGCATTTGCCAGGCTCGTTGCATTTAACATTGCAATGAGCCTCGGTATCGAATACGCAGTTGTTGAACTCATATTTACCCCACATATTAACGCCGGTCCATTTGTCAGCGCCGGTAAGGGAAGCACGTTTGTTCTCAAAGAAGCAGTTGTTGAAGGTAACTTTCTCAAGCGAAGCACCGAGCATATTGCGGCCTACTAAAGTACAATCGTCAAAAGTGATAGTACCATTACCGTGATCGAAGTGAACACTCTGGTGTGCACGATTGTTACCGAATGTACATTTCTTGAATACTACGTTGCCGTTTGCAATACCTGCATCAATAATGAGGTTATTGTCGAAGATGATATTCTCAACATAGGTATCTGTGAAATGTGCCTGATCAGCAAAGAGGTTAGAACTCCAGCTGTTGTTGAGTTTTACCTCACCAACACCAATCATCGATACGCCTTTAGCCAAGGAGAGTTTGCTCTCAATGTCATAGTAACCCTCTGCAACGTAAACGGTAGCACCCTCTACTTTTACAGCCTCTTTCAGGTCTTCTACTTCGCTAACGAAATAGGTGCCCTCCTCGTTGCCGTTAACAACGATGTAGTTACCATCTTTCTCAACTACCTGGTAGCCGGTGGGAATGTTGGATGTGAGAAGTTCGCTCTCTCCTACGAGTGCCGATTTTGCAAGGCTAACCTCTATGGGCCACTCGGTCGAACCAGCGGTAACAGAGAGATATGCATTGCCCTTGAGCTGTGCGCCAGCCTCAACAACGAGTTTACCGGTGTTGGCGTTCTTGCTGGGATCCTGCATCCATACGGATTTGTTTGCACCCTCGATTACGGAGCCTGCTTTAACATAGAGTTCGTTGGTGGCCTCAATGCCGTTGAGGAACTGACGAACTGCACGGTAAGGCGATTTTACGGTTGCGCCATCAATGGTAGTTACGGCAACGGTGCCCTTACCATTGGTGAGGTTGTCGATACCGTAAGCCATATCGGTACCACCGAGGTGCTCGATCTCTACACCCTTAACGGTGAGGTTACCACCAACGGTGTTGGCAATAACAGCCGAATAGCGATTCCAACCGCTATTTACGGTAGCTTTAACGGTGAGTTTACCCTCGCCATCGATGGTGAGGTTACCCTGGTTTCTGATGAGCTCAAAGTTTTTCTCGGTAGTGTCTATGATGCTCAAAACAGCGTTGTTCTTGAAGGTCAGAACGAGCTCTTTGCCATTAGCAAGTGCAAGAGGCTCGTCGAGTTCGAGGCTGATACCAACGGTGTACTCGCCACCATTCTCGAATGCAGCCCTGAGACCATCAACCGAAGTGGTAATCTCATTTTTGTAGCTATCGGTGTCAATATCGCTGTTGTCTGCAATGTAGAGGTCGCCATCAAAACCTGCGTTGTCATTAGCAACGATTTTGCCCTCGCCATCGAGGGTAACCGAACCACCATTGAGGTCGAGCTCTGCGCCATTCGCAAAGGTAAGGGTGTAGCCACCAAGGTTGATGATAGCGTCGCGGCCCTCGAGAACAGATGCACGGCTCATTACGGGAGCAGGTGCGTTCAAAGCAGCCTCGATGTCAGCGGCGGTAATGGTGATATTATTGCCGAGGAGAACCTGATTACCTGCCAAGATAGCCCTAACCAACTCGTAACCGGTGAATACGATGTTGTAGTCGTGGTTAACGTTAGTCAACCAATCCTCCATAATCTCAACCTCGAAGCCGGTCGATTTGGTCAGGAGGTCACCGTAGATGTTGGTGCGGTAGTTGCGCTGTACGGGCACATTGCCAAACTCACGCTCGTTCACAATAGCATCGGTGCTATCCTCTGCCCTGGTGTAGCCAAACTTAACGTCTACCAGAGTCTTGGTGTTGTCTACCAAGAGGTAGTTCATCGAGTAGAGAGTGTAACCTGCTTTGGGAGTGTTGGCTACCTTGGGAGCAGCAGCAAGTGCAAAGTTGTAATCTGCGGGCTCCGAAACGGTACCGTCGGTGAGGTTGAGTTTGGTGTAAGCACCCTCAACAGAAACCTGAGTCTTACCTACATTGAGGTTTGCTTTCTGTGCAGCCAAGATGTCAGCATCGCTAACCGAGATGTTCAGCTGTGCGAAGGGACGGTAGAGCTCTACATACTCATCCGTGCCAGCCTCAACCTCTTCAACGTAAGCATAGAATGCATCGAGGTTCTCGTTCTGCGATACAAACTTGTCGGGGTCGATGAGGCTCATCGACTTTTCTGCAAAGTTTACATTGTAGAGAGTGCCGATAGCATCGGGAGCTGCTGCCCAGAAGATGAGGTTATACTCGATACCACTTGCCAGGTCGAGCATAATGGAGGTTTTGCCACCCTGGAGTTTCACGGGATTTTTAACATTAGGCAGCACACTGATCTCTTCGAGGAGGGTATCGCCCTCATAGACAGCGTAGTAGAGGTCGGTAGCGGTAGTGCCGTCACCGAATGCACGAGTTGCGAGCTCGGGAGTAGAGATGTTGAAGGTCACGCGGTTGCCGCCCTTAACACCCTCGTCGAGCAAGTCGTTCGTACACGATGTTGCAAACACAGCTGCTGCGATTGCAACCAACGAAAGAAGTACTTTACGCATAAGAATTTAGTTAAAAAAAGTTGATAAAATGGATGTAAAATGTTGTTTATTTGTAGGTTAATACCTTCAGTCTCTTGTCGTGCCCTCGGACTCTCGGTCACTCGGTCACTCCTCGGCCCTCCCGTCCGCAGGCACAAAAAAAGGAGACAAGGCCTCCCGCCAAAGCGGTCGCCTTATCTCCAAAATATCCATAACAATGCCCACGCGGGCCAAATGAGAGGTTAGAAAATACCCCCCCCCGTTGTCTAACTGCTTGATAGTCAGATTGTTATGTTTATATGTAGTTCTCATTGCGGTCTAATACGCATAGTATGCTAGCCGCAAAGATACCTCTTTTTATTATATAATGCTCTTTTTATGACAAAAAAATGTCATATTTTTCGTTTTTGATTATTTGGTTACCAATTAATCGGCTCCTCGCCCCTGGCGGTGAGGTAGGCATTGGTCTGCGAAAAGTGGCGCGAGCCGAAGAATCCGTTGTGGGCAGAGAGTGGCGATGGGTGTGCGCACTTGAGGACCAAGTTCCTCGCTCCATCCACCACTGCTCCTTTCCTCTGAGCGTAGGCCCCCCACAGCAGGTAGACAACACCCTCCTTACGCTCCGATATGCGCCTCACCACAGCATCCGTAAATCGTTCCCAACCGTGGCCCGCGTGCGAGGCAGCTTGGTGGGCCCTGACGGTGAGCGTGGCATTCAGCAGCAGCACGCCCTGTTCGGCCCAGCGGTCGAGGTTGCCCGAGGTGGGAATGGGCTTGCCCAAGTCGCTCTCAATCTCCTTGAAAATATTGCGCAGCGAGGGGGGAAATGGCACTCCGTCGTTGACCGAGAAGCAGAGTCCATTGGCCTGTCCCTCACCGTGATAGGGGTCCTGACCGATAATCACGACCTTCACTTTCGAGGGCGGGCATTTATCCAATGCGCGGAAGATGTTGCGCCCGGCGGGATAGACCGTTCCAGAGGCATATTCGGCCCTGACAAAGGCAGTCAGCTCCTCGAAATAGGGGCTGTCGAACTCCTCCTGCAGGAGCTCTCTCCATTCATCATTTATGCGTACTTCCATACTCTCTTATCGTCTTTTTTGAGGGTCTCTTATTGTGGTTTTTTCGGCCCGATTTGCGTTTGGGTTTGGTCTCGGTTTCGGCCCGATTTCGTCTGCCTCTACTTGTTGTCGCTAACGTAGCACAAGACGTGGTCGCCCATAATGCGATAGCTCACTTCGGGGGTTGCGAGGCCGTAGAGTTCGGCACTGATGGTCTGCGCCTCGGTGTCGAAACCGGTGATGACCATATCTCGGATGAAGTCCAACCCCGGGTTGCTGCCAAACTTGTAGAGAGCCTCCTCGGCACTCCACATTATCGCCTCGAAGTTACCTCCCACCTTCTGTTCAAATGCGCTGCGTTCCTCGTGTGAGATGTAGCGCGAGGCCACGCGGGAGAAGTTCCTTCCGAGTTGCTCCACGTCTACGCCGCAACGGTTTCGGCAGAGCATCACGGCCACCCTTTCGTCGGAGTGGGAGATGCTTACGTAGGCAACCTCACCTATGGGGCGGGTGAGAATGGGGGCTCCCGTAGCTCCGTAGCGGATAGATGCTTCGGGGCCGAGCAGGTGTCGCAGTATTACTCGAGCGGTGCTCCATTGGGCCCTGCGTGCGGGTGCTGCGAGGGTGGCGAGGTGTTCGCAATCCTCCTCGGTCAGCAACTCCGAGTGCTCGGCTTCGGGGCTTATTTCGGCCACCACGATGCGGCCGTAGGTGAGTTCTATTTGTTCGATTATGTTGATTGTCTGCATTGTGTTTGTAGCTGTTGTTGGGGGAATGGAGGGAGGAGAGGTGGGAGTATGTGGCCCACGTGAAGGTGGAGCAGGGATGGCTGCTACTTCGCCTCGCGCTCAACCTTTATCTCCTCGGCGTGGTGGCCCGAGCTCTTCATCACCGTGAGTTTCACTCCGTGGAAACTCATTTTGTCACCTCGCTTGAGGAACTCCTTTTTGCTCTCGAGCATCATACCCGCAATCGTTTCGGCCTCGCCTCGGCAGTCGTCGAAGGTCCCTTCATCGAGGTCGAGTACCTCCTCCAGCAGAGCTATATTGGCCTTGGCCTCAAAGAGGTAGACTCCATCGGAGAGCTCCTTGTAGAGTACCTCTTCGGGTGCGTCGCTCTCGTCGTTGATTTCGCCCACAATCTCCTCAATGATATCTTCGAGAGAGACGAGTCCGAGAGTGGAGCCATACTCATCTACGACGATGGCGATGTGGACTTTCTGACGCTGGAACTCCTCGAGCAGCTCATTGATGCGCTTGTGCTCGGGGGTGTAGTAGGCGGGCCTGAGGTGCTTGCGCCAATCGAAGTCGGCGGGCTGTCCTACATAGCGTAGCATATCTTTGATGTAGAGCATACCGACGATGTGGTCGATGCTCTCCTTGTAGACGGGTATGCGTGAGAAACCGCTTTCGAGGATGATGCGCCTCACCTCGTCGAAGTCGGCCTCTTCGTCTATGGCTACGATGTCCATACGTGGGTGCATAATCTCCTCCACCTCTTTGGAGGCGAACTGCACGATGCCGCTGAGCATCTCTTTCTCGGTTTCGCTTGGGTTTTCGGTGATTTCGAGTGCATCTTCGAGCTCCTCCATAGAGATGTTTTCGGGCTGAATGATACCTCGGTTTTGGATGGCATCGGAGTACTTGCCGAGCACGAACGAGAAGGGGCGGAAGATGCGGGTGATGAACTCTATGGGTAGAGCCACAAGTCGCGAGAATCCGCTGGGGTTGTAGCTTGCGTAGACTTTCGGGATAATCTCACCGAAGAGCAACAGCACGAAGGTTACGGCAACGGTCTTGATGGCAAACTCCCATCCCGCAGAGTTGAACACTACCACTCGGTCTATCAGTCGGTTGCAGAGCGAGATGATGAGGATGTTGACCAAATTGTTGAAAATCAATATGCTGGCCAATAGCTTGTCCTGATCGGAGAGCAACTTCATTATGGCCTTGTTTACGGGCGTTTGGCTCCTGCGAATCTTGTCGAGCTGTGTGGGAGAGAGAGAGAAGAGTGCGGTCTCGGAGCCCGAAGTGAGGGCCGAGCAGAGCAAAAGCGCCACTATCGGCAGGAGGCTGCCAATCATACCCCAATCGAAGGGGTAGAAATTCATTATTGCGAGTAGATGGTGTGTTTCCATTAGTCGTTGTCGCGGTCTGTGCTAAAAGAGAGAGCCTACTTTTACATCCTCTTTCTTGACCTCTTTGTTGGATTGTTCATCGTTAAGCAGTTCTCCTACTGTGGCTTTGGTGCCCTTGGCTGTGGTGCCTGTGAGCTGTCGGCCACGGCGGAAGTAGGCGGGCTCTATGAGCAGGGTTTCGATATCTTTGTAGCGCTCCGTAATCTCCCACTTGATGCCCATATCCTCCTCCTCTTCGGTCTTGATGTTAAGGTTATTGGTCTGCTCTTCGGGGATGTTGAGACGGTTGGTGGTCTCAAATCGGGATGCTATGACGGTGAGTTCTATCTCATCGTCGCAGAGGTCGCTGGATGCGCCTGCGCCAAAGATGACGTTGGCCTCGCAGCGGCCCGCACTGAGGCTCGCACGAGCTTGGATGAGATTCTGCACCCTCCACACATCGTCCATAGTGAACGAAGCCGACTCGGCCCACGAGAGGTTGAAGAGTATCTCACGAGCACCTTTGATGTCGCGCTGGTCGAGCAGGGGTGAAGCCAGAGCCTCGTCTACGGCCCGGTCTACCTTGCCCTCACCTGTGCAACGCGAAGAACCCATAACGGCTATGCCACTCTCCTTGAGGGTTGTGCGCACATCTTCGAGGTCGACGTTGATGTAGTCCGAACGTGTAATCATCTCGGCGATGCCCTTGGCGGCGGTGGCCAATACGTCATCGGCCTTGTGGAATGCCTCCATCACGGGGAGTGTGCCGTAGATTTTGGCTATGTTGTCGTTGTGGATTACAACGATGGAGTCGGAGTTGGCCTTGAGTTCGTCGAGTCCCTTGAGGGCTTGTCCCATACGTTTGGGGCCCTCGGTGGTGAAGGGGAGTGTTACGATTGAGACGGTCAGCAACCCTTTCGAGCGTGCGGCCTTGGCGATGATGGGTGCGGCTCCCGTACCCGTACCACCACCCAGACCTGCGGTGATAAATATCATTCGAGCCTTGCTTTCGTCGAGTTCGAGCATAATGTCGTCGAGCGATTCGATTGCGAGGTTTTTGCCTTTTTCGGGGTTGTTGCCTGCTCCGTGGCCGCTACCGAGTTGTATTTTTTTCTCGATGGGGCTGCGTTGGAGTGCCTGACGGTCGGTGTTGCAGACCATAAACGACACGCCCAAGATGCCGAGGTCGTGCATATGGTTTACTGCGTTGCCGCCTGCGCCGCCCACACCCATTACGAGGATGTCCGAGACTGCCTTCTGGGGGGCCAATATGGAGGAAAGATGGTCCGTATAGTTCATAGTCATCTGTTGTTCTGCTGCTCTGCTGCGGTTGGTTGATTGGGAATTGTTGTGCGCCCTTGCTCGTTGCTCTTTGGAGGCACGAGTGGGTCTCAAAAGGGTAGAACCCGGGGCGACTACATCAGTTCGTCGTCGGTCACATCGGTGCCGAAGAAGAAGTCTTTGACCTTGTCGAGGAAGCCACGACGGGGAGTCTGTTGCTCCTGCTCCTCTCTCTCCTTCTTGCCCCTCTTCTTGTCGGTTTTCTCTTTTTTCTCCACCTTGCCGTCGTTGTCGGGGGTATCGTGTGGACCGTTATCGGGGTTGTTGTCGGGAGTGGTGATGCGGACAACCTTCTGCTCCTCCGGTTTCTCCACCACGATAGTCTGCTGCTCCTCGTTGTGGGTTTGTGCGGCGTTGGGCTTGGAGTATTCGGTCGCCGGCGTACCCATCTCTGCCAGACCTATGTTGAGCAGACCGATGGCTGTGGTCAGTTCGGGAGCCGAGAATCCGTCGATGGACTCCACCGAGATGTCGCTCTCGGCCGAGCCAAGCCTCACGTCGTAGCCTGTGCGCTCACGGAAGAGGGTCTCGATGCCGGCCAACTTGGAGCCACCACCGGTGATGATGATGCCTGCCGGGAGTCGGTTGTGATAACCGGAGGCTTTGATTTCGGTGTTTACGAAGTCGATGATATCGAGCATCCTCGACTCGATGATGGTGGTCAGGTCGCGGTAGGTTATCTCTTTGTGTTTCTGGTGCGAGGAGTGTGCATTGATGCGTACAGCCTTGTTGAGTTTCTCCTCGGGTATGGCGCTGGCGGTGGCGTATCCGCAGACGGTCTTGAGCTTCTCGATGGTGCCTACGGGGATTGCGGTCGAACGAATATCTTTGTTGATGGCGGCCGAGCCGAAGGGTATGGATGCTACATAGCGTACGATGTTGTTCTGGATGATGCAGATGTCGGTAGCGCCTGCACCGAAGTCGATGACAATCACACCGCTGTCTTTCTCCTCCTCGGTGGCTGCCACGCTTGCGCTGGCACAGCTACCCGCAACGAAGTGTACGTTGGGGATGCCTGCTCGTGCGAAGGCTTTGGAGATGCGTTCGAGGACTACTTTGCCGCCGAGGATGAAGCTGAAGGTGGTCTCGAGTCGGTGACCGAAACGGCCTACGGGGCTTCCGATGGTCTCGTTGCCATCTACTTTGTAGTTCTGTGGGATGCGTGCGAGGATGACCTTACCTTCGGGTGCCTGCACATTGTTCATATTGTGGTGGAGGCTCTCAACGTCGCTCTCGGTGATTTCGCCGTCGGTGCCGCCCACGTAGACGAATCCCGAGTTGTCGGCGCAGACGATGTGTTTGCCCGATGCGCTCACCCACACCTCCGAGGCTTCCACGCCGTTGCGTGTTGTGAGCTCCTCTACGGCGCTACGGATGGCATTGGTGACGTGTTCGATGTTGGTGACCTCACCGCGAGTGAAGCCCTCCATAGGTTTCACCACAGTGTCCACGACGATGGTCTGCCCCTCTGTGGAGCGCAGACCGAGGGCTGCAACCACCTTGCTGCCGCCCATATCTACCGAAATCAAATAGTTCTCCATAACCTCTGCTTTATATATCTTTGTTGCCAGCTCTTGATGCTTTACTTCTCTGCTGTTTTATCTTTTCTTGTTAGTTTTCTTCTTTGTCTCTTCGGGGGCTTTTTCTTCTTTCCAGATGGCCTGACCGTCGTACTCTACATTGAGTCTGCCGCGGCTCATATCCACCACCTTCGACTCGCAGAAGCGCCTCCAACGATAGAACTTGGCCTCTACGTTTTCCAGCGCTCCAAACTCCAAGATGTAGCCTCCTCGGCGTGGAACAAGCTCAATGTGAGGCTCTTGGAATTCGCCTTTGCGCGATGGGGTGCGTGGCATTACGAGTGCCATCTGCACAAACTGACCACTCAGTTCCTCCGACTCCTCCATCAAAACTACAAAGTTAATGAGTTTGCAAAGAAAATTGTAGCTTTCTTTAGATTTTTTTTCGCCCTCGCCAATCCACTCTCTCAGGCTACCCGTGAAACTCTTCCCAAAGGGAAGCCACAGCTCGCCCGTGGCGATGGGCAATCGGAGTGCCACACCCGCATCTACGGGTAGCACATACATATTGCGAGTCAGGTAGAAGTCGTAGCCGCTGTTGGTGCGGATGCGCATATAGGGCTCGCGCTGTGTCAGCTCCACTGTGAGGGTGCCGTTGTAGTCGACGTAGGTCATTGCCCGCTCCACGAAGCAGTACTCCTCCACGACGTGGTTGATTTTGGCCAAATCGAGGCTGTCGACCGCCACTCCCAGCGGATTGAGTCCCGCATTGTCGATGAGTCCCACGACCAGCTCGGGGGTTACAAATCGGGCCTCCTGCCGGCCTGCAATGATGACCTCCACTTGCTCCACTCGGCGGGCCTCCTCATTGCTATGGCGTAGCAGTGCGGCGGCAATGAAAAACCCCACTACCGCACACCAAAATATCGTTGTGCCGACTATCTTCCAGACTCTCTTACTCCTCTTACTCATAGAGTTATATCTCCTTTTCTCTGTTTCTCTTTCTTGCCGCCAGACCTATCGGTTGCCCTCTGCCTTGCGCCTCAGAGCCTCGGCCACCTTGGCGCACTCGCGGTCGATGTCGCCCGCACCAAAGGTCACAACCACATCGCTCTCCTCACCGGCCAACTCCTCGGCCAGACGGCTCTTTTCCACAAGAGTGCAGGGGGCTGTGATCTGCCCCATCAGCATCTGACTTGTCACACCCTCGATGGGCTCCTCTCTTGCAGGGTAGATGGGCAACAATACCACCCTGTCAGCTGCCGAAAGCGACTCGGCAAACCCATCGGCAAAGTCGCGTGTGCGAGTGTAGAGGTGGGGCTGGAAGGCTACGGTCAGATGTCGGCCGGGGAACATCCCGCGGATCGAACGGATGGCTGCCGAGAGCTCCCTCGGATGGTGTGCATAGTCGTCTATGTAGACCTGCGTGGGGGTGTTTATCCAGACCTCGAAGCGACGTTTAACGCCCTCAAACTCTTCGAGTGCCTGCTTGAGGGCATCGCGGTCGAAGTCGCCTGCCACCCAGAGTGCCGCCACAGCCGCTACAGCGTTTTCCACATTTATCTCGCCTCCGATTCCGAGCCTGCATCCCTCGATGCGTTCGGTGGGGCATACGATGTCGAAACGGAAGGTGCCGTCGCCTACGGGCACGATGTTTTCGGCCCTGAAGTCGGCATCGGGGTTGCGTAGGTCGTAGGTGTACTCGCTGATGGCGTTGTTGTGGTGGTCAATCTCCAAGCCGTAGTGCTTGATGAGCGTTCCACCCTCCTCGATGCGCTCCACAAATTCGGCAAAGGCACGCTTCATCTGCTCGTGGGTGCCGTAGATGTCGAGATGGTCGGCATCGGTGCTGGTGACTACCGCAATGGAGGGGGTCAGACGCAGAAACGAACGGTCGAACTCATCGGCTTCCACTGCCATACGCTCTCCGCCGCCGAGGACCAGATTGCTGCCCAAGTTGCGTGAGATGCCGCCGAGGAAGGCGTTGCCAGCACCCGTAGAACGGAGTGTGAGCCAAGCTGTCAGGGTGGTTGTGGTGGTCTTGCCGTGTGTGCCGGCGATGGCTGTTGTGCGCTTGCCTGCGGTGAGGTGACCGAGTGCTTCGGAACGTTTGATGACCTCGAAACCGTTGTTGCGGAAGTAGCCCAACTCGGTGTGGTCGGAGGGGATGGCGGGGGTGTAGATGACAAGTGTCGAGGCTGCATCGCGCCACTCGGGGCCGATGAGTTCGGTGTTGTCGTCATAGTGGATGGCTGCCCCTTCGGACTCGAGTTCGGCCGTCAGTGGCGAGGGGGTGCGGTCATAGCCTCCCACCTTGCACCCTTCGTGGAGGAAGTAGCGCGCAATGGCACTCATACCGATTCCTCCGATGCCCACAAAATATACGTTCCTCATAACTGTATCTTTCTTTCTTGCAATCAATTAATGTCAATCTCTTTTTTTGCGGCCGCCGGTTGGCCCTTATGCAATCTACTCAATCCCCAGCTCCTTGCAGACTACCTCTGCCACTCGGTCGGCCGAGTCGTCTATGGCCAGCGTGCGGATATTGGTGCTGAGCCTCTCGAGCCTCGAGGGGTCGGCCACCATAGCCTCCACCACTCCGAATGCCCTCTCTACAGCCTCGCTGTCGGCCACAATTTCGGCTGCACCCTTGTTGACGAGTGCCATAGCGTTGTGGGTTTGATGGTCCTCGGCCACGTTGGGTGAGGGGATGAAGAGGGTCGGTTTCCCCACCAGACAGAGTTCGCTCACCGAGCAGGCTCCGCTACGTGAGATGACCACCGTGGCGGCTTCGTAGGCGTAGTCCATACGGTCGATGAAGGCACCCCTCCAGATGCCCGTCATATCCTTACCCTTGCAGAACTCCTCCATCTCGCGGTCGTAATACTTGCCGTTTTGCCAGATGACCTCCACCTTGCCTTCGCCGACGATGCGCTCCAAGTGGGCCTTCATCATCTCGTTCATCGTGCGCGAACCGAGCGAGCCACCCACAATCAGTACCACGGGTTTGGTGCCCGAGAGTCCGAAGTGTGCGAGTGCGGCGGCGTGGTCTACCGAGCCACCGAAACTGCCACGCAGAGGGTTGCCCGTGTGGACAATCTTCTCGGCCGGGAAGAATCGCTCCATACCATCGTAGGCTACGCAGATTTTGCGTGCGCCTCGAGCCAGGAGTTTGTTGGTCACACCTGCATAGGAGTTCTGTTCTTGGAGCACGGTGGGGATACCCTTGCGCTGTGCGGCCTTGAGAATGGGTGCGCTCGCATAGCCGCCAAAGCCCACTGCGGCATCGGCACCGAAGTCACGAATGGTCTTGCGTGCCTTGCGCATACTTCGCAGCAGTTTGAATGGCAGTGCGAGGTTGGCGAGTGTGAGTCGGCGTTGGAGTCCCGCTACGGGGAGTCCCACAATCTTGTAGCCGAGTGCGGGTATCTTCTCCATCTCCATCTTGCCCTCGGCTCCCACGAAGAGCAACTCCACCCTTTGGCCGAGTCGGCGGCGGAGTGCTTCGGCTGTGGCTACGGCGGGGTAGATGTGGCCGCCTGTGCCACCTCCGCTCAGAACTATGCGTACTTTTCTTTGTGTCATATCTCTGTCTGTTTCTCTTTGTTTTGTCTGTGGTTTTTATGATACTGCTCTGCTGCGCGACTGACTCTGCCGAGTTATCGAGCTATCTTATTTGTTCCCAATCTGTTGTGCTGCTTTCCTGCGCTCCCTTTCGGCCTCCTCCTCTTCGGCCTTGGCGCTCACACCCATCAGCACTCCGAGCATCGTCAGCGTGATGACGAGCGAGGTGCCTCCCTTGCTCACTATCGGCAGTTGCTGGCCCGTAAGCGGGAAGAGCGAGACGCTCACCAACATATGGAGGAACGCCTGCAAGACGATGACCGTACCGATACCGAGTACCAGCAGCCCCGGGAATGCCGTACCGCACTTGCGGAATATTTCGAGTGAGCGGTAGAACATCAGCAGATAGGCAAAAAGCATCACGAGTCCGCCGAAGATGAGTCCATACTCCTCAATGAGGAATGCGTAGGCCATATCCTTGTCGGCCTCGGCCAAGTAGCGGTTGGTGCTCTGTCCGGGCCCCTTGCCGACCAACTTACCCGTAGCTATCGACATCTTGGCGTAGACCGTTTGGTCGTGCTCTTTGGGTGTGCCGTCGTCGTTTTTGTGGCGCAGATAGTACTCCTTTTTGTCTATCTTGCCCACCTCCACCGACTTGGTTACCACGTCGGGTACCCAGCCGCCAATCCTACCCTTGAGGGTGTCGCCTCGCCCCGCAACGCCATAGATAGCCACAAGCGCACCGGCCATAACCACACCTACGGCCATTATCTTCCAGAGGTCGCTGCGGTGTACCCTGCAGAGGAACATCATCGCCAGGCAACTCGCCGCAATGATGAGCGTGGTGGAGTTGCTGAACTTGACTGTGATGGCGCAGCAGAGGGCTATGGGGAGGACTATGGGTAGGGTCTGCGAGGTGATTATCTCCATCTGCTTGGCCTTGTCTTTACGCCAATCTTCGGCGCGGAAGCTCGGCATTATCCGCAGTGAGTCCATCTTTTTCTGACGTATGGAGAGCTGCGCGGCGAGGTTTATGACGGTGGCAAACTTGAGAAGTTCAAAGGGTTGGAACGAGAATCCATCAATAATCTGCAGTCCTCGTTCGGCGCTGTCACCCTTGTGGAGGATGATCATCAGCAGTGTCAGTCCGAGCGATAGCAGGAAGAAGGGTACGTTGGCGTAGCGATAGTAGCGTATCGGGAAGAGCTGTACCACGTAGAAGCAGGTCATCCCTATGCAGATGAAGAGCAACTGCTTGATTAGCTCCTGATTGGCATTGGTAGCCACATCGTAGGCAGTGGTCGAGTAGACCACAAAGAGCGAGTAGACGAGTAGGATGATTATCACCACCCACATCACCTTGTCGCCCGCAAAGATGCGCCCAACACGCCCTGCTCCCGAGGGTTTGTAGTCTGCCGATTTTGCCATAGTATCTCTCTTTCTTGCTTGTGAAAATAATGTCTGTTGTTGCTTTGCGCCCTCCCTTGTTCACTATTCGTTTTCGGCCTTAAGTCCCCATACGGCCTCCTTGAAGAGCCTGCCTCGCTCCTCGTAGTTGCGGAAGAGGTCGAAGCTCGCACAGGCAGGCGAGAGCAACACCGTGTCGCCACTCTGTGCCACCTGACGGCAGACCTCCACGGCCTCGGCCAGCGAGGAGGTGTTGTAGACGGGGACTATGCCGCTGAAGTTGTCTATCAGTTTGGCATTGTTGACACCCATACATACGAGTGCCTTCACCTTCTTGCCCACGAAATCCATCAGAGGCTCGTAGTCGTTGCCCTTGTCGGTACCGCCTGCAATCCACACGGTTGGGTGCTGCATACTCTCAAGAGCATACCACACCGAGTCGACATTGGTAGCCTTCGAGTCGTTTATCCACTCCACGCCGTCGACGCTGCGGACAAACTCCAATCTGTGCTCAACACCCTCAAACGAGTAGAGCGAGCGGAGGATGCTCTCCTCACTCACACCCGCAGCGAGGGCTGCAAGCGTGGCCGCCATTGCGTTGTAGGCGTTGTGAAGTCCCTTGATGTGGAGCCTTTCGAGCTCTATCTCCACCCTCTTGTCACCCAACTCTACGGTGGCTACTCCATCGGCAATGTTGGCCTTTCCGAAGGGATGGAGCGAGGCAGCAGGCGATAGTTTCTCCACTTCGGCGAGGGTCGTTTTGTCGTCGGCCGAGTAGATGAAGTGGTCTGCAGAAGTTTGGTTGCGGCAGATGCGCATCTTGCTGTCGATGTAGTTCTGGAAGATGTAGTTGTATCGGTCGAGGTGGTCGGGAGTGATGTTCATCAGCACCCCTACGTCGGCCTTGAAGTCGTAGCAGCCGTCGAGTTGGAAACTGCTCAGCTCAAGCACATACCACTCCTTGTCTTCGCGTGCCACCGTGAGTGCATAGCTGCGACCGATGTTGCCACCCACTGCCACATTCATACCCGCCTCAGAGAGTATCTTGTGGGTGAGTGTGGTGGTAGTGGTCTTGCCATTGGAGCCGGTGATGCAGATGGTGCGGCCCTTGCTGAAGGGGTGAGCAAACTCTATCTCGCTCACAATCTCCACCCCCGCCTCGCGCAGCTTCTGCACGATGGGTGCCTTCTCGGGGATGCCGGGGCTCTTCACTACGAGGTCGGCCGAGAGGATGCGCTCTTCGGTGTGACCTCCCTGTTCGTAGTCGATGCCCTCTTGGTCGAGCAGGGTGCGGTAGCGGTCGCCTATGGTGCCCGCATCACTCAGGAATGTGTCGTAGCCTTTGGTCTTGGCAAGTACTGCCGAGCCGTAGCCGCTTTCGCCTCCGCCGAGGATGACTACTTTTTTGATGTTCTCTCTATTCATATTTTTAGTGTTCTTCTTCTCTTGGGTTTTATAGGGGTTTGTTGTCGGGATGTGCAACTACCTGATTTTGAGCGTTACGAGTGCAAAGGCGGCGAGGAGTATCTGGATGATCCAGAACCTCACGACGATGCGGTTTTCGGGTGTGTTGCTCTTCTGATAGTGGTGGTGTAGCGGGGCCATACGCAGCAGCCTGCGTCCCTCGCCATATTTCTTGCGGGTGTACTTGAAGTAGAAGGTCTGCATCATCACCGAGACCACCTCCACGAGGTAGACTCCGCAGAGGATGGGGAGGAGCAGCTCCTTGCGGATGGCCAGCGCAAATACGGCTATGATGCCGCCGATGGCCAGACTGCCTGTGTCACCCATAAATACCTGTGCGGGGTAGCAGTTATACCACAAGAAACCGATGAGCGCACCCACGAAAGCGGCTCCAAAGACGGCCAGCTCGCCACTACCGGGGATGTACATAATGTTGAGGTAGTCGGCATAGATGACGTGACCCGAGAGGTAGGCGAGGATGGAGAGCACCACCGCCACGATGGCACTCACACCCGTATTCAGACCGTCGAGTCCGTCGGTGAGGTTGGAGCCGTTCGATACGGCCGTGATGATGAAGATGGCCACAAGTATGTAGAGCACCCAGGTGAGCTTGTCGCCCAGAGGGGTGTCGCTCGGGATGAACCAATGGTAGTCGAGCTCGTTGTTTTTGACGAAGGGGATGGTCGTCTTGGTGCTCTTTTCGCCCACGTAGTACTCCTCTACGGTCTTGGTTACGGTGCCGTCGGGGGCCACATTCTCAACCACTTCGGTTGTCTTGGCGGTGGTATTTTTGTCTACGACCACCACCTGCTCCGAGAAGCACATCACGGTGCCCACGATGACACCGAGGCCCACCTGACCTACGATTTTGAACTTACCTTTGAGTCCGTTTTTGTTTTTGCGAAAGACCTTGATGTAGTCGTCGGCGAAGCCGAGTGCTCCGAGCCAGATGGTGGAGATTATCATCAGCCAGACGTAGATGTTCGAGAGGTCGCCGAGCAGCAGGATGGGTATCAACACCGAGATGATGATGATAATGCCACCCATCGTGGGCGTACCTTTTTTCTCCATCTGCCCCTCGAGTCCGAGGTCGCGGATATCCTCACCTATCTGCTTGCGCCTGAGGGCCCTGATGAGCCTTGCGCCGAAGATGGAGCCGATGAGTAGCGCGATGATGATTGCTCCCACCGAACGGAAGGAGAGATATTGGAACATTCCGAGTCCGGGGATGTCGAAATGTTGTTCGAGATATTTGACCAGCGAATAGAGCATTTTTAATTAATTTTAATAAATTGCAATTAGATGGTAAATATTTTTATTAACTATTGTTGGTTTCTATTTTCAATGCGAGTGGACTTGGTTCTCACTTTGGGCTGTGCATCTACACCTGCTCACTCTCGAAGTAGGAGAGCACCTGCTCCTGGTCGGAGAAGTGTCGCTTCTCGGTGCCTATGATTTGGTAGTCCTCGTGTCCCTTGCCAGCAATGAGCACCACGTCGCCCGGCTCGGCCATACGGAGAGCTGTGCGGATGGCTTGTGCTCGGTCGGTGATGGTGAGGTAGTTGGTGCGACCCACAACTCCCTGCTCCATATCGGCCAAGATTGCCTCGGGAGACTCGGTGCGCGGGTTGTCGGAGGTGAAGATGGCGGTGTGGGACTTCTCCACAGCTATGACTGCCATCTCGGGGCGCTTGGTCTTGTCGCGGTCGCCGCCACAGCCACAGATGGTTATGAGCCTGCGTGCGGTACCCACACCGAGGATGGTGTCGATGACGTTTTCGAGCGCATCGGGTGTGTGTGCATAGTCCACGATGGCCACCACACCTCTCTTCGAACGGAAGGTCTGGAACCTGCCGCAGACGCTGCCGAGCGAACTGAGTGCCACGAGCACCTCTTCGGGTTTGAACCCGAGCAGGATGGCTGCGCCATAGACGGCTGTGAGGTTGTAGCCGTTGAAACGGCCGAGCAGAGGTGACCACATCTGCCTGCCGTCAATCTCGAGGAGCATACCCTCGAGGGTGGTTTCTACTATCTTGGTGTTTATCTCGCCCACCCCTCGGAGCGAGTAGGTGTGACGGTCGGCCTTGGTGTTTTGGACCATTACGGCTCCGTTGCGGTCGTCGGCATTGACGAGAGCCCAACTACCCTTGGGGAGGGAGTCGAAGAGGAGCTTTTTGGCACGGATATACTCGGCGAAGGTCTTGTGATAGTCGAGATGGTCGTGTGTGAGGTTGCTGAAGAGAGCACCTCTGAATCGGAGTCCTTCGGTGCGATGCTGCACCAGACTGTGCGACGACACCTCCATAAAACAGTAGTCGCACCCTGCCTCGACCATCTCTGCGAGCAGACGGTTGAGGGTGAGTGCATCGGGGGTTGTGTGGGTGGAGGGCTCCTCGCGGTTACCTATTTTATATATAACGGTAGAGATGAGTCCTGCTTTGTAGCCGAGCTTTTGTGTGAGATTGTAGAGGAGGGTGGCTGTGGTGGTCTTGCCGTTGGTGCCTGTCACCCCTACGAGTGCGAGTTTCTCGGAGGGGCGGCCGTAGAAGTTGGCTGCAATTATGCCGAGTGCTGCTGCGGAGTCGGCCACTCTGATGTAGACCACATTGGGGGCTACCTCTTCGGGCATACGGGTGCAGACCACGGCTGTGGCTCCTGCGCCGACTGCGGGGGCGATGAAACGGTGACCATCTACGGCCGTACCTTCCACCGCCACGAAGAGAGTTCCCTCTGTGACCTTACGTGAATCCATAGTCACCTCTGTGACTTCGGCTGTGGCGATGTTTCCCACCGCCTCAACTATCTCTACTCTCTCGAGCAGTTTGTCTATTCTCATAGTTCTTTTTTTATCTCTTATCAGTTTGTCCTTATTCCATATTTTTCTCGGCAGCTCTCAGCAATGACCTACCAACTCTCACCGAGTTCCCAAAGTTCGTCTTTGGCTAATTCATCCCCTTGCTCAGCAGCCTTGCGATACCACTTTACGGCCTCATTAACATCTTTTGTTACTCCAGAGCCAAAGAAGTATATATGTCCTAACGAAAGCTGCGCCTCTACGTGTCCTTTTATGGCAGCTTTGTATATCCATTCGGCGCCTTGTTCGGCAGTTAAATCGAGCGAAACGTCGTGTCGCCCAAGTTCATACTGAGCATTTGTATGTCCTTTTTCGGCTGCCCATAGCAACCATTTTTTTGCTTCTTCATAATCTCTGTCCTTAACATATGCTTGTCCCAGCCTATACTGAGCCTCAATATGCCCTTGTTTGGCGGCAGGAAGAAACCATCTGATTCTATTCTCTGTATCGTTTTGACTTTGTATACAGCCCATAATAAATTGGGCTTCGGCATCGCCTCGTTGTGCGGCACCACTATAGTGTTGAGAGAGTAACTGTTTGGCGGTATATGAAGAGATGTAGCCTTTGTCGTAAAGAATTGCTTTGTACCATTTCAGGGCTTCATTTATATTTTTCTGCACCCCTTCGCCCTTTTGATAGCATTCAGCAAGATATTGTCGACAAAGTTCATCACCGTGCTCGGCTCCTTTGCGATACCAATATACTGCCATCTCGAAGTTTTTCTCCACCCCAGTTCCTATGCGGTAGTGGTTCCCAAGTTTCCACTGCCCTTCTGGATAACCTTGTTCTGCTGCTTTACGGACCCATTCAGCAGATTTGCTTTCGCTCTCTTCCAAACCACCTATCCCATATTGGTAGAAGTGTGCTAAATTTACTTGAGCTTTAGGGTTACCCTGCTCGGCAGCCTTGAGATACCACTTTGCAGCCTCATTTTCATTTTTTTCCACGCCCGAACCAATACGGTAACAAATACCTAATTCTGCTTGTGCCTCTGCGTGGCCGAGTTTGGCCGCCTTGAGATACCACTTGAATTTCTCCTCTTTATTGTTATAATGTATGCTACGTGCCTTGCGGTAGAGGTCTTCGGGAGAGTACTCTATGGATGTGAGTGTTCGCGAGAGGGTGGTGGTGCTGTTGTGGCCGATGGTGACCTCAAACTCGTCGGGGTGGTAGCCCTCGGCGGTGAGGCGCACCTTGTGGGTGGTGGCCGTAAGTTGCAACATCACAGGGGCGGTGCCCACAGCATTGCCATCGACCTCCACCTGCGCCATCATAGGCTCTACCGCAAGGTCGAGTGTGCCGTAGTAGGCCACAGGAGCGGCTATCTCCACCGTGGCCGTGGACTCATCCTCCACGCTGAACTCCGCACTCTGGCTCGCATAGCCATCTCTACGCGCCTCCACAATGTGACTCGAGAGCGAACTGATATAACCCGTCCAGCTACCCTTGCCGTAGAGTTTGTTGTCTATCCATATCTCCGCCTCCCTATCGGGGCACTTCACCGTAACTTTGCCCACCTGCAGTCGCAGTTGGTAGTTGCGGCGGGTGGTCTTACCCCCGCTTGCCACCTCCACCTTGTCGGTCAGGGGGTAGCAGTAGTCGTGTTGGAGTCGCACCTCCACCTCGCCTGCTTTCACGCGCTCTACGGTGCAGGGAGTTGTACCCACTCGTCGGCCCGAAACATAGACCGTAGCACCCTCGGGTGAGGACTCTATCTCGAGCGTACCCCAAGCGGGACGCAGCTCCACATTCAGGTCGCCCATCGTGCCACTCACCTCCACGGTGCCCGTTGCGGTCATATAGTCGGGGTGCTCGATGCGGTAGTGGTAGGTGCCGTAGTTGAGCCTTACGGAGAAGATGTTGCCATTCACAATGCGGCTCAACATCTCGCACTCCTTGCTCTTGCCGAGCGAGATGGTCGCACCCTCGGCATTGAGCACCACCTTCAGGTAGTTGGCCGAGAGTTCCACATTGGTCACCACCTTGCTCGTGGCGTTGCTGCGCACCTTGAGGCGGTAGACCGCGCCCTCCGAGAGCCTTACGGGCAGCGGGCCTATGGGGTCGAGGGTGGCACACTTGAGCCAGATGTTCTTGGTCTGGTAGGGAACGTAGAACCACAGTTCGCCTGTGCCGTTGGGGTCGTAGATGCGTTTGTGTACACCGAGACTTCCCACCTCCATAATTAGTTCATTGGGCAGCTCGCCCACAACGGTCACCTTGATGAGGGCACATAGGTTGTCGTTCTGGTCCAGCTCGCGGTAGAACGAGCGGCCATCTTGGTCGGTCACCACCTCGGTCAACTCGCCCTCGAGTGTCATCTTGCCCCCTTGGGCTGCGGCGGGCATAGCGGCCCAGAGCGCCATCCACACGCCCAAGACCACTCGCACCATCATTGTCGCTACTCCTGCTCTCATATATTATCTTCTTTTCTTTTTTTTCGTTCGCTCTCTCTCTGTTGTAAGCCTATTTCAGCACCAGCGTCACACGCTTGGGAGTTGTCTGCTCCTCCACGCGCTGCTCCACAATGGTGCCGTATCCCTCGATGCGCACCTCATAGCCGCGGCGCTCCAACTCGTAGAGTCCGTCGGCAAGGCCCATACCCCTCACATCGGGCAGCGCCTCCTCACCCTCGGTCTCAATCGTGGGCACAACCGCGCTCTCGGGCTTCAGGGCGGGCATAGGGGCGACATTGGTGGCTGCCTCACGATACCACCTCTCGTCGTGGGCGTAGATATACTCGGCTATCTCCTTGAATACGGGCACCGAGAGTCCCGCACCCGTGTATCTCTTCTGCCAATCGCTGCGCTTGCGGAAGGTCTTGATGGCCACCAAGCAGGTGTACTTGGGGGCCTCTGCGGGGAAGTAGCCCACGAAGGTGGCCAAGTATTCGTTGTAGCCATCGGGGGTGACGTAGGCGGTCTTGCCCCATAGTTTGCGTGGCAACATCACCTGTGCCGTACCCGTCTTGCCTCCCACGAGGAAGGGGAGCGAGCCGAGTTGCTGGTGGGCCGTGCCGCGCTCCTCGGTCACCACAGCCTCCATACACTCTCTCAGTGCCGCCAGCGACGTGGGGGAGCAGATGGCGGGGTTGACAACCTCCGTCGAGTACTCCTCAACAACCTCACCGTCGCGTTCGATGCTCCTGACGAGGATGGGGGTGATGAGTTTGCCGTCGTTGGCCACAGCATTGTAGAACATAAGAGTCTGCAACGGGGTCATATCTATCTCATAGCCATAGGCGGTCTGCGGCAGAGTGGTGGCCGACCAGCCTCCTCTCTTACCCTTGGTCTTGGGCGACTTGATCCCCTTGAAGTCGTAGCCGTCTATGCGCTGTATGTCCGACACCTTGTCGAGACCTATCGAGTTGACGTAGTTCACCCACCTCTCGGGCTCCTCGCCATAGACCTCTGTGATGGTCTTGGCAAAGCCTATGTTCGACGACTCGGCAAAGATGCCCTTGAGGGTTGTGCGACCGCTTTTGTTTTCGCCCACGACGTGGGTGTCCGTAACTCTCAGACTGCCGAAGTAGACCGACTCCTCGGTGCCGCAGTTGATGCGCTTGTCTATCGAGAGACCGGCCTCGTCGATGAGTGCCATCAGCGATATGGCCTTGAAGGTCGAGCCGGGGGAGCCTTGCCACATTGTGGCGTAGTTGTTGTCGTCGACGGCCTTGCCACTTTGGTGGTGGGTGAGGTTGGCCATAGCTCGTATCTCGCCGGTGGCGGTTTCGATCACTATGGCTGTGCCGTCGGTGGCATCGTTTTGGAGCAGCGAACGGCGCAGTGCGCTCTCCACGATATCCTGCAGGTCGATGTCGATGGTGGTGTAGATGTTGGCACCGTTGGTGGCGGGGCTGTTAGCCTCATCTACTATGGGCACCGAATGGCGATGGCGGGCATCGAGCCACACGAAGCGGTTGGAGCCGTTGGTCGAGGCTATGTCTTTCTCCCACGCAGCCTCCACACCTCGGGTGATGGTGTAGGATGCCAACGAGCCGTGGACCTTGTGGCGCAGGGTGGTCTGCTCCACAATCAGACCGTAGCGAGGGTGCATCAGCGGGAAGGTGCGCAGACGTTCATACTCCCTCTGGTTGAGTCGCCTCGAGGTGATGAAGGGGCGGCTGTAGTAGGGCTTGGCGAGCTTGCGCAGGCAGGTGTCGCGGGTGTTGATGAGGAACTTGCGGTGTCGTTCGGCACTGCCACCAAACATTGCAGCCAGAGAGTCGCCGAGTGCGGGGAGGTTGGCCTGGAAGATGGAGTCGGTGAGTGACTCGGCGTGGAGGTCGAGTCGCAGACGGTAGCCGCGCGTATCCGTAGAGAGGGTCTTGCCCGAGATGTCGTAGATGTTGCCTTTGCTTCCTTCGATGATGTCGGTGGTGTAGCACTTGCTCTCGGAGAGGTTGCGCAGGGGGGTGCCGTTGGGGCCCCATTGGGTGAGGAGTATCTGCACGACAATCAGGAGCGACAACAAGGCGAAGAGCAGATAGAGACTCTTCACTTTGCCACCGATTTCGCGCCTGATGCGCTCCGGATTGGGGTCTATGGCCTTGTTGCTATTTCTCTTGTTGGTTGTCATCTTTGCGGATTATTTGCGGTGGTGTGTTCCACTGTTTCAGTGGGAGTCCTCGGCGCTTTATCTCTTCGACGAGGTTGTTGTGTCTTACGGCTTCGAGCTTCTCGGAGGAGATGAGCAGAGCGCGCGAACGCACCTTCTGCAACTCTATGCGGCTCGAAATCTCTTCACGTTGGGCGCGCTGACAGGTGAAGACGTAGCCCATATAGAGGATTATCAGCAGACAGCAGTAGAGTGCAAATGGGTAGTGGCGACGTACACTCTCTCTGTAGAGTACATCGCCCGAGAAGATGCCGTGCGAGGGGTTGGAGGTGCGTGCGGGCCGCACTGCGCCTGTCGGTTTCACGTCGGGTGCGGTGCGCTGGCGACCATTTTGGCTCACTACGGTCTTGGACTTTTTGCGAAACAGTTTCATCTGCTCTCTTTTTTCTATCGCTTTTCCCCTCGAAGGGGGTTGGGTTAATCTCTTGTCCGCTACTCTCGGCTGTGAGTGTAGGGTGATGATGGCGGGCGTAAGTTCGGTGCTCTGTCACTCTGCAGACTTTTCTCCCTTGACTTCTGCAATGCGCAGTTTGGCACTGCGCGAACGGGGGTTGCGCTCCACCTCCTCGGCCGTGGGGACTATCGCCTTCTTGGAGATGGCCACCATCGGGGAGTTGATGTTGCCGTAGAAATCCTTCTCCACCTTGCCCTCGAAATTGCCTGTCTTGATGAAGTTCTTCACCAAGCGGTCCTCCAACGAGTGGTAGGAGATGATGCAGAGTCGGCCACCGGGCTTGAGCAGCTTGAGGCTCTGCTCGAGGGCCATCTTGAGTGCCTCCATCTCGCCATTGACCTCTATGCGCAGGGCCTGGAAAAGCTTGGTGAGAAACTTGGCTCCATCCTTCTTGGGGGTGCAGGGTGCCACAGCCTCGAGGAGTTGCCCCGTGGTCACGATCTCCTGCTGCTCGCGGTAGCGCACAATGCAGGCGGCAATCTTGTAGGTGGTGTCGAGCTCGCCGTACTCCTTCAGCACGCGGGCCAAATCCTCGGCCGAGTAGGTGTTGACCAACTCGCGGGCCGAGAAGGGAGCCCTCTGATTCATCCTCATATCGAGCGGAGCGTCGGCCTTGAATGAGAAGCCTCGCTCGGCGGTGTCGAAGTGGTGCGACGAGACTCCGAGGTCGGCCAAAATGCCATCCACCTCTCCGTCGCCCACACCGCGCAGTCGGAGCTGCGAGCGTACGAAACGGAAGTTGCTCTCCACGAAGATCTGCCTCGGGTCGCCTGTGAGATTGGCCTTTGCGTCGGCATCCTGGTCAAAGGAGAAGAGGATTCCATCGGGGGATAGTTGCTCGAGAATAAGGCGCGAGTGTCCGCCGCCACCAAAGGTCAGGTCGGCATAGATGCCGTCGGGGTTTATGGCGAGGCCTTCGATGGTTTCGTCTGCAAGTGCGGGTACGTGGTAGGTATCTATCATAGGGCGGGTATTACAAAGTATACAAATACTTTGTAAAGGTACGGCTTTTGCAGCGAAGTTTCCAACTTTTTCGCTCGGAAGTTATCAACAATAGGGATTATTTCCTCCAAAGTGCAGAAAACGAGGCCCCGAATGGAGCCGCAGAAGAGTGGTTGCGGAGGGTGGGGAGGAGTGCGAGAGGTTAGATGCTCTCGATGAGGGCTACGGCATAGGCGGCAACACCCTCGCTTCGACCCGTGAAACCGAGCTTCTCGGTGGTGGTCGCCTTGACCGAAACGTTGTCCACCTCGGTGGCCATACACTCGGCCAATCGGGCTCTCATTGAGTCTATGTGGGGGCGTAGTTTGGGCCTCTCGAGGGCTATGGTAATGTCCACATTACCAACCTTGTAGCCTCTCTCGTGCAAGAGTTCCACTGTGCGACGCAGCAGGAGTGTGGAGTCGATGCCCTTGTAGGCAGGGTCGGTGTCGGGGAAATGTGCCCCGATGTCGCCTGCGGCTATGGCGCCGAGGAGCGCATCGCAGAGTGCGTGGATGGCTACGTCGCCGTCGGAGTGGGCTACACAACCAATGGGTGAGTCGAGTCTGACTCCCCCGAGCACCAAGGGTAAACCCTCGGCCAAAGCGTGTACGTCGTATCCAAATCCGATGCGCATCTCTCTTTCTCTCTCTTTGTGCCACAAAAATACAAAATTATTTACTACCTTTGAGGTCGGCGAGAAGTTTTTTTACCATTTTTCTTGCCACAGCCCAGGGGCTACCAACTCTTTCCCGACGAGAGGGTGGGGTAAGCCGGCCGAAACAACAAACCAATAACATAATTCATAGACCAAATGAGCAACCTTTCGCAACTCCAACCCTCCCTCCTATGGGGAATCTTCGAGGAGATTACACGTGTGCCACGCCCCTCGAAACACGAAGAGAAAATCATCGCCTACTTAGTCGATTTCGCCACCCGACACAACCTCGCACACAAGGTCGACGAGGCGGGTAATGTGGTGATTTACAAGCCCGCAACCGCAGGCTACGAGGACCACCCCGCAGTGGTGCTTCAGAGCCACAGCGATATGGTCTGCGAGAAAAACGCCGAGACCGTGCACGACTTTATGAACGACCCCATCGAGGCCTACATCGACGGCGAGTGGGTGAAGGCTCGCGGTACTACTCTCGGTGCCGACTGCGGCATCGGTATGGCCGCAGCATTGGCTGTCTTGGTGGATGATTCGCTCCGCCACCCCGCCATCGAGGCCCTCTTCACCGTAGATGAGGAGACGGGACTCACGGGTGCATTCAACCTCGCTCCCGATATGCTCACAGGTAAGTATCTGCTCAACCTCGACTCCGAGGATGAGGGCGAACTCTTCATCGGCTGTGCGGGTGGTATCGACACCCTCGCCACGTTCACCTATAAGAGCGAACGCTCACCTCGCGACTACGCGTGGTTGCGCATCAATATCGGTGGACTCAAGGGTGGCCACTCGGGTGACAACATCCCCGACGGACTCGGCAACTCCAATAAGATTATGGCTCGTCTGTTGCAGATGGGTGCCGAGCGTTACGGCCTGAGGTTGAGTGACTTCAATGGCGGTAACCTGCGCAATGCCATCCCCCGTGAGGCCTATGCCATCGTGGGCGTACCCGAGAAGAAGAGGGCCGCATTCTTGAGGTTGGTCAAGGCCTTTGCAGCCGATGTTGCAGCCGAATTGCAGTACACCGACGAGGGCTTCTGGATGCGTGCCGAGGAGTGCGAACGACCCGCTCGTGTGATTGATGCCGACACTCAATATCGCCTTATCACCTCCATCGTGAGTGTGGCCAATGGTGTGCTGGCTATGAGCTTCGCAATGAAGGGTTTGGTGGAGACATCTACCAACTTGGCTTCGGTTAAGTTCCTGCCCAAGAATAAGATACAGGTTGTAACCTCGCAGCGTTCCTCGGTCGAGAGTGCCAAACGCTATGCAGCTCGCACGGTGGAGGGTACTTTCTGCCTTGCTGGTGCCAAGGTTGTCCACTCCGATGGCTACCCCGGTTGGGCTCCCAACCCCCAGAGCCACCTACTCGACGTGGCTGCCGATACCTACCGCCGCCTCTTTGCAAAGGAGCCTGTCGTGAGGGCTATCCACGCGGGACTTGAGTGTGGTCTGTTCTTGGAGAAATACCCCCACTTGGAGATGATTTCGTTTGGCCCCACCTTGAGGGGAGTCCACTCGCCCGACGAACGCCTTGAGATTGCGACGGTGGATAAATTCTGGCGCCACTTGGTGCTCCTCCTCTCCGAACTGTAATCTTTGCGCACGGTGCCAATATAAAAGCGGTCGTGGAATTTCCACGACCGCTTTGGTTTGTTACAGGTAAATCTAAATTTCTGATGTTCGCGCGGTTAAGTCATTGTCCGTCAGGGGGGGGGAGTGGTGCGGCTATCCCATTCGGTACTTATAGTCGTCGAAGCCGAATCTGCGCACAATCTCCACGCTGCCATCCGTGCGAGCAATGGCTATCGAGGGGTGTGACACGCCGTTGAACATCGTCGTCTTGACCATCGTATAGTGAATCATATCCTCAAAGACTATCCTATCGCCCACCTGAGGCTCCCTATCGAATGCCCAATGGCCTATCCAATCACCTGCAAGGCAGCTGTTGCCACCGATGCGCCATTTGCGTTCTCCCTCCTCGGGGTCGTGGGCTCCCACAATGGCAGGCTTATAGGGCATCTCAAGGCAGTCGGGCATATGGCAGGCAAACGACACGTTGAGTGTGGCGGTGCGTTCGCCTCCGCCCTCGACAATATCCTCCACCGTGGCCACCAGTGTGCCGGTGCGCCAAGTGAATGCACTGCCCGGTTCGAGTATCACCCTCACACCCGGGTGGCGCTCGCGGAATGCACGTAGTGTATCTATCAGCAGCTCAACATTATATCCCTTGCGAGTCATCAGGTGGCCGCCACCCATATTGAACCACTTGAGTCCATCTATCAGGTGGCCGAACTTGGCCTCTACTGCCTCCAGCGTGGCGACCAGATCCTCCGAATCCGACTCACAGAGTGAGTGGAAGTGGAGTCCTTCGATGCCATCGGGTAGCTCGGTGAGATTCTCGGCCCTGATGCCGAGGCGGCTGGTGGGAGAGGCGGGGTTGTAGAGGTCGGTCTCTACGGTGGAGTACTCGTGGTTGATGCGCAGACCGCAGGAGATGCCTGCCGCCCTTGCGCGCTCACCGAAGCGTTCCCACTGTCCGAGCGAGTTGAAGGTGATGTGGCTGCTATAGCTTGCGAGCTCCTCCCACTCCGACTCGGTGTAGACGGGTGCATAGGTGTGGGCCTTGGAGCCGAACTCCTCGTAGACCAATCGTGCCTCGTTCAGAGAGCTGGCGGTGGCTCCGTCGGAGTGCTCGCTCAGGATGGGGAAGATGCTCCACATAGCCGAGGCCTTCAGGGCCACGATAATCTCCACACCGGCCTCACGTCTGACGCGGTCGATGATGGCCATATTTTTCAGTAACTCCGTCTCCTCCAGAACGTAGCAGGGCGACGGAACGGTGTTGTAGTAGTTCAAAGTGTCTAAACCGATTTTCAAAATCAACAGATGCGAGTAAGTCGGCTTACCCGCATCTGCTTAAATAATGGTTGATTATCAGAGTTCCAAATCCACGTCGTGCAACTCGACCCAAGGCAGACCCTGAGGACCGAGCTCGCTCAAGAATGGATCGGGATCGAACTCCTCCACATTGTGAACACCGGGCTTAACCCAGAGTCCCTTGGCGAACATTGCAGCGCCGAGAGCTGCGGGAACACCGGTGGTGTAGCTTACGGCCTGTGTGCCGGTCTCCTTGTAGGCGGCGGCGTGGTCGCAGTTGTTATATATATAATAGGTCTTCTCTTTGCCATCTTTGATACCGCGGATACGGCAACCGATGGAGGTCTCACCGTGGTAGTTCTCGCCGAGGGTTTTGGGATCGGGCAGAACGGCCTTGAGGAATTGGATGGGGACAATCTCCATACCGTTGTACATAATTGGGTCGATGCGGGCCATACCGATATCCTGAATCACGCGCAGGTGGGTGAGGTACTCCTGACCAAAGGTCATCCAGAACCTGGCACGTTTGATGGTGGGGTAGTTGATTACGAGGCTCTCAAGCTCTTCGTGGTAGAGGAGGTAGCTCTCGCGAGGGCCGATGTTGGGGTAGTTGAGAGTCTTGTGAATCTCGAGCGAGCCGGTGGTTACCCACTCGCCATTCTCCCAGTAGCGACCGTTCTGGGTGATTTCGCGGATGTTGATTTCGGGGTTGAAGTTGGTGGCGAAAGCCTTGCCGTGGTTACCTGCGTTGCAGTCTACGATGTCGAGGTAGTGAATCTCGTCGAAGTGGTGTTTGGCTGCGTAGGCGGTGAAGATGGCCGACACACCGGGGTCGAAACCGCAACCGAGGATGGCAGTCAAGCCCGCCTTCTCGAAGCGCTCACGATAGGCCCACTGCCACGAATACTCGAAATGAGCCTCGTCGAGGGGCTCGTAGTTGGCGGTGTCGAGGTAGTTTACGCCGCACTCAAGACAGGCATCCATAATGGTGAGGTCCTGATAGGGGAGTGCCACGTTGATGACAATATCGGGTTTGAAAGCCCTCATTACGCGGCAGATGTCAGCCACGTTGTCGGCATCTACTTGTTCGGTTTTGATGCGGTCGCCACCGATGGCTGCTGCGATTTGGTCGCATTTGCTTTTGGTTCGGCTTGCGAGCATCACGTCTGTGAAAACGGGATTGGCTGCGACTTTGTGTGCCACGACAGTACCTACGCCGCCGGCACCGATGATGAGTACTCTACACATAGTGTTACCTTGTTTTTGAGTGTTTATGATTGTGTTTTATTTTGGTCTGCATAATTTGCAACATACAAAGATACAAAAAAGAATTGGAGAAACGAAATTTTTAGCCCCGAAAGCGGTTGTGAGCAATTCTGATGTGGTCGGAGCGTGGGGCTCTATGAGGATATGTGGGCCAGAATGTTCGCTTTGGCACAAAGTTTGTCTTGATTGTAGCAGACTGCGTGTCGAGATAGGAGCAAATCGGAAAAAACTCGTGTTTGATTTGGAAATTAGGGGAAAATGCTCTATCTTGCACGCAGTTTCTTTGTGAAACCTATGTTTAACTTTTAACTCTTTTGCCTATCGTAAACATCTACTCTTTAACCATTTAGTAAGAAAAGAGTATGTTTGATTTCTCAAATGGTCTGAGCGACAGTGAGTTGCTTCAGGCTTACCTATTGGGCAATACCGAGGCTTTTACATATCTTGTCGACCGACACGGCAGACGCATCTATGACTACATCCGTATGATGGTCAAAGATCCTGAACTCGCCGACGACATCTATCAGGAGACCCTTATTAAAGTGTCGCGCGTGCTCGACGAGGGGCGCTACAAGGATAACGGCAAGTTTGTTTCGTGGGTTATGCGTATAGCCCACAATCAGGTCATCGACCACTTCCGCTCCGAAAAACACAACAAAACCGTCAATGAGGCTACGGCCGGCTATGATGTTTTTGCCTCGCAGCGACTCGCCGAGGGCTCCATTGAGGACCAACTTGTGGGCGAACAGATAGAGGCCGACTTGCGTCGCCTTGTGGCCGAGCTTCCCGAGGAGCAGCAGGAGGTGGTGCGTCTGCGCTACTATGGCGGAATGTCGTTCAAGGAGATTGCCGAGCACACCGAGGTGAGCATCAATACGGCACTCGGTCGTATGCGCTATGCGCTGATAAACCTGCGTAAGATGATAAAAGAAAAAAATATTATTCTCGAATAGAATTTTCATACAATAAAGACCCGAGTGGTTGCGTTTATGTAGCAAAAGGTTAACATTCAAACGCAATTGCCTATGGGAGAGATTGACTATAAGAATAAGCTAAACTGCTCAGAGGGCGAAGATTACGAATTGCTGATGAGTCACGTTATATGCGAGGAGCACGAGTTGCTCTTTTTGGACTCATTGCTCATCGACCTCTTTGCCGAAGCAGTGAATTAGGTGTTAGAGAAGTTTGATTGGAGGAGGGTTGCCGTGAGGCATCCCTTCTTTTTTTGTGTGGTGTGGCTCTGTGGGTTGGATGTTTTAGTTTTATGAGTAACTTTGTGGAAATCAAATCCAAAAACAACTTCCCAAATGAAAGAAGCCGGCTATGTTTATATTCTCACCAATCCTAGTTTCAAGGAGGATTGGGTGAAAATTGGTAAGAGTTCTCGCCCCGTAGATATCCGCTCAAAGGAGTTGGATAACACGGCTGTGCCTTTGCCGTTTGAGATTTATGCGACTCTTAAAACGGTTAAGTATGAGCAAGTTGAGAAGCTTATTCATAAGACCATTGACCGTCTGACAGACTTGCGTATTCGCCAGAATAGAGAATTCTTTAATGTGTCGCCAGCGAAAGCACTTGACATATTGAAGGATATCTCAACTACGCTCGATGATGCAGAGATTGATGAGGTCTATTTGAGCGAGCGCAGGGGTGAATCAAACAAATCTTCTGCCTCATCTGTAGCAGAGTCCAGAAAGCAAAGACCTCGATTCAAATTCAGTATGGTAAATATACCCATTGGTTCTCCTTTGATATTTGTTCCTACGGGAATTGAGGTGCGTGTTGCAGATGAAGACCACGTTGAGTATCAGGGTCGTATATACAAACTTTCGCCCTTTGTCGGCACATTTATGCCAGAGGACAAGCGCAATGCATCGGGAGCGTATCAAGGTGCAAAATTTTTCTCATATAATGGAGAAATACTTGATGACATACGCACAAGGATTGAGAAGTTGAACGAATAATAAAGCTCGGGTTGGAGTGAAGCAATAATCCTCCCCTACGAAAGGGGAGGTTGGAGAGGTGGTCGAATACGAATCACAAAAAAGGAGTCGAAAAAATCGACTCCTTTTTTCGTGATCCCGTTGGCAGAGGCAACGAGCATTGTTCGTTGCAGCGACTCAAAGCATTGTACGATTTGCGCTCTTTTGCGCTCACCCAACACTCACGAACAAATACATAGACTCTCTTCCTCGTCCGGGATTGGATTTTCCGGGGTACGGTGATTGCGTCAAATTCCACCCGATTTTATGGAGTTGAAAAGTTCCCAAAACCCGAAACTTTGGCTGATTCTCGCGGCATATTGGGTGACTTCCGAGAATTTGATGAGTCCAACGGAACCTGCCCACTCCCCGCTTTTAATGATTCAAACTTAATTGATAGTAGGAATATGACAATACGCTGTTATATATCTATTATGGGACTCTGCATAACTGTATTTTGGTACAAATGTGTTATTCTTTGGGATATTTGTTTCATTATTTCTCTTCTAAAATGCTGATTTTTGCAATACTAAAACGAAAACTCTCTTAAACATTTTCATACATTAACTAAAATTATTAGCACAATGAAGAGACTTTTTTACTTTCTTACAGTTGTGGGTATTGCAGCTTTGACATTTGGTTGCGAGCCCGAACCAGTAGACCCCAATGTGCAAATTACAACTGCGGAGGTTACTGAAATCACCGAAACCAGTGCAGTAAGTGGTGGTAATATCACCTACGATGGCGGCGCAGCAATTACTGTTCGCGGTATCTGCTGGGCGGCAGGCAAAGAACTCCCCACCATTGCTGACAACAAAACCGAAGATGGCAAAGGTGCCGGCGAGTGGACATCTAACATTACCGGTTTGGAGGTAGGTACTATTTACTATGTTCGTGCATATGCTCAAAACACCAACGGCGTATGGTACGGCGAGGCTAAACAGTTCACAACCCTTTCGACCGTTCCCGTGGTTACTACCACATCTATGAGTAATGTAACCTTCGAGACCGCCACTACCGGTGGTACCATCGTAGCAGACGGTGGCGAGGAGATAACCGCTTGTGGCGTATGCTGGGGCACTACCGAGAACCCCGACCTTAGCGGTCTTTACACCATTGACGAGCCCACCGACGGCGTATTCGTATCGGAAATCGACGGCTTGGAGCCCGATATGACCTACTATGTTCGCGCATACGCGACCAATAAGAATGGTACTGCTTATGGCGAGCAGGTTACCTTCTCGACTTCGACAGAGCCTACCGTAGAGGTGGAAGACGCAGCGTTGCAGGCATACCTCATTGAGAACTTCGACCTTTCGAACGATGGCAAGTTGCAGATTAGCGAGGCCGAGACCGTTGTTAGCATCGAGGCTCCCGAGCGTGGCATCACCACTCTTGCAGGTATTGAAAAACTCACCGCTTTGAAAGAGTTGCGCTTGCAGTTCAATAACCTCACCGAGGCAGACCTCTCGAAGAACCCCGGTTTGGAGATTGTTTGGCTCTTCAACAACCCCAACCTTGTATCTATCAACACCACAGGCTTGGAGAATCTGAAATATCTCCACGCTTACGAAACCGCACTTACCGGTGTGAATGTTGAGGATAACATCCAGCTCATCGAGCTCAACATCCACCACACTCAGGTATCTGAGATTAATGTGGCAAACAACCCCCAGCTCGCTATTCTCGCGTTGCAGTTTACCAATGTGAAGAATATCGATGTTAGCAACCACACCGCACTCAGTGGCCTGTGGGCAGACAACTCGTCGCTTGAAACCCTCAACATTCAGGGCTGTACCGCTCTCTCTGAGTGCTATGTTCAGCAGTCGAGAGTTCAGAATGTAGACGCACACGGATTGGAGAACCTCAGAATTCTCTGGTGCTGGGAGCGCAATGAGGGTGTAACCGGTGGTATTGTAAATGTAGATGGCTGTAAATCGCTTACTCACCTCTATGCTCAGGCTTCGCGTTGGGATAGCGTAAGTGTTACCGGTTGCGAGTCGTTGCAGGTATTCAACGCATACTGGACAGGCACTAGAACCATTGATGTTTCGGCCTTGGTAAATTGTACCGAGATTAACCTCGACCAGGCTCCTTTGGAAGAATTCATCATTCCCGAGAATGGCTTCCCCGCATTGCTGTACCTCAATATCCACGGCAACAAACTCAGCTCGGTAGATTTGAAGAACTCTATGGCTCTCAAATGGTTCCACTGCGGCAATGCGACCAATCTCACCTCTATCAATGTTAGCGGTTGCTCGGCTTTGGAGGAGGCTTATGTTATGCAGAACCCCGCACTCTTGGCAACCAACTTCTCGAATCTGCCCGCATTGAAAGTTGTATGGCAGTTCCAGAACAGTTCGATGAAATCGACCACCTTCGAAGGTAGCTCTTCGCTTACCTACATGGATATGAACTCTTCGCCCGTTGAGTGTGATATGAACTTTGTTGATATGCCTCTGCTTACCACAACCGTATGCTGGGGTACCAATGTGGGCAAAGTAACCTACAAAAACTGCCCCACTCTCGACCACATCAACTACGAGGATATCAACCTCTGGGAGGGTAACAGCGTAGATGAAATCACCTTCGAGAACTGCCCCTTGCTCCGCGACATCCGCCTCATCAACACCAACCTTACAGATGTTTCGATGAATCTTCCCGGTTTGGTTTACCTCGCAGTGCGCGACAGCCAGAAGTTGGAGAACATTACCCTCAATACTCCCCTTCTGAACGAGTTCTGGGGCTTCACCTGCAACTTCACTACCGTTGACGTTAGCCAGTGCGCAGACCATATGATTATTGTAAACCTCGACAATAATGTAAATTGCACCACCCTCTACAAGCGTGCAAACCAGATTATTGATACCGTAGCACTCAACAACACCAACAACTGCGAGGTTGTAGCACGCTAATCATTTACACTTCTAGCGCGGGCTTTTGCCCCACAGAAGAAGTTCTAACCCATATATTATCCTCCCTGCCCTGCTTTCGCAAAAGCGGGGAGGATAATATATATCTATAACTCTCATAATAAAAGATTTACAACCCAATAATAACGGCGTTATGAAGAAAAGTTTACACGCATTTTATAGGGCTATGATAATGGTGCTGATACTCGTACAGAGCAACGGAGTATTGGCACAATCGGCAGGTACGCTCAGCGGTATGGTTGTCGATATTGACGGCAACCCAATGGTGGGTACAAGCGTTACCATCAAAGACAAGGCCAACGGAACCATAGTATCAGTCGATGGTTCTTATACTCTTTCGGGAGTAGTAAAGGGCGATATTGTACTTTATGAATATCTCGGCTACCAAACAGTGGAGTTGGAGTATACCTCCCAAAAAACACATAATGTGGTTATGCGTTCCTCGGGTCAGGTGCTCGAAGATGTGGTGGTCGTAGGCTACGGTGTGCAGAAGAAGGAGACCGTAACAGGTGCTCTATCGCAACTCGCACCCGAAAAACTCGAAAGCCGTCCCAGTGTAACACTCTCCAATGTACTGGGTGGCTCGATGCCCGGTATTATCAGCCGCCAATCGACAGGTGAGCCCGGCAATGACTATGCTACCATATACATTAGGGGTATGGCAACATGGGGCGACAAAGCTCCTCTGATTATGGTTGATGGCGTTGAACGCGACCTCAATCTCATAAACCCCCAAGAGATTGAGAGTTTCACAATCCTCAAAGATGCCTCTGCAACGGCCGTATATGGCGTAAGGGGTGCAAATGGTGTTATCCTTATTAACACCAAAAAAGGCTCTATGGGCGCTCCCAAAGTGACTATCCGTACGGAGTGGGCAAGTCTGGAAGGACTCCGTTTCCCTCAATATATCAACGCTTACGAGTTTGCTTCGCTTATGTGTGAGGCTGTAACTCACGCAAAGGGTGAAGGTGCAACTCTTCCCTGGAAGCCCGAAGAGTTGCAAAAATTCCAAGACGGTAGTGACCCCTACCTCTATCCCAATGTAAACTGGATTGATGAGGTGCTCAACCGCACAGCAAACCAGACCATCAACAATGTAAACATCTCGGGCGGTAACGAAATCATCCGATATTTCCTCAATGTGGGATACACCAGCCAGAGCGGTCTTTTCAAAGAGGACCCCTCCTACAAGTATCGCACAAACACCCGCTCCGACCGCTATAACTTCCGCTCCAACACGGATGTTAATATCACCAAAGATTTGGTTTTCAACCTCTCGCTCGGTGGTATCTTCCAAGACAAAACCTATCCCGGCACTGCTTCGAACACCATCTTTGCTGCAATGCGTCAGAACTCACCAATCTCGTCGCCCGTGCGCAACCCCGACGGTACCCCTGGTAGTGGTGCTTCGGCTATTGTGCTAAACCCTTGGGCTCTTACAACACAGAGTGGTTATGCAAAACAGTTCATCTCGACCATTCAGAGTACGGCAAACATCCGCTGGGACCTCTCTAATCTGGTGACTGAAGGTTTGTCTTTCTCATCGAAGTTCTCATACGATATGGTGTACGCCAATTACAGCAACCGCTACATCAGCTATGGTATGAAGCGTTATATGGGTAAAGATGAGAATGGCGAAGATCTCTACAATGTTGTTCGCGAGCAGGGTAGTATGGCGTATAGTTTCTCTAACTCCTCTAATCGCTCCTACTACTTCGACCTCGGACTAAATTGGGCACGAACATTCAACGAGGACCACAACCTCTCGGCAATGGTGCTCTTCAATCGTCGTGACCACAAAGACCTCACCGCCGGTTCCTCAATTCTCAACCTTCCCTATCGTCAGCAAGGTTTGGCTGGTCGTATGACCTATGACTATGCCCACCGATATATGGCGGAGTTTAACTTCGGCTACAATGGTTCGGAGAACTTCAAAAAAGGCAATCGCTATGGTCTATTCCCATCGGTATCGCTCGGTTGGGTTGTGTCGGATGAGGACATCTGGCAGAGGCTCTTCGGCGATGCTGTTTATTTGAAGTTGCGCGGTTCGTATGGTATTGTTGGTAACGACAAGATTAGTAACGACAGGTTCCTCTACATCTCGACAGTAACCTACGGCAATGGTGCACTCTTTGGCACCACCCAGCAGTCCTATGGCGGCATTTTCGAGGGCAAACTCGCAGCCGATGTAACCTGGGAGAAGGCCTACAAAACCGACTTGGGTTTCGATTTGAGGCTCTTTGATGACGCTCTTACCATCCAAGTTGACCTTTTCAATGAGGATCGTAAGGATATCTTGCTCACTCGTGGTACTATTCCAATCGTTACGGGTATTACGGCTGCTACTTACGCCAACCTTGGCGAGGTTAATAACAAGGGTTTGGATGCAATGTTGGAGTTCAAAAAGACCTTCGACAATGGTTTGTTCTTCTCTGCATATGCAAACTACACCTATGCACATAATGTCATAATTGAGGACGATTCGCCACAGGCAAAGTGGAGCTATCAGAACACTCGTGGCACGAGCATCGGTCAGCCACTCGTTTATGAGGCAATTGGATTCTTTGAGGATGAGAATGATATCAAAAACTCGCCCACACAGAAACTTGCAAAGAACGTCTATCCCGGCGATGTTAAGTACAAAGACCAAAACAGGGACGGCGTGATTGATGCCTACGACCGCATTTATCTTAAAGAGGGCAGCTATGCTCGTATGCCCGAGGTTATGTTTGGTTTTGGTTTCTCGCTCGCGTATGGTCAGTGGGATTGCTCTCTCGGATTTACCGGTGCGACAAATACCAATATGTTCCTCACGAGTGAGGATATGTGGCCCTACTCGTTGGAGTATCCTCGATATAACATCTCGCGTGAATACTATGCCAATCGTTGGATTCCCGGTGCAGACAATACAAATGCCAAATATCCGGCGGTTATTGATGGCAATAGCCCCAACAACTATGTACTCAGCACTCTGTATATGAGAGATGCAAGTTATCTAAAACTCAAAAATGCAGAGATTGGCTATCGTCTTACAGAGCGTGCTTCACGAATGCTGGGCATCGAAGGCGCAAGGGTTTTTGTGAATGGTATCAACCTCCTGTGTTTTGACCACCTCGGATTTGTGGATCCCGAAGTGGATAGCGGTACGGGTAACTATCCCCAACAGCGCACTATCAACATCGGTTGCCAGATTGATTTCTAACCTCCTCATATAATTCAGACAAAAGACTATGAATAAGATATATCGTTTGCTCGCTATTGCAGCGCTACTGTTTGGAACATTATCTTGCGAGTCGTTTGAGGACTACCTCGAAAAGACTCCCGATGATGATATGACCAAAGACGAAGTCTTTACCAATCCCGAATGGACTCGTCAGTGGCTTTGGAACTGCTACTCGTGGCTTCCCTCGGAGGCGAATTTTGCCGATGATGGTGCTTGGCGTTCGCCTTTTACAGGCGGTTGCGATGAGATGGAGATTGCCTTTGGTGCCTCCTATGCTCACCTTATCAACGCCGGCTCTTGGAATGCCACCAATATCACTCGCGTACCCGTGTGGGCGGAGACCTATTGTTCGTTGAGGAGTATCAACACCTTCCTTGAAAACATCTCGGGCGTGCCCAATATGGACACAGCCGAGAAGAATGAGCTCACCGGTGAGGCATATTTCCTCAGGGCATTTATGCACTTCCTTTCATTGAGGGTCTATGGTCCTATCCCCATTATTGACTATGTGGTGGCTACCGATGATGATTGGAGCGCTATCGTGCGCAAGCCCTACGACTATTGCGTTGAGGCTATTGTAAAGGATTGCGAAGATGCGTATGCATTGTTGCCCACCAAACGAGCAACAACCGAGTATGGTCGTCCAATCAAGGCTGCTGCTTATGCACTGCGTGCGCGTGTACTGCTCTACGCAGCAAGCCCTCTCTTCAACGGCAATACCGAGTTGGCAGGTTTGAAAGACCCCGACACGGGCGAAAACCTCATTTCGCAAACCTACGACAAAAAGAAGTGGGAGCGTGCTGTTACTGCACAAAAGGATGCGCTCAAAGCCTTCGAGGCTGCGGGTTTGAAACTCCATTACAGTGCATCGCAAGACCCTATGCAGAACTACGAAGAGGTCTTTGTGAAGAACTGGAACGACGAGATTATTTGGGCTAAAAATATGGGCAACTATTGGCACCATATGTGGTGTTCCGACCCAATCAGCTATGGCTGTCCTTCGATTTTCAACCCCACACAAGAGTTGGTCGATGCCTACCAAATGGCCAATGGCGAGTCGCCCATCCTCGGTTATGAGGCAGATGGCTTAACCCCCATCATAAACCCCGCTGCAGGTTATGTGGAGAACGGCAACACCTCTTCGGCAAGCGCCCAAGGCTATTGGCCCGCAGGTGTTAGGAATATGTATGTCAATCGTGAGCCCCGTTTCTATGCAAGTATCAACTTTGCAGGTCAGACTTGGAAGCATGACCATACACTTGAATTGTGGTACAATGGTATGGATGGTAAGAAATATGGCTCTTCGGACTATTGCAAGACCGGTTATTTGATGCGCAAGCACAACGACATCAACATCACCTCTAATCCCTTTGTGGCAACCAAAACCACTTGGACCTATTTCCGCGTGGGCGAGTTCTACCTCAACCTTGCAGAGGCTATCAACGAGTATTATGGCCCAACGGAGGAGTGCTATGAGGCTATAAATGCCATCCGCGAAAGGGCTGGTCTGCCCGAACTCCCCGAAAACCTTACACAAGAGCAGATGAGGGAGAAGATTCGCCACGAAAGGCGTATTGAACTTGCCTTTGAAAACCACCGTTTCTTCGATGTTCGTCGTTGGAAAATCGCTCCCCAGACCGAAGGCAGGGCTGTCCACTGCCTCAACATTATGGAGGGTTCTTCGGTGAGTGACAACTCTTTCTACGAGAGGGTTAAATGCGAGGATCGAGTATTTGAGTCACCGACTCACTATTTCTTCCCCATAGCCCAGGGTGAGGTTGATAAAAATCCCAACCGATTGGTTCAGAATCTTGGGTGGTAGAAGTTTATTGATGCAAAAACAAAACAGAATATGAAACGAACAACCATAATATCAGCGGTGTTGGCATCCCTAATAATCGGGATGCTGACACTCTGTTCTTGTCAGCCGGATGTAGACCCCACCCCACAAGACAAAGAGGTTTGTGAGGTGTGTGGTAAGACAGAATGCGAATGTGGCGAGAAACCCGAACCGAAGCCGGAGCCTGTTGGCCCTACACTCGTAACTTTCAAAGGTCTTTTGGAGGAGATGGTGTCGGACGATGAGATGACACGCTTTCCCTCGGAGGAGTACACCCAACATCAGGCAAGCAGTTACGACCGTCGTTCGGTAACGCCCGACGACCCCGAAAACTGGTTCCGCAACGATGATGGTTGGGGGTATGAGCGCTTTGAAAATAAAGAAAACCGACTCGAAAAAGTGATTTTCGAGGAGGATAACCCAGGTGTTATTACCCGCATTTGGCTCACATCGTTTGGTAGTACCAATACGGTTATTCGTTTCTACTTCGATGGCGCATTCTCGCCACAGTGGACCGTGTCGAGTTTCGACTTGCAGCAATTCACAGGGGATACGGGGGTGAAGCTCGGAGATGGTCTGGTACAACCCGGTAATAATTGGATTCGAGGTAGCGTACTCTACCTGCCAATACCTTACTCCACTTCGTGTAAGATTACCATTGAGGAACTTACCGATGACCCATACTCCACTTCGCGCTACTACCACATAAACTATCGCCGCTATCGTAAGGATGCAAGGGTTGAGACCTTCTCTAAAAATCTGCTCGTTGCAAACAAGAGCAAGATAAAGAGTGTGAATGAGGCTTTGCTGAATCCGGCTCCCCGCGTCAATAGCACCTATGAAAACGCAATGAAACTCTCTTCGGGAGAACAAAAGGGCTTTGAATTGCCCTCGGGAACAAGGGCTATCTCGCAGTTGAAGGTGTCGCTCACATCCGATGCTCACAATACAGCCCTATTGCTTGATAGCATCATCGTTAAGGCAACTTTTGACTCCAATAAAACCGTTGAACTCCCTCTCTCGGAGCTGGCTGGTGTGGGTATCGGAGGCTATTACCAAAAGAGTATGCGATACACTTCCGATGGCAAAGGCTCAATGTCTGTGCGTTGGATGATGCCCTATCAGTCCGAAGCAAAAATTGAGTATTGCAACATCTCGTCGCAAGAGATTAATGTCGCATCCTCCGTATCGCTTGCTGACTACTCGTGGGATGCACGCTCACTCTACTTCCACGCACGCCACAAAGAGGAAAAAGGCGTAACCGTGAAGTTCTGGTATGACTATGCCAATGGCTATGAGTGGAATTTCACCCGCATCTCGGGAGGTAGGGGTGTATATGTTGGCGACATCTATACCATTTGTAGCCCCAATTCGGATTGGAATGGCGAAGGTGATGAGAAAATTTGGGTGGATGGAGAGGAATTCCCCTCTCACTACGGAACAGGCGTGGAGGACTATTTTAGCTTCTGTGGCTATTTCCGCTTCAACGCACCTCAGAGTGGCGAGCCTCGACTTGATGAGCCCAAATTTAAGGGCAACAACACCCACTACCGTTGTCGCTTCTTGGACAAAATTCCCTTCTCGCAATCGCTCTATTTCGACTTGGAGATGCAGGGTATGGAGTGTTTGTGCGACCTCGCGAACACGGTATTTTGGTATGGTGACGCACAGACGGTAGCAGAAGATATGCCCACAATCGGTTATTAATAAAATTTGAGTTTTTGCAAGATGAAAAAGATAGTTGCAATTATAGCTTTGATGATATTTGTGGTTGGCTGTTCTAATTCCGGCAATCAACTCACCATTGAGGATTTATTGGACGAAATGGTTTCGATGGAGAGCCTCTGTGAGTTCCCCTCGGTGGAGTACCGGCAGATGCAGACAAGTAGCCACGACCGTCGCTCGGACAACCCGCAAACCAAAGAAGATTGGTTTGCCAACAACGATGGTTTTGGCATTATCCGCACAGATACCATTGATGGCCGAATTGAAAAAGTTATCTTCGAAGAAAACCATCCCGGTGTGATTACCCGTATCTGGATAACTACACATTCGCCTCGCTCGACCGTGAGATTTTATTTCGACGGGCACCTCGCTCCCGATTGGATAATTCCGGCCTATGATCTCCATCGTTTCGGATTGGCTGCCTTGGGCGAGGGTTTGCTCAATACACACACGAGTTATGAGGTGGGTGTTAAGGGTGGAAGCACTCTCTTCCTTCCTATCCCCTACGGTCGCTCGTGCAAAATAACGCTCGAAGAACCCACAGGTTGGAGTGGCGTACCTCGCTATTTCCAAGCCAACTTCCGACGCTACTCGGATGATGTGCAGATTGAAAGCTTCTCGGTAGAGGTGGCAAAGCGAGCATCGGATAAAATTGCCGAAACATCAAAAATTCTAACCTCTCCCATCTGCGTTAAGGGGCGTACCACAATGCTGGATGGTGTGTTGGCAAGTGGTGAAAGTCTTTCGCTTGACCTACCCAAAGGTGAGAGGGTTGTAAGGTCGATAGTTGTAAGGTGTAAGGATGTTGAGAATTGGGGAGAAGCAACACGCCGTCTGATTGTCCGTATGAGTTTCGATGGCGTGCAGACCGTATGTGTGCCCTTGTCGGACTTTGTGGGCGCCGGAATGGGAACTCCCGAAGTAAAGAGTCGCTGGCTCAACTCGGATGGTAAGGAGAGTGTTGGAGCCGGTTGGTTGATGCCTTATCGCAACTCTGCGACTCTCTCCATCGAAAACATTGCTGACAACAATGCGACAGTTGAGGTTGAGGTTGTGACTACTCGCTACAATTGGAACGAGCGTTCGCTCTATTTCCACTCCTCGTGGCGCAGTGAGTATGGACTGGCGGTAACCAACAACCACAAAGAGTGCTACGATTGGCGTTTTGCGACACTCAAAGGTAGGGGTGTCTATCGTGGAGATATGCTGACGCTGTTTAACTACGCCAAAGCGTGGTATGGCGAGGGAGATGAGAAGATTTATGTCGATGGTGAAGAGTTCCCATCGCACTTTGGTACGGGTACAGAAGATTACTATAACTCCTCATGGGCTCCTGTGGTGCCCTTCCACACCCCATTTGGAGGTGCGCCTCGTGCCGACTTGGCTTCGTCGAAGGGTTACAATACTTGGGTGCGCACACGAGCTCTTGACGCAATTCCATTCAAAGAGAGTCTTGTCTTTGATTTGGAGATGATAAGTTGGGTCCCCGGCACTGTGGATTACTCCACTGCGGTCTATTGGTATGGTGACCTCGACTCTGTGGCAGAAGGCATCACCGATGTAGTAGAAGCCAAACGCGAAATGCCCGAGCCTCCCGCAGACCCCTCGAAATTTGTTATCTCCAACTCGGTGGAATTTGAGGCTCTCGAAGTTGTTGCCAAGTCGGAGGCACTACAAGTAGATCGTCAGGGAATGTTGGGCTTCCCCGATGGCGTGTGGAGTGGCGGCAAGCAGGTGACTTGCTTTGGCGGCTCGAAGGGTGATTGGATTAGAATAGACCTTCCTGTTGAGGAGGATGGTGTGTATAATGTAAAACTCCACGCAACAAAGGCTGCCGACTATGGAAAAGTGCAATTCCTGCTGGGTGGTAAAATAGCAGGTGTATTGGACAGCTATTTTGCCGCAGTAGTTAATTCGGGTGAGATTAATCTGGGTAGTACCAAGTCCGAAAACAATAAAATCTCTCTTGAAGTGCGCATTATTGGCAAAAACCCCAAGTCGCTTGGATATATGTTCGGTTTGGACTGCGCAGTATTGGAAAAAGTAGAGTAAGCAAATCATACTACAATGAAGATTGGACTTAACATAACAACGCTGTTTGCTGTCGGGCTCCTGGCAGTAGGTTGTACCTCGGAGATTAGTGTCGAACATCTCAATAATCTCACATCGGTAATCTCGGTTACCGATTCGGTGGAGTGTCTGTGGTTGCCCATTGAGGAGGGAGACTACGAAGCACAGGTGATTGCCGTGGGTTCCGACAACCGCACTGCTCCTCTTAATATCCGTTTGGCACAAACCAAGGTGGATTACTATATGCCCTTCACATTAGAGGGTGTAGAGAGGTTGAGGGTTGAAAATTGTTCCTACGAGAATCTTTGTTGGCAAAACCTTACAACAACACAACCCGATTTGGACAAATCGTATCGTCAGGATGTACACTTTTCAACTGCAAGAGGCTGGATCAACGACCCCAATGGTATGTTCTACCTCAATGGCGAGTGGCACCTCTACTACCAACACAACCCCTATGGGGCACGCTGGGGAAATATGAGTTGGGGTCACGCCGTAAGCCACGACCTTGTAAGTTGGGAACATCTTCCCGCCGTGCTCTATCCCGACGAACTCGGTGCAATTTTTTCGGGTTCGGCAGTGGTCGACAAGGATAATACGGCAGGATTTGGCGAGGGTGCTGTGGTGGCAATCTACACCTCGGCCGGCGCACGCCAAAGCCAAAGTATTGCGTATAGTCTTGACGGTGGAACAACTTTCACGAAGTATGAAAACAACCCAGTTCTTACAAGCCATCGAATTGACTTCCGCGATCCCAAAGTCTTTTGGCACACTCCAACAGAGCGCTGGATTATGGTGCTTGCGGCTGGCAATGCTATGGAGATTTACTCCTCAAAAAACCTAAAAGAGTGGACTTTTGAGAGTCGCTGTGGCGAAGATTGGGGCTACCATACGGGCGTGTGGGAGTGTCCCGACCTCTTTGAGTTGCCATACGAGAATGGCTCAAAGTGGGTACTGCTTTGCTCGCTTTCCATCCCCGAAAGAGGAGGCTCCTCGGTGCAGTATTTTGTCGGAGAGTTTGATGGTCACACCTTCACCCCCAATACAAAAACCTCAAAGGCGGATGTGCTGAACTATGGACGCGACTATTATGCCACAGTATCGTGGAGCGGTGTTGAGGATGGTCGCAAGGTTGTGGTAGGTTGGCAAAACAACTGGGAGTATGCTAATGACCTCCCAACACAGGGATATAGAGGTTATATGTCCATTCCCCACCAACTCCGTCTTGTAAATCACAAAGGAGCACCAAAACTCGTGGCAGAACCCGCACAAGAGGTTTTGGCGCAGAGCAAAACACTCCATAGTGAGGATGTTGTGGAGGTAAAGGATAAGTACAACGCTTGGCGTCACAACTGTGACGATGGAGCCTTTATGGTTGAATGTGACATCGAAAATGTTACAGCTCAGGTTTTGGGACTTAAACTCTTCAATGATAATGGAGATTGGGTGGATGTATGCTTCGATTTCGCAGAGAATGTTCTGAAAGTTGATCGTACAAACAGCGGAGTGCTGGATTTCAACCCCAAGTTTGCCTCAGTATCCGAGGCTCCTCTCTCGGATGTCGCAAGACAGAGTATTAAATTGATTGTGGACCGCAGTTCGGTAGAGTGTTTTACGGATATTGCGGCAATCTCAAACCTTGTCTTCCCAAATGGTTGTTATACTCGTTTGAGCTTCTACACTATCGGCGGAACAGCAAAGGTTAATAACTTGACTATCAAAAAGCTATAAATAAAAACTTAAAATTATTACCTCTATGAAAAACAAAAGTCTAATCACATTCTATGCGCTTGTTGCGGCATTTGGCGCATTGGTCGTAGGTCTTAATATGGGTGGCATTTCGGGTGCTATCGACCTCATCGAAAAGGAATTCGCGCTTAGCGCACTTGCCAAAGGTTTTGTTGCAGGTGCTCTGATGGTGGGCTGCCTTATTGGTGCACTTGTTGGTGGCGGTATGAGTGACCGATATGGTCGCAAGCCTATGCTCTACATCTCGGCCCTATTGTTGGCTCTCTCGGCAGCAGGCTGCGCTATGTTGTCCAATGGTGCAGTGGGCCTTGTTGCATTCCGCTTTATTGGTGGCTTGGGTGTTGGTGTTCTCTCGGCAGTAATTCCCACCTACATCACCGAAATTTCGCCCGCAAAGTTGCGCGGCACCTTCGTGTCGTTCTACCAACTCTTTGTAGTAATTGGTATCTTGGTGGCATACTCGTGCAACTACCTCTTCGCCCCCAAGGCTCTTTCGTGGCACCTGATGCTCGGATTGCCTTTGGTTTTTGCCGTTGTCGATATTCTCTTGTTGGTGTTGCTTCCCGAGAGTCCTCGTTGGCTCGTACAGAGGGGACGCAATGCAGAAGCAGAGAAGGCTATTTCGCGCTATGGTTTCGACAATGAGGAGCGCGAGGCTATTATGGCTTCGGCAAACGAGAAAAAGGAGAAGGGTGCTAAGTTTTCCGAACTTTTTAAGGGCAAAATCGGCAAAGTTGTATTCCTTGGCTCGATGCTCGCATTCTTCCAGCAGATTACGGGTATCAATGTGGTAATTAACTACGCTCCCGGCATTCTCGGCAGCCTCGGTATTGCAGGCAGCGATCCTCTGTTGCAGACCATCTACATCGGTGCTGCAAACCTTCTGTTTACGATTATTGCATTGTGGCTCTGCGATAAGTTTGGTCGCAAGACTCTGCTTTTGTGGGGTTGTGCCGGTTTGGTGCTCTCTCTTGGTTACATCACTTGGGCATTTTCTATTCCCAATCCCAGCGAGATAGGTATACTTATTGCCATTGTGGCCTACATTGCATTCTTCGCTCTCTCCCTCTCGCCACTTATGTTCGTGGTGACCTCCGAGATGTATCCCTCCTATATTCGCGGTACGGCAATGGCTCTTTCGACAGGTATTAGTTGGGCTTGTGCATTCTTGTGCGTGCAGTTCTATCCTTGGTTGGAGAGCACCCTGGGCACCAATGTAGCATTCGGTATCTTTGCAGCACTCTGCCTTGCTGCGGGCTTATTCATCAAGTTCTGCATCCCCGAAACAAAAGGTAAGTCTTTGGAGGAGATTGAGAAAGAACTCAAACTTAAATAGAAATCTATGGTTAGTTATATGTTAGTGAAAAAGGTGATGGCACGCTTTGTATGGGTGGCTCTTTCCGCGTTGCTGTTGGCTTCGTGTGGCGAGCCTCCCGTACAAGGTGGCGAAGACATCATACCCGATCCAAATCCCGAACTCCAAGAGAGCCATCTACCTCGTGCCTCGGCAGAGGATATGGCAACCTTCGAGATTTTGGGCGACTTGGTTTTCCAAGATGTTTGGACAGAGGCGTGCTACGAACTCCATAGTCTTATGGTTGTTAGGGATGGCGAAGTCCTCTATGAGCGCTGGGCAAATGGTCACAGCCCCGAAGAGTTGCACATTCTTTGGTCGGTGAGCAAGACCTTTACGGCATTGGCCGTAGGATTGGCAGTGGATGATAAACTTCTGAATGTTGAGGATACTATAAAACAGTTCTTTACTGCCGATGAGTTGCCCGAACAAGATACAGTGTGGGGCAATAAAATGAGTGTATGGAACCTGCTGACAATGTCCTCGGGAATTACGGGCGACTACATCGGTTTGGGTGTGGGCGGTCACGACTTCGACTGGGCACAAAAGACTTTGCGCTCGGGTATATCGTTTGCTCCCGGCAGTAAATTCCACTACAACTCGATGAACTCATACCTACTCTCGGTCATCGTTAGTCGCGTGACCGGAAAGAAGATTGTAGACTATCTCGCGGAGAGAGTTTTTGCCCCTCTGGGCATCATAGACTACATTTGGGAGGAGTCGCCACAGGGTTACAACTCGGGAGGTTGGGGACTCTACCTTTCTACCGAGTCACTTGCCAAAGTCGGACAGATGATGTTGCAAGGCGGCGAGTGGAAAGGAGAGCAGATTATCTCCAAAGAGTGGATTGAGGCTATGATGGCACCCCAAATTATGCAATACAAGGGTGTTGTTTTTGGCGAGGAAAATCAGCAGGCGATTGTCAATTCCGGTGACCAAAATCAACAAGGTTACGGCTACCAGATGTGGTGCTGCACCAATGGCGCTGTCAGAATGGATGGCGCGTGGAGTCAATTTGTAATTCTCTTCCCCAAACAAAATTCAGTCGTTGTTACAACTGCTAACTCGGCAAATAATGCTGGACTACTAAAATCAATTTGGAGTAGATTGTATCCAAATTTGTAGGGATTAATGCGTGAAAAGGTATGAAGGTAATTGGTAAAATAGCTCTCTTTTTTGTAGTGGCTATTGCCACAGGGCTAACGGGATGTAGTACTCAAAGCAAATCTCTGCCTCGTGCCTCAGAGCGCGTTATGGCCGAATACGAAGAGGCTGGTGACAGGGTTTTTAGGGATACGGCAAGTGAGAGCACCTATCGGCTTCATAGTCTTATGATTGTTAAGGACGACGAGGTGGTCTATGAAAAGTGGGCCGTGGGGCACTCTCCGGAACAACTACACATTCTTTGGTCTGCAAGCAAAACCTTTACGGCTCTGGCGGTAGGTTTTGCCGAGCAGGAAGGGCTACTTACCACCGATGACAGGGTTGTGGATTTTTTCGTTCCCAACGAACTCCCATCACACAAAAACAAGTGGCTCGAAGATATAACCCTGCATCATCTGCTGACAATGTCTTCGGGATTGGGTGACGACTACTCTTTGCGTCAAATACGCAACGGCTTGGGCGATTGGGCACGAGAGACACTCTCTATGCAACACTATTTCGCTCCGGGAGAGATGTATCATTATAGTTCGATGGACACCTACCTTCTCTCGGTTATAGTGTCGAAAGTAACGGGGCGAAAGTTGATGGACTACCTTGCCGAAAAACTTTTCGAACCATTGGGCATAGATGATTACTATTGGGAGGAGTCGCCACAAGGCTATAATGTTGGTGGCTGGGGATTGTATCTCACAACCGAATCGCTGGCCAAAGCGGGTTTGTTTATGCTCCACAGGGGCGAATGGAATGGGAAACGGTTGCTTGCGGAGGAGTGGTTTGACAAAGCAATGTCGCCACAAATTATGCAGTATAAAGGTCGGGAAAACAACCCCGAGCGCATAGAGCAGCTTAAACGCACTCGCAACCAATGGAATCAGGGCTATGGATACCAAATGTGGTGCTGTATAGATGGTGCATACCGTATGGATGGCGCTTGGGGACAAACCGTTATCATCCATCCGGAGAAAAATGCAGTTGTTGTAACAACAGCTCACGCCTCCAACGGCAAAACAATTTTGGAGTCAATATGGAATAATGTCTTCACAAAAATGTAAATTTGTAATCTAATAACTCAACGATGAAAAGGCTAAATAGATATTTGGGGGTTGCATTTGTGACGGCGGTGTCACTTGTAGTACTATGTGCTTGTGGAGGAAGCTCTCTGCCACGAGGTGGTGCCGACGATTTTACCCGCTATAAGGAGGCGGGCGACAAGGTCTTCGAGGATACTTGGAGCGAGGCGTGTAACGAACTTCACAGCCTTATGGTGGTTAAAGATGGTGAGGTTGTCTATGAAAATTACGCGCCAGCACATAGTGCCGACGAACTACACATTATGTGGTCTGTAAGCAAGACTTTTACGGCAACGGCTGTTGGCTTTGCTGTGCAAGATGGACTTGTTTCGCTCGATGATAAAGTGGTAGATTATTTCCCCGAAGAGTTACCCCCTGAGCGTCACGAGTGGCTTAATGAGATGACCCTTCACGACCTTCTTATTATGTCGTCGGGGTTGCGTTACGACCATATTGGGCGAGCTGCCGGTGGCCAGCAGTTTGATTGGGTGCGCGAAACTCTCTCGGCGCCTTTCGATTTCCGCCCCGGTACAATGTATCACTACAATTCGATGAATACCTATCTTCTCTCTGTAATTGTTAGTCGCGTTACGGGTATGAAGATTGCCGACTATCTCGACCGCAAACTCTTCACACCTCTCGGCATAAAAAATTACCATTGGACCGAGTCGCCCCAAGGTTACAACTCCGGAGGATGGGGTTTGCATATCTCCACAGAATCGCTCGCCAAAATGGGACAATTTATGCTGAAACGAGGCTGTTGGAATGGCAAACAACTCCTCTTTGAGGAGTGGTTCGACGAGGCAATGTCGCCACAAATTATGCAGTACGAAGGACGCATTGCCGACCCAGCAGAGCTCCAAAGATTCAAAGAGTCTATGACCAGGGATCAATGGCATCAGGGATATGGTTTCCAGATGTGGTGTTGCACTGATGGCGCATATCGTTTGGATGGTGCGTGGAGCCAGTTTTGTATCATCTTCCCCAAGCATAATGCTGTTGTGGCTGTAACCTCACACGCAAGCAATGGAGCAACAATCTTGAACTCCATCTGGACTAACATACTACCATTGATTAACGACTAAAACACAATAACGATATGACGCAGACTAAGAAGATTGTAGTTGGTATGGGCGAACTGCTCTTTGATGTGTTCCCCACCGGAAAGAAAATCGGTGGCGCACCCGTAAATTTTGCCTACCACGTTGGACAACTCGGCATCGAGAGCTTGGCAATTAGTGCTGTGGGCAACGATGAGTTAGGACGCGAGATTATGGATATCCTCCAAGAAAAGAGAATCAACAACATTGTGCCTCTTGTGGCAGAGCCTACGGGCACAGTGCAGGTTACACTCGACGAAAAGGGCGTTCCCTCCTACGAGATTTGCGAGGGTGTTGCGTGGGACAATATCCCCTGCAACAAGGAACTTGTGGAGGTGGCTAAGAGTTGCTGTGCCTTCTGCTTTGGCTCGCTCGCACAACGTGCCGAGCAGTCGCGCAATGCCATCAACCTCTTCCTCGACTCGATGGATAGTGGCGATGATGCACTCCGCATCTTCGACATAAACCTTCGCCAAGCATTCTACTCGCGTGAGATTATCGAAGAGTCGCTCAAAAAAAGCAACGTACTGAAAATTAACGATGACGAATTCCGCACCGTGGGCAATATGCTCGGCTATGATGGTGAGGATTTCGAGCGTGGTAGTCGCCTTTTGATGGAGCGCTATGGACTCAAAATGGTCATCCTCACCTGTGGCGAGATAGGTAGTCATATCTTCTACGAGGGTGGCTCTTCGTTCCTGCCAACGCCCAAAGTGGAGATTGCAGATACGGTAGGTGCCGGCGACTCATTTACGGCTGCTTTCGTAGCATCGCTACTTAGTGGCAAATCTATCGAGGAATCTCATCGCAAAGCAGTAGAGGTATCTGCCTATGTTTGTACTCAGAGTGGTGCTATGCCCATCATTCCCGAAGAATTAAAGGCATAAAGAAAGGCGGTCAAGAAGAGGTGTTAAGATGCGGACACTCAGAAATATATGCAGATTGGCGACCTTCCTGATGGGAGTTGTTGCACTTTCGGCGTGCGATAGGCTCTCGATGGAGAAAAAGATGTTTCATGTGGGCTTTTCGCAGTGCACGAACGACGAGTGGAGAGAAAAAATGAATCGCGACATGTTACGCGAAGCTATGCTCTACGACAACATTTCGCTCGATATTCTCACAGCAGGAGGAAATAACACACAACAGATAGAAGATATTCACTACTTCATAGAGAGTGGCGTGGACTTGCTGATTGTATCACCCAATGAGGCTGTCGCAATAACTCCCGTTGTGGAGGAGGCATACAATAGCGGTATTCCTGTAATTGTTGTGGATCGCAATGTACTGACCGACTGCTATACAGCCTTTGTGGGTGCCAACAACTACCAGATTGGTCAGGCCGTTGGCGGTTATGTCAGAGGTATGTTGCCACACGGCGGCAAGGTAGTCGAGATAACAGGACTTATGGGCTCAACGCCTGCAATAGAACGACATCAAGGCTTTCTTAATGTTGTAAGGGAGTCGAAGGGTATCGAAGTGCTTTGCTCGGAAGATGCAATGTGGATTGAGGACAAGGCATATTCGCAAATGCTATCTATACTCTCTAAACATAACAACATTGATGTCGTATTTGCCCACAATGACATTATGGCCTATGGAGCCTATCGAGCAGCCAAGAGTGTCGGCAGGGAGAGGGGTATAAGATTTTTGGGAATTGACGCATTGCCGGGTGAAACGAATGGAGTGGGGTTGGTGTCAGAAGGTATCTTCGACGCTACATTTATGTATCCTTCTGGCGTGGATGTTGTTCTTCATACTGCGCTTGATATTCTTGAAGGCAGGTCGTTCCAACGAGAAACAACTCTCAGTACCGCCATTATCGATAAGACCAATGTGAAGGTTATGGAGTTGCAGGGACTCTATATTGCCGAGCAGGAAACCAAAATCGAGCAACTTAATGCACGAGTGGGTGCTTATACGGATGCCTATTCAAGTCAAAAAACCATTACTCTATTGAGTATGCTGTTTTTGACTCTGGTGATAGTGATGCTCATAATACTCGCCTCGGCACTCAAATCCAAAAATAGACTCAATCAGAAACTACTTGAACAAAATCAAGATATTTCCGAACAGAAGAGTCAGCTCGAAAAACAGCGCGACCAGCTAATTGAACTTTCGCGCCAAGTGGAGGAGGCAACACAAGCAAAATTGGTGTTTTTTACCAATATATCCCACGAGTTCCGCACACCCCTAACGCTCATTACGGACCCTCTCAATCGTCTTTGTAAAGAGAAACTTTCCGAGGAAGAAAGAGTGTATCTATTGGGACTCATCAGTCGCAATGTCAATATCTTATTGCGCCTTGTAAATCAGATACTCGACTTCCGTAAGTACGAAAATGGCAAGTTGCAACTCTCATTTACGGAGGTGGATTTTGTTGCCAAGGTGGCGCAATGGAACGACTCGTTTGTTCCTATTTTTAGGCGCAAACACATCGAATTGAATACGGAGCACGAGCCGGATGGTAACTACTCAATAGTACTTGACGAGGGTAAGGTGGAACAGATATATTACAACCTACTTTCCAACGCGTTCAAATACACCCCGGAAGGTGGTTCCATAACAGTTAGTATAAAGAGTGTTGTTGAGGGTGGAATACCTTACATTCAGTTTGAAATGAACAACTCGGGTGCCTATATACCACTCGACAAACTCGATCAAATCTTCGATCGATTCTATCAATTGGAAGGCAATATGTTGGGCTCCGGCATTGGGCTGGCAATCGTTAAGGCGTTTGTGGAGATGCATCAGGGCATTGTGTTTGCAAGTAGCTCCCCAGAGAGAGGAACGACCTTCACCGTGAGGTTGCCACAGGTAGAACATAAAATTGAGGAGCAGGTTTTAGTCAAAGACTCTGCTCTATCGTTTCCTGCCGAAAGCGATGAAGATTACGATGTCGAAGTGAGCGAGAGGGATGAGAATGAGCCTTCGCGTCCAAGAATTTTGGTTGTAGATGATAATGATGACATCCGCTCATACATAGCTCAACTCTGCCATAGCGATTACGAGGTTCTCGAGGCTTCCAATGGCGTGGCGGGTTTGGAGATGGCACGCAAGTTTATGCCAGATGTTATACTGATGGATGTGATGATGCCGGGTATGAATGGTTTGGACTGCTGTAAGCATCTCAAAGAAGATAGGGTAACATGCCACATTCCGGTCATTATGCTCACTGCCCGTTCTGTTGAGTCACAACGCGCAGAAGGCTATCAGTATGGTGCAGACTCATATATTACCAAACCATTTAGTTCGGAGGTTCTCTCGGCTCGAATACGAAATCTGCTCGAATCGCGTATCCGAATGCAAAGAGTTGTTGTTGAGGGCGAGTCGCTCTCGAAGGATGAATTTACAGGTATGGATGTGGATTTTATCGAAAAACTCAACGAGTATATTAATGAGAATATAACCAATTCGCAGTTGGATGTAGAAACACTGTGCGTTAATATGGCAATGAGCCGTATGCAGCTCTATCGTAAAATAAAAATGCTTACAAACTACTCACCCAATGAGTATGTGAGGGTTATACGCCTCCGTAAGGCGAAAGAGTTGCTAACAACAACGACTCTGTCCATAACTGAGATATGTTATATGACCGGTTTTTCGTCGCCTTCGTATTTTGCCAAGTGTTTCAAGAGTTTTACGGGCGAGTTGCCGAGTGCATATCGTAGTTAATCGTTACCTTACGCAAAGTATCAAAATTTGGTCACACTTGAATCTCTTCGTTTGGGGTTGGAATTGTCGGGCGAGGGGAATTGCATCGGATTTCACCCGATTTTATCGGATTGCAAAGTGCGTAACCCGCAGAATTTGGCTGGATCTGTGCCTAATGTCCCGACATCTGCTAACATCTTGACACAGAAAAAGGAGCAGAAATCTCTGCTCCTCGAATTCGTGATTCCGTTGGGGCTCGAACCCAAGACCTACAGCTTAGAAGGCTGTTGCTCTATCCAACTGAGCTACGGAACCATTTAGCAGCGCAAAAGTAAGACTTTTTTCCGTCTTAACAAACAAAAATCTCTTCACACGCAGTTTTTCGGACCACACAACCCCCTTTTTGCTTATCTTTGTAGGGGTGCAGGCCCCGTTCGACTCGCACCCGCACACCCTTAACCTCACTCGTCATCGCCTTATGAAGCACCTCACACTCGCAACCCTACTCACGCTCCTATCACTCCTACCGACCACTCCTCTCCAAGCCCAATCTGCATCTCAACACATCGTTGAGGTCATCTCCTACAATATCCGACTCAGTCGGGGCAAAGATGGCAACAACAGTTGGCAAAACCGTCGACACGCCTCCGTGGAGATGGTCCGACGAGAGCAACCAACCATTATGGGCTGTCAGGAGATGCTCCCCGATCAGATGGAGTATTTGCTCGATCATCTGCCTGAGTATGACGCTATTGGTGTGGGGCGTGATGATGGCAAGGAACTCGGCGAGCGTATGGCCATATTCTACCGCACCGAGGATGTGGAGCTGATTCGTTGGGGTACATTTTGGCTCTCCGACACACCCGATGTGCCCTCGCGCGGTTGGGATGCGGCCTACAACCGCAACTGCACTTGGGGGTGGTTTCGCCATAGGGCGAGTGGGCGCTACTTCGGTGTGCTCAACACCCACCTCGACCACATCGGCAAAGTGGCGCAGCAGGAGGGACTCGGACTCATAGCCACCAACCTGCGACGCATTTTCCCCGACGGAGTTCCCGTATTTCTCACGGGAGATTTCAATGTGGAACCTACCGATAAGGCGCTCAAGTCGCTGGAAGGAATTATGAAGGATGGCCGCATCGTCGCGCCCGAGAGTGACACGCGCCCCACATTCAATGGCTGGGGCAACCGCGAGGAGATAGTCATCGATTATGTATTTTTGCGCAATGCCACTGCGGTGAGTTTCAGGGTATTGCGTGACGAGAACTACGGTGCGCCCTACATCTCGGATCACTATCCCGTAGCGCTTTGTGCCGAATTTTAGGTCACAACATCCACTCCATTGCCTCTGCACCCGAAAATAAATATCCTCCCTTTGCAACGGGGGGATATTTTATTGCTTGTCGGTATGGGACGAAGGGGGTGGATATAAAAAGTTTGGGATACCTCACGGTATCCCAAACCCCCCAACTTAAAATACTGATTATGAAAGAATCACTAAAACAACTATTTGCGCGTAGCAAGTACATTGCTTGCGCCAACCATTGCTTTGTACAACAAAGGTATGTAAAATTTTCTTTCCCACCAAACGTTTCTTCCAAAAAAATTTTGATATATTTGTGAAGAATTGTTGAAAACGGCTCCAGAGGCCACTCTGGGCGCGAAATGATTTGTAATATGAAAAACGAAAAAAATGAGTATAATCCCTCCGACGTGGGCCACAACAACGGCAATTACTTCGGAATGCCATTCAGAACCGACGAGGCAGAACTCGTATTGGTATCCATTCCTTGGGGTGTGACAGCGTCCTATGGAGGAGGGCAGAGCTATGGCCCCGATGCCATCATCGGAGCCTCCGTGCAGCTCGACTTCTACGACCCCGTAAGCCCCGAGCAGTGGAGGCGCGGAATCGCCACAGCCCCCGTAGACTACTCCATCCAAGATATGGATGCGCTTCTGCGTGGCGATGCCAAGAGGGTGATTAAATATCTCGAGGAGGGTGGCACCATCTTCGATTCATCGATGCTCTCAACCCGACGCGCGAGGGTGAACAGCGGCTCGGCCGAACTCAATGAGAAGGTCTATGAGCAGTGTTCCGAGTGGCTCGCCAAGGGCAAACTCGTGGGCCTTGTGGGTGGTGACCACAGCACACCCCTCGGTTTCATCCGCGCGGTGGCCGAGAAGGAGGGCCCCATTGGTGTGCTCCACATAGATGCCCACGCCGACTTGAGGGAGGCCTACGAGGGTTTCCGCTACTCCCACGCCTCGATTATGTACAACGTGCTGAAGGATGTCGAGCAGGTCGAGCGACTTGTGCAGGTGGGCATCCGCGACTACTGCGACGATGAGGTTGAGCTGGCAAAGAGCTATGGCGATAGGGTGGTGCAGTTCGACGACTACCTCTTGGCTGCCGAGCGCTTCGAGGGTACCACTTGGGCCGAGCAGTGCGCCCGCATTGTGGAGAAGTTGCCCGAGAAGGTCTACGTCAGCTTCGATATCGATGGTTTGGCTCCCGAACTTTGCCCCGGTACGGGTACTCCCGTGGCCGGCGGCTTGAGCTTCCATCAGGCTGTCTATCTGCTCGATAGGGTAGTCAGGAGCGGCCGCAGGATTGTGGGTTTCGACGTGGTGGAGGTGGCTCCTCAAGGCGAAGAGGAGGAGTGGAACGCCAATGTGGGTGCGAGGGTGCTCTTCCGCCTCTGCGGTCTGGCCCTGCGCAGCAACCCCAAGGGTGGCGACAAATAGAAGTCATCCTACCCCAACCCAGTAGCATAGAATAATCTGCCGGGGCAAGTGTATAACATATTAATATAATAATTATATTTGCGCGGTTTTTGGCCGATGCACCCAGCCTGAGTGACACTATGATGCTTGGGCAGAGGGGCTAAAGAGGTCAAAGGTGGCCGCAGTTTATGCCGCTCTTGGAGGTATACGACAAAGTGAAATAAACCATACAAAACAATAACTAAACAAAGACTAAACTATGAAAAAAGTACTCACCATTGTTGCCGCAGCTTTTGTGGCTCTTTCGATGATCTCGTGCGGTGGTTCGCGCGCAATGAAGACCGAGATTGATACCCTCTCCTATGCACTCGGTACCGACTTTGGTATGTCGCTCCAGAGGTTCGTAAACGGCCTTGAGGATGAGATGAATATGGATCTCTTCTTCCAGGGTGTGGAGGATGTTCTCGACGAGAACGTAGCTCTCGAGCAGCAGGAGGCTTTCGCTTTCTTGCGCAACTATATGAACATCGTTAACCCCCAGAAGGCTCTGACCAACTCCACCGCTTTCCTCGAGGAGATCGAGAAGCAGGAGGGTGTGCAGAAGACCGAGAGCGGTCTGCTCTACCAGATCGTAAGCGAGGGTAACACCGAGAAGAAAGCTGTTCTCGACACCGACAAGGTGAAAGTTCACTACGAGGGTAAACTCCGCACCGGTAAGGTATTCGACTCGAGCTACGAGCGCAACGAGCCCGCAGAGTTCGCACTCAATCAGGTTATCAAAGGCTGGACCGAGGGTATGAAACTCATCGGTGAGGGTGGCGAGATCAAACTCTGGATCCCCTCGCACTTGGCTTACGGCGTACGCGGTACCCGCGATGGCTCCATCGGCCCCAACCAGGCTATCTGCTTCACCGTTGAGCTCCTCGAGGTAAACCCCACCGAGGAGGCAGCCGAGTAGGCACCATAGACTAAAGGTTTACGAACTCCACCCCGACCCAATCGCGTGGGGGAGTGGAGAACCATAGGAGTAGGCGAGTTTGCTGTTGAGAGCAGACTCGCCACTCTTTTTTTGCCCCCTCGATGAGATGCATTGGAGAAAAAACACTACCTTTGTGGATGGCTCGGGGAGTGCGGACAACAATGACTGCGGCTCACCCAACCATACGAAACGCAACTATCAGAGAATGAGCAACGCACCACTTGCAGAACGACTGCGACCACAGAGCCTCGATGAGTACATCGGGCAGAGCCACCTCGTAGGCACCGACGGCGTAATCCGCCGCTTCGTCGAGAGTGGCAACATCCCCTCTTTCATCCTTTGGGGCCCTCCCGGTGTGGGCAAAACTACGCTCGCCAAACTCGTGGCACTCTCTCTCGGTCGTCAGATGTTCACCCTCTCGGCCATCGCAAGCGGCGTTAAGGAGGTGAGGGAGGTGATTGAGGCGGCCAAGAAGAGCCGCTTCTTCGGCACTGCTGCACCAATCCTATTTATCGACGAGATTCACCGCTTCAATAAGGCCCAGCAGGACTCGCTCCTCGGAGCGGTCGAGCAGGGTGTCTTTACACTCATTGGTGCCACTACCGAGAACCCCTCCTTTGAGGTCATCACACCGCTCCTCTCGCGTTGTCAGGTCTATGTGCTCAAGGCTATGAACGAGAGCGAGTTGGAGGAACTTTTGCAGAGGGCTGTGACCAAGGATAGGCTCTTTGTGGAGCGCGGTGTTAGGATTGAGGAGACTCACGCGCTGTATGAGTTCTCGGGCGGCGATGCACGCAAACTGCTCAATATCCTCGACATCCTCTCGGGTGCCTCCTCGGAGGGAGAGATTGTCATCAACGACCAGATTGTCACCGACTGCTTGCAACAAAATATCGCTCTCTACGACAAGGGGGGCGAACAGCACTACGACATCATCAGCGCCTTCATCAAGAGCATCCGCGGCAGCGACCCCGATGCTGCCATCTACTACCTAGCCCGTATGTTGGCCGGCGGTGAGGATGTGAAGTTCATCGCCCGTAGGCTTGTCATCTCCGCTTCGGAGGATGTGGGACTCGCCAACCCCAATGCTCTGTTGCTTGCCAATGCCTGTTTCGATGCGGTGCATAAACTCGGTATGCCCGAGGCGCGGATTCCGCTTGCCGAGGCCACCGTCTACCTTGCCACGAGCCCCAAGAGTAATTCGGCATATATGGCTATCAATGAGGCACTTCGTGTGGTGGAACACGATACGACCAACCGCCCCGTACCTCTCCACCTGCGCAATGCCCCTACTAAACTGATGGACTCGCTCGGCTATGGCAAGGGCTATAAGTATGCCCACGACTATGAGGGCCATTGGGTAGAGCAGGAGTTTATGCCTGCCGGCTTGGAGGGCCGACGCTTCTATGAGCCACAGCATAAGCGCGAACACGACGCAATGGCTTGGAAGGAGATGCTGAAGAATAAATCTCGCGAGTAATCGAGTCGTACACGGGCCGCATCCGTAAGGAGAAAGGCAAAAAAAGAGTTCAAATTGTCGGTAAATTAGTATCTTTGCACCGTTTGCCGCAACTATGAATATGGTGAGGCCAAACAAGAGCTATCTGTCGTCGAACTTAAAAACAAATGTAATTATCAATAATATGAAACTCAAAACCCTATTTTGCGTGTTGTCGGCGGCGGCTGTGTCGCTTGCAACACTCCTCTTCGTACAGTGTACTCCTGCGCAGGATTTCGCACTCGGCAATGGAGCTACGGTCATTCCCCTGACTCTCAAACAGGGTACCACAACTCACTTCCTGACAGACTACTACCCACAGTGGGAGGGTGCAACAAACCTGACAACCTCCGATGAGCGACTCCAACTCGCCGCTACGACCGAGAATTGGGAGCAGTTTGCCATCACCACCCAGAGCAATGTGATTGTCTCTACCATAGAGGTTTGGCACGATGCCGAGAAACTCTCTATCGTGGTGCTTGGCGGCCCACGCGACACCGAAGGCAGCTATATGTCCTCCACAAAGGTCAAGGGTAACAACGTCACCATCGTGGCCTCGAAACCCGTGGTGGAGGCTGTGGCAATGTGGCAGAATGAGCAGATTGGCGAGGTCAAGGTAGAGGGTAGTACCATCGAGGTGGCCATCCCAAGCGTGGCCAAGAAATATCAGCGTTCGGCATTGCGCATCTTTGCCGCTTCGGAGTCGGGCCGCTTCAATGACGTGCTTCTCCCGTTGGAGTACGATAGGGTGGTGGTTGATGCCGAGGATATTCGCCGTCAGGATTTCCAGTCGCAGATTCTCTACTCGCTGATGATTGACCGCTTCAATAACGGCACCACCGAGAACGATTGGAAAATCAACTCCCCCGAGGTGCTCGATAAGGTTGACTATCAAGGCGGCGATATCGTGGGTATCACCCAGAAGATTGAGGATGGTTTCTTCTCCGACCTCGGTATTACGACCATCTGGATTTCGCCCATCACCCAGAACCCCTACGATGCGTGGGGACAAAACCGCAATCCCGACACCAAATTCTCGGGCTACCACGGCTATTGGCCCATCTTCAGCACTGTTGTCGATAAACGCTTCGGTACCGATGAGGAGCTTCGCCAGATGCTTGCTGCGGCCCACAAAGAGGAGAAAAATGTGATTCTCGACTATGTGGCCAACCACCTCCACATCGACTCCCCCGTGCTCAAGGAACACCCCGATTGGACCACCGAACTTATGTTGCCCGATGGCCGTAAGAACATCGGTATGTGGGATGGCGAAACACGCCTTACCACTTGGTTCGATGAGCACATCCCCACTCTCGACACTCGCCGCGAGGAGGTCTGCCAGCCTATGACCGACTCGGCTCTCTATTGGGTGCGTAAGTTCGATTTCGACGGCTTCCGCCACGATGCTTGCAAGCATATCCCTCTGAACTATTGGCGTATGCTCACCCACAAGATGAAGTCCTCTATGCCCGACCGTGAGCTCTGGCAGATTGGCGAGACCTATGGCGACGTGGAACTCATCGGCTCCTATGTCAAGACCGGTATGATTGATGCCCAATTCGACTTCAATCTCTACCACACCTCGCGCGATGTTATCGTCGACGAGAGCCGCTCGATGCGCGATATTGCAAGGGCCGTTGAGGAGGCCGAGGCAGCCTATGGCTCGCACCACACTATGGGTAACATCACGGGCAACCACGATAAACCACGTTTCTTGTCGTTGGCAGGTGGCGATATGTCGCTCTGGTGCCCCGATGATAAGGCCGAGGGTTGGCACCGCAAGGTGGGCGTGGGCGACAATGTGAAGGGCTATGCACGCTTGTCGCTCCTGAAGGCCATCATCTCCACTGTCCCCGGCGTACCCTGCGTATATCAGGGCGATGAGTATGGCATCCCCGGTGCCAACGACCCCGATAACCGCTATATGATGGAGTTCGATGGCTACAACGAGTTCCAGCAGAAGGAGTTGGCGGCAACCAAGGCTATGTTTAAGTACCGCCGAGCTTCTATGCCTCTGATGTATGGCGACTACCGCACTCTCTACGTCGATGACGATGTGTTTGTGTTTATGCGCCATTATATGGATGAGTGGGTGGTTGTGGCTCTGAATGTGCGCCCCGAGGTTCGCAAAGTGGAGGTGGCAATGCCCGAGTTTGTGGATGCAACGAGTGCAGAGGTGGCACTCTCGGCCGAGGGTGGCAAGGCTTCGCTTGAGGGTGGCAATGTGGCCATCGAGATTCCCGCCTACGGATATGTTATTGTGAACGAGTAGTCTAAACCAAAAAATAACAAGTAATTATGAAGAAACTATTTGCATTGGTCGCTCTGTTTGCGACTATGATGGGTTGCATCGGTTGCAACAACCAGAACGCAGAGTCGTTCGACAAGTTCAATTCGGTTGTCTATGAGCTCAATGTTCGTCAGGCCACCGTTGAGGGTACCTTCGCCGCTGCGGAGGAGTATCTGCCCGAACTCAAGGCTATGGGCGTGGATATCGTATGGCTTATGCCCATCAGCCCCATCGGTGTTGAGGCCCGCAAGGGTACACTCGGCTCCTACTACTCCATCATCGACTACAAGGCCGTGAACCCCGAGTTTGGTACTATGGAGGATTTCGACCACTTCTTGGCTACCGCACACGACCTCGGACTGAAGGTCATCATCGACTGGGTTGCCAACCACACCTCGCGTGATGCCAACTGGTGGAAAGAGGGTAAGAAGGATTGGTATGTGATTGACGAGAAGACAGGCCTTCCCATTGTAGAGTACGATTGGACAGATATCGCAAAACTCAACTACAAGAATGAGGATATGCGTGCCGCAATGCTCGATGCTCTGAAATTCTGGATTGAGAAGGGTGTAGACGGCTACCGCTGCGATGTGGCAATGAATGTGCCTGCCGACTTCTGGAAGAAGGCTTGGGAGGAGGTACGCCAGATTAATCCCGATGTATATCTCTTGGCCGAGGGCGAGGAGACTTGGCTGCACGAGGCAGGCTTCGATGCCACCTACGCTTGGGAACTCCACCACATCTTCAACGCTATGGCCAAAGGTGGTAGCGAGACCAAAAATGTGGCAGGTGATGGCACCATCAAGACCAACGCCAAGAGTGTCAAGGACCTCAAGGAGTATATGGTACGCGATGACGAGAGGTATCCCGCTCCCGCTATGCGCCTGATGTTCACCTCCAACCACGACGAGAACTCGTGGGCAGGTACCGAGTTTGAGCGTATGGGCGATGCTCACAAGGCCTTGGCTGCTTTGACCTTCGTATTGCCCAAGTCGCAGCCCCTCATCTACACAGGTCAGGAGATTGCTCTGGGTCGCCGCTTGCAGTTCTTTGAGAAAGACTCGGTGGTGGAACTCGTTGATTTGGAGTACGGTAAGGAGTATCGCGACTTCTATCGCACCCTCTGTGCCTACCGCCACAGCAACAAAGCTCTGGCTGCCGGAGAGGATGTTGCTCCTGTGCAGTTTGTAGAGGGCGTAGGCGAAAATGTATTGGCATTCACCCGCCAGAAGGAGGATAATACCGTTTTGTGCCTCTTCAACTTCTCGGCAGAGCCCACAACCGTTACCCTCACCGAGGCCGAGGCTGGTGACTACGAGTGTACTTGTGGTGCGACCAAGAGCTTCAAGGCTGGTGATCAGGTGGAACTTGCCGCCTGGGGCTTTATGCTTCTCTCGAAATAGATTTGAGCGTTATGCTTTAGCTCTCTCTTTCGCTTGAAGAGAGCGTTGCTATCGCCTCGGCCAAACGGCCGGGGCGATTTTTTTGTGTTGTGCCCACTCGGATGGTTCAAGCCTCCAATGTGTAGAATGGACTCCGAATTGAAAGCCAAAGAGATGTTGCAAATGAGAATGGCATCAGTTTTTTGGGGTAAAGATGTGAATTTAGCGGAGGATTTTATTGCTAATGTCCAAAAAATGAGATAATTTTGTAATTTGCAGCATTGTATTTTGCGGTGACTTGAGGTGGTGAACTCAAGTCACGATGGGGTTCAATCGCATTAACTAACTAAAACATACTTATAACTATTACTACTATGACCGCACTCAAGAGATTCCTATGCTCTGTGCCTATCCTCCTCTCTGCACTCTTTTTGAGTGCCTGCGCCGAGTCGGAGCCTATTGTTGTCTACGATCTGAAGCTCTCCGAGAACAGCATCGTTTTCGACTCCCGTGGCGGACAAAAGAGCATCTCTGCGATTCCATTCCCCGAGAGCGAGGAGTGGACCGCCGTATGCAAGCCTGCACCCGAATGGTTTGAATTTGACATCAAAGACCAGACGCTCACCGTCACAGCCCTGCCAAATACCACGACCGAGGTGCGCACAGCTACTATCGTACTCTCAAGTATCCGTGATAAGTTTGTACCCAAAAACCTCACCATCTCGCAGGAGGCTGCCGAACCTCTCGCTCTCTCAACCTCTCTCCCCGAGAGTGTGGAGTATGACTCCGAGGGTGGCGAGCAGATATACTCGGTGAACTGCAACTATGAGTGGGCCGTAGAGAGCAACGAGGAGTGGCTCGATGCAGAGTGCGACTACGAGCGCGGAATTGTCATCCTCACCGCCGAGAAAAACCTCTATGAGGTAGGCCGCGAGGCTCGTCTGAAACTCACAGCGGGTGAAGGTGAACAACTCCAGGAGTTGGAAATAACCGTGGCCCAATCCACAAGGGCAGAGAATCCCTATTATAATCTTGTGGGCAAGTGGCAAATCACTGCCACCAAGTGGTTCTACTCGACCAATGGCTCGCTCAACGAGTTGACTTATTCTCCGAGTGCAAGCGACTATTACCTCATCTTCGATATCGTCGAGGCAGAATATGGCAAGACGCTGCGTATGGAAAATTTCCTCTACCCCGGTACGGCACTCGAGGTGAACTACGACAAGGAGAGTGGCGGATTTGTCATCCCATTTGGTTGGACCGTACTCGGTTACGATGTATTCCTCTATGTTACCTTTGTGAGCTCAAGGCAGTTCTCCTACGGTGCTTGCGAAGTGGCCGCAAAGCCTACCCCCGATGGATATAGCCTCCAGCTCGATATGCCCGAGGATGCTTCGGCCTCCTATGTGGGATTCGGTCTGTGGACCTATGGTGACAATGGTGTGAAGGTGGCTGTGGGCTCAAACTATCGCCCCACGCTGTTCCCTATGGGTACTATCACCCTCACCCGATATGCAGTCCAATAATAACGAAAGAGATTTAGGATTATGAATATCAGAATAGTTAAAAGACTCATAGCATTTGTGGCTCTGGCTGCCGTGGTTTCGTGTGGCAATGAGCCCGAGGTGGAGATTGTTCCTCCCGAATCGGAGGGTAGGCTTACCCTCGAAGTGGGCTCGGAGAGCTCGCTGCTGGAGATGAACGAAGAGGGCTCCCGAGGTGAGGTGCGCCTGCTTTCGCGCGGTGGCGAGGTTGCCATAGATGTGCTCACCAATAGTGAGGAGTGGAGTTGGAGTGCCGATGGTGCCGAGTGGCTTACCATCAGTGCCGACAGCTACTTCCTCACCCTCACTGCCGACCGCAATGAGGGCGACAAGGAGCGCAATGCCACGATAACCATCACTGCCTCCAAGGGTAAGTGGAATGCTGCCGTAGAGATTGCTGTCAGCCAAAACCATAGCGGTATGGCGGAGGTCGCCTTGGATAGACACGAGTTGCGCCTGAAGGCCCACACGGAGTTGGTACAAACGGTGGGTGTGGATTGCAACGTGGATGAGTGGAGCTTCGAGAGCAACTGCTCGTGGCTCTTGCTGGAGCGTACCGAGGAGGGACTCCGACTCACAGCCGACAATAATACCACCGAACAACAGCGCACCGCAGAGGTTATCGTGAGGGCAGGTAGCGGCACCGCTGCAGCCGATCGCCTTGTCGTGAGTCAGGATGGCACAGCCTACCTGCGACTCTCCACGGCGAGTGTGTCGGCCGATGGCGAGGGCGCGACCCGCAATGTGGTCATCGACTCCAACCCCGAGTTGGAGTGGAACTTCACTACCGATGGCAGTGCGTGGTTCTCGGCTGCCAAGGTAGACGAAACACTCGTTGTGAGCGTGGAGTCCAACGGCGCAGGCGGCCAGCGTGAAGGCTATATAGAGATTGTTGTGGGCGAGGAGGACAACTCCGCTTCGGCCCGACTCAGAGTGATGCAGATAGGTGCCGATACTGAGGCGCTCATCTACGAGGTGGAGATTACCACCGAGAATCAACTCATCATAGCAGCTCCCGTACTCACTTCGGCCTCGGGCGGAAAGATTGAGGTCGATTGGGGCGATGGCTCCGAGAAGGAGAGCTTTGAGAGCCGCAGGGGTACCCACACCTACCGTAACCCCGGACTCTACACCATCAGCATCACGGGTGAGGCTACATCGCTTGCCTTTGGTGACGGCGAAGACTTTGCTCCCGAGGTGAAGAATATCATCTCGTGGGGTAAACTCGGCTACACGAGTATGGCCGATGCCTGCCTCGGTTGCAATAATTTGGAAAGCATACCGGCCGATGTAGCAGGCTCCTTTGCAGGTGTCAAATCGTTCTTGGGAGCTTTCTCGTGCTGCGAGAGCCTTAAGGAGATTCCCGCAGGCCTCTTCCGCTACGCAACAGTAGCGAAGAACTTCGAGGATTGCTTCAGCCACTCGGGGGCCATCGAGGAGATTCCTGCCGACCTCTTTGCCAACTGCGCAGCTGCCGAGAGGTTTATCAACTGCTTCTATGCCACAGGTACGGGCTATGTCATCACCTCCAACACGCTACCCAACTTCGAGGAGGTGAGCGCACAGGTGAGGGCTGGCCGACTCAAAAGCATCCCCGAGGGACTCTTTGCCAACTGCCCCAAAGCGGAGCGCTTTGAATATGTATTTGGTGCTACGGCCATTGAGGAGGTGCCTGCGGGTATCTTTGCGGCCAATAGTGAGGCGACAATGTTCACGGGTGCATTCTCGGCTTGTGTAAACCTCGAGAGAGTTGCTCCCGAGTTTATGAGCAAAGCGGTGGCTGCCACCGACATCAAGTATATGTTTGCAGGTTGTAGCAGTCTCGTTGATATCCCCGTCGGTATGTTCAAGAACAATGCGGCGGTGACCAACCTCGAGTATATATTCTACAAAACGGGTGTCAAGAAACTCTCCAAAGGACTCTTTGAGGGACTTACGAATGTGCGTACCATAGGAGCCGTATTCCAAGACTGCGTAGAGCTCTCCGAGTTGGAGGAGGGGCTCTTCGACGGTCTCGACTCGGCCGTTTCGTTCAGGTATTGCTTCTCGGGCTGTACGGCCCTCAAAAGCGTGCCCGAAGGACTCTTTGCAGGAAGGGATAAGGCCTACGACTTCACCTATCTCTTTGAGAGTTCGGCCATTGAGAGTATTCCCGTAGGGCTGTTTGCCGAGGTTAGGGATAGCTCTTCGGTGGACTTTTCCTACGCATTCTCGGCCTGTATGGGGCTGAAGAGCGTACCCGTAGGACTCTTTGACCGATTCACTACGGTGACCTCGCCCGGATTCAAAAATGCTTTCGAGGCATCAGGCTTGGAGCGCGTGCCCGAGGGACTCTTCGCCAAGAATGTGAAGGTAAGTACCGGTTTCGAAAATACATTCTACAAATGTGCGCATCTCCAGACCATCGAGGGCCCCATCTTCCCTGCCACCACTACGGTGACCTCTTTGGCCTACACCTTTGGTGGATGTACCGCATTGGAGGAGTTGCCCGCAGGACTCTTCGATGCTCTGGGTGAGTCGAAGGTGAAATATACCGCAACCTTCAAGGGTTGTACTGCACTCCGAGAACTGCCCGAAGAACTCTTCGCAGCCAATACGGCCGCCGCACAGTTTAGTGAGACCTTCTCGGGTTGCACTGCATTGGAGAGTATCCCTGTCAACCTGATGGGAAGCAAAGAGAAGACAACCACTCTCAAGTCTCTCTTCAAAGATTGCACCTCGCTCACCTCGGTGCCCGAAGGTATCTTTGCCCAGATGCCCGCAGTGACCAGCTTCGAGCAGACCTTCAGTGGCTGTACGGCCATCAAGAGCATCCCTGCCGACCTCTTTGCAGCCATCGGCACCAAGACCTCGAGCATCACTCTGAAGGATTGCTTCCACAATTGCAGCTCACTCGAAACACTGCCCGCCTCGCTCTTCGATACCGTTAGGCGCATCAGCTACATAGATGGCTGTTTCGATGGTTGCAGCTCGCTCACAGGCGAGTCGCCCTACACCATCATCTTCGCCGAGGATGGCACAGAGCAGAAGGTACACCTCTATGAGCGTACGCGCGGTGATGAATTCCCCGCCGTGCCGAGTAGTTCCTCCGCACACGCCGACTGCTTCGCAGGGTGCAAGGGGCTGAGTGACTACGACGATATGCCCTCCTCGTGGAGGTAGGTCGTAGGCAACAGAAGAGATGCCAATGAGCCAAAGAAAAAACAATTGAGAGAAGAATAGAAAGAGTATAGGTCCCCAAGAGTGACCATATATTTATAATGTATATGAAAAACATAAAGTTTATAGCCATAGCGATGGGTGCGCTTCTGCTGCTTGCAGGGTGCAACCGCGAGGAGCCCGAAATCTTGCAGGGCGAGCCCGACTTCGCATCCGTGAAACTCTCCTCCACATCCACAGCCATAGATGTCGATGGAGGCGAGAAGGTCATCTTCTTTGCCACCAACCGAGTGGAGGTTGAGGCATTGTGCGAGGCCAACTGGATTGACGTGAGTGTGGAGAACAATAGCCTCACACTCTTTGTAGACCCCAATGAGGAGGCCGAGAGCCGATTGGCCGTTGTGGATGTGGTCGTGGGTCACGAGCCCGATGTGGCCAAGGCACGACTCAAAGTGGTGCAGCAGGGTAATTCGACCACCAACCTCTCGGCTACCGAGAAGGCCAACTGCTATGTGGCCCAGACCGAGAGGTCGTATTACTTCAGCGCCGCCGTCAAAGGTAATGGCAAGCGCGACGGCCACAGCCGCTATTTTATTACCGAGGGATTCGACATCGAGGGTGCTGCCTATGCCGACTTGGCGTGGGAGGCTACCTACGATGGCGATAAAACTCGCAGTACGAAAATCATAGAGGGTACGCCCATCTACTCGGTCGAAGAGGAGGCTATCTATTTCTCTACGGGTGAGAGCGAGGGTAATGCGCTCATTACCATACACAATGCCGAGGGTGATATACTCTGGAGCTGGCACATCTGGGTGACCAATAAACCCATTAAGACCAACAGCGCCAATGGCCTTGAGTGGATGGATCGCAACCTCGGCGCACTCACCAACGAGGTGGGTGATATTGCCAATAGGGGTATGCTCTACCAATGGGGCCGCAAGGAGCCTTTCTTGCCCTCGCCCAAGGAGTATGTGGCTGTGCCCAAACATACCTACGACGAAAACTACAATCTGCTCGAGACCGAGGAGGAGTACCTCGCCATCCAAGAGGCCATAGAGGCGGCACGCGAGCAGGTAAATCACAACAATATGCAGACAGGTGATGGTTTCCTCGAGTGGGAATACCTCGGTGTGGCTCCCGTGGCTATGCAGGCTCCCGGCAATCTGGAGTATGCCGTGCAGAACCCCACCACCTTCTTGGGTTGCAGGGTGGATATCCCGATAGGGGAGTACGTCTTCGATTGGTACCTCCAGAAAGACCTCTACGGTGTGGAGGGATTGCTCCAGCAGTCGCAGTCGATGCTTTGGGGTGATGCCGAGGTGGGTGGTGACTACAAGACCATCTTCGACCCCTGTCCTCCGGGCTACGCTGTTCCACCGCGCTCGTCGTTCGATTCACTCGAGGGAGGTTATGCCTGCACCTATGTAAGCCGCGATTGGGAGGCTGCCGAGGGTGGCTGGATTTGGAAGGGTGGCACGGGCGACTACTTCCCCTCCAGCGGCAACTTCGACGTTTCTGGCCTCATCGGTGAGACGGGCGAGAAGATGCTCTATTGGAGTGCCGAGAGCTTTGGCAGTGGTGCGCAGGGCTTTGGCAAGTCGGCGACCTTGTTTGTGGCCTACAACGATGTCTACTACGGCATCTACCCGCTGCTCGATGTGGCCGAGGCGGCCTCGTGGTACTCCTACGGTGCCCGCTGCTACGGTGCTGCGGTGCGCTGCGTAAGGAGCAAGTAACTCAACCATAAAAAAGAGATAATTAACTTACCAAATAATTAACTATTACTATCAAAACACAATCTCTACAATGACAAACAATCAACACAAAGCAACAGGCTACTGCGCTCCGACGCTCGAGATGGTCGAGGTGACCATTGAGGCCGGTATCGCACAGTCCGTCTACGGTGGAACGACCGAAGATATGGGCGACTTCGAAGAACTTTTTGGCAATGAGAACTACTAATCAATGGAGGAAAAGGCTATGAAAAACGTAATGAGAATCCTTATGGCTGCCTCCTTGATGTTGGTAGCAGCAGCTTGTAACAACGAGCTCGATGAGAACATCGTATCTAATGGCGGCGAGGTAGAGCTCGTCGAGATGACCATCACCGCAGGTGGCGAAACCCGTACCACCATAGCCGAGGATGGCAAGAGTATAATCTGGACCGAGAGCGACGTGCTGGCCATCCACGACGGCACCGCAGTGAGGGAGTTCACCATCGTTGAGGGCAGCCTCAGCGAGGATGGCAAGACCGCTTCGTTCACAGGTAGTGTGGCAGCAGGAGCTACCGACTTCTGGGCTGTATATCCCTACTCCTCCGACATCTTGTATGATGGCGAAAATGTGATATTCCGTGTACCCACCATTCAGGTCATCCCCGAGGGTGAGAAGGTGGATAGGAGCGCCATCGCATCTGTGGCACACTTCACAGCCGCCGAGAAAAACTTTGCTATGAAGAATGTTGTGGGCTTCTTGCAGGTGAACATCACCCGCGAGGATATTCGCGAGGTCTACATCGAGGGCAACACCCTGATGGGTGGTGGTTTCACCCCTGATGGCAATCTTTGTGTCGTAATCGAGGCTACCGAGAGCACCGTGACAATCCTTCCCGCAAATGGCGACAGCTGCTTTGCACCCGGTAACTACTATATGACCCTCCTGCCTCAGGCCATCAATGGGCTGAAAGTCGCTATGGTGGGCGATGGTAAGACCGCATCCATCACCGCACAGCGTGAGGTGATCATCCCCCGCAACGGAGGTTTCATCGTGAGCGATAGCAATATGGAGTGGGAAGAGAGCCAGGGCTTCGTAATCGACGATGCCGACACCTTCTTGGCATTTATGCAGGAGGCCAATATGCTTGGCGAGGGCGAGGAGGCAGTCATCACCGCCGATATCGACCTCACAGGCATCAACCTTCCTATGGTACCGGAGTTCAGGGGTGTCCTCAATGGTGGCGGCTTCAGCCTGAAGGGTTGGAAATCGGAGGGCGCACCTCTCTTTGGCAACCTCTATGGCACTGTGAAGAATCTCACTATTGACAGCAGTTGCGACCTCACTCCCGAGACTGCGGCTTGCGCCAATGGCTTCATTGCCAATATTGTACACAACGGTGGTGTAATTGATGGCGTGGTGAACAATGCCAGCGTGGAGTTGGTTACTACCTCCTACGGCTCGGGCATCTCGCAGGATGACCGAGGTGCTTCGTTCGGTATGCTGGCAGGCGAGTGCTACGGTATCGTCAGGAACTGTACCAACAACGGCTCCATCACCATCACCTCCACTCCCGAGGGTGGCGATGAGCGCTCCATCACCTATATCGGTGGTCTGGTGGGTATGATTTCCTCCGATGCGACTATGAGCGAGCCTATTGTGAGCCTCTCGGGTAACACCAACAATGGCGACATCTCCTACACTATCAATGGTCGTGGCGGCTACCTCTTTATGGGTGGCGTTGCAGGCGGCTCGCGTGCAGTTGCTCTCGACGATTTCGATGGTAAAGGTCTGACCATTGTGGAGGGCTGCTACAATACGGGTAAGATTTACCACACCTTCACTCAGGAGATTATCGGCTCGGGTAATGCCAAGTCGAACTACATCAATATGGCGGGCGTTATCGGCTACTGTATCGGTAGCGTGACCTACTGCTCCAATGGCGAGGAGGGCACCTCCAAAGGTCTTGTGCAGCTTGCAGCTCCCTGCCTTGAGACAGGCGACGGCTATAGCGCAGCAGGTGTTTCGGTGGCAGGTGTTAGTTGCTACGCCTACGACCTCGTGGAGGAGTGCTACAACTACGGTAAGATCGACGTAGACGGCTCCTTCGGCCCCGGCTATGAGACCTATCCCGGTGGCGGTAACAGAGAGGATGGCGGTACATTCATCGCAGGTGTGGTTGCACAGGTAGGTGCTTTCGATACTGCCGTGGCAACTCACAAGATTACCAACTGCTCCAACTTTGGCGAGATGGACATCGACCTGCCCATCACCTCGACCAGCGGTACCAACTACAAGAACTACCACTATGTGGGTGGCGTTGTGGCCTATGCCAACGCAGCTGCCTTCAACCTCTACAACAAGGCTACCATCGACGTATTCTCGCAGGGTACTATGAACTACCTCGGCGGTGTTATCGGCCAGACCGATTGCGACGCTACCGACATCGGCAACAACGGCGACATCAACTTCTCCATCTCGCGCGAGGGTGGCAATCAGCTGAATAATGGCAACCAGCTCTTCGGTGGCGTTGTCGGCTACAATACGGGCGACCAGATGACCCGACTCACCAACAACAATCCCGTAACCCTCACCGTGGACAATACCAACCAGAAAATCCGCTTCGGTGGTGTGGCAGGCTCGGTGGGCAACTCTATCAGCTTGGTTAACTACGGCGAGGTAACCCTCACCGACAAGGTATCGCACGCCAAGGAGATTGACCTCGGTGGTGTTTCGGGTGCTTCGACCTCGGGCGATATGACCGAGGTGATGAACTACGGCGCAGTGAATTATTCGGGCGAGAAGAGCACAGGCTCTACCTATGTTGCAGGTGTTGTGGGCTATAGCTCGTCGAAAACCAACTCCAATATGACCAACGAGGGCGCAGTGAGCATCAAGGCAGAAGAGCTTGGTACACACTACGCAGCAGGTGTCTTGGCAAGTGCAAGTGGTGCTATCACCGATGCAAGCAACATCGCAGCCGTAAGCGTAGATTGCCCCACTACCAAAACCCTCTACCTTGCAGGTGTTACGGGCTCTGCAAGAAGCGCAACCGAGTGCCGCAATGCAACCAACGACGGCAATCTCTCGGCCGCAGCAGGCGCAACCCTCTATATGGCAGGTATCGCAGGTCACAGCGGTGGCAACGTGAAGTTCTACGACTGCACCAACGTCGGCTCAATGACCTTCAATGCCCCCGAACTCGATGCTACCGAGCTCAACGCAGCAGGTATCTGCGCTCGTCCCTATGCCAAGTCGGTCTATGACAACTGTTCCAACTCGGGCGCTATCTCGGTGACCGCCAAGAGCGCATCGAAGGCTTGCTACGCAGGTGGTATCGCAGCACAGACCAGCAATGCAACCAGCGCAGGTAATAGCTACGACGTTGAAGGTTGTAGCGTAAAGGGTGACATCACCATCTCCTGCCCCGCAACTTGGTATGTGGGTGGCGCAATCGCCTACGGTAGCCAGTGGAGCAGCACCGCGACCAACCATCGCATCGCAAGCAACAACACCGTAGAGTGCGACATCACCCTCGGTGCTACCACCCAGCACTATGTGGGCGGCCTTATCGGTCACTCGGGTGTTCACACCGACATTAGTGGCAATAGCTACAAGGGTACAATCACCGTGGGTGCCAACGACGCCTCCAAACTCAGCAATGTAGGTGGTCTTGTGGGCGGTCTGATTATCTCGCAGACCAGCGCTACCTCTACTATGAATGCAGAGTTCGCTTTGAGCGGAAACAGCGTTGAGGCAGAGATTACATACGATGCCGCTACCGGCTATGCAGGTCTGCTCGTAGGTTCCGTGGCAAACATCGCGAGCCGTACATCGTTTACGAACTACTCGCAGATTTCGCTCTCCTACGATGGCGACATCATCAAGAACGGTTGCAAACTCAACGACACCGCCATCTCGGCCGACAACTACAAGAACTATCTCCTCAGTGGCTACGACTACTCGGGCCGCTATGAGATGACCGTAGAGGGTGCCGATAGCGTGGTATTCGAGTAAAGCACATCTACTTGGATTACAACTGATTGAATATGAAACTATTTAACACAATGCTAAAGGTGGCTGCGGCGCTTATCGTCGCCGCAGCGGCCTTCGGCTGCAACGACAAGGAGGATAAACCGAATCCTAATCTCAACCACAATCTCTCCTTTGAGATTACGATTGAGGATATTACCGCATCCACCGCAAAGGTCAAGGTGACTCACAATGGTGCCGCAACCGACACCTGGTATGGGCTCCTTACCGACCAGCTCGATAAGACCGACGACCAACTCATCGAAGAGGCACGACTCGCCTTCCTCGCCTCCTCCGCCACCGACCTGTTGCGCACAAGCCGCAGCTACGTCAATGTGGTCAAGGAGCTCTCGCCTGCTACGGTCTATAAGTACATCGCTTTCGGACTCTCCGAAGAGGGTGAGGTCTATGGCTATCCCGCAGTCGAGGAGTTCACTACGGCACCCGACTCTACGGGTGGAGGCGACAAGCCCATCGAGGGCGGTATGAGGGAGAATAGCGCCTGGAGTGTGGAGTACATCGGCGAGGGTGTCATCGACGAGGTCGAGTGTGACCACATCGTCAAGGTCACCAGCGTCGATACCAATACCTATGTCCTCACCGTGGTATTTGCCTCGGAGTGGGATGTGTATAAACTCCCCGAACTGGCCGACTTCATTGTGGATGATATGAAACTCTACGTCGAGGACTACAACAACCGCTATGGCACCTCCTACACCATTGCCAATCTGCTCCACAGCGGTACCATCTTCAACAACTTCGACCTCTCGCCGGGCTACTACCGCGCACTCGCACTCGGCGTTGATGCTGCGGGCAGCGTGAGCGGACTCTATGCCATCTCGGAGCCCTTCGAGGTGCAGGAGGAGGTCCCCACCCAGAGCTACTCGGCTTGGCTGGGTAATTGGGAGATTGTGGGCAACGATGAGAATGTCTGCACTGTGAACGTGACCAAGAAGGAGGCCAACAAGAGCTACTACCTGAATGGGTGGGAGGGTGTCAACCGTTTCGACATCCTTGTAGACTACGATGAGTCGCTCGATGCACTCTTCATCTATTCGCAGCTTGTGGCCGAGGATGTGGACTTTGGCGAGGAGTATGGCAGGGGTAATATCTACCTCTACGGTGCCGACCGCAACGGCTCATTCTACACCACCGAAGAGGGCGACTATGGCATTGCCATCGCAGGCATCCTCGATGGCGGTCAGAGGGCCATTGTGCGTTATGGCGGCGGTGTGCCCGAATATCCCAAGTTCGACAGACTCTTCTTTGCGGCCAAGATAGGCGATGTGCACTACAATCTTGCCGAGGCCGAGGCCAACCCGCAGATGCCTGCGGCGATGAATCCGCTTGTGGGCCGCAGCGAGGTCGAGAGGCTCTCTGCCCCTGTGGTGGCACTCGATTACGCCGAATTGCCCGTAGTGTGGCGCTTGGGTGAGCGAGTTGAGCCCATTCGCTTCAGTGCGAAGTAGGGTAGGCTGCTACGGCAAAAAGAGAATGAAAAAAGTACCGACAACTGAATCGTTGTCGGTACTTTTTTGTTGTGCCATTGTCGACAGCTTGGCTGCCACGAGATTTATTACCACGGGCGACTCGCCACCCCACACCAATAGCGACCCCGTTAGTTGACCTGCTGGAGAGCTACGAGCTTGGCGTAGAGACCACCACGAGCTATGAGTTCACTATGAGTGCCCTCCTCGGCAATGCGACCCTGCTCGATGACGATGATGCGGTCGGCATTCTTGATGGTGCTCAGGCGGTGGGCAATAATTACCGATGTGCGACCACAGAGGAGCTTGTCGAGCGCCTCCTGCACCAGCTTCTCACTCTCTGTGTCGAGCGCACTTGTAGCCTCATCGAGAATCAATATCTCGGGATTCTTCAGCACCGCACGTGCAATGCTCAGGCGCTGACGCTGACCACCCGAGAGTTTGGTGCCACGGTCGCCAATGTTGGTGTCGTACCCCTCGGCAGTCTCCACAATAAAGTCGTGGGCATTGGCAATGCGTGCGGCCCTCTCGACCTCCTCTTTGGAGGCGGAGTCGTTGCCGAGACGGATGTTGTTTTCGATGGTGTCGTTGAAGAGCACGGTCTCCTGCGAGACGATGCCCATAGCTTTGCGGAGCGAGGAGAGGTTGTAGTCGCGGATGTTGCGGCCGTCGATGAGAATCTCGCCTGCGGTGACATCGTAGAAGCGGGGGATGAGGTCCGAGGTGGTCGACTTGCCTCCACCCGAAGGGCCTACGAGGGCTACGGTCTGACCGCGCTTGACGGTGAAGTCTATGCCGCCCAGCACCTCGCGATCCTCCTCGTAGCTGAAGCGCACACCGCGAAACTCGATGCTCTCCTTGAACTCCTTGAGCTCGATGCCGCCATCGGCAGGGGATGTGATGGTGCTCTTGGTGTCGAGCAACTCCAGCACACGCGTACCCGCAGCAATACCCTGATTGATGTTGGCAAATGCGTCGGTAAAGGCACGCATAGGTCGGGTAATCTGGGTGAAGATGGCTATGTAGGCGATGAATCCGCTACCGTCGAGGGAGCCGTCGCCACTCAAGACGAGTGCACCACCAAAGATGAGCAGACCTGCTGCTGCGGCAATGCCCATAAACTCACTCATAGGCGAGGCCATCTGCTGGCGGTACATCATTCGGCGCGAGATGTCGGAGTATTTCTTGTTGATGGAGCTGAACTTGTTGCGGAAATATCCCTCGGCATTGTAGGCCTTGATGACCTTTACACCCGAGAGCGACTCGTCGAGTACGGAGGTGAGCTCACCGAAGTCCTGCTGTGCCTTGAGTGCGGGGTGGCGGAGCTTCTTCACCACTGTGCCGATGACCAGAGCCACCAGCGGGAGGTAGATGATGGAGAAGAGCGAGAGCTGCCACGAGATGGAGATCATCGCCACGATGTAGCCTATGATGAGGAAGGGCTCACGAAAGACTACCTGCAGGGTGTTGACGATGCAGAATCTGACGGTCTGCACATCGGAAGTGATGCGCGACATCATATCGCCCTTGCGTGCCGACGAGAAGTAGGAGAGGTTGAGCCCCATCACATTGTCGTAGACTTGGTTGCGGATGGTCTGCAGGGTGTTGATGCGGAGGTTCTCTATGGTGCGCTGACCGAGGTAGCGGAAGGTGTTGCTCAACAGGGCCGAGATGGTCACAAAGGCAGCCAGCAGGATGAGGATGTTCATCGTGTTGTAGTCGGTGCCGTAGATGGTGTAGAGGAGGTAGTTGAGCAGGTCGGTGAGGTAGTCTACGGAGAAGTAGAACTTGGGCATCTGGGTGACTGCCTCGAGCATAGTGCCGCTGTCGAAGAGGGTGCGCAACAAGGGGATGATCATCACGAAGTTGCAGGTGTTGAACAGGGCGTAGAAGAGTGTGTAGAAAAAGTAGGGGATGGCATATTTGCTCAATGGGCGGGCAAAAGCCAAGAGCCTCCAGTAGGTTTTCATATTGTCGAGTTTGTTTTGTCCTAAAAAATGTTAGTGGCCCGAGCCGCTGTGGTACGGGCCAAAATGCAGGCAAAAGTACGGAAATAATTGGATTAATATATATGGGTGTCTATATTATCTTTCCATTTTTATTATTATTTTTGCATAATGATAGCTATGTCCCTGCCGAGTCGTATGAACTCTACTCCACAAGGGAGGATTGGTATTACCTTTGGGACAAAATCACCGTGTGGGAGTAGCCCCACAGCAAAACTCACAGCAAACCGATAATTTAACGAAACAACAAGATAGACAGAATGACTAAAAAACGTGTATTGAGCGGCATCCGTTCCACCGGACAGCTCCACTTGGGTAACTATTTCGGCGCAGTGTGCAACTTCGTCAAACTGCAACACGAGGCAGAGTGTTTCTTCTTCATCGCCGACTACCACTCCCTCACTACCCATCCCGACCCCACTATCCTCCACGGCAACGTGCGCAACATACTCTCTGAGTATCTGGCAGCAGGAATCGACCCCGAAAAGGCTACCATCTACGTGCAGAGCGATGTGCCCGAAGTGGCAGAACTCTCGCTCCTGCTGGGTATGCACGCCTACGTAGGCGAACTCGAGCGCACCGCCTCCTTCAAGGACAAGGTGAGGAAAAACCCCAATAACGTCAACATCGGATTGCTCAACTACCCCGTGCTGATGGCATCCGACATCCTACTCCACCGTGCCGACTATGTCCCCGTGGGCAAAGACCAAGAGCAGCACCTCGAGATGACTCGCCACTTGGCTCGACGATTCAACCAATTCTACAAGACCGATTTCTTCAACGAAGAGGTCGCAGCCTACAACTTTGGCAAAGACCTTGTGAAGATTCCAGGTCTCGACGGCTCGGGCAAGATGGGTAAGAGCGAGGGCAACGGCATCTACCTCTGCGACCCCGACAACGTCATCCGCAAGAAGGTGATGAAGGCGGTGACCGACAGCGGCCCCACCGAGCCCAATTCGCCCATCTCGGAGCCCATCCGCAATATCTTCACCATTATGGAGGCGGTCTCCACCCCCGACACCATCGACTACTTCAAGGAGAAATATGCCTCCTGCGAGATTCGCTACGGCGACCTGAAGAAGCAACTCGCCGAGGATATCATTGCAGCCGTAGCCCCCGTGCGTGAGCGCATCGAGGAGATCAGGGCCAACGAGAAGTATCTCCACGAGGTGACCGAAATGGGTGCCGAGAAGGCTCGTGCAAGTGCTCGAAAGACCATCGAAGAGGTGCGCCGCATTATGGGCATCTACAAGTTCTAACCTCCACCCCGCCTGCGGGAGAGGTAGACACAACCTGCCGACCAACCGATAGGCAACTTTCACTCATTAATAGTAGACAAACACCAGAGAGAGAAGTGAATACTACGAGCAACACCAAGCGTATGCCACTCCTGGAGCGCGGACTCCTGTGGCTCGATGTGCAGTCCCACAAGATGACCACACGTCAGCTCACCTTCATACTCGCCATTGTGGTGGGTTTGGTGTCGGGTGGCGTGACCTGCAGCTTCGAGTGGTTTCTCGGCCTGATTAAGTCGGGCCTGACGAGCTGGTTCCCCAAGGAGGAGGTGGGATGGCTCTACCTGCTCTACCCGATGGTGGGTATAGTGTTGGCGAGCCTCTTCGTGCGCTTCATTGTCAAGGACGATATCTCCGAGGGTGTTACCAAGGTGCTCAAGGCTATGAGTACCTCCTCGTCGCAGATTAAACCCCACAACTGCTACTCCTCGGTGGTGGGCGGTGCGCTGACCATCGGCTTTGGTGGTTCGGTCGGACCCGAGGCTCCCATCGTGCTGACGGGCGCAGCCATCGGCTCCAACATCGGCCGATTGCTCAAGCTCAACTACCGCAATATGACCTTGATGCTTGCCTGCGGTGTGGCGGCGGCACTCTCGGCCATCTTCAAGGCACCCATTACGGGTGTGATTTTTGTGATGGAGATTCTGCTGCTCGATATGAGTATGACGGCCATCATCCCGCTGATTATCTCCTCGGTTACGGCTGTGACGCTCACCTTCTTTGTTAGGGGCTTTGAGCCTATGCTCTCGGCCGGCTCGGTGGGTGACCTCTCATTCTCTCACATCCCCATCTACCTGCTGCTGGCTATCCTCTGCGGACTGATGTGCTACTACTTTATGAACACCAACTTCCGCGTCAAAGGACTCATCGACAAACTCTCCAAACCGTGGCACCGTTGGGTTGTGGGCGGCTTGGCTCTGGGTGTGATGATTATGCTCTTCCCCCCGCTCTATGGCGAGGGCTACGGCATCTTCCACCACTTTATGAGTGGCGATGTGACGGCTGTTTTTGAGAACTCGGCATTCTACTCGATGCGCACAGATGTGTGGGTGGTGCTGGGCTACCTGTTGGCCATTATGTTTGTGAAGGTGGTGGCTATGGCCGTGACGAATGCGTCGGGCGGTGTGGGCGGTACCTTTGCTCCCTCGCTTTTTGTGGGCGCATTTATGGGTGCCATTGTAGCCTATGTGGGCAATACGTGGTTTGATGCCAACCTCTCGATTGCGGCATTCTCGCTGGTGGGTATGGCGGGACTTATGAGTGGTGTGATGAAGGCTCCGCTCACGGCTGTCTTTCTGATTGCCGAGATTTCGAGTGCCTACCAACTCTTTGTGCCTCTGATGCTTGTCTCGTGCGTGTCGTATGTCATCAACCGCTACCTCGAGCCCGACAGCATCTACACCAAAACCCTCCGCAAGAAGGGACAACTACTCACACACGATAAGGACCAGGCCGTAAGTGTGGTGCTCTCGGTGCGCTCGCTCATCGAGACCAATATGCTCACCGTGGGCGAGTTTGACACCCTCGGCGATATGGTCGTGAGGGTTATTCCGCATACTACGCGCAACATTTTCCCCGTTGTGAGTGATGAGGGCAAACTGCTTGGTGTGGTGGAGTTCGACCGCCTGAGGAAAGATATGTTCGACCAGAGCAAGTACCCCAACTCGGTCAGCCGCTATATGATTCCCCCTGCCGATGTGATTTTCGAGAACGAATCGGCATCGAGTGTGCTCGAGAAGTTTGAGGCTACGGGTGCTTGGAACTTGCCGATGACCACCGCCGATGGCAAGTATATAGGCTTCGTGAGCAAGTCGCGCATCCTGACCGCCTACCGCGAGAAACTCCGCGAGATGACGCAGGAGTAGGGGCGTGGAGCGGCCGATGGTACATCGTGGCATCCACCCCCAAAAAAACGACCAAACAAACTCCCTAAAGGATTGAAAATAAATTTCATAGGCCCTGCGTACCCCTATAGGGGCGGACTTGCGACGATTATAGAAACCCTCGCAAGACTCTTTGTGCGCCGTGGCAACGAGGTGACCATCAACACCTTCTCGTTGCAATATCCACGCTTGCTCTTCCCCGGCAAGAGTCAATTCCGCTCGGGGCCCAAACCCGACGACCTCACCATTGTGCGCGAGGTCAGCACCGTCAATCCGCTGACCTGGTGGCGCGTGGGGCGCAAACTCAAGAGGGAGGCTCCCGACCTTGTGGTGCTCAAGTATTGGACTCCGCTTATGGCACCCTGCTTCGGCTCCATCTGTAGGCTCGCACGCCGCAACGGACACACCCGCGTGGTGGTCCACCTCGACAATATCACACCCCACGAGCCGCACTTCTATGACCGTCTGCTCAACCGCTACTTCCTGAGTGGTTGCGATGGATTTGTCTATATGTCGGAAGCGGTCCACACCGACCTCCGCACCTACCGTCCCGATGCCCCCGCACTCTTCTCGCCCCATCCACTCTTCGATACCTATGGAGAGCCATTGGAGCGCACAGAGGCGTGCCGACTGCTCGGACTCGATGAGTCGGTGGGCTATGTGATGTTCTTCGGCTACATACGCGACTACAAGGGACTCGATGTGTTGCTCGAGGCGTGGGCTTTGCTGCGCTCGGAGGGCAAGATGCAGGGGCGCAAACTGCTCGTTGTGGGCGAGGTCTACGGCGACGACAATAAGTACCACGAACTCATCGAGCGACTCGAACTCAAGGATGAGGTCGTTTTCCACAATGCCTTTGTCCCCGACGATGAGGTGGCTCGTTGGTTTTCGGTGGCCGATTTGGTCGCTCTGCCCTATAAGTCGGCCACGCAGAGTGGTGTGACGCAGGTGGCCTATTGGTTTGATGTGCCTATGGTGGTGACTCGCGTGGGCGGATTGGAGGAGATGGTGCCCGACGATGTTGTGGGTGCGCTGGCCGATTGCAACCCGAGGTCGGTGGCCGATGCTATCGAGAGGTGCTACGAGGGCAACAATCTCGAGCGCTACCGCGAGGGTGTGAGGCGTGAGAAAAAGCGCTTTTCGTGGGAATCCACCGCCGACCGCATCGAAGAGCTCCTCTCGATGACTGCGCCGCGGTAGTCCCCATTTCGTGGGCGTGAGATGGCTATAATGGTGCATCGCCAACTCCCCCGAGATTGGACTTTTTAGACCATTGGATAATAGAAAACCCCATCCGCTTTGGATGGGGTTTTGTGCTATTTGAAGCTCACGCCGACCGAGTTGAGGGCCCACTTGCCGTGGGCGCGGAGCACCTGCTCTATGATGTCGCGAACGCAGCCCCTGCCTCCTTTGAACTCCGAGACGTAGCGGGCCGCATTGACACACTCCCACGCTGCATCGGCGGGTGCTACGGGCAATCCCACCTCACGCATACACTCCAAGTCGGGGATGTCGTCGCCCATATAGACCACATTCTCGGCATTCAGACCGTGGCGGGCAATGATGTCGCGCAGAGTGGCTATCTTGTTGACCACCTCGAGGTGTACCTCGGTAGCGCCGAGGCTCTCGAAACGTCGGCGTAGTGTGGAGCCGTGGCCGCCGCTGAGGATGAAAATCTTGTAGCCGTTGCGGTGGGCATAGTTGATGGCGTAGCCGTCTTGGGCATAGTAGGTGCGCACGATGTCTATCTCGCCACCACCGATGTTGATGGGGGTTATGGAGCCGTCGGTGAATACTCCGTCTATATCGAAAATGAATGCCTCGACTTTGGCGAGGTCCTCCTTGAAATTTGCCATACCTTAACTTATTATATGCCGTTGTTGTACTTTCTGATTCTATCCTTTGGCGAGCCTAACTCTCCTTGCAGCCCCAGCTGTCGCGGTCGAGGTTGCGGTAGCCGAGCGCCTCGCCTATGTGGGCCGAACTGATCTGCTCCTCGCCTGCCAGGTCGGCAATCGTGCGTGCGACCTTCACTATGCGGTCGTAGGCCCTGGCCGAGAGTGAGAAACGCTCCATAGCTCGGGCAAGCAGTCGGCGCGAGGGCTCGTCGAGCGGGCAGAACTCCGCAATCATTGCGCTGTTCATCATAGCATTCGTAAAGACCCCCTCGATTCCCTCGAACCTCTTGCGTTGCACCTCTCGGGCGGCTATCACCCTCTCCCTGATGGCGGCGCTGGGCTCGGCCTCTGTGGGGCGGCTCATCTGCTCATACTCCACGGGGATGACCTCGATTTGGATATCTATGCGGTCCATCAGCGGGCCGCTTATCTTGTTCAGATACTTCTCCACAGCGTGGCGAGAGCAGTTGCACTCCTTGGTGGGGTGGTTGTAGTATCCGCAGGGGCAGGGGTTCATAGAGGCCACAAGCATAAAGTTGGCCGGGTAGGCCACCGAGTATTTGGCGCGTGCCACGGTGACCATCTTGTCCTCCATAGGTTGGCGCAGCACCTCCAAGATGGAGCGACCAAACTCGGGTAGCTCATCGAGGAAGAGAATGCCGTTGTGGGCGAGAGAGATTTCGCCGGGCTGCGGATTGGTGCCGCCGCCGACCATAGCCACAGCCGAAGCCAAGTGGTGGGGTGAACGGAAGGGGCGGCGCGAGAGGAGCCCTTTTTCGCTGCCGAGCTTGCCTGCCACGGAGTGTATCTTGGTGGTTTCGAGTGCCTCTTCTAGTGAGAGTGGGGGCATAATGGTGGGCATACGGCGTGCGAGCATTGTCTTGCCCGAGCCGGGTGCGCCTATCATAATGATGTTGTGACCGCCTGCGGCCGCTACCTCGAGTGCGCGTTTGACATACTCCTGACCTCTGACATCGGCGAAGTCCTCACCATAGCGCGTGCGCGACTCCTCAAAGAGAGTCTGCACTGCCACCTCCGTGGGGGCTATCTCGCGGCGGTCGGAGAGGAACTCCACGGCCTCGCGCAGACTCTCCACGCCTATCACCTCGAGTGACTCCACCACTGCGGCCTCTTCGGCATTCTGCTTGGGGAGTATGACTCCTCTGAATCCTCGTGCGAGAGCCTCTATCGCCATTGGCAGTGCTCCTCTGATGGGTTTTACGGAGCCGTCGAGCGAGAGCTCTCCTGCGATAATCCACCGTTGCAGATGGTCGCAATCGAGCTGTTCGGTGGCGGCGAGTATGGCGATGGCTATGGGCAGGTCGAGTGCGGAGCCCTCTTTTTTGAGGTCGGCGGGGGCGAGGTTGACCACGATTTTCTTGCCCACCATACGGAGGTCGCTGTTCTCAAAGGCCGAACGGATGCGCTCCTGCGACTCCTTGACGGCGCTGTCGGGGAGTCCCACGAGATACATCCCGAGTCCGGCCGATACGTTGACCTCGACCTCTACGCAGAGAGCATCGATGCCCACGAGTGCACTGCTATATACTCTTGTGAATGACATAGTTGTAGTTTCTGGTGTGTGCGGTGTGCCCACCGAACGATGTGTGTGTAGTGTGCCTGCCGAAGTGGGTTGGTGTAGTGTTGCCTACCGAGTGGATTGGGCGGGTGAGCGGGTTAGAACGGAGCGTTGTCGTCGTAGGTGTTCATAACGGGGCCGCGGGCCTGTGAGCCGTCGGGAGCCGATGCGCTCGGGGGCATAGCGAATGCTTCGGCAGCGCCACCAAAGCCACTGCCGTCGCCACCGAAGTTGTCGCCATCAATCGAACTGCCAAACTCCTTCTCGCCCGAGAATGAAGAGGATCTGTTCGCAACGGCATCGCCGAGTCCGTCGAAGTCGGTGAACTGTGCGAACTCGTTGATAAACTTGAGGTTGATGGTGTCCACAGCGCCATTACGATGCTTGGCCACGATGAGCTCGGCGAGGTTTTTGGTCGAGGTGCCATCCTCGAGCTGTGTGAGGCCGTAGTATTCGGGACGGTGGATGAAGGCCACGATGTCGGCATCCTGCTCGATGGCTCCACTCTCACGCAGGTTGGAGAGCTGTGGGCGTTTTGTTCCGCCCTGCGCTTCGGCCGAACGGTTGAGCTGCGAGAGGGCAATGATGGGGACTTCGAGCTCCTTGGCTATGGCCTTGAGTGTACGCGATATGTAGGCCACCTCCTGCTCGCGGTTGCCGCGTGTGTCCTGCGGGCCGGTCATCAGCTGGAGGTAGTCGATGATGATGAGTTCGATTTTGTGCTGCGCTTTGAGCTTGCGCACCTTGGAGCGGAACTCCGTCACAGGGAGTGCGGGGGTGTCATCAATGAAGATGGGGGCTGCGGCCAGAGGGGCTGCGCACTTCTCGAGGTGTGCCCATTGCGTGGGGGTGAGCCTGCCGCTGCGCACATCGCGCGAATCGAGCTGCGACTCGGCCACCAGCAGACGCATCATAAGCTGCGTGGCGCTCATCTCGAGCGAGAAAAAGGCTACGGGCCTCTGCTCGTTGAGGGCGATGTTACGGGCCATAGAGAGCACAAAGGCGGTCTTACCCATCGAGGGACGCGCGGCGATGATAATCATATCGGAGGGTTGCCAACCGAGTGTGAGTTTGTCGAGGTCGCGGAAACCTGTGGGTACACCGTTGATTTTGCCTCCCTTGCTGATGGCATCGCTGATGAGCTTGAGGGTCTGACCGATGATGGACTTGGAGGACTGCACCTCCTTGGAGATGTGTCCCTCGGCCACCTTGAAAATCTCCTGCTCGGCGAAGTTGAGCAGCTCCGAGAGGTCTTTCGACTCGTCGAACGAGCGTTGCAGAATCTCGTCGGAGGCGCGGATGAGCTCACGTTGCACATACTTCTGTGCCACGATGGTGGCGTGATACTCGAGGTTGGCTGCCGAGGCCACACGCTGGGTGAGCTGTGCGAGGAAGGGGGCACCGCCTATGGCTTTGAGCTGTCCCTCCTGCTTGAGTTTCTCGGTGACGGTGAGCAGGTCGACGGGTTTGAGCTCCTTGGAGAGGGTTTCGATGGCGTTGTAGACCACTCGGTGGGCCTCGCTGTAGAAGGCATCGGCGGTGAGATACTCCTGCACGGTGATGATGCCGTCGCGCTCGAGCATCAGTGCGCCGAGGACTGCCTCCTCGAGGTCGAGTGCGTGTGGGAGTACGCGTCCTCCTATTTCGGTGACGTTTTTGAAGGCCTCTTCGTTCTTTTTGCCTCTATATCGGTTGTTGTCGTAAGCCATAGTGTGGGTGTGTTGCGTCTGCTACTGTGAGTTGCTATTTTTTGTTCTTCTGTCCAAAGGTAGTGTTTTTAGCTCGGTTTTCCGAGGGGTGGGGGCGATTATTTTCGCTCCTTAGGGTTTTGGCTCCCATACGGCCGCCCGAACGCTCTTCCATTCGGCCGCCTATTCGGCCTCCCGAATGGCCTCCCTGCTGACCCGCTGGAGCTCCACCTTGCATCCTTGTGCGGCCGCTCTGCTGACTTGTGCGGCCACCCTGCGGGCTCTTGGTTCCCTCGAAGAAATAGCTCTTCTGGCGCATCTTATCCTCCTTGGTGCGAGCCACATAGAGGGGTGTGGAGGTGTAGGGGTCCTCGCCTGTGTAGAACATCACCGACGAGAGGGTCATAGGGGTGGGGGTGAGGTCTTGGACCTGGTCGGTCAGTAGACGTAGTGCCCTCACCTTCCTCGAAAGGCGGGCCATATCCTCCTCGGTGCAGCCCGGGTGGGAGGAGATGAAGTAGGGGATGAGCTGATACTTGAGCCCTTTCTGGCGGCACACCCCGAGGAAGAAGTCGTAGAGCTGCTCAAACTGCTCGAAGGGGGGCTTGCGCATTATCTTCAGCACGTGGGGCTCGGTGTGCTCGGGTGCCACCTTGAGGCGGCCCGAGGTGTGGTGGAATATCACCTCACTCATATAGCGGCCGCCATCGTCGGGAATGTCGTAGCGGATGCCGCTGCCGATGAAGGCCTTTTTGATTCCCTTCACCTCGCGCACATTGCGGTAGAGCGAGAGCAGAGGGGTGAGGTCGCGATTGAGGTTGGGGCAGACCGAAGGGGTCAGGCAGGTGGGGCGCACACACCTCTTGCAGAGCTCGAGGTTCTTGCCCCCAAGGCGGTACATATCGGCCGAGGGGCCGCCGATGTCGCTCAGGTAGCCCTTGAAGTCGGGCAACTCCTTCACCTTCTCCACCTCGGCGAGGATGCTGCGCTCGCTCCTCGAGGTGACAAACTTGCCCTGATGGGCCGAGATGGTGCAGAACGAACAGCCGCCAAAGCAACCTCGGTGGATGTTGACCGAGTGTTTTATCATCTCATAGGCGGGGATGGCCTTATCCTTGTAGCGCGGATGGGGCAGGCGGGTGTAGGGGAGGTCGAAACTATGGTCGAGCTGCTCGGTGGTCATCTGCTCATAGGGGGGATTGATGACCACATATCTCTCGCCCACCTGCTCTACGATGGTTTTGTTCTGCTCCATACGGTTGCTCTCCACCTCCATAGCCACAAAGTTGCGCGAGAAGGCCCTCTTGTCTGCCACGCACTCCTCGTAGGAGGCCATCCGTATGGTGCTCTCGGCGGGGAGTCGGTCGACATACTCTCTATCGGCCACAAAGCCCACCTGACGCAACTTGCGCAGGAGCTTGGCATTGTAACCATTTTTGAGTGCCTTGGCCACCTCCACGATGCTCCTGTCGCCCATTCCGTACATCAGCAGGTCGGCACCGCTCTCGATGAGTATCGAGGGGTGCAGCGAGTCGCTCCAATAGTCGTAGTGGGTGAGTCGGCGCAGCGAGGCCTCTATACCTCCCACCACTACGGGGGTGTGGGGATAGAGCTGCTTGAGTATTCGGGTGTAGGTGGTCACTGCATAGTCGGGGCGGAAGCCTGCCGCTCCGCCGGGGGTGTAGGCATCGTCGTGGCGCAGGCGTTTGTGGGCCGTATAGTGGTTGACCATCGAGTCCATAGAGCCTGCCGAAACACCAAAGAAGAGGCGGGGGGCACCGAGCTTGCGGAAATCCCTCAGGTCGTCGCGCCAATTGGGCTGCGGCACTATAGCCACACGATAGCCCTCGGCCTCGAGCAGTCGGCCTATGACGGCTATGCCGAATGAGGGGTGGTCTATGTAGGCATCACCCGAAAAGAGGATTACATCTATGTAGTCCCAGCCGAGTGCCTCGACCTCTTTGGCCGATGTGGGTAGAAATCTCGATGCCATAGCTCTGTTGTATCTCTGTGTGTGTGAGTGTGTAGGTGTGAGTGGTTGTGTCGGGTAGACGTTGCTGTGGTGTTGGGCGTGCTATCTTCCTCGCTTGCGGTCGGCAGGGACGAAGAGGAGCGAGCTGTCGCCGTAGGAGAGGAAGCGGAAGTTGTGCTGCAAGGCGTAGTCGTATATCTCGTGCCAACCCTCACCCACGATGGCCGAGATGAGCAACAGCAGGGTGCTCTTGGGCTGGTGGAAGTTGGTCACAAGGGCATCCACAATGCGGAATCGGTAGTGGGGCGTAATCATAATCTGGGTGGAGGCCGAGAGCTGTTCCACCCCCTCGCTCACCATCCAATCCTCCAGAGCCTTGAGCAGCTCTATGGTGCTCTGCTCCTCGGGGATGTCGTAGATCTCCCATTGGCCCACAACCCTCTCTGCCTCGGGCGTGCCGCGCTGCAAGGTGCGATAGCCGAGGGCCGCAATGGACTCTATGGTGCGGGTGCTGGTGGTGCCGACCGAGACGATGCGGCCGACCGAGCCGATGAGGTTACGGAGCGTGGAGAGTCTCACCACAAAGTGCTCGGTGTGCATCGTGTGGCGTGTGGCATCCTCCTCCTTGACCGGTAGGAAGGTGCCCGCACCCACGTGGAGGGTGACCTCATCGGTCGTGATGCCCTTTGTGTGCAACTCCTCTATGAGTCGGGGGGTGAAGTGAAGTCCAGCCGTGGGGGCCGCCACCGAGCCCTCGATGCGTGAGTAGACCGTCTGGTAGCGGGTGTTGTCTATCTCCTGACTCTCGCGGTTGAGGTAGGGAGGTATGGGGATGCGGCCGAGGTGCTCGATGAGCTCACCAAAGGTGGCATCGGCATCCCAACGAAACGTAATCACGTGCGACTTATCTACCTGCTCACCCCTATAGGCCTCGAGTCGGCAGGGGGTGCCGTTCATCTCGAACTCTATCTCGAGCGGCCCCTCTTTCCACTTCTTCAACCCTCCTACAAGGCAGCGCCAACTGCACTCTCCCTTGACCGAAAAGGCATTTTCGTAGTCGGCAGGTGAGTGGGGCTCAAGGCAAAAGACCTCCAAGCGTGCGCCGCTGGGTTTGTGCATAATGAGCCTTGCGCGGAATACTTTGGTGTTGTTGAAGATGAGCAGTGCCCCCTCGGGGAGAGCCTCGGGGAGGTCGTAGAAGTGGCGCTCGCAGAGCGCTCCCTCTTGCCAGATGAGCTGCTTGGAGTGGTCGCGCTCGGGGAGCGGAAACTTGGCTATGCGCTCATCGGGGAGTGGGTAGTTGTACTCCTCTATGTTGATTGTGAAATTCATCTGCCGTAGGTTTTTGTGCCAATGGGTGTGCCAATAGGTGTGCCAATGGGTGTGTGAATAGGTGTGCGGGTGTGCAGGGGCTTTGCGTGACCGCACCGTAGTCAAAAAAAGTTGGCGCACATCCCTGCCTCGGGAGGAGCCAACCACAGAACAAAAAAAAGTGATGCTTGGTGTGGGGTGTAAGCCGAGTTCTGTACCGCTTGGTCCCCCTCGGGTGCCCTGCGCACAGGGCTTCCTCGCGGGAGCGGCCTTCGTCATTAATCTATGCTCTATGCTCTCGCATAGGCTAAAGCACTCTACCCCTCGACATCGGGCGAGCAACCCTACTTGCTGTCGATATACTTGAGCTTGCAACCCGTCGGTAGTACTGTCCCCAATGTGTTGCCACACGGGCGGTGGGCTCTTACCCCGCCTTTTCACCCTTACCCTTGCGGGCGGTTATTTTCTGTTACCTTCAACCTTGCCGTTGCCGACAACTTTCCGTTAGAAAGCACGGTGCTCTGTGTTGCTCGGACTTTCCTCTCCCCTCCCCGTGAGGAGGGCAGCGACGAAACTCCCACGCCAAACATCGCCACAAAGATACATCTTTGTGTGGGAAATTTCCAATACCGCCACGCGCTTTTTTTACTTTCGACCCGCAGGGCTCTTGACCGTACGGGTAAAATGTCTATCTTTGTGATGCGCTTTATGACCAAAAACGATTGACCGCAAACAATAAACAAACACTATGAAAAAAATTCTACTCGCCGCTATGGCTATCCTCGCCGCTCTCAACCTCTCGGCACAAGAGGAGCAACCCTCCCCCTGGACTATGTCGGGTAGCGCAGGCATCACAGGCTCGCAGATGACTCTCACCAATTGGGCCTCCGGTGGTGACCCCAGCGTCGCCGCCGACTTCCAATTCAACTACTCCGTAGACTACAAAAAGGGCTCCTCGCTCTGGCAAAACCGACTCGAGCTCGCCTACGGTATCAACCGCACTGAGAGCAACGGCATCCGCAAAACAAACGACAAAATCTACTTCTCATCCTCCTACGGTCAGAAGTTCTACGACAACCTCTACGTCTCGGCTCTGCTCAAGTTCAACACCCAATTCGCCAACGGATATGACTACGCCGTGAAACTCGACGAGGGTGGCTACAAGCAGACCTCGGGCTTCTTCGCCCCCGCCTACTTCAGCGGCGGTCTCGGTGTGGAGTGGAACCCCAAAGCGTGGTTCTCGGTCAACGCCTCCCCCGCAACGTGGAAGGCTACCGTGGTCAATGAGGAGGCCCTCCAACCCATCTACGGACTCGACGGCCGCTCCACTCGTCACGAGTTCGGTGGCAACGTCAAGGTGGAGATGAAGGGCAACATCTGGGGCGACCTCTCGGGCTACACCCGTCTGAACCTCTTCTCCAACTTCCTCGATGAGCCGCAGAATGTAGATGTCGATTGGACCGTGCGCTTCGACCTGAAAATCAACAAGTGGCTCTCGGCAAACGTCAACCTCCATATGATCTACGACGACGACATCCACATCCCACAGCCCGACGGCTCGGCTTACCCCTGTCTGCAGGTGCAGGAGGTGGCTGGCATAGGTCTGCTCGTCAAGTTCTAATCGCACCCGATGTCGCCAAGCGCAATACTTTGGCCTACACCGATTTAATCCACACAAAAAGGGCTGCCTTCCACGGGCAGCCCTTCGTTGTTATAGCCCCTTTTCGTAAGTGCTCCTATTTCAGCCTCAAGAAGGAGTAGCCGAAGCGCTCGCAAGCGGCCCTCTCCAACTCCTCGCGTGCCGAGGGGTGGGCAATCTCTATGAGTGCTTTGGCCCTCTCGGCCAAGTTCTTGCCCTTGAGGAAGGCGGCACCATACTCCGTCACGACAAACTGAGTCTGGAAGCGGGTGGTTACCACGCCCGCACCCTCCGTAAGTACAGGTTTAATCTTCGAGATGCCCTTCGGGGTGATGGAGTTCATAGCGATGAAGGTCTTGCCACCCGGGGAGAGCGCCGCACCGTACATAAAGTCGTGCTGACCGCCCACGCCCGAGAAGATGCGGGTGCCTATGGAGTCGGCGCAGACCTGACCCGTAAGGTCCACCTCGATGGCCGAGTTGATGGCCATAGCCTTGGGGTTCTGACGGATGCGGAAGGGGTCGTTGGTCCAAGCCACATCTTTCACCAGCAGATCCTTGTTGTAGTCCATATAGTCGTAGAGCCTGCGCGAGCCGAGCGAGAGGCAGCAGACCGTCTTGCCGGGCTCGATGACCTTCTGGGAGTTGTCTATCACGCCACTGTTTATCAGCGGCACCACACCATCGGTCAGTGCCTCGGTGTGGAGTCCGAGGTGCTGGTGGTTGGTGAGGGCTGCCAACACAGCGTTTGGGATGCCACCCACGCCAATCTGCAACGTAGCTCCGTCGGGAATCTGCTCGGCGATGAAGCCTCCTATCTTGCGCTCCTCCTCGTTGGGCTCAACGGTGGGGAGTGCCACGGGCTCGCAATCTACCCTCACGGCTGCATCTATGCGGTCGATGTGTACCAACGCATCGCCGTAGGTGTAGGGGATGCGGGGGTTGATTTGTGCGATGATGACCTTGGCCGTCTCGGCCGCACTCACAGCCAAGTCGGCCGAGATGCCGAAGCTGCAATAGCCCCTCTCGTCGGGCTCGGAGCAGTTGAGAAGTGCCACGTCATACTTCACGTAGCCCTCCCTGACGAGTGCGGGCACCTCGCCCAAGAAGCAGGGGGTGATGGAGCCATAACCGCTTGCGATGGCGTTGCGATAGTTGTTGGCCACAAAGAAACTCTGCGGGATGAAGCTCTCCTTCAGTTCGGGGCGACCGTAGGGGATGTCGCGGGTGCCGATGGCGAAGGCGCTGTAGACCTCCACACCGCGCAGTTCGTCGGCCCTGTCGACCATTGCGTCGATGAGCGTCTCGGGCACGCTGGTGGAGCCTTGTACGTAGACCTTGTCGTAGCTTTTGATGAGTTTTGCTGCCTCGGCAGCGGTCACGAAGTTTGCCATAGTAGATGGTGGGGTGTATTATGTGCTGTACGTTAGTTACTTATTGGTTTATCGCCCGGCGAGATTCGGTTGCCGGGACTCCTACCCGGGGTGGTCGGGCCTGCGGAGGCTACCCCCTGACCAACTCCTCGAACATTCCGAGCCTCTGGTCGAGCAGCTCGTAGTGGTGGGGTTTGATGGCCGAGGAGCAGGCGCGGATGCCCTCGCGGTCGGCACCCGTAGTGGTCAGCACGATGCCGCTCACACCGCAACGAAGCAGGTTGCCCAGCAGTTCGCCGCCCGTCATATCCTTGTAGCCGATGGTGAAGAAGAAACCGTTGCCCACAGGCTCATCGACATCCTTGTCGTAGACAATGTGGAAGCCGTGGCGGGTGAGTATCTCGCGGATGCGCTCGGTGCGGAGTGCATATTCGCGCACCTCGTCGCGGTAGTTGTAGATGCCCTCGGCCGCCTGATCCATCATACGCGCAAGGGCCATCTGTGCCGAGTGCGACACGCCCGAAGAGAGGGTGTAGATGAGCTTATGCACAAAGACGTTGCCGAACGAGGGGAGCCCGTAGCGCTGGCGGAGCGACTCGCTCTTGCGGTTGAAGAGGTGGTCGGAGAAGGCCGCTACGGCTATACGCTCACCTGCATAGGAGAATATCTTGGAGCCGCTCATCAGCAGCACATAGTCGTTGGCATAGGGGGTGACGCTCACCTGCGTGGGGAGTCCCGTGGCGGGGTTGAGCCCCTTGCGGAAGTCCATAGTGATGTAGGCCAAGTCCTCGATGACCACAGCCTCATACTTGTTGGCCATCTCGCCGATGGTGCGCAACTCGTCGTCGGTCAGGCACATCCAAGTGGGGTTGTTGGGGTTGGAGTAGAGGATGGCTGCAATGCGGCCTGTGGAGAGGTACTCCTCGAGCTTGGGGCCGAGCTTCTCGGCTCGGTAGTCATAGAGATCGAAGGCCTCGCGCCTGATGCCGAGCACGTCGGCCTGGTTCTTCTGCACGGGGAAACCGGGGTCGATGTAGAGGATGGTGTCTTTCTTGCTGTCGAGAGCGGATACGGCCATCAGGGTGGCAAAGGTGCCCTGCATAGAACCCACCGTGGGGATGCAGTGTGAGGGAGCTACGTCGGCACCGATGATGGCACGGATGAACTTCGAGGCGGCCTGCTTGAGTGCGGGCTCACCCTCGAGTGCGGGGTAGACGGAGGCCACACCGCCATCGAGCGCCTCCTTCTGGGCCTCTATGCCCACCTGTGATGCGGGCAGACCGGGGACACCAATCTCAAAGTGGATGAACTCCTCGCCACACTCCTTCTCGAAGAGTTTGACGAGCGAAACGAGTTGACGGATGGAGAGCTCTTCGACGGAGCCTACCTCCAATTTCTGCAGAGCGCTCTCTATCTGAGCGCCGTCGATTAGGGTTTTCATAATGTGTGGTTTCAGGTTGTCTTAGGTTCGGAACGACAAATGTATGATTATCTCTCGAGATTTCAAACTTTAGGAGCCACGTTTTTTGACCTCTGCTAAAATTATAACAGATAATTTTGCAAAGCGAGAAAATAGGTGTATATTTGTAGCTAATAATGGGGCAAACTATGCACCAAGCAAGATCTCAATTAACTCTAAATACTTAACACTATGAACATTCCCGCAGAATTGAAGTACTCGAAAGACCACGAGTGGATCAAAGTAGTTGATGGCAACGAAGCATTGGTAGGTATCACCGATTTCGCTCAGGGCGAGCTCGGCGACATCGTTTTCGTAGACGTACCCACCGTAGGTGAGGTCGTAGGCGCTCACGAGGTTTTCGGCTCCATCGAGGCCGTAAAAACCGTCTCCGACGTTTTCCTCCCCGTAACCGGTGAGGTCCTCGAACTCAACCCCGAGGTCGATGCAGACCCCGCTCTGGTCAACAAAGAACCCTATGAGGGCGGCTGGCTCGTGCGCATCCGTATGGAAAACCCCGACGAACTCAATGACCTGCTCGACGCAGAGGGCTACAAAGCTCTGCTCTAATCGGTTAGGAAAGTTTTTCTAATAAACTCATTCATAGTAACAGTAAACTAATCACAAATCATTTATCCAAAAATGGCAACAAAAGTAACAGTAGTAGGCGCAGGTAACGTGGGTGCTACCGCCGCCAATGTTATGGCTATCCGCAAAGTGGCAAGTGAGGTATGTCTCATCGATATCAAACCCGACCTCTCCGAGGGTAAGGTGCTCGATATGTATCAGACCTCCACTCTCCTCGATTTCGATACCAAACTCGTGGGCGTGACCAACGACTACAAAGCTACCGCCAAAAGTGACGTTGTAGTTATCACCTCCGGCGTGCCCCGCAAACCCGGTATGACACGCGAGGAACTCATCGGTGTAAATGCCAACATCGTCAAGTCGGTTGTGAACAACATCCTCGAGTACTCGCCCAAAGCTATCTTCGTGATCGTATCCAACCCTATGGATACTATGGCTTACCTCACCCTCAAAGCTACCGGCCTGCCCAAAAACCGCGTTATCGGTATGGGTGGCGCGCTCGACTCGTCGCGCTTCCGTTGCTACCTCGCAAAGGCTCTCAAAGCCGATATCCGCGACGTAGACGGTATGGTTATCGGTGGCCACGGTGACACCACTATGATCCCCCTCGTGGAGAAAGCAAGCTACCGCGGTGTGCCCGTGAACCAGCTCCTCAGCAAGAAGAAACTCGCACAGGTGGCTGCCGACACTATGGTGGGCGGTGCAACGCTGACCAAACTCCTCGGCACCTCGGCTTGGTATGCACCCGGTGCAGCCATCGCAAGTGTGGTTGAGAGCATCCTCGGCGACCAGAAGAGGGTTATCTCCTCGAGCTGCTACCTCGAGGGCGAGTACGGTGCAGAGGACCTCTTCATCGGTGTGCCCGCTGTTATCGGTAAGAACGGTATCGAGAAGATTCTTGACCTCAAACTCACCGCAGATGAGAAGGCCAAATTCGCTGCCAGCGTAGCTGCTGTGAAGAAGACCAATGAGGTTTTGTATGAGATTGGTGCCCTGACCAAATAAAAAAAGTGCATATAGCGCGCGACTGCTGCGTTGCACTGCGATAAATCCCCTCCTCATTTACTTCGAGTAAACTGCGGAGGGGATTTTCTTGTGCGCCTTGCATTCATCACGCTCTCTGCACTTTTTACCGCTCCCGAGCGAAATTCCCTCCGCAAGATGCAATTTTTACCGCTCCCGAGGCGGGTGAATTTTTCACTGCCTACGTTGTGCGAGTTCCTCACTTACGCGAGTAAGCTGCGGACTCGCCTTTTTGTTTGTGTCTAAATTTCCTCCGCAAAATTCCGCATTTTTATTTTCAGTTGCAGTGGGTGAATTTTATTCATCCTCCCCTGAGTCAGGGGAGGTGTCGCTGTGCGACGGAGGGGTCTGTCCTAACCAACCACAACCATATTCTGCAACTACCTATCGAAGAGCGTTTGCTCTTCGACCAAGTCCCTCCTTTTTCAAAGGAGGGATTTAGGGAGGAATGTAAATGCTTGGCTTTCTTTAAGAAAGCCGTAACCGGTGCCCTTTAGGGCGGAGGGGTATGTTGAGGCTGTGATGTTGTAATGGTGCAAGAGTCATTCCACCCACACACCCCTCCGTCTGCTGTCGCATCCACCTCCCCTAACTTAGGGGAGGATTAATTTTGGGTGTTGGAGGGGTCTGTTGAGGTAGAGAATAGTTAAGGCCGTAAGGTCGTAGACACGCCATAAGGCGTAATTCCAATTCGGTCCGCACTTGCAGCGGAGGAGGAGAGCTGCACCACTCGTGGGTGCAGCGTAGAGTGAGGGGCAGAAA
>JAFVSJ010000049.1 GCA_017503805.1 Tidjanibacter sp.
AAAAACTGCCATATCTATTCGGGCGCAGTCATTGGTGGCGATCCACAAGACCTCAAGTTCAAAGGCGAAAAGACATATGCCATCATTGGCGATAACACCACTATCCGTGAGTTCGTGACCATCCATCGCGGTACTGCCAGCAAAGGTAAAACCGTTGTGGGTAACCACTGCCTCATCATGGCGTACTGCCATGTGGCGCACGACTGCCTCTTGCACGACCATATCATCATGTCCAATGCTACCCAACTCGCAGGCGAGGTAGTGGTAGAGGATTGGGCTATTATCGGTGGCGGTAGTCTAGTGCACCAGTTCTCGCATATCGGTGCACATGTGATGGTTCAAGGTGGCTCAAAAATTAATAAGGATGTGCCTCCATTTATCATTGCTGCTCGCGAACCAATCTCCTATTGCGGTATCAACTCCGTAGGATTGAACCGCCGTGCGTTCACCCAAGAGCAGATTACAGCTATCCAAAACACCTATCGTATCCTATATCTCTCTGGCTTGAACGTCAGCCAAGCAGTAGAGCAGATTGAGACCACCTTGCCACAAAGCCCTGAACGCGACCTTATCCTCGACTTCGTCAAAGCCTCCCCACGAGGAATTGTGAGAGGATACAACTAAACCACTCTACACAATACTACACAACGCTAAACAATACTACACTATACGTTTATGGAAATAGAAGAAAGAAGCCTCAATTTTATTGAGCAGATCGTAGAAAAAGATTTACAAGAAGGTAAGAACGACGGACGTATTCAAACTCGTTTCCCGCCAGAGCCAAATGGTTACCTGCATATCGGCCACGTCAAGGCCATCTGCATGGACTTTGGTATCGCCGAGAAATACAACGGCGTATGTAACCTCCGTTTTGATGATACCAACCCCCTCAAAGAGGATGTGGAATATGTGGACTCTATCCAGCAAGACATCGCTTGGTTGGGATTCAAGTGGGGTAATATCTACTACGCTTCCGACTATTTCCAACAGCTCTACGACCTCGCTATCGAGTTCATCAAACAAGGCAAGGCATACGTAGATGAGCAGACTGCAGAGCAGATCGCTGAGCAGAAGGGTACACCTACCGAACCAGGTGTAGCATCGCCTTACCGCGACCGTCCTATCGATGAGAACCTTCGCCTTTTCCAAGCTATGCAAAATGGCGAAATCGAAGACGGCAAGATGGTACTCCGTGCGAAGATTGACATGGCTAATCCTAACATGCACTTCCGCGACCCAATCATGTACCGTATCATCACCACCCATCCTCACCACCGCACGGGGCGCACATGGAACGTATATCCAATGTACGACTTCGCGCACGGTCAATCCGATTACTTTGAGGGCGTGACACACTCTATCTGTACGCTGGAGTTCGTGGTACACCGTCCACTCTACGACTACTATATCGACCAATTCGTCACCGGCGACTACCGCCCACGCCAATATGAGTTCAACCGCCTCAATATCACCTACACCGTGATGTCCAAGCGCAAGATGCTCCAACTCGTGAAGGAGGGATTGGTAAGCGGTTGGGACGACCCACGTATGCCTACCGTTTGCGGTTTGCGTCGTCGTGGTTATACCCCAGAAGCCATCCGCGCCTTCATCGACAAGATTGGTTATACCAAAGTGGAAGGTATGATTGACCTCGGCTTGCTTGAGCACACTGTTCGCGAGACACTCAAAGAGACTGCGCCACGCGTATGCGCTATCTTCGATCCTGTTAAGTTGGTTATCACCAACTACGAAGGCGAGGGCGAGACCATTGTAGCAGAGAATATCGATGGACACCCAGAGTTGGGTACACGTGAGATGAAGTTCGCAAAGGAGCTATATATCGAGCGTGGTGACTTCCAAGAGGAGAGCGACAAGAAGTTCTTCCGCCTCAGCCCTGGTGGTCGTGAAGTGCGCTTAAAAGCGGCTTACATCATCCAAGCCACAGGCTGTGAGAAGGATGCTGAGGGTAATATCACGACTGTATATGCGACCTACGACCCAGACTCTAAGTCAGGTACCGAGGGCGGCAATCGCAAGACCAAATCTACTATCAATTGGGTAGAGTGCAACTCTTGCATCGATGCAGAGGTTCGCTTGTACGACCGCCTCTTTGCTTGCGAGAACCCATCCGCAGAGGAAGGCGACTTCCGCGACTTGCTCAACCCTGATAGCCTGAAGGTAACTACCTGCAAGATTGAGGGTGCAATGAAGGCAGAAATGCATGCACCAGAGGTTGTGAATGGTATTGCTAAGTGCAACAACTACCAGTTCCTCAAGCATGGCTATTTCGTAGTGGATCCAGACACCACCGCCGAGAAGCTTGTCTTCAACCGCACCGCTTCGCTGAAAGATAATTGGCAGAAATAGTTCGGCGCTGAGCGCCTATGGATTGAGATTGGGCTTGCGCCCTGTAGATAACTACAGCGAAGCGAACTACCAACTCCAGCAAGCAAGGCGAGCGATCTACAGCGAAGCGATCTAATAAATATGAATATACGAACTCAAAACGGTAAACAATATGTTCTTTGTGCGTGGAGGCGGAGATACGTCCGCCTCACGCCAGAGGAACTAGTGCGCCAAACCACCTTACAACTCCTCGTAGATGAGTTCGGTTATCCGCACAACCTTATTGCCGTAGAAGTGCCCATAGAGGTAGCAGGTGTGCAAAAGCGTTGCGATGCCATTGTTTATAACCGACAGATGCAACCGCTCATGCTCATAGAGTTCAAAGCACCATCGGTGCATATCACCCAAGAGGTCTTTGACCAAGCAGCAATCTACAACCGTACCCTGCATGTGCCCCTGCTCATGCTCTGCAACGGACGCGAAAGCATCGTAGCACAAGTACTAGAAAACCAATATCAATTCTTACCCGCCATACCCCAATATCAATATCTCTAAACACTAAACACTAGGCGCTTGCGCCGTTCACTAAACTGCGACATAGTCGCCATCACCTCACATGGAATCCATCATCTCTCTCAACGAAGCACTCGACATCGCCACTTTCTATGGCGTGAACAATATCAATATCCTTTGCCTCAAGAACCAGCATCCCGATGTACGCATCGTGGCGCGTGGCTATCAGGTAAAGATTATCGGTGCGCAAGCCGCTATCGCGCGCTTCGAGCAGAATCTGCGCAAGTGTGAGGCGTTCTGCATCAAGAACAACACCCTCAACGAGGAACAGATCCTCCAGCTCCTTCATGGAGAAGAGCCCACGGAATTCCTTCAAGACAACCTTATCCTGCACGGCGTAAACGGCAAGTCCATCGTAGCGCGCAGTGCCAACCAGCAGTTGCTCGTGGATGCCTACGAGGAGAATGATCTACTGTTTGCTGTAGGACCTGCAGGTAGTGGTAAGACCTACACCGCCATTGCGCTGGCGGTGCGCGCGCTCAAGAACCGCGAAGTCAAGCGCATCATCCTCTCCCGTCCTGCGGTAGAGGCGGGCGAGAAACTGGGCTTCCTGCCTGGCGACATGAAGGAGAAGATCGACCCATACTTGCAACCCCTCTACGACGCGCTGCAAGATATGATTCCGGGTGCCAAACTCAACGAATATATGGAGCGTGGTGTGATTCAGATTGCTCCATTGGCTTTCATGCGCGGGCGCACGCTCGCGGACGCGATTGTTATATTAGATGAGGCGCAGAACACTACCACTGCCCAACTCAAGATGTTCCTCACTCGCCTCGGCGTACATGGTAAGATGATTATCACAGGCGACCTTACGCAGATAGACCTGCCTGCTAGCCAAAAGTCAGGACTGAAAGACGCTATTGAACGACTGCGTGACATCAAAGGCATCGCCATGGTGGAGTTCAACCAGAAGGACATTGTTCGTCATCACCTTGTCAAGCGCATTGTGGATGCGTATAACAAGAGTGAGAACAGAACAGGTGAAACGACAAATTAGATTCATGCCTACAGCCATTGTCTTATCATTGACCAAGTACTCCGACACGGGGAGTATAGCGCACCTCTACACTACCGAGCAGGGGCGTATGCAGTATGCGGTATATGGCAATAAATACAAAGGCATTCTGCGCCCACTATCTATTGTGGAGTTTACCTCTGCTAAACGGCAAAATGCTCCACAGCAGATGGGTAGCATCACCTCCGCCTCATTATCTTACACACCTCAACTACTGGCTACAGATGTACAACGCCAGTGCGTGGCGATGTTCATTGCCGAGATACTGAGCACCACACTGCGCCACCCGATGAGCGACCAGCCATTGTTTGACTGGCTATGTGAAATGATAAAGCACTTAGATACAGATGTGGATATCAGCAACCTACACCTGCATTTCCTCATTGAGTACGCCAGCCATCTGGGCATTGGTGTTGATGATACGGAGCACTCCGATTGGTATCAAGCACCTATCTCGCGCCAAGAGCGCCAAAAGCGTCTGCGTGCGCTATGCCTATACTACAGCGAACATATAGAAGACTTCCGCACGCCCAAATCGTTGGACGTGCTGATGGAAGTCTTTGACTGATTGGCACAGATTTTGCGTAGTATCTTTCGGCTATGCAGAAATACACCTTACTATACATATTCTCTCTCCTATTTTGTTGGGCACCATTTGTGTGTGCTAAGTCCATGCATACTATTCCAGATTCGCTGCAAATGCTTCACTTTGAAGTAGATGGAGTTAGCTTTAGCATGAAGCGTGTAGAAGGTGGCGTATTTCTGATGGGTGGTACACAAGAACAACATTGCGAGCCAATATCTATTGATTTGCCAGTGCATACCATTGCGTTAAGTGCTTATTATATTGCGAGTACGGAAGTAACAGAAGCATTGTGGCTGGCAGTAATGCCAGAATGGAAAATAAATGGTTGGGAAAACCCCGATCTACCCGTTACAGATGTGACTTGGTACGATTGTCAGGTATTTGTTCAGCGGTTGGATAGTATTACTGGCTTACCTTTTCGTCTGCCAACAGAGGCAGAATGGGAATATGCTGCACGCGGGGGAAATATGAGTTTTGGCTGTCGCTTTGCAGGTAGCAACATATTGGATAGCGTGGCTTGGAGTCTGAATAATGCTGGTTTTCGCAA
>JAFVSJ010000017.1 GCA_017503805.1 Tidjanibacter sp.
ACAAGGTAGAACGCACCCCTTGTGCATAAGTTGTGGCAAATCCTATAAATAGCGCAACAACGAGAAGTATATAGTTCTTTTTCATTAGTTTAGTTCTTAACATTATTCCACCACAATTGCAAATGTCACCTTGCCTTCCTCGTTGTGTTTTAGGCGGAGGGAGCCACCGTGGAGGCGGATGATTTGGCGAGAGACGGCAAGGCCAATGCCTGAGCCGTCGGTTTTGGTCGTGAAGAATGGTGTGAAGATATTTTCGGCAACCTCGGCAGGGATTGCCGAGCCGTTGTTCGTAATCTCGATTTGAATGCGCTCCTCGGCATCTATCGTTGAGCGGATGGTTATCTTGCGCTCGCAATCCTGCATAAAAAGCGCCTCGGTGGCGTTTTTCAGGAGGTTGACCATCACCTGCGACATCAGTGCACGGTCGGCATAGAGCATCGTATCCTCGGGCTCGATGCTCACTTCAACCTCGATACCCTCTTGCGGTATGAGCGACAGCGACTCCGCCACCAACTCCGAGAGGTAGAATGGTGCTTTCTGCGGTGCAGGGATGCGCGTTACGGCACGGAAGGAATCGACAAAGCGGAGCAGACGATCCGAGGTCGCGTGTATCGTCTCCAAGCCCTGACGCATAGTCTCTGCATCGCCCGACGACGAGAGCAGTGTATGGCTAATAGATGTTACGGGCGCGAGCGAGTTCATAATTTCGTGCGTAAGGATGCGCGTCAGCTTCTCCCACGACTCGACCTCCTTGCGGTCCAGCTCCTCGTGGATATTGCCGATAGAGATAACCCTCAACTGCTTGCCATCGAACTCCATCGCCGAGCAGCTGAGCACCAAGTTTTGGTCGCCAATCTCGGTAGTGAAGCGGGCTGTAAGCTGTGCGCCCGGCTCGATGCGGTGCATAGCCTCGCAAAGCTCCTCGCTCAGTATCCGTAGCTGGTCGATATGGTTTAGTCGCTCCATACCCACGATGCGGAGTGCCTTCGTGTTGGTCTGCGCCACCGTGCCGTTCTCCATCACGGTAATGATACCAATGTTTGCGCACTCCATAATCAACTCAAAGTATTTTTCCCTTTCGCGTATCTGCATCTTGGCGTTATCCATCACCTCCTTGATGCGGTTGAGTGATTGATTGACCAAGGCGTGGCGTGTGATATTGGGATTCTCGGCAAAGCGGAATGAGTAGTCATCGTTCTGCACGGCGTTGAATACAAACATCAGTCGCTCGACCAACTCGTTGTAGATACGGAAGAGTCGGAAGAGGCAGAAGATAATAATCGGAATGGTCGCAATCAGGTGTGCGTGGCGGTTGGTAGCCCACACATAGCCCGACAAGGCCGCCATCAGGATAATGACCGCAGCGTATGCACCTATTCTGCCGTAAGGTATGTTCTGCTGTCGTTTCACAAGCCGTAGCGTTTAATCTTGTTGTAGAGTGTCTGGCGTGTAATGCCGAGCTGCTGTGCCACCTGCGAGAGGTTGCCGCCACATTGCGCTATGGCGTTGGCGATGGTCTGTCGCTCCATCTCTTCGAGCGTCTGGCTCTCGTTCAGAGGGCGTTGCGAGGTGTGGAGTTCGAGGTGGTCGGGCGAGATAACGTCGCCATCGCACATAATTACAGCCTTCTCAATCGTATTCTGCAACTCGCGGATATTACCCTCCCACGAGTGGGCTTTCAGTTTCTCTGCGGCATCGCCCGAGAGCATCAAACCTGCCTTGCCATACTTCTGCCCATAGCGCTCGATAAATCGCTCGGCAAGGGGTACAATATCCTCCTTACGATTACGCAGGGGTGGAATATGGATATGTATGGTGTTGATGCGGAAGAGTAAATCCTGTCGGAACTCGCCCTTTGCAACCGCCTCGTGTAGGTCGCGGTTGGTGGCCGAGATAAGGCGAATATCTACAGGCGTAGCCTCGTTTGCTCCGAGGCGCGTTACAGCTCGATTTTGCAACACGGCGAGCATCTTGGCTTGAAGGTGCAGAGGCAGGTTGCCAATCTCGTCCATAAAGAGCGTTGAGCCGTTGGCGGTCTCAAACTTGCCCTCTCGGTCGGTACGGGCATCGGTAAACGCACCCTTGGTATGGCCAAACAGCTCGCTCTCGAAGAGCGTATCGGGAATAGCACCCATATCGAGCGACACCATCGTCTTGCGACAGCGAGCCGACTGGCGGTGAATCTCACGCGCAAGCACCTCCTTGCCCGTACCATTCTCACCCGTAAGGAGAATGTTGGCATCAGTAATCGCCACACGCTCGACCATTTGCCTTACACGCTTCATCTCCGCGCTCTCGCCCCAATACATCTCGGTCTGAGGCTCGGCGGCCTGCGTCTTGGTCGGCTTCTTTGCCTTGCCCTTGGCTGCCTTATAGGCATTTTGGAGCGTAGCAATCAGCTTGGCATTATCCCACGGCTTTACAACAAAGTCGAAAGCACCCTCCTTCATCGCACGCACCGCCAACTCGATATCGGCATACGCAGTGAATAGCACAACCTTTGTTTCGGGGAATTTCGCCAGCACCTCTTTGAGCCAATAGAGTCCCTCGTTACCCGTATTGATGCCGGCGTGGAAGTTCATATCGAGGAGCACCACATCGGGAGCAGCCTTCTGCAAGGTGGAAATCAAGGTGTTAGGAGATGGCAGGGTCAGCACCTCCTCAAAAAATGATTCGGTGAGCAACTTCACCGCCGAGAGTATCGAACGGTTATCATCAACAATTAACAATTTACCTGCCTTTGCCATTTTTCGCCCTTTTTCTTTCCACAAAGTTAATCCAAAATCGCACGGTGTCCAAACCTTTTACACCGATTGTCTAATTATTAGACACTTTATAAATTGGGTCTAAATCATAAAATCCTGACTATCAACGGTTGGCACACTTTGGCACACCTTTGGTACAAAACCCTGCAGAAACCGAAAAAAGTATGAAACGATTGATTATGACCCTATTAGTGTCTAATTTTTTGACACCCCTGTGCGTAGCACAGCCTCTCACCATAGATGATTGTATGCGCTATGCCGTTGAGAACTCCGTTAGCGTAGGCCAAAAGCAGCTTGCCCACGACGATAGTAAGACCAATTACAGCGAGGCTGTTGCATCCTTGTTCCCTGCCGTTAATGGCTCGGTGGGTGGTGCTATGAACTTCGGTCGTGGTATCGACCCTGCGACCAACGCCTACACCAGCGTTACCACATTTAATAATGCGTATGGCATTAGTGGCTCGATGCCCCTCTTCGATGGTTTGCAGGGCATCAACACCGTGCGAGCAATGAAGGTGGCACGCCAAAAAGGTGCTGTCGATACCGAGATAGCCCGCGACGAGGTGGCTATGCAGACCCTCTCGGCATATATGGATGTGGTTTACTACACCGAGGCAGTCAAGATTGCACGCGAGCAGTTGGAGGCATCGCGCCGCACCTTGGAGCTTGTACGCCGACAGGAGGAGCTCGGCACCAAGAGCGCTGCCGATGTGGCGGAGATAGAGTCGCAGGAGGCAAACTACGATTACCTGCTCACCACCGAGGAGAACAACCTCGCTCTTGCCTACATCAAACTGCGCGAGGTGATGAACTACCCACAGGGCGAGAAGTTGGAGATTGTTACCGACATTGACTTGGAGGCGTTGCCAAGTGCCACATCGGAGCAGGCATTACTCGATTACGCTTTGGCAAACAACCCCAAGATTATCGCCAGCCGCCACGCCACCGAGCAGAGCCGCCTGAACCTTGCCCGTGCCAAGGGTGCTTACTCTCCCTCACTCTACCTCTATGGCGGTTACAACACCTCGTACTATATCGACTTCGATAATAAGGCGGCTTACGACCCCTTTGGCACGCAGTTCCGCAACAACCGAGGTGGATATATCCAAGTGTCGCTCTCTATCCCCATTTTTAATGGCCTCAGCGCACGCTCCTCGAAGCGCAGAGCAGCCAATGCCTACCGCTCGGCACAGTTGGAGCAGGTGGCCATAGAGCGAGCTGTGGAGAGCGAGGTGTCGCAGACTTGGCAGCAGATGCAGGGTTTCGGCAAGCAGTATGTGCAGGGGCAGAAGAAGGTTTCGGCAGCACAACTCGCCTATGACGGTGCAGAGCGCAAGTTTGAGAATGGACTAATCTCCGCTCTCGACCTTCAAACCGCCGCCAACACCCTGTTGCAAGCCAAGTCGGACAAGCTCCGTGCCCGCCTGCAATATATCGTCAAGAGCAGAATGGTCGATTACTACAACGGAATGCCCTTAATCAGATAACAAATAAAACTCAAACAATATGGATATCAAATTAGAGAAGAAAACGGGCTTAAAAGCAGTTTTTCAGAAGAAAAATCTGCCCTATGCAGCGGTGGTGGTGCTGATTGTGTTTATCGGATGGTTAGTGTTGCGCGATAACTCCTCGACCTTGCGTGTTGATGCAGGACTTGTAAACATCGCCACCGTTGAGCAGGGCGAGTTTAACGACTATGTACGCCTGACGGGTAGCGTGCAGCCGATGACTACCGTGCAGCTCTCGCCTCTCGAATCGGGCGTGGTGGAGCGTATCGTTGCCGAGGAGGGCACGCAAGTTAAGCGTGGCGATGTAATCCTCGAAATGTCGAACAACTCCCTCTCGATGCAGATTTTGCAGTCGGAGGCCGACCTTGCCGAGAAGCAGAACATCTTGCGCAACACGATGATTTCTATGGAGCAGGAGCGTCTTGCCCTCCGTCAGGAGAAACTGCAACTCGACTTGGAGGTTAACCGCCTACACCGCACCTATCAACAGAACGAAAACCTCTACAACGACAACCTCTTGGCGCGTGAGGAGTATATCCGCTCAAAGGAGGACTATGAACTTGCTGTTGGCAGGCGTAATTTGGTCTTGGAGCGACAGAAGCAGGATTCGCTCTACCGCACATCGCAGGTGTCGCAGATGGAGGAGAGCCTCCGCTCGATGCAGCTCAATATGCAGCTTATACGCCAGCGAGTCGATAACCTCAAAGTGAAGGCTCCGATTGATGGCGAGGTGGGTATGTTGGAGGCCGTGCTCGGTCAGTCGTTGCAGCAGGGCGCAAACATCGGTCAGGTGAACGACCTAACGACCTACAAAGTGCAGGCGCAGGTCGATGAGCACTATATCGACCGCGTGACAACGGGTCTTATGGCATCGTTTGAGCGTCAGGGAGCCGAGTACGAGATGCAGCTGCGCAAGGTATATCCTGAGGTGCGAAATGGTCAGTTCAAGGCGGACTTCCGTTTCAGCGGTGCTGCACCCGAAAATATCCGTAGCGGTCAGACCTACTACCTCAACTTGCAGTTGGGCGAGGCTGCCGAGGCAATCCTGATACCTCGTGGCTCATTCTATCAGGCAACGGGCGGACGGTGGATATATGTTGTTGATGCCTCGGGCGAGAAGGCCTACCGCCGTGAGATTCGCATCGGCAGACAGAATCCGCAGTATTATGAGGTTATCGAGGGCCTTCAAGTTGGCGAAAAAGTTATAACTTCGTCGTATGATAACTTCGGAGAGAATGAAGTTTTGATTTTGAATAAATAAAATTTGACTTATGTATATTCGTAATTTTCTAACCCTACTTCGCCGTTACACCACATCGTCAGTGCTGAACATCGCAGGTATGGCAGTGGCCTTTGCTGCGGTATATCTTATCGCCGTGCAGGTAAAGTTTGACCTATCATACAACCGCGTTATCAAAAACTCGGAGCGCATCTATCGCCTTGAATATCCGTCGTGGTCTGGTGACGGCACTTGGGCCTGCAATTGGAATCGTCAGTTGCCCGACGAAATAAGTGCCACTTGTCCCGAAATTGTGACAGCAGGCTCTATTGATATGGTCTTCAACTCACAATATCAAGATGAGTACTCAATTAGGCGCAATTCGACTATTGAGAACTTCACAATTAAGGTTGGCGGAGCTGAACTTGGAGCATTGGCCGTATTCCCCTTTGAGTTTGTCGAGGGCGGCATTGACGATGAGTTCAAGGCCTACTACGGTATGATTATCTCGGAGACCGTAGCCAAGCGTTACAACTTAAAGGTGGGCGACCGCATCAACTATGGTCGTGGTGCTGTAAATCAAGCGCAACGCACCATTTCCGGCATCTATCGCGATTTCCCAAAACCATCCACTATGGCAATGAGTCAAGGTTATATCCTTATGCCAGAGCCTACTCCCACGGATGCATCCAACTGGAACACGCCATACTATATTTTGCTGCACGAGGGAGCATCGCCCACGAAGGTGGCAGAGAAGATGAAAGAAACCATTGTGGATTATTGTCGCAAACGTGGTCTTTCAGATGAGGATATTGCAAAGGAGATTGATTTGGTAGCGCCACGATTGACCCCTATTGCCGATCTCTACTTTGCCGATGATACAGAGGCAGAGTACTATCACGGTAGCAGAACAACCACCTATACACTTATAGCTATTGCAGTGCTGATTCTCGTTATCTCGTTTATCAACTTTGTAAACTTCTTCTTTGCGTTGATACCGAGCCGAATCCGTGCCGTCAATAACTACAAAATCTTTGGTGCTCCAACTGCAAAATTGCGCCTGAATTTCCTCTTTGAAACGGTAGGCTTGATTCTCGTATCGTTGTTTGGTGCAGCCGTTATTGTGGTGCTCTTTGCCGATACGCCACTCAAAGAGTATATCTCAACCTCGGTGGCGATCAACGAGAATTGGTCGTTGGCAGGTGCTATCGCGCTGGGCGTGATTCTCTTTGGTGTGGTAGTATCTCTCTATCCAGCGTGGTATATTACCAAGTTCTCACCGGCATTTGTTATCAAGGGAGATTTCTCGGCCTCGAAGTCCGGTCGCATATTGCGTTATACTCTTGTAGGCATTCAATATGTCATCTCTATTACACTCATTATCTGCTCACTCTTTATCTACCGTCAGCACCAATATATGCTCTCGCGCGATATGGGATTCGACAAAGAGCATTTGTTGGTCGCCACAATACCCTATGAGGCTGTGAATGGCGCTTGGAGCTTTGAATCTGATTATACCAAACGCGATGCTCTTATGGATAAGCTATATCAAAATCCTCAAATCAAAGCCATAGCGTGGGGGCGTGGTGAGTTCACCAACTCGCGGATGCAGTGGACACGACCCATCGAAAACGGTGAGAGCGAGGTGTTTAATGTATATGCTGTATCGTGGAACTTCCTTGATGTTATGGGTATTCAGATTGTCGATGGGCGCAACTTTACTACAACCGACGAGCAGAGCGAAACGGGTGTATTGATATTCAATCAAACGGCAGCCAAAAACTTAAATATCGACACAGAAACATCCATATTAGGACATATTGATGGCAGACTAACTCCTGTTGTCGGTATCTGCAAAGATTTCGATTTCCAGTCGGCACAATATAACATCTCTCCCTATGCGTTCCTCGTTTTCGGCAAATATGCTTGGGATCTACCACGCATTGCCTATATCCGCACGGTGGCGGGGGCTGACATTGCCAAAGTCAAAGAGTTCATAGTTGACACCGTGATGGAACTCGAACCCAATATCGACCCTGAGAAAATCAATGTGAAGTTCTTCGACAATGAGTTGGAAATGGTGTATCAGCGTGAGGATAAACTCTCTACGCTCGTTACCCTGTTCTCGTTCCTTTCGATTGTGATCTCTATTATTGGAGTCTTTGGCTTGGTGTTGTTCGAGACGCAGTATCGCCGCCGCGAGATAGGTATTCGCCGAGTGCACGGTGCATCGGTTGGCGAGATACTCAGCCTCTTCAACCGCAAGTACCTCTACATCGTGGCTATCTGCTCGGCTGTTGCTATCCCCGTAAGCTACTACATCATCGACAGCTGGATGCAGCAGTATGTCTATCGCACACCGATGTCGTGGTGGGTATATGCCTTGGCGGTGGGAGTTATCCTGTTGATTACCATCGTTACCGTTTCGCTCCGTTCGTGGTCGGCAGCGAATGAGAACCCGACAAATTCAATAATGCACTAAAATTCAAAAAACAAATAACAATTAAAACATTAAAGCTATGTTAAAAGTAGAAAATTTACAGAAGAGTTTTTTCACCGAGGAGATCGAGACTGTTGCTCTGAACGGTGTGTCGTTTGAGGTTAAGGAGGGCGAGTTTGTTGCCATTATGGGACCTTCGGGTTGCGGTAAATCTACGCTCCTCAACATCTTAGGCTTGCTTGACAACCCTACGGGTGGCTCATACCGTTTGCTCGACCAAGAGGTGGGCGGTCTGAAAGAGAAGGAGCGCACAGCATTCCGTAAGGGCAATATCGGCTTCGTATTCCAGTCGTTCAACCTTATCGACGAGTTGTCGGTGGCCGAGAATGTCGAACTGCCGCTTATCTATATGGGCGTGAAGCCCTCGGAGCGTAAGGAGCGCGTAAAGAAGATGCTCGACCGTATGAACATCTCGCACCGTGCCGGACACTTCCCACAGCAGCTCTCGGGTGGTCAGCAGCAGCGTGTGGCCATCGCCCGTGCCCTTGTGTCGAACCCGAAACTTATCCTTGCCGATGAGCCTACGGGTAATCTCGACTCAAAGAACGGTCAGGAGGTGATGACCCTGCTCAAAGAGTTACATCAGGAGGGCACAACGATTATTATGGTTACCCACTCGCAGCACGATGCCTCGTATGCAAGCAGAACGATTTGCCTGTTCGACGGTAAGATTGTAACCGATGTAAAGAGCAGACTATAAAACGCCTAGTACCATAAGCAGAGAAGCGTTTCAGGCTTGGGCGAGGGTGATACCTCCCCAAGCCACTAAGACAAAAAACTGACAGATATGAAAAACTTAAACTATTCACTACGCTACTTGCTGAAAAATCGTGGCAACTCCCTTACACGCCTTGCATCGCTTGCGTTGGGGCTGATTGTGGCCTTGCTAATCTGTTCCTATGTCGGCATAAACCTCTCGTATGGTCGTTTCTTCCCCGACCGCAAGCGGGTCTATAAGATGTTCGAGAACTCGGCACAATTCGGTATCAGTCAGGCAATGCTACAGCCTATAGCGCCGACACTTGCAGAGGTTATCCCTCAAATTGAGGCTGCCACACACCATTTCGACCGCTTAATGCAGATTAAGGTCGGCGATATTCCGGTGGATTATCGCTACTTGAATGTGGGTGGCGACTTCTTTACCGTCTTGGACTTCGGTGTTATCAGTGGCGACCCTAAACGCATACTATCTGACGAGGGATTGGCAAATAACGAGGTGATGATCTCCGAGCGTTTGGCTACGACGCTATTCTGCAATAGCGACCCGTTAGGTAAGATTCTCACGACGACATCGGGCAAGGAGTATGTTGTTGGTGGCGTATTCCACACACCGCCCGTAACGAACCCCTTGGGCGATTTCGATGTGGTCGATTACCTGCCTTTTGACCCTGCCACGGCAAATTGGCAAGGTGACGACAGCTATCCCACCTACATAAAGCTACGCAAGGGGGCAACCATCGAAGAGGTTGAGCAGGAGGTTGCCAAGTTCGTTGCCGATAACGAGATGCTGAAACTTATGGTCAAGATGTGGCAGGCAGAGTTCTTCTTTGTGCCGATTGAGGATGCCTATTATGTTGATAATAATTTGCGCACGACACAGACCATATATGGTATTTTGGCAGTGTTGGCACTCCTTGTGGCTACGCTCAACTATGTCCTGCTGACCCTCTCATCGCTCTCACAGCGCAGTCGCACGATGGCTATGCTGCGTTGCAATGGTGCCACTCACGGAGATATCTTCCGTATGCTACTCGGCGAAACGCTGATTATGATTGTGGCCTCCATTCTTTTGGCTCTATTCGTACTGCTCTGCTTGCATCAGGAGATTTACCAACTGCTCGGCTACAACTTATCACAGCTCTTTGCCGTTGAGCGTATCTGGATACCCGTAATGGTATGTATCGTATCTTTCCTTATTGCGGGTTTGATTCCTGCGGCTCTCTACTCGCGCGTTAAGATGAGTTATGCTTTCCGTCGTGGCTCGGATAATCGCACTTGGTGGAAACGCATACTACTCTTCGTGCAGGTGGCCTGTACGACGGGAGTTACTTGTTTTCTGCTTATTACCGCACAGCAGTCGGAGTATGTGACGAAGGCCGATTTGGGCTATGAGTATGACCGAGTGGTGACAATGAACTACCCTGCCACCCCCTCGCAACGCTCAACGATGGTCGAAGAGCTCGAACGACTGCCCTTTGTCGAGAGTGTGGGCCACTCCGTGCAGTACCCTATATGGGGCTATTTTGGCAACCCGATATTCGATGTGGAGAAGAGGGAGATTCTCTTCTCGTGCCGCTTCGAGTACTTTGATGAGGCCTACATCGAGACTATGGGAATGGAGATTGTCGCCGGACGAAACTTTACCACACAAGATGCGCTTACCAAGACGCTCGTAAATGAGGAGTTTGTTCGCCAGCACGGTTGGACTATCGAAGAGGCCGTTGGTAAGCAATACTTCCAGAACGGAGGATGGCGTGAGGTCGTGGGTGTTATTCGTGACTTTACGCAGGCGGGAGGCTATGTGATGCCACTCACCGTATATCGCACTGCGTGTTTGGTGGAGGAGAACAAGGAGATGCCTTTGCAACTCAACGTCCGTCTAACGGAGCTCACAACCGAGAACATTAAGGCTCTTGATGAGGTCATCGCCAAAAACTACCACGCAAAATGGGAGTATCAACTCATATCCTATACCGACAGAGTAAAAGATCGCTTTGTGTCGCGTGAGAGTATGCGTGACAATGTACTTTTGGTAAGCATCGTAACGCTCATTATCTCGCTCATCGGACTTGTCGGTTATCTCGCAGGCGAGATGGCTCGCCGCCGCAAGGAGATAGCTATCCGCAAGGTAAACGGGGCTACGACGTCGCAGGTGCTTAGCCTATTGAGTCTCAATATCTCGTGGGTTGTTATTCCAGCAGTCATAACAGGCATAGCAGGTGCTGTATGGGGCGGAATGAAATACCTTGAACTGCTCGAAACTATGTGCGAGCCTTTGGCTTGGTGGATTTTTGCTATCGGAGCAGCGGTTGTGATGGTCATTGTATATGTGATACTTATCATCCGCACTTGGCGCACGGCCAATACCAACCCGATTGATATGATTAAAATGGAAAATTAAAAACTCAAACAATATGAAAATAGCTTTCAAAAATTTCTTGATGACGCTCAAGCGTTACAAGGTCGCATCGCTGCTTAATGTGCTCGGTTTGACCCTCGCCTTCGTGGCGTTCTACATCATCGCTTCGCAGGTCTATTACTCGATTTCCTACAACCGACCAATCAAGGACTCCGACCGCATATATCTCGTCTCAGCCGAGTGGGGCTCTTCAAGAATGGGTGATGCAGAGGAGTCGTGGTCGCTCAACTGCCCCCAGCCGGTAAGTTATGAGACTAAGGAGCTTTGCCCCGATGTGGAGCTTATGGCTTCGATGCGCCCCTCTGCGGACTATCAGCGTGTATGGGTTAAGCGCGACAGCTACAACTTCGACAAGTTTGATATCGGCGTTCATCTCGGCAATGCAAATGTCGTTGAGCTCTTTAATTTTGAGGCAGTGGCGGGTGATCTGAGCAGGGTTGTCGAGCCTAATACGGTGGTTGTCGCCGAGTCGACTGCCAAGCAGATGGGCATTGGCGTGGGCGATGATATATGGCTCGAAGGTGGCGAGTGGCACAACGATGGCAAGCCCACGGAGCCACAACAAGTGGTTGCTATATACAAGGATTTTCCGAAAAACAGTTTCCTGCACCATCGTAAAATCTTCCAAAACGACAACCTCGCACAGGGTCAGACTAACAACAATTGGAACTACTCCTGCTTCGTGCGCCTCAAAGAGGAAGCCGACACCGAGGCTTTCTGTCGCATCTGGAGCGATCAGTATGCCAAGTGGTTCTTGGCTATGGTTGAGGAGTTTAAGAGGGAGTACCCCGAAGAGGAGGATTTCTTCGAGGAGGGCGATGAGCAACAGCCCGTGCGCCTAATACGACTCGACAAGATGTACTATGAGTCGAATATTGAGACCTACGACAACTACTACTTTGCGTTTGGCACAAAGGCGACAACAGCCACATTGGCAATTATCGGGTTGGTTATCGTCGTCATCGCCTTTATCAACTTCGTAAACTTCTTCTTTGCCCTTGTGCCTGTGCGTATGCGCGCAGTGAATATTTGCAAAGTATTCGGCGCGAGTCAAGGTACACTGCGTTGGAACTTCCTCTTTGAGGCAATCGGTTTGGTGCTTATATCTATGGCTCTTACCTTCTACCTGATGATAGCCATTCAGGAGAGCTTTATTACGCACTTTGTTACCTCGTCGTTGGCGCTCTCGGACAATCTGCCCGTAATCGTGGTAATGGTTGTGCTTATGATACTACTTGCGGTTGTGGCAGCACTCTATCCTGCATTTTACATCACTCGCTTCAATGCTTCGTTAGGTGTTAAGGGCGGCTTTGCACAGTCGGCTGCGGGTCGTAGATTGCGCTCTATAATGGTTGGCGTTCAATTTACGGTAGCGATGGTGCTGATTATCATCACTGGCGTATTCTTTCTCCAATATCGCTATATGATAAACTACGATATTGGCTTTGACCGCTCAAATATTGTAACCTTTGCCGACTATGACCTTACGCCTAAGGCTGAAACTATCATCGAGCGATTGCAACAGCATCCCGATGTAAAGGATGTTACCGCTTCGAGAATGAGTCTATTCCACTGTATGCAGGGATGGGGTCGCGAGTACGACGGCCATACATTTATGCTTATGGCAAATGAGGTTAGATGGAACTTCCTCGACTTCTTCGGCTTCGAGCTTGTCGATGGTGAGGGATTCACTCCTTCGTCGGCCGAGAGAAAGGAGATTATCATAATGCGCCAACTCCACCTTGATACGGGCTACCCACTCGGAATGAATAGCGGAAGCGACTACAACACAATCGGCATTATGAAGGATGTGCGCCTTAGTTCGGTGGCACAACCTAATCAGTATCACTCATTCTACTGCGGTGATGAGCCTGGATTCTTCTATGTCCGCTTGATTGAGGGGGCTGATGTCAAGGCATTTGCCAAGTATGTAAAGGAGCTGACCAAGGAGTTCTCTCCTCTCGGCGAGGGTGCAGACCTCTACTACCTCAATCAGTGGGTTGAGATGCTCTACCAGACAACCAAACAACAGCTCGTTACAATAGGTATGTTTGCCATTTTAGCTATCATAATTGCTCTGATGGGAGTCTTCGGTATTGTGATGTTCGAGACGCAGCACCGCCGCTCGGAGATTGCCGTTCGCAAGGTCTATGGCGCAACGACACGCCAGATTGTCGAGATGCTTAACCTGCGTTATGTATGGATTGTCGGAGGTTGCTTTGTGGTGGCAGCACCTGTGGCGTGGTACATCACCTCGCTCTGGCTGGAGTCGTTCGCCAACCGCATTGCACAGCCTTGGTGGCTCTATATCGCAGCCCTCGTGATTGTCCTCGCCGTAACGGTCGGCCTTGTAACCCTCCGCTCGTGGAAGGCTGCTACCGAGAATCCCGCTGATGTGGTGAAGAGTAACTAATTATTATCCCTCCACGACTCTTTCCTGCCCGAAAATTTGGAAAATTCGTGGGGGGGGGTAAATTTGCATAGCAAAACAATAGAGTGGCTTAAAATCAACATAAAGACCATTTAACACTTTTTAGCTATAACAACTATGAAACAGAACTTACTAATCTCAATCTATCAAGTTGTAGCTGTGGCATTATGCACATTGATGATCGCTAATATCGATCTCGATGCAGAGCTGTTGCGCATAACCGCCTATATTGTGGCTGCAATGTTGCCTCTTAACATATTGGTTATAGCCCTATGTTGGAAACGATTTGGCCTTGCCTTGCGATTCCGCATTACGGAGGCTATACTGCTAATTGCAAGTGCATTCACACCATTAGTGTCGTACTATACATTTATTGGCGATAACACCGTATTGCCCGTTGCAACATCGAAACTTGTATTGCTGTATGCTATGGGTCAGGTGTCGTGGTGCTTGGCTGTATACATCCTTCCCGACTTGGTAGGTAAGCTTCGAGAGAAAAGATATTAATTACAAAGTATTACACTATGAAAAGATTTATTTTGTGCCTTGTGGCAATTGTTGCAGCGAGTGTGATGACCTCGTGCGAATTGGATGTTGAGGTGAATGGTAAAGATGTGGTACTCTCGAACATCACGATAGAGTGTATCGACGAGACAACAATTAGCAACAATACAAGTGGAAATAAGCCATTTACGAAGCACACATATATATGTCGCGGCTCTATCTGTGGCTATGACGGGGTGTGCTACATTCGGGTGTTGCACAACAATTTTATCGTGCACAACAATCACGAACTTATCATTGCAGGCGATGTTATGCCTTTTGAGTTTACCTTTGCTCCCGAATGGGAATACCTCGATGAACTATATCTTAACTTTACTATCGAGGTGTACGACGAGGATTGCGACACTCTTCTCTGCAAAACCACAGTTGTCGCAACTAAACATCCCGACGCGCCAGCGGCAGAGCCAACAGATATAGCATATAAGGAGTACACTCTATACGGCTCATCGTGCGATTGGAATTTGCCAGATGACTATAACAATGTTATTGTAGTCGATAGTGACGAGGAACTTGCACGCTACATCACCTCAGAATCGGGCGAGAGTTACCCGACAGTCGATTTCTCGAAGTACACGATGATTATAGCTCACGGTTACAGCCTGAATGGTATATCGGAGAAGCGCATCGATAGTTTCCAAAGAGTATCTGCTTCGGAGATTGCTCTTAACATATCAATTTATCGTAATATGGCTGATGTGGTAGAGCCTTGGACTATTGCCCTACTTGTCGATAAGTGGGACAGACTATACAACATCGTACTTAATGTAGATATGAGAGAGGTTATTAGCTAACAGCAATCTTGCCTTGTGTGGTTTTAATTACACTCTAACACTTTTCCCCACATAAATTGTGTAATTTTGTTCCGCAGATGGATAGACTAACTTTAATAAAAGAGATAACATAATAAATAACAATGGCGACTGCTCAATACACCGAGTAGTCGCCATTGCTTTTAAGTATCGTATCTTTCTTACCTCCAATCCCACGCGGGGTGTGCGGGGTCTTCGGCGGTGAGTGCCTCGGCAAGCGAGAGCCCCAAGGCCTTTGCTACACATTCGCCATACGATGGGTCGGCACGGTGGCAGTTGCGAATATGGCGTTGTTTTATAAACACCTCCGCATCACCCATCGCTCGAGCCGTATTCTCGCAAGTGGCTTGTTTGTCATCTTTAGACATCAGTCTCCACAGCTTGCCCGGCTGGGTGAAATAATCGCTATCGAGTTCGCGCTCGTCGTAATTGTAGACCTCGCCCGACACCAATAATGGCGGCTCTTTGAGGTCTGGCTGATCTTGCCACTCACCATAGCTATTAGGTTCGTAGGATATGGTGCGACCAGAGTTACCATCCGTACGCATCTGCCCGTCGCGATGATAGGAGTGGTAGGGACATCGGGGCTTGTTGATAGGAATCAGGTGGTGATTTACACCCAGGCGGTAGCGTTGCGCATCGCCGTATGAGAAGAGTCGCCCTTGCAGCATCTTATCGGGCGAGAAACCGATGCCGTCGATGATGTTCATCGGGTTGAACGCCGCCTGCTCGGTCTCTGCAAAGAAGTTTTCGGGGTTGCGATTAAGTTCCAATATGCCCACGTCGTGCAGAGGGAAATCGCCGTGATACCACACTTTTGTGAGGTCGAAGGGGTTGAGATGGTACTCCCTCGCCTGCTCCTCCGTCATCAGTTGTACCTGCATCAACCAGCGCGGGTAGTCGCCACGCTCAATTGCCTCAAACAGGTCGCGCTGGTGCGACTCCCTATCTTTGGCTATCACAGCCTCTGCCTCTGCATCGGTCAAGTTCTTGATGCCCTGCAAAGTGCGCAGATGAAACTTCACCCAAGTGCGGCGATTGTCGGCATTGATAAAGCTATAAGTGTGGCTACCAAATCCGTGCATATGACGGAAAGAGAATGGGATACCTCGAGGGGACATCGTGATAGTCACCTGATGCAATGCTTCAGGCAGCAAAGTCCAGAAATCCCAATTGCTATTTGCCGAGCGCATCCCTGTTCGAGGGTCACGCTTTATGGCGTGGTTGAGGTCGGGAAACTTCAGGGGGTCTCGCAAGAAGAATACGGGTGTATTGTTGCCCACCAAGTCCCAATTGCCTGTTTCGGTGTAGAACTTCATCGCAAAGCCACGAATATCACGCTCTGCATCGGCTGCACCACGCTCACCCGCAACGGTGGAGAAACGTACAAAGCAGTCGGTCTTTTTACCCACTTCGGAGAAGATTGAGGCTCGTGTGTAGGCCGTGATGTCGTGAGTAACGGTGAATGTTCCGTAGGCTCCCGAGCCCTTGGCGTGCATACGCCGTTCGGGGATTACCTCCCTATCGAAGTGGGCAAGTTTCTCGGTAAACCAGGGGTCCTGAAGAGTTACCGGCCCTCGTGTTCCTGCGGTCTGTGTGTTTTGATTATCGGCAATGGCTCTACCATTCTCCGCCGTCAGGTGCTTTTTATTGTTCTGTTTCATAATGCAAATTTGTAGGTAACTGCAAGCAAATACCCAAAATTGTGCCAGAGGAGTAGCTTTCAACGATTTTTTAGCTACATTTGTATAGTTGGACAAAACGAATAGTATGAAACAAATAGCAGTTATAGTATTATCTCTTCTAATCGTTGCCTGTGGCGGCACGAGATCGACCGACAAACTGCTGGCCGAAGTGCGGGAGAAAGACCAAAGCGTTCGCCAACAGATGGTAGCCCTCAGCAAAGCGATAGCCACAGATGATAGCGAAGAGCTGATAGATTCACTCATCCTCTCCTGCGAGCTGATGGATCGTGTAGATAAAGAGAATATGGCCATTGTGGATAGTCTACTACAAAGCGGAGTCCCCGCAGGTTTGACGGCCGACTCCTATTCGACTATTTGGATTGTGATAGACCATTCAACGTTAGAAAAGCAGAAACAATATCTTCCCATTGTCGAACAAATGGCATCCAAGAACCTAATAGATGCGAGCGACTATGTGACACTGTGCGATAGAGTGGCGATGAAACGCAATCGCCCACAACGCTATGGGACACAGAGCGTTTAGTTTGGCACACCTGACTCATTAAAGCTATACATTTACCCTGTAGAAGCCCCCGACCAACTTGACTCATTAAGGGCCACGGTCGGCCTGTCGCCTATGGCCGAATATATTGAGCTTCTCACCACAACTATGGGCATCGAGGCAAGATATATTCCCACGCTGACCGTGGAGGGTCTCAACCACCTGAAAGACCAAGTGACCGCCGCCACGGAATAGGCATAGTCATACTCACACCCATAATGGTTTAACTCATCAAAATCACTGAATTATCTAATTATTAAAAATAATGTATTTCAATTCTCGATACAAATAGGTATCTTTGCGGCAATTATGGAGCTCAAAGAGTATAACGTTATAGTCGTGGGCGGTGGTGCCGCCGGACTTATGGCTGCAGGCACTGCAGCTATCAATGGCAACAATGTGTTGCTCCTTGAAAAAATGGAGAAAACCGGACGCAAAGTACGCATCTCGGGCAAAGGCCGTTGCAACCTCACCAATGTCTGCACAGACGAAGAGTTTATGGCCAAAATCCAAAACGGTGCAGGATTCTTCACCTATGCCTACACTCAATGGAACAACAAGTCGCTCATCCGTTTTATGGAGCGTAAAGGGGTCAAACTCGAAACCGAACGAGGAGGGCGCGTCTATCCCAAAAGCGGCAAAGCTTGGGACATCGCGCAGGCACTCGTAGATTGGTGCCGAGAGGAGGGAGTCCACATCGAATGCAATGCCAAAGTGGAGAATATCAACGTAATTGCCGGTAAAGTTCGCAGCGTAACCTACACCAATGCACGCGGTTTCAAACGCAAAGTCGAAGCACCCGCAGTGATTCTTGCAACCGGAGGTGCCTCCTACCCTGCTACCGGTTCGACCGGTGACGGATACCGTATGGCTCACGATTTGGGCCACTCTATCACTCCTATTCGTCCTTCTCTCGTTCCCCTCGAAACCACATACGAAGAGGCTAAATTTATGGCCGGTCTACTGCTCAAAAACGTTCACGCCGACCTGGTTGTCGACGGCGAGGTTGTGCAGAGTGAGTTTGGAGAGATGTTCTTCTCAAAGCGAGGAGTGGAGGGAGCCATTGTCTTGAGGATGAGCCGCAAAGCAGTAGATGCACTCATAGACGAAAAGCGAGTGGAGTTGGTCGTAGACCTCAAGCACGCTATGGATCACGACGAACTCAGGGAGCGAATCCTGCGCGAGATGTCAGAACAGCCCCAGACACTCACTGTTGGTGAATTGCTGCGCAAATTGATGCCTCGCGAATTGGTCGTTCCTATGGCGAAGGCTTGCGGCGCACACGCCAAACACTCTATGGGTGAGCTGAAAGAGGAGCGACTCGAACGTCTCGTGGAGGCGCTGAAGAGATTTGTGATTCCTATTTCGGATTACCGTCCTTTTGAGGAGGCCATTGTAACGGCAGGTGGTGTAGATTTGGCGGAGATTGATCCCCACACTATGCAATCGCGCAGAATCGAAGGTCTCTATTTTGCGGGCGAGCTGATGGATATTGATGCCAACACAGGTGGTTACAACCTCCAGATTGCGTTCTCGACAGGTCGATTGGCCGGTCAACTGCGCAAGAGCAAAGATGTGATGCTCACCGAGTAAATTCACCATAGAGAGAGGTGAAGAGATAGAGTTCGGGCAAGAACAACAATCTATGTGGCTTGACAAACACCTACGACACCGCCGAGGCTATGGAGTTCACTCTCCTTTCCTCTATCGTATCATACGCGAAGCTCTTATGCATCGCAATGTAGTAGGCAAAGAGAGAGGACTTTACGATGAGCTGCGTCGCAGGGGTATAAATAAAGCCACGGCAGCAAGGCTACAAAATCTCTGCACGCTTGAATGTGAGGGGAAGTGGTGCATAGACCGAGTGGCTGACGGAGAAGAACTTGCCATAGCGACAGAAGGGTGTGCAGAGTGCATAGTGAGGGCTATGGTAAATAGGTTGAGCCAAGGAGATGGTATGGTAGTTGTGCTACATAGTTGGGGCAATCGTGGTCGCCGAAAGGTGTGCAAAGAGCTCGTGGAAATGCACAATTCGATGTCGGCATCAGACCTCACCATAACGCTCTATTTCAGCCACAAAGGATTACCCAAACAGCATATCGTAATATAAAAAACATAGAAAAAGTATGTCACGAATCTACACACGAAGCGGAGATAGAGGCACAACCTCTCTCATTGGCGGCACACGAGTGTCGAAATGCGACGCAAGGGTGGAGGCTTATGGCACCGTAGATGAACTCGGGGCTCACGTTGCCCTGCTAACAGACTTTGTGGCCGAAAATGATTTGCAAGAGATTGTGACAATGCTCGATAGGATTGCCGTAGAGCTGATGACCGTAGAGGCGCAGTTGGCACTTTCGGAGGAGTTCAACGGCACCATCGGGACTATTAGTTCCGAGCAGGTCGAGTGGTTGGAGCAACAGATAGATGATATGTCGGCAGATCTTCCGCCCTTCAAAGGATTCACAATTCCGGGAGGTCATAGGGTGATTTCGCAGTGCCACGTATGCCGCACGGTATGCCGCAGAGCCGAACGAAGAATACTCACAGCAGCCGAGCAATATGATGTAGATGAGATAGTTATCCGCTACGTCAATCGACTCTCCGACCTCTTCTATACACTCTCACGCCACTGCGGCAAAAGGCTTGGTGTGGAAGAAAAAATATGGGGAAAGTAGTGAAAGTATTGTAGTTAAAGGTTTTTTTTATACTTTTGCAGACCGAATTAACACTATTAAAGCATAACGACTTAAAAATCAAAGTTTTATGTATTGGACACTTGAATTAGCATCGAAACTTGAGGATGCACCTTGGCCCGCAACCAAAGAAGAGCTCATCGACTACGCTGTACGCAGTGGTCTTCCTATGGAGGTTATCGAGAACCTCGAAGAGATTGAGGACGAAGGTGATGTCTATGAGAGCATAGAGGATGTATGGCCCGACTACCCCAGCAAGGAAGATTTTCTGTTTAACGAGGACGAGTATTAGTCGACGTACGACCAATTAAGCACCAAACGAAAGCAACCTTCGGGTTGCTTTTTTGTACCCAAAATATAGGAGCGGAAGTGCAGCGTAACGATATTTATATTACTTTTGCACTCACCGCCTCTATGGAGAGGTCATTCTCCCCAATAGGCAGACCAACAGACACTCTACAAACAACACCAATATGGACTATCAAGAGATTCTCGAAGATATCTACCAAGCTATTCAGCCCTATGCAAAAGAGGGCAAGCAGGCCGACTACATTCCCGAATTGGCCAAAGTAAACCCCGATCAATTCGGTATGTGCATCAACACCATCTATGGCGAAACCGCCTCCGTCGGAGCGGCCGACACAAGGTTCTCCATCCAGAGTATATCGAAGGTGCTCTCACTTGCTATGTGTCTATCTATCAAGGGTGATTCGCTTTGGGAGCGCATCGGCAAAGAACCCTCTGGCACAGCTTTCAACTCACTTGTGCAGCTCGAAATAGAGAAAGGTATCCCACGCAACCCGTTCATCAATGCAGGTGCCATCGTGATGGCCGACCTGCTACTCACCCACCTCGAGAATCCCGAGGATGATTTCCTCCGCTTTGTGCGTGCGGTTGCGGGTAACGACACCATTGACTACAATCGCGATGTAGCAGCCTCGGAGCGCAGTTGCGGCTACCTCAATGCAGCAATAGCCAATATGCTCAAGTACCACAAAACCATCGATAACGACATTGAGCGCGTCTTGCAGTTCTACTTCTTGATGTGCTCCATAGAGATGAGTTGCCGCGAGCTGTCACTTGCATTTATGGCCTTTGCAAACCATCGTCGCAAATTCGACTACGCCGGCATAATTCTCACTCCCTCGCAGGTGAAACGCATCAACGCCATCCTGCAAACCTGCGGTTTCTACGACGAGGCAGGTGAGTTTGCCTACCTTGTGGGCCTTCCTGGTAAGAGTGGTGTTGGTGGTGGTATTGCCGCCATCTATCCGCTACAATACGCTGTAGCCGTTTGGAGTCCTCGACTCAACTCCAAGGGTAATTCCGTTATGGGCATCAAAGCACTTGAGTTACTCACTTCACAGACCAAGGAGTCGATTTTTTAACGGTAACAAATATAGCAAAGCACACAAAAGGAGAGGTTCGATTATTCGCCTCTCCTCTTTTGTTGCCTTACGGATGGTGGATGCAACTACCCCACCCCACCTCTGCATAAAAATACAAGAGGAGAGATTCACCAACGAACTTCTCCTCTTGCTGTTGAGCCACCGAGACTCGAACTCAGAATGACAGAACCAAAATCTGCAGTGTTACCATTACACCATGGCTCAATAAGACGCATTGCGCGCCACTCTTGGTAGTCCCACCGGGAATCGAACCCAGATTTACAGTTTAGGAAACTGTCGTTCTATCCGTTGAACTATGGAACCGATTGGTCTTCACTTCCAAGACCGCGTGCCTACTCTATTCGGCAGTAGTTGTTACTCTTTGTGCAAACGCCTTGCGGATATCCTCGGCATAGCCTGCCTTGATGCTGAGTTCGGTCTGGAGGACCATATTCTTCAGCGCCAATACGGTAGAACTGCCGTGGCCTACAATGACCACTCCATTCACACCGAGTGCAGGAGTACCACCCGTAATCTCGTAGTTGAGACTATCGAAGAACTTGTCATCTACCTTGCGTGCGGCGGCAATATACCTCAAACTCTCGGAGAGTTTCAGCAATACATTGCCCATAAATCCGTCGCAGACAATCACATCGGCCTTACCCAAAAAGAAATCTTTGCCCTCGATGTTGCCAACGAAGTTAATATCTTTCTCTTCGGCAAGCATTGCGTAGGCAGCCTTTGCTGCTGCGTTACCTTTGCTCTCCTCCTCACCGATATTGAGCAGACCCACGCGTGGAGCCTCAAGTTTCCAGAGGTCTTTGGCGTAGATGCTACCCATAATGCCATATTGGTGAAGAACTTCGGGTTTGCAATCCACATTGAGGCCAACGTCAATAATCAGCGTATAACCTCCTCTGACGTTTGCGATGGGGGCCGAGACTGCGGGCCTAATAACACCTTCGGTGGTGCCCACAGTGAACATCGCGCCTGCCATCATTGCACCGGTCGAGCCGGCACTTGCGATGCCATCAATCTTGCCTGCTTTGAGGTACTCGTAACTCTTGCGGATGCTCGAGTCGGGCTTGGTTTGGAATGCTTTAGCGGGGTGGTCGTGCATAGTAATCACCTCGGTGGTGGCCACTATTTCAATCCTATCACCCTCGTAACCTTCCTCCTTCAAGCACCTCTCGATGGCCTCTTTGTCGCCAAAAAGAACCACTTGTGTAGTTGGATCGAGCATTGGGATCGCTTCAACCACACCTTTGATGACTGCGTCGGGGGCGAAATCGCCACCCATAGCGTCAATACCTATGCGAAGATTGCGCATCGATGAGATGTATTATAGCCTACTCAGCTTTTTTCTCGATTGCAAGTTTGCCACGGTAGAAGCCACACTCAGGGCATACACGGTGGTACTGAACGGGCGAGCCGCAGTTGGAGCATACTGCTACGGTAGGAACGGCTGCAACGTAGTGAGTTCTGCGTTTGTCTCTTCTGGTCGACGAAACCTTGTGTTTAGGATGTGCCATAGTTGTGTTTAGTTTTTATAAGTTATTCTATTTACTAATTTTCTTTTTCTTCGAGAGAACGCTTGAGTGCTGCGAGCACGTCGCCGTTATCTCCTCCTGCGAGGCTTGCCTCTTTGGGCTCGGTTATCTCCTCAAACTCCTCCTCGCTTACGATATTGAATCGCGAAATCATATCCTGATTACACTCTTCAATTTTCTCGTGCACTCGTTGATAAGGCAACGCAAGCAACAGAGTTTCGTAGATGTAGTCGGCAAGGTTTATCTGGTCCTCTGCCGGATTGAGCCACATCACCTCGCCATCGAACTCATACTCCTCTTCGCTAAATTTCACAAAGAGTCTATCGTCTACTTCGACCGGGTATTCGAGTTCGTCGAGACATCTATCACACTCCACAACTGCCGTGCCATCGAGTTCGACATCAAATGTCAACATCGAGGCAGCCTTTGTCATAGTCACATACGCAACTACATCTACATCAACGAGTTCTTCATCCCCTACAGCATCCAAGAATGCTCTATTCAACTGAAATTCAAACTCGTGTTCGCCAGCCTTCAGGCCTTTGAACGGGATGCTAAATTCTATCAGTGTGTCCATAATTGCCTCAAAATAGCCCGCAAATATACAAAGAAATTTGGAATCCGCAAATATTTTTGCAATTTACTCTCTTACAACAACATTTCATACTACCACCTCCACCTCTGCACCTGTCGGCCTCTACTCTACTTGTGAGCCACAAACAACAGGTCGAAGCACTCGGGGTGGACCGCCACAACCGAATAGTCGTCAGTCGTGATTCCCTCCGTCAGAGCGGTATTTTCACGAAGGAGCTTACGGCGGTTAAGTCGATTGAGCAGGTCGTAGGGAATCTGCAACATCCACCTCGGCAGTCGGTGTTGCAGGTCAAGCAGGTCGAAACGTGCAATTCGCTCCACACCTTGGCGGTTTTTCTCATAATATTCCCACACTTTGGCGTTGCCCTCGACACCCATCTGTTCCACCTCCGCAAAGCATTCTCCGAGCAACTCGGCAAACTCGTCGGCAGAATACTCCCTGACGTGCCAAGGATTGCGAGTGAGCGACATCGGGCCATTGGGGGTTGACACTATAAAACCTCCTCCCTTTTTCAGCACCCTATGTACCTCTCTCACAAACTCCTTGTCTTTGCGAATATGCTCAATCACCTGAAAGCAAATCACCCAGTCGACACTCTCATCGGCCACCCCCGAAAGTGGCGGCACAGTCATCTGCCTAAACTCAACATTGAGCCTATTATCAATGAGTTCTTTCGATGGAATATGTTTATCTACGGTAATAAAACGGTCTGCCGCGGGGGCAATCACCTCCACTCCATAGCCGCTACCCGTACCTATTTCGAGCACGTGGCCCGACACTCTGCCTGCAGCATAGAGATAGGCGAGTAACGAACGCTGAAAAACGTAGTTGTCGGAGGCATCCCTCTGAGATACTCGCTCCGCAGTCTGACCCACACCCATAAGATTACTCCTCGGTCAATGTTATCAGGTTGTCGGCTGGCACAATCTTGCGTTCACGATAGAGCGTACCAACGGCTTTCTTAAAGTTCTTCTTACTCAGTCCCGTCACTGCAGCAATATCCTCGGGGGAAGATTTATCACCGAGTGGAAGTGTTCCACCTCTCTTGCGGAGCAGTTCGAGAAGCATCGTGGCTGCTCCTTCGCGCTGCTCGCGCCCCTCTTGCTGGAGCATCACATCTATGCGCCCCTCGTCGCTGATGCGATGAACGTAGCCCGTAAGCCTATCGCCCACCTTCACAGGGCAGAATATCTGATCGTTGTATATCATACCCCAATGGCGGTTGTTGATAACCACTCTGTAGCCCATCTCCATACGCCTTGCCACCAATACATCTACCTGTTCTTTGGCTCTCACACCAATCTCTGCATTGGAGACATACTTATTGAGTTTGGTCGTAGCCACCACCCTACCGGTGAGTTGGTCGCGGTAGAGATAGACCAAGTATTTACCTCCCATCTGCACCTCAAAGGGGACATTGCGATTGGGCATAAAAAGGTCTTTGGCAGTGATACCCCAAGCCAAAAAGATACCGTGCGCATTGCGATCAACAGCCTCAAGTACAGCAGCCTCACCTACGGTTGCAAGTGGTTTTTCGCGTGTGGCGATGAGTCGGTTCTCGGAGTCGTGATAGACAAAGACCTCCACCAAATCACCCACGTGGTCGGAGAGCGAGACGTAGCGGTTCGGGAGGAGCACCTCACCGCCCTCTTCATCGGAGAGGTAGATACCTGGGTCGGCTATGCGAGCTATTCGTAGAGTGTGGTATTCACCGGCGTTGAGCATAGTAAAGATATTTATAAAGGTAAAAATTGTCGCTTAAATTTCCGCAAAAATAGGGCTTTGTCTTGAGAAATCGTTATTTTTGCAAAAATAAAAATCCAAAATGAAGGTAGCAATCCTCCAATTCGACATAAAACACCTCGACAGAGAGGGCAACATCCACACCATAGAACGACTACTCGATGGGGTGGAGTGCGACCTCGTAATCCTACCCGAGATGTTCGCAACAGGCTACTGCATAGATGCCGAGCAGGTGTCGGAGCCTGCTGAGGGTGCCACCTACAGTTGGATGAAACGAATCTCTGCCGAGGGCGGTTTCGGCATTATGGGCTCTGTGGCTGTATGCGACAAGGGTAACTACTTCAACCGTATGTACATCATTCTGCCCGACGGCACCACGTGCCACTACGACAAGCGCCACCTCTTCACCTTTGCCGGCGAAGAGCGCACATTTGCACGTGGCACAGAGCGTGTGGTGGTTGAGTGGAAGGGAGTGCGCATCTTGCCACTCATCTGCTACGATTTGCGTTTCCCTGTGTGGAGCTACCTACCGGGTGGTGTAGACCTCATCGTCTATTCGGCATCGTGGGCAGCGAGTCGTGCGGGGGCTTGGGATACTCTCCTACCCGCTCGAGCGGTGGAAAATCAGGCTTGGGTTGCAGGAGTCAACCGCACAGGCATCGACCACGAGGGCACTCCTTACAATGGTCACTCCGCCATCTATGACCATTTGGGCCGCAAGGTCGCCGATTGCGGCGAGAGCGAGCAGGTGGTTGTTGTGGAGTTGCAGCCCGAAAAGATTGCCGCCTTCAGAGAAAAATTCAGAGCTTGGCAGGATGCCGACCAATTCCAAATCAGATGAACGAACAAGAAAAAATAGTCATAACCGGAGCGAGAGTCAACAACCTCAAGAACGTAGACCTCGAGATACCTCGCGAAAGTCTTGTAGTCATAACAGGGCTCTCGGGTAGCGGCAAGTCATCGCTCGCCTTCGACACCATCTATGCCGAGGGACAACGCCGTTATATGGAGACACTATCCTCCTATGCCCGCCAATTTGTAGGCTCTATGGAACGTCCCGATGTGGACAAAATTGAGGGACTCAGTCCCGTGGTAGCCATTGAGCAAAAGACCACCAACAAGAACCCCCGTTCGACAGTTGGCACCGTCACCGAAATAAACGACTTCCTCCGCCTACTCTATGCACGTGCTGCACGTGCCTACTCCCCCATAACGGGAGAGGAGATGGTCCACTACACCGACGAACAGATAATTGCCCTCATCGAGGAGAAGTTCGCAGGCCATCGCATAGCGATGCTTGCACCCGTCATCAAGGGGCGCAAAGGCCACTATCGCGAACTCTTCGAGGGATTCATCAAACGCGGTTTCCTCCACGCAAGGATAGACGGCGAGGTCAAAGAGATTGTGTCGGGAATGAAACTCGACCGCTACAAAACCCACACCATAGAGCTCGTCATAGATCGTCTGATTGTGGGTGAGAGTGGTCGTGACCGACTGACCAAGAGCCTCAAAGAGTCTATGCGACAGGGCAAAGGCACGATGCTCATCTACGACTACAACCTCGACACGGCACGCTACTTTTCGCGCCATCTGATGTGCCCCACTACGGGAGTCTCATTCGATGAGCCGGCTCCATATACGTTTTCGTTCAATTCACCACAAGGGGCCTGTCCTCACTGCGGAGGTTTGGGCGAGGAGGCGCGTTTCGATATGGACAAACTCACCCCCGACAAACGACTCAGCATTGCCGAGGGTGGTATCGCACCACTATATAAACTGCGCACCAAGTGGTTTCTTGCCACAATGTCGGCCCTCGGTCGCCGCTACGATTTCACTATAGACGACCCGATAGGCTCACTTTCGGAGGAGGCTATGGCCGCAGTTGTCAATGGCGACTCGGAGCCCGTAGCTGTCAACGCACAGGCACTCTACGGAGGTGGCGGCATCCAGATGGTCGCCTGGCAGGGCATAGCCCACTATCTCGAAAGCCACACCGAGGAGGGTGCACGAGGTACGGGAGCCAAGTGGCTCGGACAATTTGTGGAGCACACCCCTTGCAGTGTCTGCGGAGGCTCGAGACTCAAGAGCGATGCGCTCCATTTCCGCATCGCAGGCAAGAACATCGCCGAGGTGAGCGATATGAGCATCGAACGTCTGCGCGAATGGATTGCCACCGTTCCGGACTCGATGACAACCAAGGAGAGAGCCATAGCACGAGAGATTCTCAAGGAGATTGGCGACCGACTCGGATTTCTCTGCGATGTAGGACTCGGCTATCTCTCGCTCAGCCGCCCCTCGAGGTCACTATCGGGCGGTGAGAGCCAACGCATACGCCTTGCAACACAAGTGGGCTCCAAACTCGTCAATGTACTCTACATCCTCGACGAACCGAGCATAGGACTCCACCAGCGAGACAACCGCAAACTCATCGACAGTCTGAAAAATCTGCGTGATGAGGGCAATAGTGTAATTGTGGTCGAGCACGACGAGGAGATGATGCGCTCGGCCGATTGGATAGTCGATATGGGCCCTCTGGCCGGTCGTAAGGGAGGAGAGGTGGTTGCCCAAGGTAAGTTTGACGATATACTCGGAGCCGATTCGCTCACTGCCGACTACCTTGCCGGCCGACGCTCCATAGAGATTCCGCCACACCGCCATATCGGTAACGGCAAGAGCATACGAATCGAGGGAGCAACGGGCAACAATCTGAAGGATGTGAGCGTAGAGATTCCTCTCGGAATGATGGTCTGCGTCACGGGTGTCAGCGGTAGCGGTAAATCTTCACTCATAAACGAAACTCTACGGCCACACTTGAGTCGTACGCTCCACCACTCATTCGACCAAGCACTCCATTTCAGAGCCATCGAGGGTGTGGAGAATATTGACAAACTCGTGGTTGTAGACCAGAGCCCCATCGGTCGCACACCTCGCAGCAACCCGGCAACCTACTCCAACGTCTTTTCGGACATACGCAAACTCTTCGAAAAGACTCAAGATGCACAGGTCCGCGGATTTGGAGCAGGCCGTTTTTCTTTCAATGTCAAGGGCGGAAGATGTGAGGAGTGTAAAGGTGCCGGCGTGCAGACCATTGAGATGAACTTCCTGCCCGACGTATATGTCACCTGCAAGTCGTGTGGCGGTCACCGCTACAACCGCGAGACTCTCGAGGTGAAGTATAAAGGTAAGAATATCGACGATGTGCTGGAGATGACCATCAACCAATCGGTGGAGTTCTTCGAAAACATCCCGAAGATACACACCAAACTAAAGGCCATACAAGACGTAGGACTCGGCTACCTGAAGTTGGGACAAAGTTGCACAACCTTGTCGGGTGGCGAGAGTCAGCGCATAAAACTCTCGGCCGAGCTTGCAAAGCGCGACACGGGCCGTACACTCTACATCTTCGACGAGCCCACTACGGGCCTGCACTTTGAGGATATACGCCAACTGCTCGATGTGTTCCGCAAACTCATCGAGAGGGGTAATAGTGTAGTTATCATTGAGCACAATCTCGATGTCATCAAGTGTGCCGACTGGATTATTGATATGGGCCCAGAGGGTGGCGAGGCAGGTGGAAAGGTTATAGCCGAGGGAACTCCCGAACAAGTTGCCCGCATCAAGGAGAGCTATACGGGCCAATTCCTCGCCGAGATACTCGGATAGAGGATTTCACACACGCCGTTTCAAACATCGAGGCCGAAGTGTTCTGATTGACACCTCGGCCTCAATTAATTTCATTTACGCCATATTGCTCCACCTCTCCACTATCCTCAGCCAAAAGGGTGTATTACGCACCACCCACCAGATAAAATAGAGGGCAATATAGGCGAAGGCAACTGACTTATGCCAAACAACGTTTCGCACAGGAGTTATCCAACCTACATCTCGCAGCAGATAAGTAACCACAAGTGCCAGAATATATGGAGTAGCAATGAGCATAAAAGGGTTGAGCAACAATGCCTCCCCAAACTCCCCATTAAGCAGGGCGTGCAACATCCGTTGATTGCCACAAGAGGGGCAGTCGTAGCCCGTCAGCAGTTTCATCGGACATCTTGGCACAAGCCACGACGAAGAAGGATCTATATGACGATAGACAACCGCCAAGCCGACAATCGCCACCACAATCGCCAGTCCGATTGCAATATTATGCCGTTTGGTGTGAATTGACATCAGTCTCTAATAGTCCAATCCGAGAAGCCCTATGGCCAAAATAAGCAGCAGGTAAATGCCCCAGACAGCCACACTTGTAAATACTGCCCACAGAGTCCATTTCTTGGCATCTTGGGATGCACGCATAGCCATTTCGTGATTACCGGCCACCCAATAGTCATTAACTTTAGTAGCATTGATAATTGCCACGACACCGAAAGGTACGCAGCAGAGAACAGTCGACAAGATAGCCCACACAAGATAGTTCTGTGGCGGCATCTGATTAGTAGTGTTAGTTTCCATAATAAAGATGATTTGATTGAAGTATCGTTGGAAAGATTATCACACAACAAATATAAACAAAAACCACCACGATTCCTACGTTTTATTCCACATTTAGTTGATTTTTTACATCTCGAAAGTGCAATAATGACAGACGGGTGTCAAATAATGTTGTTCCGCAGAATAGAGGCACGATAGTTGCAAGGGAGAACGGGTAATATCCACCTCTTCACACAAAACGTTCAAATGGTCGGAATCTGCTCTAAACAACAAAATATATCCCACAGCAAGAGAGTTAGTAGGAAAAACAAAATACGTTTAGACTCCCGAAAGTCGGGAGCACACAACTCTAACAACAACCACACTATGGGAACAGAAAAGGCCGCACGAATTCAGACATCCATCCTCAATGCGGCAGAGAAAAAAGCACTCGTTTGGCTTGCGCACCGACAGCCACGATGGGTAACATCCGACCTACTTACCTATGTAGGTGTATTCGGTGCACTCCTCTGCGGAGTGGGATTTGCACTCTCAAGCATAGACATCTCATTCCTATGGCTCTCGTCGCTCGGCCTTGTAATAAATTGGTACGGCGACTCACTTGACGGAACACTCGCCCGTGTGAGAGGTACACAAAGGCCCAAATATGGATTTTTTATTGACCACTCCATAGATGCCATAACCATCACACTAATGTGCGTGGGAGCAGGCTTGTCCCCCCTACTCCGTCTCGATGTGGCACTGTGCGTATTGGTGGCCTACCTCATACTCTCGGTCTACACCTACGTATGCACCATAGTGACCAACCAAATGAGGCTTACCTACGGTAAACTCGGCCCTACGGAGTTCCGACTCATTGTCATCATCGCCAACACCATATTTATATATACTCCGTGGAGCGAACTCCAATACACCTTTGGGACAGAGGTATTCTCACTCTTCGACATCATTGCCTGCTGTGTAGTTGTCATAATCGCAGTGCTTTGGGTAGCGCAATGGCTCATTGACCGTCGAGCGCTCTCCAAACTCGACCCTCTGAAGAAGTACAACCCGGAGAAAATAGAGGTCGACACTCGCACAACAAATATGAAAAAGCAAGCATAGCCACACGCTCCTATGAGCAAACCATCCCACCTAACCCGTATAACGAAAGTGATAAAGTACCTGAAATTTATGATAAGCCGCGGGGCTGGCACAATAGTCGACACCGTTGTGCTGTGGATTTTTTCGCGTTTCGTCTTTGACGGAGGCTATTGGGCGACCTATGTAGTGTCGCCCATAATCTCTTTCGAGGCAGCCGTAATGTGCAACTTCATCTGCTCCTACTATTGGATTTGGAGCAGTCGCATCAGCAACCACAGCAGACGCTCATTCTGGCGACATTTTTTGGGTTTCAATCTCACCTCTGTGGCTGGATTCCTCGTCAAGATGCTCTTCTTGTTGCTCTTCGAACGACTATTCGGCTGGAACGTTGTCATCTGTAATTTGGTTGCTCTCTGCATCTCGGGAGTACTCAACTTTTTCCTCTCCGAAAAGCTCGTTTTTCGCACCACGCGACAACGCCCTGCGCACGAACTACTCTCCATCGAGGAGCTCGGTCGCCTCTCACCCCTATTCAGAGGTACTATAGGACAGTTGTTTGCCCGATTTGCTATGTGGGTGTGTGCTGTTGGCCACATCAACGAACTCTACGACCATATTTGCGACTGCACAGGCCCCACCGCAGCACGCAAAGCACTCCGCAAAATCGGATGCGACTACCAAATAGGTAACCCCGAGAGGCTCCAAGAACTACCCGAAGGCTCGTTTATTGTCATCAGCAACCACCCCTACGGAGCCATCGACGGAGTGATTATGCTCGATATGATGGGCCACCGTCGCAGCGATCTGAAGATTATGGTCAACAAGATACTCGGGCGTATAGAGCCAATGCAGGAGAACTTTATCACCGTAACCCCTACGGGCAACACAAAACAGCAAGCCGACCGAACAACCTTGGCGGGCATACGCACCTGCCTCAAACACCTCCACGATGGTCATCCTCTCGGTCTATTCCCCTCGGGGGCAGTGTCGGACCTGCATCTATCCGACCTCACCATCTCCGACCGCGAGTGGCAAGAGAGTCTGCTGCGACTCATACAAAAGGCCGGAGTGCCCATCGTTCCCATCCACTTCATCGACCGCAACTCACTATTCTACTATTCGTTGGGCGTGATAGATTGGCGCATAAGGCTACTTCGACTACCGCGCGAGGTACTCAACAAAGGGCGCGGCCGTCATCGGGTGGTAATTGGTAAGACAATATCTGTTGAAGAGCAGAAGAGCTATGCAGACTACACCTCGCTCGGTCAGGCTCTGCGCAGGGCTGTCTACGAGATGCCCATACCGAAAGATTTCACCCCCTCTTCGACTCTCTGCAAAGCAGATAGCTAAGATTGAGAGTCGTAGAATATCGAAGCATAAAACAATATACCACAGATAGTTGATGACTATATATCAGGTTTGAGCAACCGACCAAATGGGAGAAATTGCAAACCAGTTTCCTAACATATTTCTATATTTGTTTTGAAAAGTAAAAAGGTTTTCTCATAAAAATGATTGATTGGTAATGAAAAGGATTCTTCTCACCCTCGCCACTTTGTTCATCGGCATCGTGGCACTCTCGGCCCAGAGCCAATTCGTTGGCAAATGGACCACTATCGACGACAAAACAGAGGAGCCCAAAGGACTCGTGGAGATCTACAAAGCCGACGATGGTCTTTACTATGGTAAGCTCGTAGATACCTATGGTCCCGACAAGAGCAAAGTGGGCGCTATGATTGTCAGGGGTATGAAGTTTGAGGATGGCAAACTCACAGGCGGTAAGATTTTCGACCCCGAGGCCGGCAAGCTCTACTACTGCACCATTAAGTACAATGCGCAGAAAAAGCAGCTCGACCTTCGCGGCTCGCTCGACAAAAAGGGTCTTATCGGTCGCACCCAAACTTGGGTGAACAAACAGTAGACACACTCTCACTATTCATAACCGAAGACAAGGCATCGAGAATTTTCTCGGTGCCATGTCGATTTTTATCCACCCCTATAACAAACATCGTTCGAGGGGACAAAAAAAGCAGACTCCCTATTTGGAAGTCTGCTCTCTCTATCGGCTTCAAGCACCGAACTCAAAAACTACTGGCGAGGATCACGCATAATGGCGCTTTTGTCAACGCGAAGAGTCACATTGCCATCTACCTCCATAAGGATGTCGCGCTCGTTGATCTCCTTAACAACGCCATAGATACCACCGGCAGTAACAACTTTCTGGCCTTTGGCAAGCGACGAGCGGAAGTTGTCGAGCTCTTTCTGCTGTTTGCGCTGGGGGCGAATCATAAAGAAATACATCACCACGAAGAGCATTACAATCATCAGGATGGAGCTCCAGGGCGAACCGGCAGGAGTAGCGGCAGGTGCTGCCTGCAACATAATAGTCATAAAATTCATAGTCAAATAATTTTTATTATAATTAAACTTGTTTATTTCAATCTCTCAAGAGAGAAACAAAGGTGTGCATTTCCACCCAAAGACTCTCTCCCCCCTACTCCATATCGGCCGTAACAACAATTTTTTTCGGCCCCATTGTGGCAGAGGTTACAATATAGAACGCTCGCGGCACGAAATAATTGTATCCGGAGGAGTAGAATGTCATCTTCGCAACACTTTTCTCACCTGCCGAAATAGGCTCACGCACATAGTCGAGTTCGAGGCATCCGCAAGAGGTGTCGGTCGTCACAATCACCAAAGGCGCCACACCTTTATTCTCAAGCGCCACTGTGCGCTCCACCACCTCACCTGCCCTTACTCGGCCGAAGTCGATAGTGTCGACCCTCATCGAGTCGGTCAGCACAATAGTCTGCAGGTTTGCTATCGAGCTACTCCTTGGCGCGGCACCACGGCCGACGCAAGAGAGCATCAAAAGAGCCATTGCCCCTACACCACAGTAACGACAACAACGCTGCCTCGCTTTGCGCATAGCACTCATCGGCACCTACTCAATTAGAATTCAACCAAACCACGTCCCTGCTTATTGATGCGGCCATCGGCAGTGAGGTCGGCGGTAATCTTGTCGAGCAGACCATTGATGAATGTGCTGCTGCCGAGTGTGCTGTAGTACTTGGCAATCTCGATATACTCGTCGAGTGTAACCTTCACAGGGATGGAGTCGAAACCTACAAGTTCGGCGATTGCGGTGGTAAGTATGATGTTATCCATCACTGCGATGCGCTCAACATCCCAATTGCGGGTATACTGCTCCACAATCTTGATGTGCTCATCGTAGTTAACAGCGGCGCGAGCGAAGAGGCGTTTTACGAAGGCCTCATCGTCGTCGCTCTTGTATTTGGGCAGCAAGGGTAATGCCTCTTGCTTTGCTCGGCAAGCCGAGAGAGTACGCAGCACCATAATGAGGATAAAATCAACCTCGTCGCTCCACATAATCGAGCTCTCCTCGAGCACCTCATTGAGCATCGGGTTATCCTGCACGGTCTGGAGATAGAACTCCTCTACGAGTTTGCAATCCTCAGCATAGCTATTCTGCTCTGATGCCATATAGTTGATATAGTACTCCGACTCGACCATCTTATTGTAGAGGTGCTTAATAAGCTCGGGATAGCTGCCCCAACCGAGTCGTTTCTCTATGAGCATACGATCGAGTTCATCGTCGTTTTCAATCTGAGCGACAACGGCATTACGTATGAATTTACGATTGGGGTTAAGTTCCTCTTGTGTGGGGAGATGTTTTCGAAGTCCTATCTCTATGCGCTCTTCGGCATAGCGTTTGACATCTGCAATCAGCGAAAGCATATGGGGATAGAGATCATAGGCCTTGTCGATACCGGTCATCAGGTTTTTCTCCTCCATAGCAACGGAGTCACAAGCACCGGTCAGGTGCGCATAGATAGCTTTAACGACCTTGATTCTCAAAAATCTTCTGCTGAACATAAGTATAGAACGTTTAATTTTCGGGCGCAAATATAATCATTTTTCCGCAAAAACAATTCTCCACCACCTCGTTCGCCCGCAAAAAGGGAGGCAATAGAGAAAATATCTTGCAGCGAGGGGTGAAGTTAGTGATAAAAATAGTATTTTTATGGTGTGGTAGCGTGAAGCTACACCAAGCAAAAGAAAACAGAGTTAGGATATGAATCAACTTTCGGAATACATCGGTGCCAAAGTGGAGGCACAGAGAGCATTTTTCAATTCGGGAGCGACACTCCCCTATGAGTTTCGCATCGCACAGCTACGCAAATTGCGCAAAGCACTCGACGATTGGGAGAGTCATCTCTGCGAGGCACTGCACACAGACCTCCACAAATCCTACCCCGAGGCGTGGCTCACCGAAATAAGCATTGTGCGTGGAGAGATAGACAACCATATCCGCCACCTCAAGAAGTGGATGCGCACACAGAGGCCCACAACGCCCATCAAACTCTTCCCCTCGCGCAGCAGGGTGATGGTACAACCGCTCGGCGTAGCGCTCATCATAGCTCCGTGGAATTACCCCGTGCAGCTACTGCTCAACCCACTTGTGGGGGCCATCTCAGCCGGATGCACAGCAGTGCTCAAGACCTCTCCGGCCGTACCCAACGTGTCGCAGGTGCTCTTGAGGATGATTGGTAACACCTTCGACCCCTGCTACATCGAGGCCTTCGATGGCCATCGCGACATAAATACCGCCCTTCTCGAGCAGCACTTCGACCTTATCTTCTTCACAGGTTCACCCTCCCTCGGGCGCACCGTTATGGAGGCAGCGGCCCGCAACCTTACCCCCGTAGTGCTCGAGCTCGGCGGCAAAAGCCCCTGCATCGTTGACAAGGGTGCAGATATAGACGTGGCAGCCAAACGCATCGCTTGGGGTAAGACAATCAATGCCGGTCAGACCTGCATTGCCCCCGACTATGTGCTCATAGAGAATTCTCTCAAAGAGCAATTTGTGTGCGCATTTGCCAAGGCCGTAGAGGCGTTGCACGGCAAAGATGCGTCGACGAGTGAACACTATTGCCGTATGGTCAGCGACAAGGCTTACGACAGAGTAGCTGAGTACCTGAAGGATGGCAAAGTTCTCTTTGGCGGTCATCACGACAAGGCCACGCGTTACATTGAGCCCACTCTGCTCGAGGTCGACAACCCACACAGCACCGTTATGCAGGATGAGATTTTCGGGCCAATACTACCTCTGCTCACATTCGACAAACTTGCCGATGCCGAGGAGTTTATTCGTGAGCGACCTCGTCCTTTGGCGCTCTACTACTTCGGTCACCAGCGTGAGGGTAAACGTCTACTCCGGCGCACCATCTCGGGTGGAGCCTGCATCAACGACACCATTATGCACATAGCCAACGAGCACACCCCATTCGGCGGTGTGGGCAATTCGGGTATGGGACGATATCACGGCAAGGATAGTTTCCTCGCATTCTCTCACATTCGCACCGTACTGCACACACCTCGGAGCATAGATATGCCTCTGCGCTATATGCCCTACAAACTATTCGGACTCATAAAGAAAATACTCTAACCAACAGATAACGAAGATGATATATTTCACATCCGACTATACAGCCGGCACCCATCCCGAAATACTCGAACGCCTGCAGGCTACAAACCTGCTCCACACGGCAGGCTATGGTAGCGACCCCTACACCCGCAATGCCGCCACTCTCATCCGCCAAGCGTGTGGTCTTGATGAAGATGTGGCCGTTCACTTTCTCGTTGGCGGCACACAGACCAATGCGACAGTCATAGATGGTCTGCTCGCACGACACGAAGGGGTAATAGCCGCCGAGAGCGGTCATATTGCCGTACACGAATCGGGGGCAATAGAGGCCTCGGGCCACAAGGTGCTCACTCTCCCCCATCACGACGGCAAACTACGGGCCGAGGAGGTGGAGCATTATATTGATGAATTCTATCGCGACGAAACCTACGAGCATATGGTAGCCCCGGGAATGGTCTACATCTCATTCCCCACAGAGTTTGGCACCATCTATTCGCTCGAAGAGCTGGAGTCATTGAGCAAAGTTTGTCATTCGCACTCGATTCCGCTCTACATTGACGGTGCGAGGCTGGCCTACGGATTGGCCGCAGAGGGATGCGACGTGACGATTAAAGACATAGCACGATTGGCCGACGTATTTTACATTGGCGGCACCAAGGCCGGCACCCTCTTTGGCGAGGCTGTGGTTGTTCCCAATCGCAGTCTGCTCCCCCACTTTTTCCCTCTCATAAAGCAACACGGCGCACTCTTGGCCAAGGGTAGACTGCTCGGCGTGCAGTTTGAGGCTCTATTCACCAACGACCTCTTCGGTCGCATCGGTCGCCACGCAGTAGAACTTGCCACACGACTGCGCAGCGCAATGGTCTCACGCGGCTATCGCATTGCCGTAGAGTCGCCCACCAACCAGCAGTTCTTCATCCTGCCCAATGAGGTAGTTGACCGCCTTTCGAAGGAAGTTTCTATGGAGTATTGGGGGCCGAGGGGTGAGTGCGAAAGTACCGTCAGATTTGTGACAAGTTGGGCGACAACTGCCGAAGATGTCGAACAACTAATAGAATTATTGTAGCCAACACGCCTACGACACAAAAGAGGGCAGAATCAATGGATTCTGCCCTCTTTTCATATCAATAAGACCTCGCTCTTACTCCTTTTTGAGGTGCACATCGAGCTGTGGGAATGGGAAATTGACACCTTTCTTGGGCAGTTCTTTATAGAACTTCTCAAGCATATCGTGGTAGAGTCCCCAGTAGTCCGAACTCTTGGCCCATACCCTCACAGTGATATTCACTGCATTATCTCCGAGAGAGCCAATGGCCACAAAGGGTGCGGTCTCTTTCTCCACGCGCTCATCGGCAAGAAGTATATCAAGGATTGCTTTGCGAGCCACATCGTAGTCGTCACCATAGGAGATTGCAATGGAGAAGTCTACACGGCGGCGATTCTCGGCCGAGAAGTTGTTGATGATATTATTCACAATGGGGCCGTTGGGCAAGGTAATAAGCTTATTGTCAACAGTATTGATAACCGTATTGAAGAGTTTAATCTCCTTAACCGAGCCCTCGATGCCCTGTGTCTGCACATAGTCTCCGATACGGAAAGGACGGAGCAGAAGAATCATCACGCCACCTGCGAAGTTCTGCAAAGTGCCGCTCAATGCCATACCTATGGCAACACCTACCGAGGCCAGCAGAGCTACAAATGAAGAGGTATCGATGCCGAGTTTGCGGATGATGCTGATGGCGACAATCACATAGAGTGCACCCCTAACAATCGAACGAATGAACTTGGCCAGCGAGATCTCCACGTGGCGACGTTCGAAGAGTCGTCCGAGAAGTCGGTCAATGTAGCGGATAATCCAGCGACCTACGATGTAAATCGCAATGCAGATGAGCACATCCCAGAAGAATCCGAGCAAACCTCTTGTGATAAACTCAAAGGCATCCTGCAATGGCATCTCCTTAATCTGCTCTACGGTCTCAGTCAGGTTATTCGTCAGCGAATCAACCTGAATAGGGTCTACTTGTAGAAATTTCATACTTCTTTCTTTGATTTGAGTTAGTTTTCGTTAATATACTTTGTTATCGGATTAGCCCACATTGATAAACGTATCGACCAAATCTTTCACTCTATCGGGATGATCTTTGAGTTCCTCGCGCAGAGTTCTATCATCGTGACTGCGGAGCATCTTCACCCAACCATCAATAAGAGCAGTGCCAAAGACACCTTTCGCCTCAAAGAGTGCACGCTTGGCCTCAAGCGCATCGGCCGATACAGCACACGAATCGGGCAGGTGGTCCAAACGTTCGGCAATGGCTTTATGCTCCTCGTGGAATATATTGACTCCCACATACCTCTCCTCTGCAAAGGCTACGGGATTCTCCATCTCGAAACCGTGACGTGCAGCCGCAACCAAGCCTGCGAGCAGAAGGTAGATATCGGCCGAGCCATCGGGACAGCGGAACTCTACGGTCTGTTTATCTGAAGCATCCCTCACCTCAAAGTCGGCACCCGGATTGGCATCCTTAATCATCTCGGCCGCACCACCTGTCCAACCGAGGGGCACTCTCACCAGCACAGAGCGGTTTCTATCACCCCAACAGATATTTGTCGGTGCCTCCTGATGTGGTACCAAGCGGAGGTATGAGGTCGGATTCGTGTTGCCAAATGCTGTCAGCGCATCGGCCGAGTCGAGTATACCCGCAATGACGGTCTTGGCCACATCGCTCAACTTACCATCCTTGAGGTACATATTCTTGCCATCCTTAACCACTTTGGTGTGGATATGCAGACCGCTACCTGCCTTACCGACGGTAATTTTGGGTGCAAAGGTCAGCAGCACTCCATAGCGATAGGCAATCTCGCGCAATATCCACTTGGCTATGAGCAGTTGGTCGGCTGCCTCCTCAACATCCACAGGCAAGAACTCTATCTCATTCTGCTCATACATCATTCCATCGACAGCAAAGTTACCCACCTCGCCGTGGCCATATTTGATTTTTCCGCCTGCCTCAACAATGGCCTTCATAGCCTCTCGGCGCATATCGCCCCACTTGCAGAAGGGGCCGCTGGCGTGATAGCCGCGCTGGTCGGGAGTGATATAGAGGTCATCTATCTCACTCACAACATAATATTCCAACTCGCCCATTGCGTGGAACTCCATCCCCGTAAGTTTCTTGAACTCATTATGAGCTCGATGGAGTGCCTGATCGGGTGCCGAGGCAAATGGTCTACCATCTTTGTCGTAGTAGCCACAGAGGAGTTCAAGAGTAGGAATCTCGCTGAAGGGGTTGATAAATGCCGTACGGTAACGGGGAATGACATAAAGGTCGCTTGCTCCTGCCTGCACGAAATTGGGGAAGAGGCTCGAACCATCCACACGCTCGCCATAGGTGAGGATTGTATCGAGGTAGTCGACATCGTTTATCATAAAGTTGAGCGACTTGAGTCGGCCATCGGCAGCTGCATAGCGGAAGTTGACCATCTCTATGCCGTTCTCAACGATGTAGTGGATGATATCGGCTTTGGTAAAATCTCGGGGTTCTTTCTTCAGAAAACGCACCAAAGGATTTGGGTGTATCGCATATTTATCCATAGTAGTATATATTAGGTAATTCTTCGGGAGTAGTTTTATCTATCCAAACATCACAAAGTTAATAACATTCGGTCGAAATTCAAATAGACCAAGCTGAAACTCGTTCTAAACTTAACATATATTTTACACTCACCCCTCCAACACTGCACATCACCCTCTATCCTCGACGGCAGATGCGCGCAAAATCACACCACTCACAGCTCTTCTCGTTGTCGGTAGCCACAAAAGGTTCGTTCTCATCGAAAAGTTCATTGAGGTACTTATCGAGTTCGCGCTCAAACTCTTCTCGATATTCGCTATAGGAACTCACGGGAATAGAATTTGACTTGTCGGTCAGAAGAGGTGAGTAATCGGCCTGACGCATATACCTCACATAGTAGAGCGATGGAGTCGCACCCTTGCCATCTATCTCTCCACGCTGCTGCATACGCTCGGCCACCATAGAGTAGATGAGTGTCTGCAATACGGCACCGTTGTGTTCCTTGGGAAGCTCCTTCATCAGTCCGCTGATGCCCGAGAAATCTTTATGGATAGAGCCGGTCTTGTAGTCAATAATGCGTAGTGAGCCATCGGGCATCATATCTATGCGGTCCGAGATGCCGTGGAATGTCACCTTGCCACGCGAGAACTCAAAGTCACTCTCCATCGGATGTTCAAGGTAGCGCACACGGTAGTCGGTGCGTTCGGGCGATCGGTCATAGGGAAGCACGCAGGTGTTGATGTAGGTTTCGACCGTATCTCTCACCACAATCAGGTGGCCTCCATATTCGCTTTCTTCCACCTTATCGCCACCGAAAAACTCCTCTGTAATTGCTTCTACCACAGCATTGTGCACATCCTCCTCGGTGAGTTTCGACAAGTAGGGTATCGGTGGTAGATGCTTCGTCATCATCGGTTTATAGAGCAGTTCCATAGCCTTGTGGAAGATTGTGCCAAAGAGGGCATAGTCAACCCCCTCCTCAATCTCTTCAGGGGTACGGATGCCGGCGATGGCAGAGAAGTAGAATTTGAGCGAACACTCCATATAGTTATTGAAGGTCGAGGGCGAAATCTTACGCAGAGGTTGCTCTCCATCCCTACCGAGGTAGGCCTGCAAACGCTTGAGTACATCGCCTTTTTTCTCGACTCTCAGACTGCCTTTTTCGGCCAAGTTGACATTCAGACTCTTCTCGATACGTTTGAGTTTGTGGGGGCTCTCGAAGTCGAGTTGGTAGATATAGCGGCTATGTTCGGCCGAGGATTTATCGTTGGGCACCGAGCGGTAGACCAAATCCACCCGTCGGGCTCGCTGGATGAGTCTATAGAAATAGTAGGCATAGACACCCTCATTGTGGCGAGGAGTGGGCATACCGTAGGCAAAGCGCAAATTGTAGGGTATAAACGAGGTATCACTGATGCGGCCCGAGGGAAAATTATCGTCGTTCATCGAGAGCACAATCACATTGTCGAAGTCGAGGTTTCGAGTTTCGAGGATACCCATCACCTGCACCCCTCGTAGCGGCTCTCCACTATATGGTATGCGCAACCCCTGCATCACACGTCGGAGCAGTGCAGCATAGGTCGAGAGTTTCATCTCCACCCCACAGCGAGCCACAGAGTTATCTACCTTGATAATCGTTTCGGCCATCAGTCCGAAGCACTCTCTCATCAGTGCTCTGCGCTCCTTGCTCTCATTTGGCAGGCCGGCTCGAGCAATCAGAGCCACAATCTCGAGTAGATAATCCTTGAGTCCGGCCCAATTGTCGTGATGCGAGAAGAGTTTATCGAGCACAGGGTGGCAACCCGCAAGCGACTCTACCTCAATGTGAATGCGACCGCGACGCACGACCTCACTCTTGAGCGCAGCAGTTGCCCTGCGGTCTATGGCCACCACAAATGGATGAGATAGAAGCCCCACCACGTCGGAGTGGTAGAACGACACTTTGCCCTGACGTGTGCGACGCACGCGCAGTTGGAGTTGCAACAATCTCTCTACAAAGCTATAAGCCAACGTATTACGCAACGGATAACCCATCGTGATATTGACCTTGCCCACGCTGTCGGGCAGCGAGTAGAGCAAGGGCGATAGCAGACCTTCATTGGTAAGTACGATGGCCGTATTCTTGTCTATCTTCTTCTCGGCTTTGACAATCTCATCGACAAACTCACCTACATATTTACACTGCAACGAATCGGATGCCGTAGAGACCACTTTTATCTCTTTTGGCTCACCGAAGCAGCTCGGCAGCACAAATCCTTCGGGCATCGGATAGCGCCTGAGATTCTCACGCACAAAGAGTCCCGCCTCCTGTTTTTCGTCGAGCAGATAGTAGTCGTCGTAGTCCCAATAGAAGTCGGCATTGTGAACCTTGCGCAGATGGTCAAAGAGAATCTTCTCCGCCTCGGAGAGTGCATTGAAACCCACAGCCACATACCTTCCTGCCGGCAGTTCGGCCCCAGAGAGCCTGATTGCATCCGCAGCAGAGCGATATATCATACCCGTATAGCCCACATTCTGTTCGGCAAGCCTCTGGCGGAAGGCCTTATAGGTTGGTAGCAAGGTGCGCCATATATTGAGAAACTCAGCCTTGTGCTTTGAGCTACGGCGTTCGGCATCGAACTCTCGCCAGAATCGCTTGACTATGGCAAGTCCCTCCTCCCCGAGGTAGTCGGCCAGGTCGGCATCGACATCCTTCAGGTCGGCCACGTTTGCAAAGAGCATATCGGCATCAATCAGGTACTTATCAACGGCATCGAAGTCATTGAGCAACACCTCGCCCCAGCGGTAAAAAGAGTCGAACGACTCCGCCTCACGACCACCTGCGGAGTAAATCTCGGAGTATACTTTGTAGAGGAGTGTGATGGCTCCTATGGAGTCCATACGCTCAAGTCCCGATAGGCTCACCATAAGCGAGTCGATAGAGAGGAACTCGGGTGACCATATTGCTCGGCCCGCAACTTGCGAGAGAGCATCATTGAGAAAGACACGCGTACGTTCATTGGGGAGAATCACCTTAAGCTCCCCTACGCTCTCACCATATCTCTGCCATAGGTCGGCAGCAACCAACTGAAGAAATTTTTGCATAGCCAAAGGTAATATTATTTTGCTATTCTTACAAAAATATCTACCTTTATCATCCGAAAAATCACACCCGCAGCCATTTGTGACACCCGTTTGACAAAACACCTCGAGGTACGGCTGACAAAACAAACACAACCGAAACAACACACCCAATGGGAAGAGTAGATATATTGAGCGCCTCGGCAGGCTCGGGCAAGACCTACCGTCTGGCCCTCAACTACATACGCACGCTCCTCGATGAGCCCAACAACTACCGCCACATCTTGGCCGTAACCTTCACCAACAAGGCTACCGATGAGCTCAAAGGGCGAATACTCGATCGACTCAATAGCCTTGCCGGCAGAGAGGAGTGCGACTTCGACAAGGCCCTCATTGAGTTGGGCTACGATATGGAGCTCGTGGCGCAGAAAGCCACCATAGCCCGCAACCTCATCCTCCACGACTACAACAACTTCGCGGTGATGACCATCGACAAGTTCTTCCAGCGAGTGATGAGAGCATTCATCAAAGAAATAGGTGTAGATCTCAGTTTCAACCTTGAACTCAAGACAGACTCACTTCTCGAAGAGGCTGCCGACCTGATGCTCGAAAATGTAGCCGACGACAAGGCTCTCTACCATTGGGTGGCAAACTACATCGGCGACAACATCTCCGAAGGTGCATCGTGGAATATAAAAGGTGCCATCGTAGAGCTCGGCAAAGAGCTCTTCAAGGAGGGTTATCGTTCGTCGCAAATCGACTCCACAGACAAACCCGAACTCGAATCCATAATAAAATCGTTCACCACCCGAGCAAACCAACTCACTGCCACTTATCGCACAGAGGCACAGCGCTTTACCGCACTGATAGACAAATATGGGCTCACAGCCGGCGACTTTGCCGGAGGTAATCGAAGTAGTGTGGCACTCTACATTCAGAAAGTAGCCTCGGGGCTGATTGTACCCCCGAGTCAGGCCGCAATAAAGGCAGTCGAGCAGGGAGTGTGGCACAAGGCAGGCAGGTCGCCTCACAATGCCACCATAGATGCCATCGAGGGTGAGTTGCACGGCATCGTTTCGGGACTAATAGAAATCTATCCCGAGGTGGCAACTGCCGACAACAACCGTAACATCATCACGGCACACTATCGCGATTTTGCCCTGCTGGCCGACCTGCGCACCCACCTCAATGCCATCTGCTCCGAAAAAGAGATACTTCCCATCTCCGATGTCAACGAGATGATTTCGTCGCTGGTGTCCGACAACGATGCCCCTTTCATCTACGAGAAGGCGGGCAATCGTTACGACTACTTTATGATAGACGAATTTCAGGACACCTCCACGATGCAATGGAGCAATTTCGTGCCGCTGTTGCACAACGCCATATCACAATCGGCGGAGAATCCGGTTCTGCTGGTGGGCGACGTGAAGCAGTCCATCTATCGTTGGCGAGGAGGTGATTGGGGTCTGCTTGCCTACGGAGTCAAACGCGAGTTCGCCGACATATTTGAGGACAATCTCGACGTTAACCGTCGAAGTACACGCGAGGTGGTAGATTTCAACAACGGAGTCACTCAATATGCCGTAGAGCGAGTGGTGGATTTTCTTTCGGCAGAGTTGGAAGAGGCACGCAACAGCGGTTTCATCAGCGCAGATTTGGCCACGCAGCTCTGCTCAATGGTCACAACAGCCTACAACAAACACCAACAACTCCACAAAGAGGATGTTGAGTCGGGTTATGTCAGCGTAACCTCCTACGACAAAAACGCATCCATCCACCCCGTCATAACCCAAATAGAGGAGCTACAGAGCCGCGGCTACCGAGCCAGCGACATAGCCGTATTGGTGCGCAGCAACCGCGAAGCAAGCGAAATCGCCACCAAGATTCTCGCCCACAAAAACAATCCCGAGCGAGATGGCCGCTACATTTTCGATGTGGTAACCCAAGAGGCTCTGGCCATCAATTCCTCACCTGCAGTGCAGTTCATCATCGCTTGTATGAGCCTCATCAACGACCCCGAGGATAAGGTGGCTCGAGCCCTCTACAATGGATTTTTTATGCGCCCCCATCAAGAGGCTCTCACCGCCGATGAGGAAGATTTCCTCGGCTCACTTGCTCTGCTCCAGCCCGAAGAGGTGTTCAATGAACTGATGCTCCACTTCCCCAACTGCAACGAGACAGGCGAGGTGCCCTATCTGCAAGCACTCCACAGCCAGATAATCAACTTCAGCTCCTCGAAAATTGCCGACACGTCACTCTTCGTGAAGTGGTGGAACGAAAACGGCTACAAAGAGTCTGTGGCACTCCCCAGCGACGCAGATGCCATAACCATTATGACTATCCACAAATCCAAAGGTTTGGGATTCAAGGCTGTAATACTCCCCTACTGCAGTTGGAGTCTCAAGCCGCTGCCCAACACCATCTTTTGGGCTCAGCCCAACAATCCTCTCTCGGAGCGCATCACCCGCTTCCCCGTAGCATTCAGTTCTGCTATGGCTCGAAGCGTATTCTCCGAAAGCTACTATCACGAGCTCACCCTCTCGGCCATCGACTCGCTCAATACTCTCTATGTCGCCCTCACTCGCGCAAAACAAGAGCTACACATAATGATTCCCGACAAGTGCCACAACACTACCGTCGGAGCCATCGTACGCGACTATGCGGGACTCTCGGAGGAGGTCACTACCTACACTCTCGGCGAGCCCACACAAAACAAGGCAAAGAGCAAAGAGGTTCCATCGCTCGCACACTTCGACACCCACTCGCCAAGCGAGAAAATCGCCGTCAGATATAGCCATCAACGCTACGACGAGGAGAGCAGCGGCGAAAATATCGATGCACGCGACTACGGCATTATGATGCACAAAGCGATGGAACAAGCGGTGACTCGAGAGGAGATAACTCAACGCCTGCAAGCAAACGTCATAGAAGGACTCATAACCGTCGAGGAGGCCGAAACGGTCGAACAACAGATAGATGATGCCTTTACCAATCCTATGGTTGCCGAATGGTTTGACGGTAATTGGGAGTGCGTAATGTGCGAAAGAGAGCTGATTGTCAAAGGCCGCACTCTACGCCCCGACCGTATTATGGTACGTGGTGAGGAGGCTGTGGTGGTTGACTACAAGTTCGGACTGATGCGTAGCGACTCCCACCGTACCCAGATAGAACGCTACGCCGAAGCTCTCAACAATATGGGTTACAACAACGTAAGGGGCTATCTATGGTACATCACGCTCGGCAGTGTAGAACAGGTGGTAGGGCAAACAGAACTATAGCACAATGAAACAGACAATTTACATCATAATTGGTGCTATCTGTGTGACTCTCGGTGCAATAGGAGTAGTGCTTCCGGGATTGCCCACAACTCCACTACTATTGGCCGCATCGTGGTTGTTTTATCGTTCCTCGCCTCGCCTGCAGAGGTGGTTGCTCAATTCACGGCTCGGCATATACATACGCGACTATGAGAGGCGTGGCGGTATGCGCAAAACAACTAAAGTGTGGGTAATTCTATTGATGCTCACGATGGTGACCATCTCTATAGTTTTTTTCATCCACAACAGAGTTGTCGATTGGGTTGTCGCCACAGCGGGAGTCATCGGCTCTCTTGTGGTAATTTTCAAAGTCCCAAACGCCAAAGAATAATACTTACTACTCAAGCACACAACAAGGAGGTGGACTGCAACTACAGTCCACCTCTTTGATTATCGCTACTCCACACTATTTACTTAACCAACTTATAGATGGTGGCTGTGCGGGCAACATTATAGATGCGTATGAAATGACGCACCACTCCATCGTCGTCCTTGCGCGAGAACGACAAAAATTCTCCGTTCAACTCATTGCGCTCGAAACCGCCGAAGCGTTCCTCATCGGAGGATAGCAATATGCGGTAACTACCGGGCTCGGGCACAGGAATCATATAGTCGGGTACGCTTCGTGTAGGGTTCCAATTGAATACATATACCAAGTCACCGTGGTTGTAGACCATAACCTGATCACCATCGTACATTGCGAGTTGATTGGCATATCCCTGTCCGAGCTGATTGTAGCGCACAAGCAGGTTAATCATTGCCTTGTCGAACTCGCCGAGGAAGCGATAGCGCAACTCCTTGGCATCGACCAACGACCACTGGCGGCGTGCATAGGCATAGCTCCAATTATTACCCAACCTCGGGAAGTCAATCCATTCGGGGTGTCCGAACTCGTTGCCCATAAAGTTGAGATAGCCCTGACCGCCGAGCGATGCTGTGACAAGTCGTATCATCTTATGCAGTGCCAATCCCCTATCGACAATAGGGTTCTCAATGTCGACGTGCATAGAGTCATACATAGCCGTTCCAAGCAGTCGGAATGCTATGGTCTGATCACCCTGCATCGCCTGATCGTGCGACTCGCAGTAGGATATGGTACGGGTATTATTGCCTCTATTGTTGAGCACATTCCAAATATCCCACACATTCCAATTTTCATCCGGAACCTCCTTGAGCATCTTTATCCAGAAGTCGGGCACACCCATAGCGAGCCTATAGTCGAATCCGAGGCCGCCATCGCCCTCGGGCTCTGCAATGCCGGGCATACCACTCACATCCTCGGCAATGGTCACTGCATCGGGGCGCAAGCTATGTACGAGGCGGTTGGCGAGTTTGAGATATGTGATAGCATCGCGATTCACTCCGGCATCAAAATACTTTTCGCGGCAGTCGAACTCGGTGTAGCCGTGATGGTAGTAGAGCATAGAGGTCACGCCGTCGAATCGGTAGCCATCGAAGTGGAACTCATCTATCCAATATTTAACATTTGAGAGCAAGAAATGGCAGACCTCACGTTTGCCGAAGTCGAAAATCTTTGAATCCCAATATTTTTGGTAGCCCGCATCACCATCAAGCGAGTAGAGATTTGGCGAGCCATCGAGTTCGTTGATACCTTCGGCAAAATTTTTGACGTAGTGAGCGTGGACCAAGTCCATAATGACCGCGATGTTCATATCGTGGGCCTTGCGCACAAGAGCCTTCAGCTCCTCTGGAGTGCCAAACCTCGACGAGGGAGCAAAGAAATTGGAAACGTGATAGCCATAGCTACCATAGTAGGGGTGCTCGGCAATGCCCATAATCTGTATGGCATTGTAGCCGGCAGCCTTCACTCTCGGCAGCACCTTTTCGGCGAATTCGGTGTAGGAGCCGACACCCTCTTTCTCTTGGGCCATACCGATGTGGCACTCATAGATAAAGAGCCCGTCACGACTCTCGATGCAGAAACGGTCATCGCCCCAATCGAAGGGTTCCGATGGATTCCAAAATTGGGCCGTAAAGTTCTTTGTTTCATCGTCTTGCACCGCACGAGTCGTCCAAGCAGGGATACGTTCGTGGGTGCCATTCTGGCCGGTCACCAGAATCTTGTAGAGCATACCGTGTCCGAGGAAGTAGTCGCGATCGGAGAGGAAGATGCTCCAAACACCCGTGGTGGGATTCTTGAAGAGCGGGAGCGAGGTGCGATTCCAACCGTTGAAGTCGCCGAAGATATAGACACTCTCGGCTGCAGGAAGCCACTCACGGAACCACCAGCCTTTGTTGCGCTCGTCGCGCTGGAAACCGAAGTATCGGTAGCCGTTTGCAAAGTCGACAATCGAGCCCGATGATTTTTCTATGTCGGAAAGTTTGTCAACAAAGAGCTTGTGACGTAGATTGAGTTCCTCTTCCACCGGCTCGAGCCAGCTATCGTTTTCGATGATTGTCAGACGTTTAGCCATAATTGTAATATTTTTGCGACAATAAAAATACTCTTTTTCTGTCAGAAGCGCAAATTTATTCCTAAAAATTACTATTTTTGTCACTTGAATGGACTTATTTTGAACGAAATTACACACTAACATTTATTAACCAATACTAATTTTTATGCTAAATTTTTTCGCTAATCTTTGGGCAAACAACCGCCCAATGTTGATCCTGATGGCAATCTTGGTAGTAGTGATTCCTTTCTTGGTATTCTACATCCGCAAGGCCACCAAAGAGCACCCCAAGGGACTTATCTCGGCTGCTCTTAGCAATATGGGTGAGCGCTTCGGCTACTACATTATGAATGCAGTACTGCTTCTGTTCATCTGCTCCAAGTTCGGCATCAGTGACGACGCAGCAGGTTGGATCTACGCAGTTTTCTATTTCCTCATCTACGTACTTAGCCTCCCCGGCGGTATCATCGCCGACCGCACCCAGAAGTACAAAGGCACCATCATCACCGGTCTTTTGGTTATGGCTCTTGGTTACGGCATCCTTTCGATTCCCGTATTTGCTGAGACCACCGGTTTCTCGTGGGTATTGGTACTCACTTGCGTTGCCCTCTTCATCATTGCCTTCGGTAACGGTCTGTTCAAAGGCAACCTTCAGGCTATCGTAGGTCAGATGTACGACAACTTCGAGGCTGAGGCTGCAAAGAAAGGTCCCGAAGAGTTGGCAAAAGCTAAAGAGAAACGTGACTCGGGCTTCCAGATTTTCTACGTATTCATCAACATCGGTGGCGTTATCGCTCCCTTCATCGCTCCCCTTCTGAGGAGCTTCTGGCTCAAGATGCACGACTTGGCATACAACTCGGATCTTCCCCGTCTCTGCCACGACTTCATCAACAGCACCAAAGAGGGCGCTGCTCCTATGACCGAGACCGCAATGGAGAACCTCACCAGCCTCGCAGCTAATGCAGGTTACACCGGCACCATCGATGCAGCATTCTGCAACAACTACCTCGAGATCTTCAACACCGGCGTACACTTCTCGTTCATCGCTTCGGTTGTTGCTATGCTCATCTCGCTGACCATCTTCCTCTGCGTTAAAGGCAAACTGCCCAACCCCGCAAAGAAAGAGAAGAAAGCCGAGGTTCAGTACACCGCAGAGGAGAAAGCTGCCAACGCAAAAGAGATCAAACAGCGTCTCTACGCTCTCTTCGCAGTTCTTGGCGTAGCCGTATTCTTCTGGTTCTCGTTCCACCAGAATGGTCAGTCGCTCTCCGTATTTGCTCGCGACTTCGTTTCGACCGGTTCGATTCCTCCCGAAATCTGGCAGTGCATCAACCCCTTGTTCGTGATTATTCTCACCCCCATCATTATGTACATCTTCGGCGCTTTGGCACGCAAAGGCAAAGAGGTTTCCACTCCTCGTAAGATCGCCCTCGGTATGCTCATCGCCGCTTGTGCTTACATCTTCCTGATGGTTATCGCAATGGTACAGAGCTATCCTTCGGGCGCAGAATTCAAGGGTCTTGCAGAGTCGATGAAGGAGGCTATGAAATGCAGTCCTCTGGTGCTGATTGCAACCTACTTCTTCCTGACTGTTGCAGAGCTCTTCATCTCGCCTCTGGGTCTGTCGTTCGTATCGAAGATTGCTCCTCGCCACCTGCAGGGTATCTGCCAGGGCTTGTGGCTCACCGCTACCGCCATTGGTAACCTCTTCATCGCAATTGGCGTGACTATGCTCAACACCTTCCCCCAGCAGTGGATGTGCTGGGCTGTATTCGCAGGCTTCTGCCTCATCTCGATGGGCGTGATGCTTGGTATGGTTAAGTGGCTCGAGAAAGTGACCGCATAACCACCCTATACGGCAAATAGATAGAGAGAATCGGCCCGACCGTTTGCGGTTGGGCCGATTTTTTTGTATGTTTGTGGGCAAAACAACCAACCTCAAGGTCCAACGACACTATGCTAAAACTCACATTCCTCGGAACAGGTACCTCTCAAGGGGTACCGATGATAGGTTGCCACTGCGCAGTGTGCCACTCGGCAGACCCGAGGGACAAACGACTACGCTCGTCGGCGATGATTGAGAACAACGATACGAGGGTGGTGATAGATGCTGGCCCCGATTTCCGCTATCAAATGCTACGTGCAGGCGTTGACAATATTGACGCAATTCTTCTCACCCATCAGCACACCGACCATATTATGGGACTCGATGATGTGAGGGCGTTCAACTACTTCTGCCGCAAGAGCATCGTCGTCTGCGCCACCGAGGAGGTCGAGAGGGTTGTACGCAAAAATTTCGACTACGCCTTCGAGGAAAAACCATACCCCGGCGCACCCAAAATCACACTGCAGAGAATCGACACCGAGCCCTTCACGATTGGCTCGATGGAGATAGTTCCCATCCGTGGCCGCCACTTCACGTTGCCCGTCACGGGCTACCGCATAGGCCCCATCGCCTACTTGACCGACTTCAACCACATAGAGTCCGAGGAGTTGGAGAAACTCAAGGGTGTGGAGGTTTTGGTTATCAATGCCCTGCGTCACGAGCCCCACATCTCCCACTTCACACTCGATGAGGCTACGGAGATTGCACGCAAAGTGGGGGCCACAAAGAGCTACTTCACCCATATGTCCCACCAGATAGGCCTCCACGCCGAACAAGAGCCTCAGCTCCCCGAGGGGATGTTTATGGCCTACGACACCCTGACAATAGAGATACCTTCAAATAAATAGTAGTTATGACCGATATACTGCTCATCACACCTCCGTTTGTGCAGCCCAACTGCCCCTACCCTGCCACCGCGTACCTCAGCGGCTATCTGCGCCGCAAAGGGTTCTCGGTCGAGCAGGTTGACCTCTCCATAGAGACACTCCGAGCAATTTTCAGCCGAGACTTTCTCACCTCGCTCTTTGAGAACTACGATGGCGAGGGCGACGAGAATTGCAACCGCATCTGGGCTATGCGAAACGACTACATTGCCACAATAGATAGCGTCATAGAGTTTCTACAGGGCAAGGATTCAACCATAGCAAGCCTTATCTGCTCACCCGAATATCTCCCCCAAGCAAGTCGTTTCGACACTATGGTCGATGCAGAGGAGTACTTCGGCACACTCGGCTCGAAGGATTGTGCCGAGTATATTGCCACACTCTATCTGCAAGACCTGAGCGACTTTATTCGCGCCACCGTGAGTCCCGAATTTGAGGTGGTCAAATATGGCGAGAGTTTGGCACTCGCCATAGCAGAGTTTTCCACCCTCGAGCAGGAGTTGCAGAAACCGCGAAATGCCATTGAGAACATTATGTGCGACCTGCTACGCGACCACATAACCCGCACAGCACCACGTCGTGTGGGCATCACCGTACCATTCCCCGGCAACCTGCTCGGTGCGTTGCGCATAGGTCAGTATCTGAAGGCAAACAACCCCGAAATAGAGGTGATTATCGGTGGAGGCTACCCCACAACTGAATTACGCTCGATGTCAGACCGAGAGATTTTCCGCTACGTCGACTACATCATCCTCGACGATGGAGAGTTGGCCCTTGAGCGCCTACTCAAGGGAGAAGAGCCTATACACACGCTCACCGCAGATGGTTATAGCGAAGGGAGTGGCACCATAAGTCACCGCGAGCGTGGCTGCCCCGACTTCGACGGACTCCCCCACTCTCTCTACTTCTCTCTCACCGAGGTGACCAACCCGATGCACCGACTCTGGAGCGACGGCAGGTGGAACAAGATGATGCTTGCACACGGTTGTTATTGGGCCAAGTGCTCCTTCTGCGACACCACACTCGACTACATACGTTGCTACGACGCTGTGACCGCAGCAGAGATAGTCGACCAGATGGAGCGTGTCTCTGCACAGACGGGCAGCCGAGGATTCCACTTCGTCGACGAGGCCGCACCTCCCAAGCTGCTGAAGGAATTCTCACTCGAGTTGCTACGCCGCGGATTGAGATTTAGCTGGTGGACAAACATACGATTTGAGAAGAGCTATACGGGCGACCTCTGCGCTCTGATGGCCCGTGCAGGTTGCATAGCTGTGAGCGGAGGTCTGGAGGTGGCAAGTGACCGACTGTTGGAGCTGGTAGGCAAAGGCATCACCATAGAGCAGGCAACCATAGCTATGCGCAACTTCTACTATGCGGGCATAATGGTACACACCTATCTTATGTACGGCCTCCCGACAGAGAGTCTGCAGGAGAGCATAGACGCTGCCGAGGTGGTGCGTCAGATGTTCAAGGCGGAGCTCATCGGCTCGGCATTTTGGCATCGCTACGCAATGACCATCCACTCCCACTCGGGACAACACCCCGAGGAGTATGGAGTAAGGCGCAAAGACCGACTACCCAATCCATTTGCCAATAACGAAGTGCCATTTGCCGAAAATAGGGGTTATTCGCTCGATATGGTGGGTGAAGGACTCAACCTATCGCTTGCCAATTGGTTGGTGGGCAATGGGATAGATAGGCCTGTGCATAAGTGGTTCGGCACCAAGGTGCCCGCCACGACAGTCATCCCCTCGCTCATTACCGACCACCTCATAAAACCCGATGGCTGCCGCATCTACAACGACAAGGCACGCATCGTGTGGATAGGTGGCACCCCCGAGCTCTCGGAGGAGGGAGTGGTGATACACACACCCTCGGCCACAAAAGAGGTGAAACTGCCCGAGGCAGAGGCGGAGTTTATCTACTCCGTAATAGAACAGACAGCCGACCTAGACGAGAACTATACGTTTGAGGATATCCGCACACTATGGGAAGAACATTTCGACCGTCCGTTCATAGAGTTCTACTCGTCGAAAAAGTGGGATATTGTGCGTAAATTCGGATTACTGCAAATCTAACACAATCCTGTTCAAGGGATACGACAAGAGAGAGGCTTCCACGATCGTGGAAGCCTCTCTCTTGCACCTACCATCACCCAATGAGTGACTGCAAAGCTACTGCAGTTCGATGGTGAGTTCCTGCATTGTAGGGGGGAAGCAGATAGTCGGGTCGCAACATTGGTACTCCAACTGCACCTTTACCTTATCGCCAACCTTGCCCTTGATGCGCTGCTGATAGATGGCATCGGAGCGGAAAACAGTTGTACCATTGGCAGTGTAGAACTCACCCTGTGGCACGATAGGGCCACCAACAACCTCTGCACCCTCGGGCAGGTCGAACTTCACCGTAGTCGGAACAAAGACATCATTGGGCGCAACCTTATCGTAGATATGGTAGCCTTTGTGAAGAGCCAAACGCACCGTAAGCACCCAACTACCATCATAGAGAATAGATGCTGCTGTGCCAACTGCCACGGGATTCATATCGTCGGTCGCTGCAGCACGAGCCCTCGCTGCCTTCTCACGCATAAAATACTCAAAATAGGGATTTGCGCCCTCCTCGCGGGAGTTGACAATCCACTTCCATCCGGCAGACTCACTAAAGAATAATCTTTCCCTATTCTCCTCGAGCCATCTGCGCCACTCTGCTGCAGTGGAGAAATCCATCAGCGTATAGCGCTCCAAAAGACGTTTGGCACAAGCAACATCTTCGCGCTTCTCCCACAGCTGGATAGCCTTATCAATCAGCGCAATATCATTATTGGCGACACCCAATCGTTTGGCATCCTCATCAATGGTCAATCCTCTGGGGCCACCGCCATAGTAGTAGGGCAAATTCTCGTCGTAGTACTGAGCATATTTCTCCACATCGGCACCATAGAGAGCATAGAGTTCACCCTCTTGTTGCTGGAGAAATTCGTCGTAGCTGACAATATCCATCAGTCGTACCGTAAGGTAGAAACGATCTTGTTCGCTCACCTCTTCACCCGCATCTATACGAGCCTGAACCTCTCTCTTTTTCTCCTCGGTCATACGGTTATACTCGCGATTCTGCTCGACGTAGCTCTCGTAGAACTCGCGGGTCATAAAATACTTCTTATCGCCGATGTAGTCGCGGGTGATAACTCGGTCGTCATACTTACGAGCTATGGGAGTCTGACCTGCAAACTGCGATATATAGACAATGGCATTGGCAAGCAGAGGCTTGGCCTCATCGGTGAGATAGTCGGGCGAGGCGGCAAAACCCCAATGGAAGAAGTTGCCGTGGCGGCCCAAAGCCATTGCATCGGGCGACTTGGCGCACTCACCTCCCGAAATCCACTCGGCCTCGGGCGAATCCTCGTAACCACCTGGGCGAGAGACCATACCGATGCGCACATCGCTATCACCCGTAAAGTCGTACTTCTGCACCCTCCACATAGTCATCGTTTCGGGCACCTTATTGTCCTCAAAATGGTGAGGGAATGATTTGATACCCTCGGGTGTGGGGCGCTCCTCGGTGGTGATTTTCACCTTATAAGGGCCTTTGAAGATGGGGTGCTCGGCTCTCCAAGTGTGGGCGTGCGACATAAGGCAGAGGCAATACCAATCGTTCTTCGTGCCGAGCGAACGGGTGAGGTTATCGCTCATATGGCCCACCATAAGGGCGGGTCGGTCAAAGTCGTGTGTAAGGTAGGTGGCACCATTGTAGTCACGAGTCACACGGCTATGGTAGCGGGGTGTAAGCTGTTTGGGGCGACCATCAAATACGGTCACGTCGTAGCGGTCCGACATATCCTGCGTGTAGTTATCGCCGTGAACAACCTCCACCACCTTGAAATACTCTTTCAGGAACTTTTCCCACGATGCCATACGCGATTTGACGCTCGCATCATACTCCTCTTGACTATGGCCATTAAGCCCCATAGACTCATCGAACTCGGCCGTACCACCAACGTAAAGCACACTGATGTTCTGTTTCCTCGGGGCGGCAAAGAGCGTCGAGATGGCCACTGCGATTGCCACCGCCAACATTGTAATTCTCTTCATATATTTATCTGTTTTTTAGTGAGTTATCAACTTGGTAAATTGGTTCCGGACAGCGCAAAGTCGATGGGCATCCAAAAAATATGGCCCCGCACTTCACCCCTTATTAACAAACCTTGGGTAAAGTCGGGGCCACACCACATCAACTTCACATCGGGTTGTTGATGGTCAACAACCTCACCTACTTCTCCAACAACTCTTTGAGTTTCTCGCCGAGAGCCTCACCACGAAGGTCTTTCGCCACGATAGTGCCCTCGCTATCTACCAAGAAATTGGCAGGGATGCCAACAACTGCATAGTCGGCTGCGGCGGGCTCAGCCCAAGCCTGCAGGTTGGAAACATTCACCCACACAAGTCCTTTATTCTCTATTGCTTTCACCCAAGCCTCGCGATTCTGATCGAGGCTTACACCGAAAATCTCGAAGCCCAGATCGTGATACTTGGCATAGTCGGCAGTCAGGTAGGGAACCTCACCCATACAGGGGCCGCACCACGATGCCCAGAAATCAATCAGCGTATATTTATTGGCCTTGTAGACATCGCTCAACTTCACCTGCTCACCATCCACATTGGGAGCAACAATCTCGATGCAAGGGTTGCCTACGGAGAGTTTGAGCATATTCTCGGCACGCTGGCGAGTGGTCTGGGCCATAGGCATAGCTGCATATTTCTCGGGGAGCTCTGCAAGTTTATCGAGCACCTCTTGGGGCTCCATCTCGTAGATGGCCGTATTGAGGAATTCAACCACGCCATAGAGATTATCTTTATTCTCCACTTTGAGTTTGTCAATAAACTCCTGATACTCGGCAAAAACAGCCTCTTGATCTTCGCCGGCCTCAAGACGGGCGCGGAGCTCATTATTCTTGGCAACCATCGCATTAGCGGCATCGGTTGCAGCACCACCCTCTATTTGGGGCTGTTCGGGAGTACCACTCACAGTAATCTCCAAGACCTCATCGGCATAGACCGCACCGAAGAAGTTGTCGGCTCCCAAACGCAGGTAACCGGCAAAGGGGGTCTCACTCTCATAGGTGAGCTCAAATGAGCCATCTACAATCTCGCCCTGAGTGATGGTCTTACCTCCCATATCGGTGAGTGCTATTGTACCCTCGGCACCCTCGAGATTACCTTTGATAGTATAGGTCTGTGCGCTGTTGCAGGCCACCATTGCGAGTGAGGCCAACGCAACGAAGAATAGTTTTTTCATCTTACGGTAGTATTATTACGTTTTACTTGTTAAATCCTGCATTAGAAACCAAATGCCTTGAGAAGTTCGGCATCGAGCTGCTCGTCGGTCACCTTGCCGACAATATTGAAATCCTTGTCGATGAGGTACTTGGTAGGCAGATAGTGAATGTCGTACTTATCGGACTGATCATTGGAAGTATCGTAGCCACCATTGGGAGTGCGTTTCAGACCACGCAGAATGTGGTGGAACGCCTCGAGACCATCCTGCTCCACAGCCTTGCGCCAAGCCTCCTCATTGGAGTCGTCGTCGGCCACATAGACAACCTCAAAGCCGTGATCTTTATATTTCTCATAGAGAGCCTTAACGTGCGGATTGCTTGCGCGGCAGGGGCGGCACCACGATGCCCAGAAGTCTATGAGGATATAGTTACCCTTGAGCTGGTCGAGCGAGAAGGGATTGCCGTTGATATCTGTGCCGCCAATGATAGGTGCGGGTTTGCCGGGCTCGAGCGAACGGCGGATGGCAACCACATCCTTGATCTCCTGTGCCTCTTTCCAACCCTTCACCTCCTCGGGCAGGGCGTTGTAGAACTCCTCCATCTCCTCGGTGGCCTTCTGCGAAGCATAGGCACTGAAATAGCACACAGCACTATAGGAGTAGGGATGCTCGGCAAAGATAGCACTCTGTGCAGCCTCGTATTGGGCATAAATCTCGCGGATGCGGGCTTGTGCCTCGGGGGTGCGATCGTTCTGCAAGCCCATCATCTCATCCTCGAAAGGTTTGGTTGCTTGGGCAAGTTCAACAGCCACAGCCAAATGTTCCGAGCCGGAGGTGGAGTTGATGCGACCACTCTCCCAATCGGCATTGATGGTGAGTTTACCTGGCTCCACCACAAAGCGTATCATTTTGGGCTGACCATTCCGATAATCGGGTTTCTCGGTATCGAGCAACACGGCCGAAAGAGGCTGCGAGAGGTGCGCCTTGGCAGTAAAAGCTCCATCCACAACGGGGAGTTGCAACACCATAGGTTCTTGGCTAAAACTGCCACCTATCTGCAAATAAACCACTTCGCCGTCGTAGTTGGCAAGTGTACCCTTGAGGGTGAAGTTGTTGTCGGAGCAGCCCACAAGAGCCACTGCTGCCATAATGATTACCAAAAGCCTCTTCATAAATATCAAACAGTTAATTGGGTGAAATGTTTAGTTATTGTTCTTGGCTGTCTGTGGGGGTAATCAGCCCCCACAGACAAAAATTATAGGTCTACTGACTCGGCAGTACAACTAATAGCTATAGTTCTGTACGAAGTCGGTGAGGTTCATAGTCTTCTGGGGGAAAGGACGAATCCATACCTTCGACTCGGGAGTCAAGGTGAAAGTTTCGGTCTTGCCTGCCACATACCTACCCTCCGCATCGGTAGTTGCATAGGTGAAGGTCTTGTTGATGGTGTAAGCCCAATCAGCCTCTGCGTTCCAACGTTTCTGCCAATAGAAGAAGCCGCTGCGGAACCAATGCTCGGCCCAAACCACCTTGCGCAACTCCTTGATACCATCGGCTGCATTGTTGAACGACACGGGAGTAAAGTAGTTCTCGGGAGCGATCACACCCATTGCGGTGGGATCCTGCGCGATGGTTGCCTCGTAGATCTCCTTATTGGGCTGGCGGCGGCAGAGAATGTAGTTGATATTGTCGGCTGCAGTTGCCCAATCGCCACTACGGATGGCACACTCGGCCAATACGAAGTACATATCCACAGTGCTCAAGCCTGTACCATTGGGGAAGAAGTAGTCACCCATATAGAGGCGGCCATACATAGTGCCCGAATAATCATTAGCAGAGCTGTAGGAGATGTGGTTGAGCAGAATATTCTTCTCGCCATCGACCTCGTCGAGCAGGAAGGGGAATGCGGTGTACCAGAAGAAATAGAGGTAGTCGGTCTTGAAGATATCCTCCTTGGTCACCATACCCGTAGTCTTGTCACGACGGAGTTCCCAACCGGGATAGACGGTCATAGCATCGGTCTCATCGGTCCACATATCGGGACGGTAGACGAGCATAGTGTTGTAGTCATCTACGGTGGGCTCGATTGCCAACGAGTTCTGTGCGGCAGTCTTGGCAGCAGCATAATCGCGTACCTCCATATTCACAAGAGCCTCAACTGCATAGAGAGCAGCGTTGCTCAAGCGCATACGGTTATTCGAGGGAGCCTGCAGAGCATCGAGCTCTTTGGCAGCCTTGATGTCGGCCAAGATGTTGTCATAGAACTGTTTCATAGTGAGCTGTACGGGAGTCTGCGAGGGGTCGTTATCCTCGAAGGTGTAGGCCATAGCAAGCTGCGTATCGGCAGTTGCGGGATCGTAGGCACCTGCATAGTTCTTCACGAGCAGGTAGTGCAGATAGGCACGCAGAGTGAGAGCCTCGGCTTTGAGACGTTTTGCCAAATCGCGATCACCTTCGGCCGTATCGGCATTTTTGATTACGGGGTTTGCAATCTGACCAATGAGCTCATACATCTGGGTGTAGTAGCTGTCAGTAACGAGTTTCTCCTCAACGAGTGCGATGAGGTTGTCGAAGTCGGCTGTGATGGACATCACTGCATCGGGGTTGGTAGCAGGGGCTGCGATAAGCGCCTCCATAGCGGTACCCATATAGCCCACATTACCGCTGGTGATAATCGAGTGGCGGTCAACACCCAGGTCGGGCCACTCGTAGTTGAGCAACATATCAAGGTCGCTAACACGCTGAAGCATATTCTCACCCTTGGGGCTCAACTCTGTAAACTTGGCACAACCGGTAGCCATCACGACTGCACCAATAATTGCCAATATATTTATTAATCTTCTTTTCATAGCGTTGTGTCGGATTAGAAGTTAATGTTAAGACCAAGAATATAGCTGGTAGTGCGAGCAATACCACCGGTCTCGGGATCTACGCCCAGCTCGTTGGCTACCCATAGGGGTTTGGGGTTGTCAATCTGGAAACTGAGGTTAGCCCTACCGATACCCATACGTTTGAGAACGCTCTGGGGAAGCTCATAGCCTAATACGATGTTGCGAATCTTGATGAACGAAGCATCGTGTACGAAAATGTCGGCGTACTGATATTCAGCAGAGGTGTAAGCCGAGCCGTAGTAACCACCACCGGGGATGCGGGTCTCATCGGGGTTGTTTACGGGGTGCCAAGCATCCAAGTACTCAATCGAAACAGGCATCAGGCCCATCATAGGCATCAGAGCCATCTGCTCACCAATCTGCCTCATACGCTGTACGTGGCCACCGTAGTAAACGAGCATCGCACTGAGCGAGAAGCCCTTGTAGCTCAAACGGTTCTCCCAGCTGATGGCAACCTTAGGATCGCTCTGGCCCATAAACTCCATAACCTCATCGGGATCGCCACTCCAAGCGCTATTGTCTTTGACGGTGCACTCTTTGTCTTTCCAATACATATGGGTAGAACCATTGACGATGTCGTTCACAGCATCCGACAGACCTGCGTGGCGCAGTGCCCAAACGGCACTTGCAGGATAGCCCGTCTTGAATGGATTGCTTGCTAACTCATATGCCTTGGTCGAGGGGTTCTCAACCTCGGTAATCTCGTTGCGGTTGTAGGAGAAAGTACCGCTCATACTCCAATTGAAGTCACCGGCTGCCTTGGCGCGGATAACATCGCCGTGGAGGGTAAGCTCAACACCATCGTTGACCATACTTGCGGCGTTCATTGCCATCGACGAGAAACCGTTGGAATCCTCGAGAAGTTTGTCAGCGAAGAGGTTCGTACCGTTCTTGTGGTAGAAGTCCAAGCTACCGCTGATGCGGTTACCCAGAAGCGAGAAGTCAACACCGAAGTTGGTGGTTGCGGTCTTCTCCCAAGTGAGGCTGGGGTTAGCAGGGCTGGTTACCATACCGTAGGGCAACAGAGTGAACTCGTTGATCCAACCGGTAGCTGCGGTCATATAGCTGGTTGCACCCTGATAGATATTACCGGTGATACCATAGCTAACACGAGCCTTGAGGGTATTGACAAAGTCGAGATTCTGCATAAACTCCTCCTTCTCCAAGTTCCAGCTTGCACCTGCCGACCAGAGAGGGGTGCCACGGAATTTGGTATCGAGACCGTAGATATCGGCGTAATCCGAACGGTAGGAGCCGAAAGCGTGATATTTCTCATCCCACGAGAGGGTAAGGTTGGCGTAACCCGAAGCATAGCGGTGCCAAATCTCCCTTACGGGACCAATTGCACCCGCAATAAAGGGATCGAAGTATATCTGTTTTGCGTAGCAGTCCATACCGAAGTAGGGAGTCTGAGTCAGGGTCGAGAGCAGAGGATAGTCCACAGAGGTGGTAGCGTGGCTCTGGAGCTGGTCGTCGTAACCGAGCATCATACCCATAGTACCACGGCTCAAGGTCTCACGGAACTCAAGACCTGCCAGCAGGTTTACATCCAACTTGCCGAAAGAACGGTCGAAGTTGAGCTGGCCACGGCCGGTCCAAGCATCGGTACGGGTCTCCTGAGTGGCGCGGTAGCCACCATTCTCGGGAATCAAGTAGCTGAATGTTCCATCGGGATTGGGCACAGTGTAGGCGTTACGCATCTGTCGCATAACAACACTATTCTCACTCATATCGTGGATGGCATTGCTGCGGCCCATCTCATAGAGGAACTGGGTGTTAACGGTGAGACCGTCAATGATGCGGAAGATAAGCTCACCCTGCAAACGGCTATTCAAGCGGCCCGAGTTGATGCGGTCCTCCCATTTATCCTGCAGTGGGTTGTAGAACGAGCTGCGGTAGCCTTTGACATAGTTCTCGGGGAGAACATAGTCGGGGTTGGTATAGCCGATGCTCGCCAGGTTGGCCAATTCGCCATTGGCATCATAGAGACTCTCATAGGCTGCGTGGCCAAAGGGGTTGGTGGCATCACCATTGGGGGTACTGGTTTGGCTTGCACTGCTGATGATAGTATTCATACCGATATTGGCAGTCAACCATTTACCAACGTTGTAGCTACCTTTGTAGAAGATATTGAACTGGTCGTTCTCATCGCCGATAACGCCGGTATTGTCGTGGCGGTAGTTGAATACCAAGTTAGACTGGAAGTGATCGGTACGGTTGCGGATGGCGATGTTGTACTGCTGCATAATCTGGCGCTGCAACATATTGTCGGCAAACTCCTGTGCGTAGTTATTCTTCTTTGCCATATCGACATAGGCATTGAAATCCGCCTCGGTCATAAGGCCATTGAGTTTCCTCCAATAGTTCATATAGAGGGGCGACATAGAGGTGAAAGTCGAATACTGGGGCATCAACGAACCGTACATACCCACATACATACTATACATAGGGTGAGTCAACAATTCGTCGAGCTGACCGAGCTCAAGGTTCACCTGCTCCTCGGCATTCATATAGAAGTTGTCGTGGTAGTCGATGTTGAGTTTGTCATAGACGGTGAAGTTGGCCTGAACGTCAACATTGGTCTTGCCTGCCTCGCGAGCGCGTTTGGTAGTAACGACCAAGATACCGTTAGATGCACGAGCACCATAGATGGCGGCTGCAGCAGCATCTTTCAGCACGGTAACATTCTCGATGTCATAGGGGTTGAGGTCCTCAATCGACATCTCCACGGGCATACCGTCAACAACGAGCAGAGGGGTACGCTCGGCGTGAATGGAGCTGATACCGCGAATCTGCATACCGCCATTATAGGTCATCAGACCTGCTACCCTACCCTCGAGGTTGTCGAGTACGTTGGTAGCGAAACGCTCCTCAAGAGCTTCTGCCGACAGCGACACCACCGAACCGGTAACCTTCTCTCGCGAGATGGTCTGATAACCGGTAACAACAATGTCGTCCAATACGGTAGAATCCTCGAGCATAGTGACCTTAATCTCTTTCTGGCCACTAAAGATAACCTCGGTATCTTTGAGGCCCATATAGGAGAATTGGAGCACATCGCCCATCTTCACCTCAATGTGGAACCTACCCTCGCGGTTGGTCGAAACGCCCTGCATAGTGCGCTCGATGACAACGGATGCACCTACAACGGGCTGACCATCGGTGTCATACACGATACCGTTAGCCACCAGCTGTTTACCCTGTGCAACCTTGCGGGCACTCTTGGCCGAAAGGGCCACCTGTTTGCCTACAACGCGAAATTCGATGCCGGTTTTGGCGAAAACCTGATTGAGAAGTTTAGTCAAGTCATTGCTACTTGTCTTCACACTGACTTTCTGATTTACGTCTACGACATTGGTGTCATAGATAAAGTTGTAGTTGGTTTGGGCCGAGATCTCACTCAACACCTTCGAAAGAGGCTGATTCTCAAAGTTGAGATTCGCCTCCACCCTCTGTGCGTAGAGAGATGTGGATGCCAACAAAACCGAAGCTACAAGAATCAAACGTTGGAGTAAAGTTTTTCTCATACTTTCAAGTTTGTTGTGGTTAGCAATAAAGTTTGTCGATAGTATTACGCACCAACCACCTCCAATCCCTAAATAAAACAAAGACGAAAAGCGACTTTTTTTCACTTTTCGTCTTTGCTTATATAAGATTTTTCTCCACAAAGGGTTCGGTGCCCCTCTTCTACGCCTAATTTTACTTTTTGGACAGCACCACAAGATTGTCTTTCATCGTATAGTCGATGCCACTCGTAAACTCCAGCAAGTCAAGCACCTGAACGATGGATTCCTCACGAAACATCGCCGTAAAGACAGCATCATAAATCGACGGATTCTGTACGTGTATCTCCACACCATACCATCTTTCGAGCCTAACAATCATCTCTCTCATCGGTGTATTGACAAACTTGAGAGTTCCATCCTTCCAGACAGTTTTATCGTTGACCTTTTTGGTTGTGCTTGCAACCACCTCACTGCGGTTACTACCCACAATGGCCTCCTCATTGGGTTTCACGGCCACTCCCGTCGGCGACTCATTCTTGAGAATCTCCACCGAGCCTTTGACAAGAGCCAAGTGGATGTCGCTCCTCTCTGCATAGGCGGTGAGATTGAATTCCGTACCCGTAACCTTCACCAGCACATCTTGAGGAGTCTTGATATAAAAAGGATGTTCGGCATCGCTCTTCACCACAAAATAGCCCTCGCCCGAAAGTTCCACAACCCTCTTATCGAGGTTATCGAAAGTGGCGGGCACCTTCAGGTTACTATCGCTATTTAGCCACACCTGTGTACTATCTGCCAACAAAACGTGTCCCTTGACACCTCTATCGACTCGGTAGTTGATTTCGTTCACAAAATCGCTCTGGGCAACCTGCACATATTCGCTCAACTCCGGCTCGAGGCTCAATAGATCGTGAATAAAGTAGCCACATAAAGGCAGGAAGAGCACCGCTGCAATGCGGGTTAGAGTGGAGGCAAGCGACACCCTGCGGAGAGGCTGCGGGGCCTTTCCGGTCAACTTGGGTTTGTTGGGAAGCGTAGCAAAAGTCTGCTCACTCTTGCGATGGTAGTACTCCGCGCGGAGCTGTTCGTCAACAGCAAGTCGCGCAAAGAACTCTTCGCGTTCGACAGGGCTACCCTCGCCCTTGAGTATTTGTTCTAAATCCAATTGTTTCATACCTCACTAATAGTACGTTATTGTCGGGGGTTACCCCAAATGGGGTGGTAAATAATCTTTTAACTTATCTCTGAATAGTTTTAGCGCCACCTTCATATGATACTCGATCGCCTTCTCGGAGAGGCTCTTTTGCTTTGCTATTTCTCGGTTGGTGAGCCCTTCGTAGCGACTCATACGAAACGACTGCTGTATGTGAGGTGGCAATTTCAAGTAGGTCTGCTCTATCAAGTCACGCAGCGAAAGCGCATTGATATGGTTGGTTACCGAGTCGTGGCAGAAGGCCTCAAGGTTCACCTTATCTTCGAGTCGGCCCACTCTGGCCCGTGAACGCAAGATGGAGATGGCATTATTACGAGCGATGGTAAAGACAAAAGCTCGGAGGTTTCTACCGCTGTCTATATTCTCTCTTCGTGCCCACAGTTGCAAAAAGGTATTTTGTGTGACATCCTCCGAGGACTCCACATCACCCAAGTAGCTCCTGACGAAATGAAGAATATTGGCATACTCCATCCGATAGAAGAGTTCAAACGCCTCTTTATCGCCACTACGGATGTCGTCCGCCAGAGAGTTTACCAATAGTTCCTTCATCTATACAATAGTTATATATATACGCCTTCGCGTATGTTTTCCCTAAACGGGACTGCAAAATTAATCTTATTTTCTAAAAGAGTACGTTAGACAGCAGAAAAAGAAAAAAGAGATTACCTCGTTGCGAGCCACACAAGGTGGCTCTTCGCTCGGTGATCTCGGGTCGGGAACGGCAATAAAAGAGAGAACAGCTATGCTGGTGTTTTTGTATATCCCCAAGAGTTTACGAGCAAGCTCGGCGGCGCAAGGAAAAGAGATTACCTCGTTGCGAGCCACACAAGGTGGCTCTTCGCTCGGTGATCTCGGGTAGGGAACGGCAATAAAAGAGAGCACTGCTATGCTGGTGTTTTTTGTATATCCCCAAGAGTTTTCGAGCAAGTTCGGCGGCGCAAGGAAAAGAGATTACCTCGTTGCGAGCCACACAAGGTGGCTCTTCGCTCGGTGATCTCGGGTAGGGAACGGCAATAAAAGAGAGCACTGCTATGCTGGTGTTTTTGTATATCCCCAAGAGTTTTCGAGCAAGCTCGGCACTCTTGGGGATATACAAAAAGCCACTCGCTCATTGCGAGTGGCCTCTCTTTTATTGCTCGGTCGGGATGAAGAGATTCGAACTCTCGGCCTCCAACTCCCGAAGCTGGCGCGCTAACCGGACTGCGCTACATCCCGAAACCCAATCAATACCAAGGCGGTTACCACTATCCACCTCCTTTTGGGCACGCAAAGATAATAGTTTATCACGAAAAATAACAAAAAAAATTTGGAGTTTCGCAAAAAGTCCCTATCTTTGTAATGGATTTAGTTTTGTAATCATTACAACATTAAACAATAAAGCCGATGAAGACAGCTGTTGAACATCTCGAGCAATATGGAATCAGGCCATCGATTCAGCGCACAGCAGTAATGAACTATCTGCTCAAAAACCGCACGCATCCTACGGCCGACGAGATCTACTCGGCTCTCGAAAAGGATATTCCGAGGCTCTCGCGCACAACTATCTACAACACCCTCCATCTGCTCTATGAGCACGGCGCGATTTTGGTGCTCAACATCGACCCCTCGACAACACATTTCGATGGCTACACCCATCCCCACGCACACTTCTATTGCACAAAATGTGGCAAGGTGCACGACATCGAATTTGATGATGCCCAATTCATAGAGCGCAACCGTCCACGCAACGCGCACACACTCACCGATGCACAGCTCTACTACAGAGGCATTTGCGACAAGTGTGCCGAGGCAGAAAAGGTCGCTCAATAGCAAATCTGACTCAACAAACAAATAACAATAACCAAATCAAACAGACTATTAAGACTATGAAAAAATTTCGTTGCACAGTATGTGGTTACATCCACGAAGGCGAGGCTGCACCCGAGCAGTGCCCCCTCTGCAAAGTAGGTTCCGACAAATTTGAGGAGATGGTAGAGAGCGATGATGCTCTGACCTTCGCAGACGAGCACCGTCTGGGTGTGGCTCAGGGTTGCCCCGAGGAGATCTGGAAAGGTCTGCAGGACCACTTTATGGGCGAGTGCACCGAGGTGGGTATGTATCTCGCAATGTCGCGTCAAGCCGACCGCGAGGGTTATCCCGAGATTGCAGAGGCTTTCAAGCGTTACGCTTGGGAGGAGGCAGAGCACGCAGCCAAATTTGCCGAGCTCATCGGTGAGGTTGTATGGGACACCAAGACCAACGTCTACAAACGTATGATGGCAGAGCACGGTGCTTGTGACGGCAAAAAACACATTGCAACCCTCGCCAAACAGCACAACCTCGACGCTATCCACGACACCGTTCACGAAATGGCAAAAGATGAGGCTCGCCACGGCAAAGGCTTCGAGGGTCTCTACAATCGCTATTTCAAATAGCACATCAAAACCACTTGCGCCTCAAGGGTGGTTGTACCTTGAGGCGCAAATAAAAAAGGCTACACGCGACCCCAACTCGCAAGCCACAAGAATCACTCACTCATTACATTAGGTTTAGGTTTAATAAGGCTCGGCAGGATTCCGTTTCGGAATCCTGCCGAGTCGCATTCGTGGGAGGTGACGAAGCATCGCCACCCACCCTATTAGTTCAGGGTCATCTCATCAATGAGGTATCCTGCACCGCCAATCTTGTCAATCACAAAGAGTACGTAGCGAATATCAACAGAGATATTTCGGCAGATGTCGGGATCGTAGTCGAGGTCACTCATTGTACTGAGCCAAGTGCGGTCGAAGTTGATGCCGAGTAACTCGCCACGACCGTTGAGAATGGGGCTGCCGCTATTGCCTCCCGTAGTGTGGTTTTTGGCCAAGAATGCTACGGGAATAGTGTAGTGGCCATTGAGCTCCACACCCCAGCGGCCATAATCTTTGGAGGCATATATATCCCTCAGGCTCTGGGGAATATCATAGTCATAGATTTCGGGGTTATCTTTCTCGATAATGCCGTCGAGCGTGGTGTAGGGCTTGTGGTAGATGCCATCGGCAGCTTCGTAGCCGGCAACCGAACCGTAGGCGACACGGAGGGTAAGGTTGGCATCGGGATAGAATGCACGCTCGGGCTCAAAGGCCATCTGGCCGCGCATATAGATATTATAGAGTGCGGTGATGTCGCTATTGAGGGCTGTGTAGTTGGCACCCACACTCTCGCGTGCAACCTTATCAAATGCAGCTCGCATCTCCACAGCAGGGTCAGTAGAGAAGTCATAACCACCAGCGAGGGCTGACATAAATGCATCCTTGGAAGCAAGACGGGAGTTGGCAAAGAGCCACTCCACGAAGGCCTCTACGGAGCCACACTCGGCAAGTTTTGCGGAGTACCACTCGGGGATAAATTCGGCCTTCACATTCTCGCCAAACTCGCGCAGCATCTCCACAGCGATTTTCTTATCGATGGCGGGCGAATAGTCTTTGTAGTTAGCCTCGGTCAGGCGTTTGGGTCTACCTGCAAAGCCCACGAGTTCAATGGCATAGATAGCCTCATTGTAGTAGTCACGAGTGATTGCATAGGGCAACAGCTCGGCATATTTGGCGTGGAGTTTATCGAGCACACCTTCATACTCGGTACCCTTTGCCCAAGCATCGAAACGGGCCTCATAGGCGAGTTTTTTCTCCACCGTATGGCGGCGAGCAAGGCCGAGGCTCTCACCCTGCCACTTTTTCCAAGCATTGGCAATGTTGGCGTGTTTGGACGCGTACATAATACGGGTGGCCACATCTGCCTCCTGTGCTGCCGAGATAATATCGAGCCTCAGGGTGCGGAGGTGGATTTTGGCAGGGTTGGAGTGGTTGAGTGTGTAGTCCACAAAGTCGCTGGTCACATACTCGCGGGTGGTGCCGGGGAAGCCGTAGACGAAGGTAAAATCACCCTCGGCCGCACCTTTGGTGCTGATGGTGAAGTGGCGTTTGGGGGTGTAGGGCACATTGTCGGCCGAGTAGTCGGCAGGCTGGTTGTTCTTGTCGGCATAGATGCGGAATACGGAGAAATCACCCGTATGGCGAGGCCACATCCAGTTGTCTGTGTCGCCGCCAAACTTACCGATGCTCGAAGGAGGTGCACCCACAAGGCGAATATCACGATAAACCTGATAGACAAACAGATAGAATTTATTGTTGTAGTAGAGGCTCTCCACCGATGCAGCATATTTGCCACCTTCTTTGGCCTCCTCTACGATTGCCTCGGCACTCTCGCCTGCCTCGATGCGGGCAGTGACATCCTCCATACGCTGCAGGAAAGAAACGGTCAGTCCTGGGTTGGGAAGCTCCTCGGAGCGATTCATAGCCCAGAAACCGTTGGTCAGGTAGTCGTGCTCAACGGAGCTGTGGTACTGAATCTGACCATAGCCGCAGTGGTGGTTAGTGAGCAGCAAGCCCTCGGCCGACACAAGCTCGCCCGAGCAGCCTCTGCCAAAGAGCACGATGGCATCTTTCAGAGCCGCCTGATTGACGCTGTAGATATCCTCTGCCGTAAGTTCAAAACCTTTGGCCTTCATATCATCAATACGACTGCCAATGAGGCTGGGCAACCACATACCCTCATCGGCAAAGGTTGCAGTCATAGCGGCTGCAAGTGCCGCCAGCGAAAACAAAAATTTCTTCATAAGTGTTTAGTATAGTTTTAGTTAGACAAATTCATCCAATTCTACCCAAAGGCGCTGTACGGGCAGCCCCATAACATTATAGAAGGAGCCCTCTATGCCCGTAATGGCAACGTAGCCTATCCACTCCTGAATACCGTAGGCACCGGCCTTGTCGTAGGGGCGGTAGGTATCGACGTAGTAGTCAATCTCTTCGTCGGTAATGGTACGGAAGGTCACCCTGCTACTGCACGAAAAACTCCTTCGGCGGTTGATTGTGCGGAGAGTCACACCCGTAACAACCTCGTGATCGGCACCCGAAAGGAGACGGAGCATTCTCACAGCATCCTCCTTGTCGTGGGGTTTACCGAGTATTTCTCCGCCGGCAATCACAACCGTATCGGCCGTGATGAGCAGATCGCCCTCGGCGAGCTCTTCGGCCCACGCATCGCTCTTGATGCCCGAAAGGTATTCTGCCACCTGCAAAGCTGGCATATCGGCCGGAAAAGTTTCGTCGGCCTCCCTACCCTCTGCAATCTCAAACTCAAGACCACAACCCTCCAGCAAAGCACGTCGGCGCGGTGATTTGCTTGCAAGCAGAAGTCGATATTGTTTTATTCTATCTTTCAGCAACATATCCCTCGTTACTTAATGTCGAAGTTAAACAGTTCCTTTCCCTCGAGTGTAGCCCTCAAGACATCTCCCTTATGCACAGGTCCTACACCCGCAGGGGTACCCGTAAAGATATAGTCGCCCATCCTCAGGGTCATATATTTCGAGAGGTGGCTGATGAGTTTATCGACCGAGAATATCATATTCTTCGGTTCACCCACCTGCTTGAGCTCACCGTTGAGAGTCATCTCAAATCGCAAATCCTCCACCTTTTTGCCCAACTCCGAGAGCGACAAAAAGCGAGGAGAGATGGCAGCAGAACGGTCGAACCCCTTGGCCTTTTCCCACGGATGTCCTGCAGCCATAGCAGCACGTTGGAGATCACGCGCAGTGAAGTCTATGCCAAGTCCCACCTCATCGTAATAGCGGTGAGCATAGCGTTCCTCAATGCACTTTCCGACCCTATTGATTTTCACCACAAGTTCGGTTTCGTAGTCGACCTGCTTGGAGAAAGTGGGGATGAAAAACGGATCGTTATTTCGCAACAAAGCTGTGTCGGGCTTGAGGAAAAAGATAGGTTCTTCCGTTGGCTCGCCATTATCGAACTCCTTTATGTGGTCGACATAGTTGCGACCTATACAGATAATCTTCATCGCTTTTTCATCTTTTTTAGATCCTCAACCATTCGTTGAGCAAATCTATCCGAAGCTCCACTACCTCCGATAGTTGCAGCAAGTTCAGCGTAGTTTTTCTTCATATTGGCGTGCTTGGTTCCGCCGGGGAGTATGGCTGTGAGTTCCTCGGATGCTTTTTCTACTGTCATATCGTGCTGAATCAACTCCCTTACGACCTCACGTCCCATAATAATATTGACAAGCGAGATAAAACCTATCTTCACAAATGCCCGCGCCACTCTATAAGAGAACTCGTCCATACGATAGCAAACCATCTCTGGTGTACCAATGAGTGCCGTTTCGAGTGTGGCAGTACCAGAGCAGACAACTGCTGCATCGGAGTATTTCAGCAAACAGTAGGTCTTATCAGTCAACACCTTCACGTCACTGCCCTCAAGAAATTCTTTATATAGCGATCCCTCAATCCACGACACGCCTGCCACAACAAACTGGTGTTCGGGGCGAGCTTCGGCAAGACTCCTCATAAAGGCGAGATTCTTCTTTATCTCATTCTTCCTCGAGCCTGCCAACAAAGCCACAATGGGACGTTCATCAAGTCCGTTTTCACTCCTGAATTGTTCCTCATTTGGCACAACACTGAGGGTCTGCTCGATAGAATCCACAATGGGATTTCCCTCATATACAGCCTCGATACCGCGCTGCCTAAAGTACTCTATCTCAAAGGGAAAGATAATGAAAAGGCGGTCTACATATTGGCGGATGAGTTTCACTCGTCGTTCTTTCCAAGCCCACACCTTGGGCGAGATGTAGTAGAAGGTGGGGATGCCCTTACTATGCGCAAACTTGGCCATCTTGAAGTTAAAACCGGGGTAGTCGATGGAGATGAGCACATCGGGAGCAAAATCCATCAAATCACGCTGACATTCACCGAGTTGCGACATAATCGTAGGCAGATGTTTCAGCACATCTGCCACCCCAAAAAAGGATGTTTGGCGGTAGTGTTTGGCAAGATTCTCGCGACCACCCACCTCTGCCATACGGTCGCCACCCCAGAAGCGAAACTGTGCCTCGGGATCGGCCTTAAGAATACCTCGCATAAGATTGGCGCCGTGAAGATCGCCACTCGCCTCACCTGCAATAAGATAGTACTTCATAGCACAAGGTTTTATTCATCAAGCAAATCGGGTCTGAGGCGCTTGGTCCTCTCGTAGGCCTGCTCCTCTTTCCACGCCTCTATCTTGGCAAAATTGCCACTCGTGAGCACCTCGGGTACGCGCCAACCATTAAACTCCGCAGGGCGTGTGTAGATAGGGGGAGCGAGGAGATTATCTTGGAACGAATCGGTCAGAGCCGACTCCTCGTCACCAATAGCGCCGGGCAGGAGTCGCACCACACTATCGGCGATAATCGCAGCTGCCAACTCTCCTCCCGTAAGTACATAGTCACCGACAGAAATCTCCTTGGTAATCAAGTGTTCGCGGATACGATAGTCGATACCCTTATAGTGGCCACAGAGGATGATGATATTATTGAGCGTGGAGAGATGGTTGGCTTCCTGTTGGTTGTAGGTAGCGCCATCGGGCGAGGTGAAAATAATCTCGTCGTAGTCGCGCTCGCTCTTGAGTTTCTCGATGAGCCTATAGACAGGCTCAATCATCATCACCATACCTGCCTCACCACCAAAAGGATAGTCATCCACTTGGCCGTGCTTATAGGGGGTGTAGTCGCGGATATTATGCACAACGATTTCCGCAAGTCCTTTCTCTTGTGCGCGGCGCAGAATCGACTCATTCAGAGGCGAGGTAAGCAGGTCGGGCACAACCGTAAGTATATCAATTCTCATAAGTCTCTTGTAGAAAAAACGGGGTTAACACTCGGCCATTACTCCTCATAGGGTTTATTAAAACCGCCATCGAGCACCTCGCCGATAAAAGGATTGGTACCCATCTCTTGTCCCAAAGTGGTTTCGCCACCGTGTCCGGGGAATACCTTCACTCCTCCGCCAAGCGGGAGTATTTTTTCCATAATGCTCTTCATAAGTTCGTCGTAGTCACCACCGGGGAGATCTGTACGACCAATACTACCCGCAAAAAGCGTATCGCCCGAGATGAGCAGACCATCGGCTGCCACGTAGAGGCAGATGCCGCCTTTGGAGTGTCCCGGTGTGTGTATAGCCTCGGCCACCGAACCGCCGAAACGAATCTCTTTATCTTTGGCTAAATCAATATCGGCCTTCAAAGGGGCTATATCGAAGCCCATAGATGCACCGTAGGCAGGAGCTACAGCAAGCAGTTCTTCATCGGCAGAGTGCATTGCCAGAGGCACACCGTAGCGTTTGCATACATAGCCGACACCTCCCAAGTGATCGGGGTGAGCGTGAGTGGCAACCACAACTACGGGTCGGAGGTTGTGTTGCTCAATAAATTCTTCGAGTCGCTGACACTCGGCAGCAGAGGTGAAAGCGGGGTCTACAACCACAGCGGAGCCATCTGCATCCCAAAGCAGGTAGCCATTGGTACCAAAGTGATTGAAGACAAAACGTGCTATTTTAGCCATACGAAATCTCAATTTTTGCAAATTATCGCTCCTCGGGAGCGAAATGTTGGTTATTTTCCTACAAATGTAGGGAGTTTTTTTGAGATTTTCTCTATCTTTGTTTATCAAACTACACAAAGAAGATATGGCAAGAAACAGACATCCCCATCTTGAGGGACTAAAAATAACAACTCTGGCCGCCGAAGGCAATGCTATGGGCAAGTGGAACGACGTGGTGGTATTCGTACCGATGACCGTTCCGGGCGATGTGGTCAACGTGCAAATCAGGACCAAGCGTCGTCGCTATATGGAGGGCTACGTCACCGCCTACATCGAGCGGTCACCTATGAGAGTAGAGCCATTCTGCTCCCACTTTGGTGTCTGCGGAGGTTGCAAGTGGCAGAACATCCCCTACTCCGAGCAGATAGCATTCAAGCAGCAGCAGGTTATCGACCAACTCACACGCATCGGTCACCTCGAGTTGCCCGAAATCAGCCCCATACTCGGCTCGGCCAAGACCGACCACTATCGCAACAAGCTCGAGTTTACATTTGCTCCCAAGCGTTGGAAAACCTACGAAGAGGTGGCCGCAGGTGCCGAAATTACCGATACTCCCGCACTCGGATTCCACATCCCCGGAATGTTCGACAAGATTCTCGACATAGACTACTGCCACCTCCAACCCTCCCCATCCAACGAGATACGCAACGAGTTGAGAAAATTCTGCATCGAGGAGCAGATACCCTTCTACGACATCCGTCAGCACTCGGGTATTATGCGCAATGTGGTCATCCGCACCGCATCCACAGGCGAGGTAATGGTTATCGTAGTATTTGCCGAAGATAATCAGGAGGTGATAGCCAAGGTAATGGGCCACATCGAAGCAAAATTCCCCGATATTACCTCGCTCGTCTATATGATTAACGACAAGCTCAACGACTCGCTTGGCGACCGTGAGCCGGTACTCTATGCAGGCCGCGACCACATCTTCGAGCGGATGGAGTCACTCAAATTTAAGGTAGGCACCAAGTCATTCTACCAGACCAACTCCGAGCAAGCCTATGAACTCTACAAGGTCGTGCGCCAATTTGCCGACCTGAAGGGTGACGAGGTGGTATATGACCTCTACACAGGTACGGGTACGATTGCCAACTTTGTGGCTGCAGGAGCCAAGAGCGTTGTAGGTGTGGAGTATGTCGAGGAGGCCATCGAGGATGCAAAGGTAAACTCTGCCATCAACGGCATTGACAACACCACCTTCTATGCAGGCGATATGAAGGATGTGATGAACGACGAATTTGTCGAGCGCAATGGTCGACCCGATGTGGTAATTCTCGACCCGCCACGCGCAGGTGTCCACGAGGATGTCATCGCTACCATCCTCCGCGCAGCCCCCGAGCGTATGGTATACGTCAGTTGCAACCCCGCAACCCAGGCACGCGACTTGGCATTGATGAACGACCACTATAAGATTGTGGCCGTACAGCCCGTAGATATGTTCCCCCACACCCACCACGTAGAAAATGTAGTAAAACTGATAAAACGATGAAAAAGACCCTATTAACCCTCGCTACACTACTCTGTAGCCTCGCCCTTGCGGCACAAACCAAAGTGGTAGAAAACCCCGAGACCGATGCTGTCTACCGTCTTCCTTTCGATAAAGGTGTGACCTTGGTAGCCAAATCCATTTCGCCCCTGCAGAGCGGCAATGCACGCTCAATGAACCTTGTGGATTACTGTGCGTGGTCGTTGGAAACCGACGAATACACTAACGTATGCGCACCCCGCGATGGAGTTGTTGAGTCTGCGACCGAGAGCAGCGTACTGATTCTCCACCCCGATGGGCTCTACACACTCATTGAGCGTATGGAAACCGTAGGAGTTCAGGTCGGAACGGAGGTTAAGAAGGGCGATGTGCTCGGCACTCCCCTGACCTATTTCGACGGCGTGAGGGAGGTAGCCATCTCGGCATTCCACCTCAAGACCAACCCCAACTATGGTTCGAATGCCGCCCTCAACGGTAGCTACGAATATCTCAAGCAGTACATCAACCCCATTTTCACCACCAGAGGCAAGTGCAAAGTGCAACTCACCGAGGGAGGTAGCTACACGGTCAAAGCACGCACTTGGTGCTGGCCTTGGGAGTAGTACTCAAGAGCGCATCGTGGCACGCGTTTTGCACAACTGCCACCACACAATTTCAGACAACCACAGTATCACAAACCTACCGAAATAGTATGGATAAAAGTGTAACTCTCGCCTATAGGCACTACGACTCCATAGGCGATATGCCCACCGATGAGCGCCAACTCGTAGAGGCAGCCGAGGCTGCTTGCAACAAGGCCATAGCCACCTACTCGCATTTCCACGTAGGTGCAGCAGCAAGGCTCGAAAGCGGCAAGATCATCACGGGCAGCAACATCGAGAGCGAGGTATACCCCGCCGGACTTTGCGCCGAGCGCACACTGCTCTACCACCATCAGGCATCCACACCCGAGGACCGCATCGTGGCCTTGGCCATCGCATCGAGTCCGAGCCACCGAGAGTGCTACCCCTGCGGGCAGTGCCGTCAGGTGTTGGTAGACGTTGAGAAGCGTCAGCAGCTCAACTTCAGGGTGATTATGAGCGGTGGCGGCACAGCCTCGGTAGTAGAGTGCGCAAGCGACTTGCTCCCATTCACATTCTCACTCTAACACCACTTCTATTCCACCCAAACAACCGACAGAAATGTTTAAGAAACAAGACATACTCTACGAAGACAACCACATCCTCGCAGTCAACAAACACTCGGGCGACCTTGTGCAATCCGACACCGAAGGAACACCCGGACTCGAGGATGAAATCAAAGAGTTCATCAAACGACGTGACGAGAAACCCGGCGAAGCTTTCCTGGGCGTAGTTCACCGCATAGACCGCCCCGTAAGTGGCGTGGTCATCTTTGCCAAGACAAGCAAAGCTCTCGTGAGGCTCAACGAGATGGTTCGAGACCGCAAGATAGACAAACGCTATTGGGCCATCTGCGAGGAGGCTCCCGAGGAGCTCGAGGGCACACTCGTTCACTTCATCACCCGCGACGGCAAGACCAACAAGGCCGTAGCCTACAATTCGCAAAAAGGTGATGCCAAGAGGGCCGAATTGCGCTATCGTATGCTCGGTGGCAGCAAAAACTACAAGCTACTTGAGGTGGAACTCATTACAGGCCGCCACCATCAGATTCGTTGCCAGCTTGCCAAGGTGGGTTGTCCCATCAAAGGTGACCTGAAGTATGGTGCCAAACGTTCCAATCAGGGAGGTGGCATATCGCTTCACTCGCGCAGTGTGGAGTTCATCCACCCCGTGAGGAAGGAGCCCATCAGAATCGAGGCCCCCGTACCCGTAGGTGACGCATTGTGGAGCTTCTTCGAGGAGTCGCAGGCATAGTACAACGTAGCCCCAGTGAAGAGGGCATAGAATAGATGCAACGGGGTGGCGAAACTTTTTTTCGTGCCCCGTGCAACGTTTTGGGCCGCTTATGCATCCATAATAATGTAACCCCTAATCACGCTCAATTATGAAACGCGGAATCAAAAATCTACTCCTGAGTCTTGTAGGCTTCTCGGCAGCTCCGATGCTTACTGCCTGCTACGGCACTGCCTACGATGACTACTACCCCTATCCTACAGAGGGTGAGGACATTTGTGGCTATGTAGTAGACGAACAACTCAACCCCATCAAAGGCATTATGGTCTATTCGACCAACAACTCCAAAGATTTTACCGACGAGGCAGGCCGATTTGAACTCGTAAACGGCTTTGGCGGAATGGGCAACGAAATGGTTACGGCTACAGATGTGGATATGCAGAACAACGGAGGCGAGTTCTCCACCGAAGTGGTAGTGGCCAATCGCGACAACATCAACAACCTCTGCATCGTCTTGAGCAAGGAGGAGTAACAAGGTTCTACATCACCCACCATTTACCTCCAGATAGCTATGGCTGACATCAAAATAGGTCTCCGAAAGAAGATTGCCCTCTCGCTCTTCGCAGGCATCAAACACGATTTGGCCCGCAAGCACGAGTTGCGAGAAATCTTCTGGGAGTCGACACTCCGTTGCAATCTCAACTGCCGACACTGCGGTAGCGACTGCCGTTCCTCTTCGGTTGTGGCCGATATGCCGGCCGAGGATTTCCTCGCAGCAATAGACAAAATCACACCTCACATCAATCCTCACAAAGTGATGGTAGTCATCACGGGTGGAGAGGCTCTTTGTCGAAAAGACCTTGAGGAGGTGGGTCGTGAGCTCCACAAACGGGGCTATCCGTGGGGCATCGTCACCAATGGTATGCTCCTAACAGCCGAGCGTATGCGTTCGCTTGTGGCTGCAGGAATGAGGGCAATCACACTCTCTATAGATGGCCTCGAGGAGCATCACAACAACATACGACGCAATCCGCAGAGTTGGCGCAATGCCATCCGAGCGCTCGATGTAATCACCCACACCAAAGGCATCAACTATGACGTTGTAACCTGCGTAAACAGAGAAAATTACAGCCAGCTCAACAGCCTCAAGGAGTTGTTGATAGAACACGGTTGCAAGGCTTGGCGCCTCTTCACCATCTTCCCTGTAGGTCGTGCGGCCGAGGACGAGGAGTTGCAGCTCCCCCCGACAGAGTACAGGGGGCTGATGGAGTTCATCATTGCTACTCGCAAAGAGGGACTCATCAAGTGCAACTATGCCTGCGAGGGATTTCTCGGGGGCTACGAGGCCGAGGTGAGGGATAGCTTCTTCGGCTGTATGGCCGGCATCGGCATCGTAGGCATCAAGGTAGACGGAGCCATATCGGGTTGCACAAGCATTAGGGCAAGTTTCGACCAAGGCAACATCTACACCGACGACATTTGGGAGGTATGGGACAAAAAGTTCGACTCCTTCCGCAACAGGGAGTGGGCTCGCAAGGGCGAGTGTGCCGAGTGCAAGATGTGGCGCTATTGCGAAGGCAACGGTATGCATCTCTACGACGACAACCACGAGCTACTCCACTGCAACTATCACAGACTCTGCAAGTAGCATCTACACATTTATCCATAACAACAGCCCCGAAGCCAAATACTTCGGGGCTGTTGTTGTTACCAGATAAAATCACCAATCGAGTTTAGAAAACTTCTTGCAACCAAGCACATATCTACCGATAATCCAACCTCGATAGATGGTAGACGGTCTAACTCCACCCAATCCTTGGGCGCACTCACGTTTGAGCCTATATCGTGGTCGCCTACGTCTGAAATCCCTATGAGCTCTCCAAACTGCACCGGCAAAAGACCATCGGCCCGTGACGAGATAAACTCCCCACGAAAGCCAATCGAGCATCTGCCTTACTCGCAGTCGCCACATCTCTCCGTCGGGCAGGCACTTATACAACATCAGTAGCGAGTTGCGGAAATTGAGGTATATTTTGCGAGGCGAGTTATTGGGCAAGGTACCTCCACCGACGTGCCACACGACACTCCTCGGCTCAATACCAACCTCATAACCAAGCATTTGCATACGCCAGCAGAGGTCTATCTCCTCCATATGGGCAAAGAACTCTCCATCGAATCCTCCGAGTCTGCGAAACAAATCAGCCCTCACGACCATACAAGCGCCGCTTGCCCAGAAGAGTTTACAAGCATCATCATATTGTCCCTCGTCGTTCTCGACGGTACCCATTATCCGCCCTCGGCAAAATGGGTAGCCGAAAGCATCTATAAATCCACCTGCCGCACCAGCATATTCAAACTTATCTCTACTGTGCCACGACAAAATTTTGGGTTGTAGGGCACCAAGTCGAGGTTCATCAGTCATCCTCTCCACAAGCGGCTCAAGCCAACCTGCCGCAGGTTCCACGTCGCTATTGAGAAGCACCCACAAGTCGCCATCTAACTGCTCCAAGGCCCTATTGTACCCCTCTGCAAATCCGTAGTTCCTATCGAGCCCCAACCACTCTACCCCCTCGATGCCATTAGCGACTTCGCGCGACTCATCGGTCGAGCCATTGTCTGCGACAACGACCTCAACATCCGCAGCAACACTACTGCGCACCGCAGGGAGGAATCGACGCAAATAGTCGGCTCCGTTCCAATTGAGTATTACAACTTGGATTTTGGCCATTGGGGGCTATGTGTGATTAATGGATCTGGGGCACTTTTCTTATCTCGACATCCGGCGAGTCGGGGCCATTTTTCCAACGGCGGTGTGACCAGAGCCACATCTCGGGGTTACGACGTATGACATATTCTGTGTGAGCCACATAGCGGTCCATAATCTCAAGTTCCGATATATCCTCCACACCATCGTAGAGTTGCACAAATTCGCACTCAAAGTGGGATGGTTTAACCTTGCGGATATCGAGTGTATAGACCATCATACCAAACTTTTTGGCATAGTTGCCCACGCCCCCAAAGAAGAGTGTCGGCTGGCCAAGAAACTCCCTCCACACCCTATCGCTCTCCTTGAAACGAGGGCGTTGGTCGGCAATAAGTCCGAGAGCCATCTGTTCACCCGCCTTGAGGTTTTTCATCACAGGGCGCGCAAGGCCGTTCATAGGTGCGACCTCCATTCCGAATCTCCGCCTAATGTAGAGCATAAAGCGGTCCATAACCTTACTGCTGAGTGGGTGGTAGACTCCAATGTTATGGTAAGGATGGTCAATGGCGTAGACCGAGAAATACTCCCACTCGCCATAGTGTGCCAATGCCGCAATCCAATTTCGGTTGCCTATAGCCTCATCGGTCTGCTCGGCATTCGTAACCTTCATACGGCGTTTGAGTTCGGCAGCAGACATACTCGTCATATCCACAACGTCGACCATATTCTCCGAGAGCTGGTGGTAGAATTTGCATTCTATCTCTCTCCTCTCCTCCTCACTCTTCTCGGGGAAAGCCGCCGAAAGATTGGCCCTCACAACCTTGACCCTATAGTGGAGCAGTCGGTAGAGCACAAAATAGATGAAAGGAGCCAACACTCTATAAAGCACCCAATAGGGCAGATAGCCAATCAGTTTGGCGCAACCGAGCAGCAGGTAGTAGCCCACACGCTCGGCGAAATTCATATCAGCGTTACTCTTCTTTGACATAATCCAACAAAAAGATTTGTATAGCCCTTGTCTACTCTTCCTGTACAACCTTCACGTTACCACTTTTGGTCCTCACCGAGAGCCACATCCTCACCTTCTCCAAGTCAATAGGTTGCTGCTGATCCTTTGCCTTGACAATGGCGACAACCGATGTACCTTCGGCCTTGCCGTCGGCATAGGTAGTGTGTTTCGAGAGCGACAGGGAGGCGATATTATCCACAACGAGTGAGAGTTCTCGCGAAATATCTGCGCCCGAAAGGGTATCTATTGTTGTCAGCGATGAGAGGCGGCCACGCAGCTCACGAATCTGGCTATTCTTCTCGTCGATGATGTCGGCATAGCTCTTCTGCAGTTTGCCTATGTCGAGTCTTTCATCGCTATCGGCCTGTTTAACAATCAGTTCGGTTTTCGAAAGGCCATAGTCGGCAAGTTGTGCTTGAGCATTATCTATAACATCCTGCGAAAGAGGCTCTCCCACCAATCGCACCTCCACTTTCGACTTATCGCCATCGTAGTGGTAACTCTTTTGGTAGTCGACAATCATCGTACGGTTGAATTGAAAAACCTTGCTTATGTAGCGGTCGACATTCTCCTCAAATGACGTGCGGCGTACAATGTGAGCACCAAACAAGATGCTCGGAACTCCCACAAGCACAATAACTAATGTTATGTAGCGGGAGTTTTTCTTCTGTCTTACGGGATCAAGGATGGTCTTTTTCTCGTAGCGCAAGAAGAGCACCACAACGTAGGTCGCCACAGCAATAAACACGGTGTTAATCGTAAATAGGTAGAGTGCGCCAAAGAAGTAATTAAAATTGCCCGTAGCCAGACCAAAACCGGCCGTACAGAGAGGAGGCATCAGGGCAGTGGCAATAGCCACACCCGACACGACCGTAACAGCCTTATCTTTGCGTGTCTGCGCAACCATACCGGCCAAACCACCCACAAAGGCAATCAATACATCGTATGTCGTAGGCGTTGTGCGCGCAAGCAACTCACTCTGCGCTGTCGAAATGGGCGACACTAAGAAGTAGGCAGTGCTGGTCACAAGGCTGACAATCACCATCAGCAAGAAATTACGCCAAGCCGACTTGAGCATATCGAAATCATTGATACCCAGCGCAAGACCGACACCCGTAATGGGGCCCATCAGAGGCGACACAAGCATCGCACCAATGATAACGGCCGTGGAGTTCACATTCAATCCGAGCGAAGCAATGAAGATTGCAAAGATGAGCACCCAAAGGTTCATACCCCTAAAGTCAATACCCTTGCGTACCTGCTCCACCACTTCTGCTTGTGCTGCGCTATCGGCACGCAGATCGAAACGCCCCTGCATAAATTGGCGCAAGCTACGTACCATTCTCAACAAACGCATAGTCACCGCATCGCGGTGAATCCCCTCTTGGGGGCCTTGTTCTTGATTCTCGTTGGGCGTTGTATTGGGCTCAACGGATTTCTCATCATATTTGATATTCTCTTCGTTCATAGCCTGATATTCAGATATTTTTCTACCTTTGGCACTAAGTTTTATCATCTAAGCAGTGGGGGTATATGAGAGGTCACGACACTCTCTCCTACTCTTGTTCCTCGTCAATGGGATTGGTGCGACTGCGGTCGGCACCCTCCACGACGATCACAAACTCTCCCTTGGGCGGGTGGGCCTCAAAGTGGGCAATCACCTCTGAGAGAGTGCCCCTTACGGTCTCCTCAAACTTCTTCGACAGTTCGCGCGAAACGCTCACCCTCCTCTGGTCGCCAAATTGTTCGGCAAACTCTCCGAGGGCCTTCACTACACGAAACGGCGATTCGTAGAAAATCATTGTGCGACTCTCCTCCGCAAGTGCAGCAAGGCGTTTTTTGCGCCCTTTTTTCTGTGGCAAGAAACCCTCAAAACAGAATCTATCACAGGGGAATCCGCTCTGCACCAACGCCGGAACGAAGGCCGTAGCACCCGGCAGAGTCTCCACATCCAAGCCGCGCTCAAGGCAGGTACGAACCAGAAGAAAACCGGGGTCGGAGATGCCGGGAGTACCTGCATCGGAGATGAGCGCCACACTCTTTCCGGCCTCAATCTGTGAGGCCACAAACTCGACGGTTGAGTGTTCGTTGAACTTGTGGTGGGAGTAGAGTTTGCGTTCAATGCCGTAGTGTTTGAGCAGCACCTGCGAGGTGCGGGTATCCTCGGCCAAGACAATATCGACCTCACCGAGCAGACGCACAGCGCGGTAGGTCATATCCTCGAGGTTGCCGATGGGGGTGGGTATGATATAAAGTTTTGGCATCTATAACTAAAAAAGTAAATTAGAACAACTTGCGAGCCAAAAGCTCCATAAGCAGACGTGCTCCCTCACTATTGGGGCTCCAGTGGAAGTTATCGTAGATGTAGAGCATCGCCTCATCGAGGTTATCGAACTCATCGAGGCGCGAGATGGCACTCTCGTAGTAGTCGCTATTACCGGCAAAGAGGTCACGCATCAAGATATATTTGTCATTAATGCCAATGGTGCGACGCAGCGAAACGGTGGCCGAGGCTGCAGAGGCAACATCGAGCGCAGATTGGTCTGCAAGGTTGTCTGCAACGGTTGTCTGCTCGCTACGAAGCGCCTCTCCCAATACAACGGGGGTACCCTCTTCGGATTGATTATCTTCCTCTACCTCTGGGAGTTCCAATTCATCAAACTGTTCCTCTTCGGGCTCAGTTTCCTCCTCGTTTGCGGCATCTTCGGTGGGCTCTTCTACGGGCTCATCATCCTCGAAAACTACGGGCAGCTCGTCGTCATCATCGTCGTAGAGTGACATTGCGGTCTTATGATCGACCTCGATATATGCAGGTGCAGCAGGGACCTCCTCAACGGCAGGCTCTTCCTCAACAGCATCATCATCGGGAGCAACCTCCACGATAGGCTCATTCTCGACAAATTCCTCGACAGCGGGTTCCTCTTCGTAGAGTTCCTCCTCCGAGGGCTCATCCTCGTAGAGTTCCTCGGGCTGCGATTCAGCCGCAGTTTCATCTTCTGCCATCTCTTCCTCCAATTCGGGCTCTGTAGTAACCTCCTCTTCGGCAGGAGCACCCACATACTCATCCTCCGGGTCGGCAAAGAATCGCTCAATCTCTATTTCGGGCTCTACATCAGTAACCTCCACAGCACCCGCGGGCAAGCCCATAAGTGCGTCAAGCACACGCTCTTCCTCGGCCATCGCCTCAATGGCGAGTGCCGAAGCGTAGAGTCCGCGCAGACGTTCGAGCAGCAGGTCGCGTTCGATTTCATAGATTCCCTCCTCGGCCAATCGGTCGATGTTTTGTTCGAGCAATTCGAGTGTAGCAAGTGTATGTTTCATAGTAGTTGTATTAAATTCGCTTTATATATCCCTCAAAAATACTAATTTTGATTCAAGAAAGCAAATTTATAGTTATCTTTGCGGACAACTTACGAAAACAGAGATATTTTTATGGCATTACAATGCGGCATAGTGGGCCTGCCCAACGTGGGCAAGAGCACCCTCTTCAACTGCCTCTCCAACGCAAAGGCACAGGCAGCAAACTTTCCTTTCTGCACCATCGACCCCAATGTGGGCGTAATCACCGTACCCGATGAAAGACTCGCCAAATTGGCCGAGATAGACAACCCCAAGAGGGTAATCCCTACGACCATAGAAATCGTAGATATCGCCGGCCTCGTAAAAGGCGCATCGCGTGGTGAAGGACTCGGCAACAAGTTCCTCGCCAATATCCGCACAACCGATGCTATCATCCACGTACTCAGGTGTTTTGACAACGAAAATATCACCCACGTAGACGGCTCCGTAAACCCCGTCAGGGACAAAGAAATCATCGACACAGAGCTGATAATGAAAGACCTCGAGACCGTCGAAGGCCGAATCGGCAAAACCCAAAAACAGGCCGCAGCAGGCGACAAAGTGGCCAAGCGCCAGTATGATATTCTCTGCCGCTACAAAGAGGCTATGGAGCAGGGCAAGGCCGCACGCACAGTGGAAATCGACAATAAAGAGGATGCCAAGTGGGCTATGGAACTCTGTCTGCTCACCAACAAACCGGTGCTCTATGTCTGCAACGTAGACGAGGCCAGCATCACCTCGGGCAATGCCTATGTGGAGGCCGTACGTGAGGCCATCCGAGAGGAGAATGCCGAGCTGCTCATCGTGGCAGCCGCTACCGAGGCAGACATCGCCGAACTCGACAGCTACGAGGAGCGCCAGATCTTCCTCGAGGAGTTGGGTATCGCCGAGTCGGGTGTGAGCCGACTGATTAAGGCCGCCTACAAACTCCTCGGCCTGGAGACCTTCTTCACCACCGGTGCCGACGAGTCGAGGGCTTGGACCTACACCAAAGGATATAAAGCTCCTCAGGCTGCCGGTGTTATCCACACCGACTTCGAGCGTGGCTTCATCCGTGCGGAGGTAATCAAATATGACGACTATGTGGCTCTTGGCAGCGAGAAGGCTTGTCGTGAGGCCGGCAAAATCGGCATTGAGGGCAAGGAGTATATCGTTCAGGATGGCGACATTATGCACTTCCTCTTCAACGTATAATCACCACATACTAAAGACGAACAAACACAACTACAGAGATAAACAAAGTACTATGGACAGAAAAGTAAGAGTACGTTTTGCGCCCTCTCCCACCGGCGCACTCCACATCGGCGGCGTACGCACCGCCCTCTACAACTACCTCTTTGCACGACAGAGGGGTGGTGATTTCATCCTCCGCATCGAGGATACCGACTCCACACGCTACGTTCCCGGAGCAGAAGAGTACATTATGGAGTCGCTCGAGTGGTGCGGCATCAAGATTGACGAGGGCGTACGCGAAGGAGGCCCCCACGCTCCCTACCGCCAGAGCGAAAGGAAAGATATCTATCTCAAATATGCACTCCAACTCGTTGAGTCGGGCAATGCCTACTACGCATTCGACACCCAAGAGGAACTTGGCGCACTCCGCGCAGAGCTCGAGGCCAAAGGCGAAACTTTCTGCTACAACTTCGCTGTAAGAGAGCAACTTGCCACCTCGTTGCGTCTGTCGGCCGAGGAGGTAGAAGAGCGCAAAGCGCGTGGTGACCAGTGGGTTATCCGTTTCAAAATGCCCGAGAATGAGGTTGTGGAGATGGACGACCTGATTCGTGGCCACGTGGAGATGAACACCTCCACCCTCGATGACAAGGTACTCTACAAATCTGTAGATGCACTGCCCACCTACCACCTTGCCAACATCGTAGACGACCACCTGATGGAGATTTCGCACGTTATTCGCGGCGAAGAGTGGTTGCCTTCACTCCCCTTGCACTACCTGCTCTACAGAGCATTCGGTTGGGAGGAGAGCCGCCCCGAGTTTGCGCACCTTCCCCTGCTGCTCAAACCTACAGGTCAGGGCAAACTGAGCAAACGCGACGGCGACAAACTCGGTTTCCCCGTGTTTCCTCTCAAGTTCGTGGCACCCTCGGGTGAGGTTTCGAGGGGCTATAGGGAGGACGGCTACTTCCCCGAGGCATTCATCAATATGTTGGCTCTGCTTGGCTGGAATCCCGGTACCGAGCAGGAGATATTCTCGATGGAGGAGCTCATCGAGGCATTCTCGCTCGAGAGGGTTGGCAAATCGGGTGCACGCTTCAGCCCCGACAAGGCACATTGGTTCAATGCACAGTATATGCACGCGAGGGACAACGAGGAGATTGCAGATATTTACCTCGCAGAAATTGCCAAACACGGCATTGAGATTTCTCGCGAGAAGGCCCTTAAGATTGGTTCGCAGGTGAAGATGAGAGCCACCTTCCCCGAGGAGTTTTGGGGCCTGTCATCGTTCCTCTTCGAGGCTCCCACAAGCTACGACGAGAAGGCGACAAAGAAATATTGGAAGGCCGATGCTCCCCGCGTAATCGCCTCACTACGTGAGGTATTGGCAGGCATCGAGGAGTTCAACACAGCCGAGATGGAACGTGTATGCGGCGGTTGGATTGCCGAGAACGAGATTCCTATGGGCCTTGTAATGAACGCTTGGAGGCTCTGCATCGTGGGCGAACCCAAAGGCTTCGGTATGTATGATATGTGCGACGTGCTGGGCAAGGAGGAGACTCTCCGCCGACTCGATGCAGCACTCGCCGCTCTTCCCAAGGCCGAGTAGTCTACACTTGACACAAAACTCACACTGCGCTCGGACCCAGACGTACAGTCCGGGCGTAGTTTTTTTAGGTTGGGGCACAAAATACAAAATAAATCACCCTTTGATGCAACGTTTCGGGGTGGTTGTGCATCTATAAAGTAAATCCCCGACCATAACATAAACATTCAACTACTATGAACAACAAATTTGTACGCTGGATTATGGCCCTGCTCGGTTTCTCGGCTGTGGCAAACTCTTGCGATGCACCGGCTATGTACGGCTGCCCCTCGGCCGACTACAATTTCGACATCGAGGTACTCAATGCCGAGGATGACTCCCCAATCACAGGCATCCGCGTGAGCGCAATCACAAGCAAGGAGAATATGTATTGGGACAGCACAACGGGTATGGCTACCTACGAGACTGTCACCGATACGCTCTGCCGAGGCTACACCACCTCCAATGGCAAGGTGCAACTCATCTTCAACGAGTTCCCGCTCAACGAGCACACAATTGTGGCCGACGATGTGGATGGCAGCGCCAATGGAGGAAAGTTCACCTCGGAGCGCACCACCATCACTCTCAACAATGATGACTATGATAATCCGGGTAACCACGGTTGGTATAGAGGAGAGGCATCGGCCTCGGCAACCCTAAAGCTCACTCCCACCAAAGACGAGTAGAGGTATAAGTAGTTGATATAAACATTGGGCTGTGTAAACTCGTGTTACACAGCCCAAATTGTTTATCTACAGTGGTTTAGTTCGCAAAAGTGAGTCGGCCTTCGTGGGCACCGATTGTAACGGGCCTTTCGCGGTTGACCTCACCGGCGAGGATGCGTTTGGAGAGTTCGTTGACCACCTCGCGCTGAATAACCCTCTTGACGGGTCGAGCTCCGTAGAGCGGATCGTAACCGAGTCGAGCAATGAGTCGTCGCGCCTCATCGGTGACATTGAGAACCACACCATTCCCTGCAAGCATCCTGCGGATGATATCCATCTGGATGGTGACGATGGACTCAATATCGCTCTCGGTCAGAGGCTCAAACATCACAATCTCATCTATACGATTGAGGAACTCGGGCTTGAGCAGTTTCTTGAGTAACTCCACTACCTCTCCCCTCGTCTGTTCAACCACCTCCACGGGCACTACCCCACCCTCGAGCGCAGAAGCAAATCGCTCGGAGATAATCTGCGACCCCAAATTGGAGGTCATAATAATAATCGTATTGCGGAAGTCAACGGTACGGCCCTTATTGTCGGTAAGTCTACCATCATCAAGCACTTGCAGCAGGATATTAAAGACATCGGGGTGTGCCTTTTCTATCTCATCGAGCAACACAACGGAGTAGGGTTTGGTCCTCACAGCCTCGGTGAGTTGTCCGCCCTCATCGTAGCCCACATATCCCGGAGGAGCTCCTACGAGTCGCGAAACGCTATGGCGCTCTTGGTATTCGCTCATATCAATGCGAGTCATCATAGAGTCGTCATTGAAGAGGAATTCGGCAAGCGCTCTGGCAAGTTCCGTCTTACCCACACCTGTGGTGCCGAGGAAGATGAAAGAGCCGATGGGTTTGCGGGGATCGTTGAGCCCTGCACGCGAACGGCGAACAGCATCCGAAACGACCTCAATGGCTCGTTGTTGGCCTACAACACGCTTGTGCAACTCGGCCTCCATATTGAGCAATTTCTCGCGCTCGGAGGAGAGCATTCGTTGCAGCGGGATGCCGGTCCAACGCGATACAATCTCGGCAACATCCTCGGAATCAACCTCTTCCTTAATCATTGATTCACCATCGGCAGTGGTCAGTCTGTATTGCTCCTCGAGTGCCGCAATAGCACGTTCGGCCTCCACGATTTTGCCATATCTAATCTCGGCCACACGTCCGTAGTCGCCATTTCGCTCGGCCTGTTGTGCCTCAATTTTCAGTTGCTCAATCTCCTCCTTGTTCTGTTGGACTTTCTGAAGCAGGTCGCGCTCCGACTGCCACTTGGCCCTCATTGCCGCCTCACGCGACTTGAGTTCCTCAATCTCACGAGTGAGATTATCCACCCTCTCGTTGTCTTTCTCGCGACGAATAGCCTCGCGCTCAATCTCGAGTTGGCGTATGCGTCGGTCGAGGGTATCTATATCCTCGGGCACAGAGTTCATCTCCAGACGGAGGTGGGATGCTGCCTCATCTATGAGGTCAATCGCCTTATCGGGAAGGAAACGTGAGGTGATATAGCGATGAGAGAGTTCAACGGCCGCAATAATTGCCTCATCCTTGATACGCACCTTGTGGTGGTTTTCATATCGTTCTTTCAGGCCACGCAAGATGGAGATGGCATCCTCCGTAGTAGGCTCATCCACAAGCACTTTCTGGAATCTTCGTTCGAGCGCTTTGTCTTGCTCAAAGTATTTTTGGAACTCATCGAGAGTGGTCGCACCTATTGTACGAAGCTCGCCACGCGCGAGTGCTGGTTTGAGGATATTGGCTGCGTCCATAGCTCCACTCGATTTGCCCGCACCCACAAGTGTGTGGATCTCATCAATGAAGAGCAGAATCTCTCCATCGCTTGCCACAACCTCCTGCACCACAGCTTTGAGTCGTTCCTCAAACTCACCCTGATACTTGGCACCCGCAATGAGCGCACCCATATCGAGCGAGAATATCTGCTTTGAGCGGAGGTTTTCGGGCACATCACTATCTACAATACGATGGGCAATACCCTCGGCAATGGCAGTCTTACCAACTCCGGCCTCACCTACAAGGATAGGATTATTTTTGGTGCGGCGCGAAAGTATCTGCAGCACACGACGTATCTCCTCATCGCGACCGATGACAGGATCGAGTTTTCCGCTACGGGCAAGCTCATTCAGATTGATAGCATATTTCCCGAGTGCATCATACTCCTTATCGGCGGTCTGCGAATCGACAGTAGAACCTTTGCGGAAGTCGCGTATGGCCTCAATGAGCTCCTTCTCGGTAGCACCCGAGTGTTTGAGCAATTCGGAGGCTGCGCCGCGTTCAGTGACAAGTGCGAGAAGCAGATGTTCTACCGAGGCGTAGCGATCATTGAATGTACGAGTGTAGTCTACGGCACGCTGTATGAGTTTCGAGGTCGCTGTGGCAAAATAATTCTCGCCATTGCCACCCGACACTTTGGGTAGTTTCTCGAGTTCGGCAGCGACCTCCTCTCGCAGTCGGGGCACATTTACACCCACACGACCGAGTAGGAATGTCGAGAGCGAATCATCTTTGGGGATGAGTGCGGCAAGCAGGTGGATAGGTTCCACAGCCTGCTGTCCTTTGCCGGCAGCCAAAGTAACGGCCGCTTGGAGAGCCTCTTGGGCTTTGATTGTCAGTGTGTTGATATTCATAGTAGTATTATGTTGTTAATCACCCGATAGAGATGCAAAAGCGCTGCCAACCACGTTTTGACAGCTCGCAGCAAGGCAAAATGACACATCATCGGTCACTTCTTCACAGATAACGGATAGTTTGTCACCTCGCCTCGACACAATGTCACAAAGTGCCGACAAAATGTCGTTTTGAGTAGAATAGCCCCTCTTTCCGAAGGCACCCCCTCTGCCCTCCCCTGCGTGCCGAGCACAAAAAACAGTGCGCCCGACCTTGGTAGGCCGAGCGCACTCTTTATTTAAGCAATGCTAAATTGCTACTGAATCTGATTACTGGAGAACGGGACCGTTAGCGCCAAGTACCCAACGTTTCAGCATCTCAGCACCAGCAGTGCCGTTTACGTATTCGTTGTCGGGCGAAACGTTGAATGCCTCGATAGCAGCGTTCATAGCGTCTACGTCTGCCTGAGTAGCATCGGTGGCAGCTGCGAAGTTGTAGGAAGCCTCAATCTCGGGATTACCTTTAGCTGCGAAGTTAGTCTTGGTAGTAACAGCGTAGTTAGCGGTAAGGCAATTGCCATATACACCGTGGTTCTTAAGGCAGTGACCTACCATAGTACCAGCATCTGCGGCCTCAACAGTCGACTCGGAAGCGCAACCTACGATCCATACGCGGGTGTGGGCGTGGTTTTGGTCACGACGAGTGTAACCGGCGAAAGCACCTGCATAACCAGCGGTAGCTTTTACGGTAGCTTTTGCAGTGGTGTGGCAAGCGAGCATAAATGCATCGGCCTTTGTATTGTAGGACTGGTGAGCACCTGCAATACCACCTGCCTGGGTCCTTGCGGTAACATCAGCGTTGTTCACGCACTGACCAACTACGCAACCGTAGTTCATACCAACGATACCACCAACATTGTGGTCACCCTTAACGGTGGTGTTCTCATCGGTCGAGCAGTAGGTAACGTAAGCCATCTTCTCACCCATTACAGTACCATCAGCTTTCACAGTACGGTGGTAAACACGACCAACGATGCCACCAACCTCGGTATAGCCTTCTACCGACGAAGCGGTAACGTGTACATTATTCACGTGGCTGCCATCCCAGCAACGGCCGATAACGATACCGGTGTAGGACTCACCTGCATTGCCACCTTTGTTGTAAACAACAGCGTTGTCGAAAGTGAGGTTGTCAACCTTAGCACCCTGAGTCCAGCAGAGGAAACCGCTTGCTACGAGGTCGTGGTTGAGGCGGAGACCCGAGATGGTCATATTGTTACCATCAATCACACCGCTGTAGTACTTATTATTTGCAGTCTCGTAGGCGCTGATGATGGGCCAGTTGCTTGCCGAAGGAACACCATTAGCTACGGTAATAGCCTCGTTGGTGAAAGCGTAGGTATTGTTTGCTGCATCCTCTACGATTGCGAACTGGGGCATAACGATGTTAGCCATCACTTTCACGCCGTAGGTCTCATCAGCCTGGGCTTTGTAAGCCCATTTGAGCAGACCGTTGGCAGTGTAAACCTCTGCATAGGTGCCCATATCTACGAAATCAACAACATATTTAACCTCCCATACGTTGGGCTGAATCTCGATGCTCGAAAGGCCATCTTTCACGAAGTTGGTGCCGGCGCCCTCTGCAGCGTTGTCAGCGGGGTTGAAGTTGTGGAAGATACCACCAGCTACCTCGATAACGGTAGTAGCGCGGTCTGCATCCTTCTTATTGAGAACGAAGTTGCTGTTGTGATCGTTGAGGAAGGTACCACCGTTTACGTAAACCTCGCCATTGCCACGAGCGTAAATAACTGCATTAGCCTCGCCATTCTGGTCTACGCCAGCCTTGTAGGTACCACCGTTGATAACGAGTTTACCTTCGGCAATAACTGCATAGCCATCGTTGCCGCTTACAGCCTCGATAGTACCATTGCCGTTGATGGTGAGAGTTGCGTCCTCCTCTACAACGATAACGTCGGTAGCGGGGTTGTCAATCTCGTTCACGATGCTGTGACCATTGAGGTTGAGAACAACGTTCTGGCCTTTCTTAACCACGAGAGTCGAGGGGATAACGAAGTCCTCCTGGAGGGTAACCTCGCCACCGTACTGGAATGCGTGGAATACATCGTAGTCGATAGCCTCGATATCATCGTCGAAGCCGGGAACGATAGTTACGGTGTAGTTAGCTGCATCGGTGAGGATGTTGCCGTAGATGTTGGTGCGGTAGTTACGACGAACGGGAACGTTGGTGTAAACGCGCTGGTAGTCTACGTTGTTGTTGTCGTAGTAGTTGAATTTCACCTCAACGAGCTCTTTCGCATCGTTCACGAGAACGTAGTTCATAGCGAGGTATTTGTAGCCAGCTACGGGGAATTTCTCGGTATCTGCGGGGATAGGCTCGGCAGCGTAGGTGAGAGCTACGGGGTTGCTTGCGGTACCGTTCACGAGGTCGAGCTCGGTGTAGAGGGTTACCTCAATACCGGAGGTAGTGATGGTAGTACCTGCTGCAACAGCGTCAGCGTAGTCGGCAGTACCCACGTTCACCTGTGCGAAGGGACGATAGAGGTCAACGTTCTGGTCGATGCGGCCCTCAACTTTGAAAGGCTCTACGTATGCCCAGAAAGCGTCATACTCCTCTACGTTTGCCTTCTTGGGGTCGAAGGTCATCTTCATATCCTCCCAAGCGATGGTAGCCACGCCGGCTTCGTTCTCTGCCCAGAAGAGGATCGAGTAGGTGTTACCGTTGAAGAGACGGAGGTCAACGGTGGTGGAGATAGGAATGGCAACTTTGTCTTTAGCCTCGGTTTTGGAGATGGTCTCCACGAGTTTGTAGTTGCCCTGCTTGTCCCAGAGGTAGACAGCATAGTAGAGGTCACCTGCGGTTTCGCCGTCACCAAAGGCACGGGAAGCCACCTCGGGGGTGTTCACAGTGAACGAAACGATGGACTCACCTTCGAGGGGACCCTCGGTGATGAGGTCGTTCGTACACGAAGTTGCCATAGCTGCTGCAGCGAAGGCAACCAAAGCCAAAAAGAGCTTTTTCATTGTGTTTGAATGTTTAGTTAATAAAAATGGTTAATTGTTTGTTGTTTGTTGTTTATTGTTTGTTGTAAAAATTGTTTTCGGGGGCTGCGGCCCAACCAAGAGCCGCAACCCAAAAGTTTTTTTGACCAATCAAAAGGTCGGTGTTGTTGCTTACTCAGCAGTTACAGTCCAAATCTTACCGCTCTTGGTAGCTTTGTAACCATCAGCCAACCAATTGGTAGGATCAACGTTGAAGGTACCACCGGTAATGATAACAGTACCTGCACTTGCGCTGTTTACGAACGAGTCTTTCGATGCGCTGTTTGCCAAAGGTTTCTCGAAGTGACCACCCTTGATGTAGCAAGTCGAGCCAGCCTCAACGTAAACGAAGTAGCACGAAGTGCGGTCGAAGGTATAGGTACCCTCGTCAACGGTTACGGTGCTGTTGCCAACAACGTAGAACATATTACGGCCCGATTTGCCGGGTTTAGCTGCGATAGTGCTGTCGTTAACAGTTACACTCGAACCATTGAGAACTGCGAAACCAGCGCCATTGAGGTTAGCATCATTTACAATGATATCAGAACCGTATACATTGAATGCGTAGTTGTTGGTACCCTGACCACCACCTTTGTACTCGTTGTCATAGAAATTCCAAACAGCATCATTGTTATTAACTGTAACAACGTTCGAGCCGTTATCAATAGGATTGACAAGGTTCATCTCGTCCTCGTTGTTAACAGCATTTACAAGCTCTTCAAGAGTTTTGTGGGGTTTGAATACGTGGAACCAATCACCAGCCGGCTCAACCTGAAAACCTGCAGGTACGAAACTCATCTGAGGATTCTCAGCCTTGTTGTCAGCGGGGTTGAATTGGTAGAAATGACCACCGGTAACCTCGATAAGACCGTTGTTCTTCTGGCTGTCGATGTGGTTGAGCAGGTAGGTAGCATCGCCGTTGGTTACGGAGAACTTACCACCCTTGATGTAAACCTTACCACCGTTTGCCTGGAAGGTAGTGATATTGGCTACATAGGCTGCAGTGCCCTCAACTACAATAGTACCACCGGCATTAGCCGAAGCAATGTAGTAGTTGGACTCAACCTTACCTGCACCCTTGAAGGTGAGGGTTGCGCCATTCTCAACGCGAGCCATAATTGCGCTGCCATTCAGAGCATCGGGATTGTACTCGTAGGTAAGAGTGTGACCATTGAGGTCGATAGTGGCGTTCTTGGTAACGGTTACGAAACCACGGAGGGTAACGTCCTCGGTGAGAACAACCTCGCCACCATAGTAGAGAGCATCAAATACAGTGTTAGCCATCTCGCCACCGGGGAGCTCATCCTCCCACTCGGGTTTGATCTCAACTTTGATATCGTAGGGATCGGTGAGGATGCTACCGTAGATGTTGGTGCGGTAGTTACGCTGTACGGGGACATTGGTGTAAACAGCCTCATAGGGAGTAGCGTTGCCCGCCTCATAGTACTGGAAGGTAACGGTCGAGAGCGATTTAGCATCACCAACGAGAACGTAGTTCATCGAAAGGTACTCATAACCTGCAACGGGGAACTGACCTGCAGTGGGAAGCGCTGCCTGTGCAAAAGTAGTAGTAGCAGTAGCATCAACCTTACCATCGAAGAGGTTCATCGACGAGTAAACGCCTGCAACACCGAGTGCGGTCTCATTAACTACAAGACCTGCATTAGCTGCAGCCTGAACGTCATCGGTACCGATGTTGATCTGTGCGAAGGGACGGTAGAGGTAAACATCGTCAGTCATAGGACCGGTAACCTCAACAGTCTTGGTTGCCCAGAACGAGTCGTAAGCCTCAACGTTGGCAGCCTGGGGAGCGTAGGTCATAGTCTGAGCATCCCAATCAACGGTGACTGCGTCGTTGTTCTCATTCTCTGCCCAGAAGATGATGTCATACTTTTTACCCTTAACGAGCTGGAGCTGAACCTGTGCGGTCAAGTTCTCCATCTTGACGGGAGTAGTGGTTTTGGAGATGTTGGGAAGAAGCTGTTTGGTCGTACCATCGGCGCTATAAACATAGACACCGTAGTAGAGATCCTGAGCCTCATCACCATCGCCATAGTATGCACGAGTAGCGAGCTCGGGAGAGGTAACGGTGAAGGTTACATTGCTGTCGCCTACAACATCATACTGCTCCAAAGACTCGTTCGTACACGAAGTTGCAAACAGCGCTGCGGCTACTGCAAACATAGAAACGAATAGTTTTTTCATAGTAGTTTGTGTTGATTGTTAATTAAGTTAATAAATATTAATTGGTATAAATTGTTTTGTTCGTCATTTCCCTCGGGGCGGAGCTTCCGCAAGAAGTGGGCCACAAGGGGATTCACACCATCGCCGAACGACTATTTACTATTAATAGGTATAGTTATACTCGGGATCGTCGGTGAGGGTGGGCTGGATGGTCACTTTATATTTAGCGTCCTCGGTGAAGATGCTACCATATACGTTAGTGCGGTAGTTGCGGCGCACGGGAACATTGGTCCACTCATAGGTGTAGTTCTGGGTTGCACTCGAGTAGTTGAAGTTGAGGGTGATAAGCTCCTTAACATCCTTAACCAAAACGTAGTTCATCGAGAGATATTTGTAGCCACTGATGGGGAACTCCTCGGGTGCGGTGGGGAATGCGGTCTCCTCGTAGAGCATAGTAGTAGCGTTACCCGAAACCTCACCTGTAACGAGGTTGAGAACATTGGGCAGAGTCACGCTGATACCTGCGGTGAGCATAGTGCTACCTGCGTCGGCTGCAAACTCAAAGTCGTCGGTACCGACGTTAATCTGTGCAAAGGGGCGGAAGAGGTCTACATCGGGGCCATCAATGGGGCCGGTAACCTTGAAAGGCTCAACGTATGCCCAGAAAGCATCGTAGCCCTCGGTGTTGGCTTTGGTGGGGTTGTAGGTCATAGTCTGGTTCTCCCAATCGATTGTAGCAACCGAGTCGGAGCTCTCTGCCCAGAAGATGATGCTATAGGTGTTGCCATTAACGAGTTTGAACTCAACGGTAGTCTCGAGGTTAATGGTCTGTTTGTTCTCTGCTGTAATCTTCGAAATCTTCTCTACAATCTCGCCATCCTTATCGTAAACAGCGTAATAGAGGTCTTGAGCGGTGGTACCATTGCCAAAGATGCCGGCACGGGTCTGAACCATAGGAGCCTTCACAACAAATCGTACGGTCGACTCTTTCTCGCCGCAAAAATTCTCAAACGACTCCATTTCGTTGGCACACGAGGTAGCACAGAGTGCTGCCGCAAATACAACTACAGAAAGTAAAGCTTTTTTCATAGCTTAATTGGTAAATAGTTAAGTAATTTAATGTAAGTTAGTTAAGTAAGTTTCTAAATTTCGGTGCGTTTACCTATATATTATAAGCGGACTTGGCGACTCGGGAGGCAATCGGCCTCCCAAAGTCGTCTTAGTCCATAGCATCACTAATCGTCTACTGGATAGTTGAACTCACCGTCGGGATCCTCATTGAAACCGGGCCTGATACCTACACCACCCACAGCTTTAGAGGTGAGGAACTCACCCTTCTTGGTGGTAAGCATACTCTGCATCAGTTTCACGGGAACGGGGTTAACACTCGACACAACCGTCTTATCGAAGTCGGTCACCTCAAGGCCAACCTTCACATCGGTATCCTTATCGGTGTAGGCCATCACGTAGTCGAAGCCCAGCTCAACCTCATCCTCGTTGATACGTTTGATCTTCGAGTCGAAGTAAATCTGAGTAAGCGCAACGTCATTAGGGAAGCCATTATCCCTCTCCGCGTTGAACGAATAAGGAATGTTACCCTCGTAGATGAACCTCACGGTGAAGTCGTCGAGGTTGATGTTGGCACGTGTATCCTCATCACTACCAGAGGGTTTCTCGGGCAGCAGGTTGCGGTCGATACGCATCTGGATAACACGGGTGTAGAACTCCTCAAGGTCGGTAGAGATGAAGTTGAACTTCGCAAACGGGCGGTGCAACTCAACCGTAGCGGTCAGGTTCTCATAGCCGCAGTGCGATGCCACCTTGCCGTAGAAACCATCACGGAAGTCGTTAGCACCAACGTGAGGACGGCCAATGGTCTGAATCTCACCGAGGTCATCGGTCTTATAATACAAGTCGGTCGTGGTATTTGCCTTGATATAGTCGGTCCAGACTACAAAGGTGAAATAACCGGGCTTGAGTTGGAGGATAAAACTCTGGTTGAGGTTGTTGATATCGTTTTCATATTTCACAATCCTCATATCAGCGGGCGAGTTATCATCGAAGCGGCCATCTTGATTGGTACGGTAAACCTCAATGATGTAGCGCAAGCGGTAGTCACTAGCTACCTCTGCACGAGTTTTCAGCGAGGTTTCATCCACCATATAGAGGGGCATTTCGGTATCATAGGTCAAGTTAAGCTCAAACTCGAGATAGTCGTGTTCGGGGAACTCGTGGACATCACAAGCACTTACCATAACTCCGAGGAGCAGACCTGCAAACAGCTGTATATATCGTTTCATTCTCATACTACTTCGCAACTTTTTTAAGGTCAAACGCATAGGAGAATGTTACCGATACATTGTCGAGACCCCAATAGGTCTTCTTGTATGTATTGGCCAACAAACCATCTTCCACATTGTAGAACTCGTCGTAGTGCACGCTGTAGGCACCTGCACCAAGACCAAACTCTACATTCCAATGTCCATCTTTGGAGAGAGGCAGGCGGTAACCAACGCTCAGACCACCACCAATGGCGGGTTTAACACCATCGTGGTCCTGATAACGCCATTCACCTGTAGTAGCAATATTGAAGGAGGTCACACCAAAGTGTGCTCCAACAAACAGACCGCGAATATTACCCATAGGCCAAAAACGCAACTCAGGCTGGGTACCCAACACGCGGAATTTCAAATCGGGACGGAAATAGTTCCAAGCCGAATAGTAGACGGGAAGTGAGAACGACCAATAGTCGGCAAAGTCAACCTCAACACCGATGTTGGTGATTGCAATAGCATCCATCAGTGCGTTATTCTTGACGTGCAGACGGACAACAGGTCGCATCTCCACAGGCTCCTCAATAGGCTCCTCGGCAGGTTGCTCCTCAACGGGCTCTTCCACGGGCTCCTCGGGAATCTCCTCCACGGGTTCCTCAACGGACTCAACCTCCTCAACGTAGGTCTCTTCGATCTCCTCTACCACCTCGTCAATCTGCTTTGCGAGTTCGCTCTTGCGGGTAACGATGACAGCGAATGCGTTACGCATATCGGGGAATACGGTCTTGAGCATCTTGTTCCAGAGCTTACCGCCGTGGAAAGTCTTGAGTTTATTGATTCGCTCATCAACGCTCTGCGAGTCGTCGTAGGCGACTGCATACACAAGGCTCTTCTGTGCCTCCGAGAATGCAGGCGAGGCATCTACGAGGGCGGCCAAGTGGTGGAGCGATACGTGGTGGTTATTGCGCACGAGTATGCTGTCGGGGACCTCTATGTTGCTACGGAGATATTTCTCCAGAGCTGCAAGTCGCTCCTCGGCGAGTCTGTGGTTGAGAGAGCTCGAACCCTCGGGCGAAGCCGAACCGCTAATCTCCACACTTACAAGGTCGACCATCTCGTCATTTTTGTAGGTCTCAATCCACTGCTGCATATTGGCAAGCGCAGCGGCGTTGTCCATATAAGTCGTGTCGATATTGCTCTTACCCACGCGGAAGGTGATGAATTTCTCTTTTTTGCGCAGAGTGTACTTCTTGTCACCCTCGGTGTACTCTTCGAGGATATCCTCCGAGAAGTTGCGCTTGGAGGAGTAGAGGGGCAGCGACGACACCCACTCGTCGTCGGCATAGTTGTGCTGACGAGTGACGATGATGGTGTAGGCATTACGCATCTCGGGGAAGAGCTCGGTGAGCATCATCTGCCAGAGGCGGCCACCGTCGAGTTCCTTGAGTTGTGCGATACGAGTGTCGACATTTACATCTTTTGCGTTGGTAATGGCGAGGATAGACTGCTTCTCCTCCTCACCAAACTGCGATGCATCCACCAAACGAGCGAGGTGATCGAGCGAGATGTAGTGGTCGTTGCGAACGATCAACTCCTCGGGGATGTCGATGCGCGCGCGTAAATATTTCTCAAGTGCTTGGAGACGCGCACGGCTCAAGTAGGAGTTGCGCTCTCTTGGGCCTTCGGGCGAGGCCGAGCCGCAAATCTCCACGCTGATGATGTCGGTATCGGCATCGCTATTGTAGCCGTTAATCCAAGCTACCATAGCCTCGATAGCGGTTGCGTTGTCCATATAGGAGGGGTCGATGTCGACCCTGTTCACGCGGAACGTTACCGAGATCTCCTTGCGGGCAATCAGCTGCTCAATTTCGGGCACTCTGGGCTGCTCTTCAGCGAAATTCTCACCGACGGGAGGTGTAGCCTCCTCTGCGATGGGGTCCTCTACCACGGTCTCCACTTCGGTGCCGGATAAAGGCGCTGCATCCTCAGCCGTTGTTACTGTCGCCACGGGTTGCGTTGCCGTGGAGACTGCCGTCGGCTCTTGCGCCCATAGACAGGAGATTCCCATCAGAGCCGCCAGCAAAGTTAAACAACATCTTTTTGTCTGCATTTTGTATTGAGTTTTTAGTTAATTATTATTCCCATTTTTGTTGTGCAAATTTTTGTCGTGTGTTTCGCCCGCATATACACGCGCGCTCGCACACATAGATGCTAATCGCAACAAAGGTAGCATTTTTTTTCCAAACGACCAACAAATTTTTTCGCGCGCACGCCAAATAAATTTGTACCCATACGTGCGCAAAAGCCATAACACACACTACAGTAGCGAGTTGAAGACCGCCAAAACGAGCGAAAAAAATCTCGGAAATAATCCGAAATATATGCAATCATAACGGAAATATCGGAAACCTGCGGCGACATAAGCAGATTATTTGAGCCTCATAAAATTGACGAAAAATGACACGCACATTGCCCAAAAACAGAGCTCGAAACGTACCATATTTTTTTGCATAAACGTACCATATTTTCACACATTTTGAAGAGCAATTTCGGCACAAAAAAAACGTCGAATTTTAGCGGGTGCAAAGGCCAAAAACAAGAGGGCGAAAAGACCATAATCTGTGACAAATGACAACAAAGAAACGTGCACTTCAAAGAGCGTGCCAAGCCACTTTTGCCACTCGCTCCAAGCCCACCAAAGAAGCGCCAATTTGACAACTAACGACAAACCGAGCCGAAGGTATCAAGCAAAATAACATACCTATTTTTTGATTTATAAAAATAATGCGTATATTTGCTGTGACGTACGCGTCAGATTCAACTAACGGATGAAATACAGATTGTCAATGGATTCATTGCACAGCAAGTTGAGTTACAGCAACTTGTCGGTGTGTAATAGTGTGCGGAAGGGTAGCCATACCCCTCCCCTATTGTCGTATTCGGGACTCTCGAGGGGCAATCGGGCACCACAAAACCGTGTGCATTATTACTCTTGACAATGTCACAAATTTGCGGCTAATCACTTTTTTATAAACTTTTTTTCAAACCAATTAACTTTTTTATTCAACTAATCGATTCATTTATGAAAAAGATTCTTGTATCTTTGGTTGCAATCGGAGCAGCTCTGTTTGCAACATCGTGTGTGAACGAGTTGGAGGAGGGTATCAATGGTAAAGCAGGTCAGGTGACCTTCACCGTAGATGCTCCCGAACTCGCCACCCGTGCTTATGGTGATGGCGCTTTTGCCAAACACCTTATGTACGCTGTCTATGACGTGACCGCTGGCGGTACCGTTGTAGAGAATGGAGTTTCGTTGCTCACCGTTGGCAACGTGACCGAGATTAATGCCGAGGGCAAAGCTACCGTTCAGCTCGAACTGCTCGACGGCAACAGCTATTCGCTCCTCTTCTGGGCCGTAAGTGCCGACTATGACAAGGCTTTCACCATCAAGTGGGCAGACAAAACTATGCAGATGAAAGAGACCATCGAGGCCAACAATGAGGCTTACGATGCATTCTACGCTTATGTTGAGCCCTTCACTGTTGATGGCGTTGTTACCAAGAGCGTTACTCTCTATCGTCCTTTTGCACAGCTCAACTACGGCTCCAATGACTTTAACGAGGCCAAGAACCTCTTCTTTGAGCCCGAGAAGAGCCAGGTTGTCATCAAGAACGTACCCAACGTTCTCAACTGTGTGAACGGCGAGGTTAGCGGTACTACCACCATTACCTACGAGAGCGCAAATGTTCCCACCGATAGTTTCACCGTTGCCGGCAACAACTACCTTGCAATGAACTATGTGCTCGTTGGCGAGAAGAAACTCTTCGACACCACCCTCAAGGTAACTGCTAAAAATGGCAAGGTAATCGAGAACGACTACGCAACCGTGCCCCTGCAGCGCAACTACCGCACCAACGTTTACGGTTCGCTCCTGACCAACAGCTCCGACTTCGGTATCGAGCTCAAACCCGGCTTCACCGATCCTGCACACCCCTACAACCCCGATGCAATCGTTGTTGTAGCTCCCGACGGCACTACCACAAGCGTAGATTCGTTTGCCAAGGCTCTTTCGGAGGCTTACAGTGGTGACATCATTCAGCTCCCCGCAGGTGAGTATACTCTCCCCGCAAATATCTCCATCAAAGATGGCACAAGGGCTGCTGCAAAAGCTATCACCATCTGTGGTGTTGGCAAAGATGTAGTTTTGAAAGGTGCTGTTGGTGGTAACAACAACCCCGGAAACTATGCACAAGATTTGGATATCACTTTTGAGAACCTCACCTACAAGACTGCTAATAGCGGTTATAGCGGTGGTTTCGGTCACGCTGCCAAAGTGACTTTCAATAACTGTGACATCATTGGTCAGATGTATTGCCACAGCAGCGCTCCCCACTTCTTCAACAACTGTACTATCGATCCTCTGAATGGCTACCTCTACACCTACGCTTCCGACGTAGAGTTTAAGGGTTGTACCTTCAACGCATCGGAGGGTAAAGCTCTTCAGGTATATGAGGATGCAAGCACCGGCGAGAACAACGTTCTGATTGAGAACTGTACTTTCAAAGCAGCCAAAGTGGCTATGACCGCCGCTACCCCAGCCCAGCCCGTAACCGCTATTGACATCAACAACAACGGTGCTAAGTTCAACGTTGTAGTTAACAACTGCACCGCAGAGGGCTTTGGTACCGGTAAAACCAGCGGTAGCATGCTTTGGAATATCAAGGGTGGCCACAAGAACATCAACCTTACCATTGATGGCGAGGTAGTTTGGACTGCAGGTGCAGAGTTCGTAGCAATCGGTGTTACCAAAGTTGAGGGTGTATACCACATCAACAGTCTCGCCGGTCTCAAATGGCTCGCAACTACCGTAAACGATGGTAACAACTTCTCGGGTAAGACCGTAGTTCTCGATGCCGACATCAACCTCGCAAGCGAGGAGTGGACTCCTATTGGCAACGAGACGAATGCTTTCAAGGGCAACTTCGATGGTCAGAATCACACTATCAAAAACCTCGTAGTAACAGGTGACAATAACTATGTAGGTCTCTTCGGTTATAGCTTTGGTGGTAATACCATTAAGAATCTCATCGTTGAGAATGCTAATGTAACCGGTGACGGATTTCTCGGTGCAGTAGTAGGCCTTGCGGAGACTACTTCGTTTAATAATGTCACCATCAAGGGTGATGTGTATGTAGAGGGTACAGGCCAAGATATTGGTGCATTGACCGGTTACACTTATGGTACTCTTACCGATATCACTGTGAATGCCAATGAGGGTAGCTACGTCAAGGGTGAAAGCTTCTTCGGTGGCGTGGTAGGTTACCGTGGTGAGGGTGACATCACCTACACTCGAGTAAAATCCAACATTGACGTTATTGGTAAATATTATATGATTGGTGGTATCACCGGTTTTGCTCAGTATGGCAACAAATTCGTAGATTGCGAGTGCAGCGGTAATGTATCGCTCACAGACGGTGATCCTAACTCTACTAACCGCTGGATGCGTATTGGTGGTATCGCAGGTTCGTGGATGGATGGCGATGACTCCTATGTTGTTACTTTGGAGAACTGCTCGTTCACAGGTAAACTTTCGAGCAAGAATACCAATGGTGACTATGTAAAAGAGTTTGACAACAATGGTTATGTAGGCCGTTCGTACAATACCTCCAACAAGGGTAAACTCATCATTGATGGTCAGTGGATTACTTCGGCTGCTGATGCTGCTGAACTCAACACCAAGGTAAGCGAGGGCAATGCTGTTATTTCGCTTCCCGCAGGTGAATATACTTTCCCCAAAGCATTTGGCGAGAACGTTACCATCGTTTGCGAGGAGGGTACCGTATTTACCGGCAATAGCAAACTCAACATCAATGGTGCAACCGTAGTTGGTGCTACTTTCTCCAACCCCACTGGTAATGCTGTTAGCGGAACCATCAATGGCACTTTGAAAAACTGTACTTTTGATGGCAGCAATGGCCTTCGTGGATGCTATGCAGGTGAGACTGTAGTATTTGAGAACTGCGTATTTAGTGGCGATGTATATGGTGCTCACTTCGATGGCGGTGCTAATGATGTAGTTTTCAGAAACTGCACATTCTCGGGCTTCAATGCTATGGGTAGCGCTATCACCAAGCTCACTCTCGAGGGCTGCACCTTCAAAGCAGGTAGGAGCGGTTACAACGGCATCAATATGTGGGGTGACACCGAGATGAAGGAATGCGAGTTTACCTTTAACAGTAACGGCGAAAAAACTGAGTGGGTTGATGCTGTTGGTAACGACAAAACCTACAAGTTTGTGGGTTGCACTGTAAATGGTGTTCCTATCACCGCTGAACAGATTGGCGATTATGGTACCGGCAACACTATCATTGTAGAATAATTACCTAACACATTATTGAGGACTGCGGCTCTTGGTTGGGCCGCAGCCCGCAAGGTGAGTCGGGAACTCTAAAACACCCTCACAGCGCCCCTGCCACTCGGTGGTGGGGGCGCTTTTTTGTGGGCTTTCGGAGCTCCAAATTTGGAGGTGAAAAGGTGGGCAAAACGGGGCTCGAAGCAACTTTCGCAAAGAGAGATTTTGAAGTTTCAACCAAAAATAATACATTTGTAGGTTGGAAATACTTTAACCTAAATAAATTTATCTCTCCTATGTCGGATAACAAACAAACTCCTAAACTCGCAGAAAACGCCTACAGGCCTCTGAATCAGGGCGAAGAGTATGTGCCCGTAATGAAGCCAACTGACAAACCCAAAGAGGTCACACCCTACTCTATAGGTATGGGCGTGCTGATGGCTATCATCTTCTCCGCAGCGGCAGCATACCTCGGACTCAAAGTAGGTCAGGTATTCGAAGCCGCCATCCCCATCGCCATCATCGCCGTAGGCGTGGGCACTATGACCGGCAAAAAGAATATGCTCGGACAGAATGTCATCATCCAGAGCATCGGTGCCTCCTCGGGCGTAATCGTGGCAGGCGCTATCTTCACGCTCCCCGCACTCTACATCCTCGGACTCGAGGCTCAATTCTACCAAGTATTCCTCTCGTCGCTGCTCGGCGGTCTGCTCGGTATCGTGCTCCTCATCCCCTTCCGCAAATACTTCGTCAAGGATATGCACGGCAAGTATCCCTTCCCCGAGGCAACAGCTACCACCGAGGTGCTCGTCAGCGGTGAAGGACAAAAAGGTCAGGCCAAACTCCTCGCTGTGAGCGGTCTCATCGGTGGTCTCTACGACTTCGTAGTCAGCACCTTCGGACTCTGGACCGACACCATCTCCACACGCATCACCACTTGGGGCACTATGCTCGCCGACAAGTTCAAAACCGTATTCAGCATCAACACCTCCGCAGCCGTACTCGGTCTGGGTTACATCATCGGTCTGAAATATGCCGCATTCATCTGCGCAGGTTCGTTCGTCGTATGGTTCCTCATCGTGCCTATGGTCGGCTCCTTCGAGAACAGCATCGACCCCACAGCGCTCATCTCCATACTCGGCATCACCGATGCCAAAATCCTCGCCAACCCCGAGCTCATCTTCACCCCCGAGAACCTCTTTGCTTACATCGGTAAGCCCCTCGGCATCGGTGGCATCGCTATGGCAGGTATCATCGGCATCATCCGTCAGGCCGGCATCATCAAACAGTCGCTCGGTATGGCTGTGAGCGAGCTCAAGGGCAAAAAGAACTCCGGCGACACCAAGCGCACCGATAAGGACATCAGTATGAGAACCATCCTCGCAATCCTCATTGCAGCTCTCGTATGCGTGCTCGTATTCTTCCGCGTGGGTGTACTCGACAGCTGGTGGCTCTCGATCGTGGCTCTGCTCGTGGTATTCGTGATCACCTTCCTCTTCACCACCGTGGCAGCCAACGCTATCGCCATCGTGGGTAGCAACCCCGTGAGCGGTATGACTCTGATGACCCTCCTCCTCTCCTCGCTCGTACTCGTGAGCGTAGGTCTCGAGGGCGAAAGCGGTATGACCGCAGCGATGATTATCGGCGGCGTAGTCTGCACCGCACTCTCGATGGCTGGCGGCTTCATCACCGACCTCAAAATCGGCTACTGGATTGGTACCACTCCCAAGCATCAGCAGGCGTGGAAATTCCTCGGCACATTCGTGTCGGCTGCAACCGTTGCAGGTGTGATGATTATCCTCAACAAGACCTACGGTTTCACAGGTGAGGGCGCACTCGTAGCTCCCCAGGCCAACGCTATGGCAGCCGTTATCAAACCCCTTATGACCGGCGGCACCACCCCCTGGGTACTCTACTTTGCCGGCGCAGCTCTCGCACTGATTCTCACTATGATAGGCGTACCCGCACTCCCCTTTGCACTCGGTATGTTCATCCCCTTGCACCTCAACACTCCTCTGCTCGTGGGTGGTATCGTAAGCTGGTTCGTTTCGAGCCGTTCGAAAGACAAAGAGGTCAACAAAGCACGCAACAGCCGCGGTACGCTCATCGCCTCGGGCTTCATCGCAGGTGGCGCACTTATGGGCGTAGTGAGCGCAATTCTCAAGTTTGCCGGTGCAGATTGGTTTATGGGTGAGTGGTACGCATCTAATGCCGCACAGTGGCTCGGTGTTGCCGCCTACGTTGCCATCATCGGCTACTTCATTTGGGACACCCTGCGCGCCAAAAAAGAGGCATAGAGCAGACACACAATAGGCTCCAGAGCCCTCCGTCGGGCCACGGCAAGGCGGAGGACAACGAGCCTACAAAGTAGTTTTCATAGAACAACGCCAAAGAAATAATACAGACAAATATTTATATGGAACTCCAAGAACGATTTCTGAAATATGTCGCCTTCGACACGCAGAGCGACGAAAACAGCATCACCTTCCCCTCCACCGACAAGCAGCTCGTGTTGCTCCGCGCCCTCAAAGAGGAGATGGAGGCTATGGGTATGACCGAGGTGACAATGGATGAGCACGGCTATGTTATGGGCTCCATCGAAGCATCCGAAGGCTACGAGGATAGGCCCGTAATCGGTTTCCTCTCGCACGTAGACACCTCGCCCGATATGAGCGGTGCCGCCATCAGGCCACAGATTATCCACAACTACAACGGCGAGGATATCGTACTCAACGAGGAGGTGACAATGAGAGTTGCAGACTTCCCCGAACTCAAATTCTTCGAGGGACACACCCTCATCACCACCGATGGCACCACCCTCCTCGGTGCAGACGACAAGGCTGGCGTGGCAGAGATTATGACCGCAGCCGAGTATCTGATTAAGCATCCCGAGGTTAAGCACGGCAAAATCCGCGTAGGATTCACTCCCGACGAGGAGATTGGTCGTGGCGTGGACTACTTCAACGTAGAGGCCTTCGGTGCCAAGTTTGCCTACACCGTAGATGGCGGTATGGAGGGAGAGTTGGAGTATGAGAACTTCAACGCCGCCAGCGCAAAACTCACCATCGACGGCCGCAACATCCACCCCGGCTCGGCCAAAGACAAGATGGTCAACGCCATCCAGCTCGCAATGGAGGTGAACTCTCTCCTGCCCCCCGTAATGCGTCCCGAGCACACCGAAGGCTACGAGGGTTTCTTCCACCTTGTGGGCATCAAAGGCGAGGTTGAACAGGCCGAGATGTCCTACATCATCCGCGACCACGACAGGGCAAAATTCGAGGAGAAAAAGGCTCTTATCGAGAAAGCAGTCGCATACGTCAATGCCAAACACGGTGGCGAGTATGTACACCTGCTGCTCAAAGACCAATATTATAATATGCGCGAGATGGTAGAGCCTCATCCCGAAATCATCGAGAAGGCTATGGAGGCTATGGAAGAGGCCGGCGTGAAACCCATCGTCAAGCCCATCCGTGGCGGTACCGATGGTAGCCGACTCTCCTATATGGGACTCCCCTGCCCCAACCTCTTCACAGGCGGCATGAACTTCCACGGCAAGTTTGAGTACGTTTCGCTCGACAGTATGTTCCGTGAGGTACAGACCATCGTCAACCTCGTGAAACTCTGGGCAAAATAGCCATTCGTAGTGGACACAACAGAAGACACTAACCCTTAATTGAAGAGAACAATGAAAAGGCTGATAGTAGTAGTGTGCGTGGTGATGGCAACCATTTCGTCCGCACGCGCGCAATTTGACCTCGGCTCACTCTTCGGCAAAGTCAAAGAGGTGGCAGCAGAGGCCGCCGGTGATGCGATAGATGAGGTTATACCCGAGGAGTTGCAACAGCTGCTCGGCATAGCCATCCCCGAGTTGGAGATTCCCGGCACTTGGAGCTATGTAGACCTAGCTGTAGAGTTCACGAGCGAGGATGCACTCACCAATGCAGGCGGTGTGGTTGCAGCCGAGACTATCAAACAAAAGGCTACTCCACTGCTCGCAAAAGTGGGCATAAAAAAGGGAGCCTTCAACTTCACCTTCGAGGAGGATGGCAAAGTGACCACCACACTTGCAGGCAGAAAGGTCGAAGGCACTTGGATCTACGACAAAGAGAGTGAGAACGTTACGCTCGGCATAGGTGACAAGCATTTCACCACCCGTATGACCGAGAATGGCGAACACATCAACATCCTCTTCAAGGCCGACAAGTTGCTCGAGCTGGTAAAGACCATCAGCACCAAATCGAGCAACACCACCCTCACCGCCATCGGTGCCATCGTCAAAAGCTACGATGGTATGAACCTCGGATTTGAGTGTGAGAAAGTGAAAGTAGACTGATTATTAATTTCATACATTAACCAATAACTAATTATCCAAAACAAATGAAAAAATTTATCCTTGTGCTCTGCGCTCTTGCAACCGTATTCAGCCTTGAGGCAGCACCCAAAAAGAACAAACAGAAAGAGGAGGAGGGCTTCAAATTCACAGTTGTGAAAGAGAACCCCATCACCAGCATCAAAAACCAGAACCGTGCAGGTACCTGCTGGTGCTACTCTGCACTTGCATTCATCGAGTCGGAGTTGCTCCGTATGGGCAAAGGCGAGTATGACTTCTCGGAGATGTATCTCGTGCATAACACCTATCTCGACCGCGCCGACAAGGCTGTCCGCACCCACGGCGACATCTCCTTCGCGCAGGGCGGCTCGTTCTACGATGTTATCTACGGTATGGAGCAGTTCGGCCTTGTTCCCGAGGCAGAGATGCGTCCAGGCGTGATGTATGGCGAGACCTTGAGCAACCACAACGAGCTTTCGGCAGTGAGCGATGCAGTAGTTGCAGCCATCGCCAAAGGTAGGCACCGCAGCCTGCAGGTAGACGAGAACGGTCAGCCCCTCTGGAAGAAAGCCATTGCAGCTGTTCACGACATCTACCTCGGCGTTCGCCCCGAGAAATTTGTTTACGAGGGTGTGGAGTATACTCCCGCTTCGTTCTACGCTTCGACCGGCCTCAACGCAGATGACTACATCTCGCTGACCAGCTACACCCACCACCCCTTCTACGAGTCGTTCGTACTCGAGATTCAGGACAACTGGCGCTGGGCCGAGTCCTACAACCTCCCCATCGACGAGCTCCTCGAGGTATTTGACTACGCTATCGACAATGGCTACACCGTAGCTTGGGGTAGCGACGTGAGCGAGGACGGCTTCACCCGCGACGGTATCGCAGTTATGCCCGACGTGGCTAAAGCACAGGAGCTCAGCGGCTCGGATATGGCACGTTGGCTCAAACTCTCGCCCGCCGAGAAGAAACTCACCACCAAACCTCAGCCCCAGAAATGGTGCACTCAGGAGGAGCGTCAGATCGCTTACGACAACTGGGAGACCACCGATGACCACGGTATGCTTATCTATGGTAAGGCAGTAGACCAGGAGGGTACCGAGTATTATATGGTGAAGAACTCGTGGGGTGAGAGCGGCAAATACAACGGCATCTGGTATGCTTCGAAGGCATTTGTACGCTACAAAACTATGAACATCATCGTTCACAAAGATGCCATTCCCGAGGCTATCCGCACCAAACTCGGTCTCTAATAGCACCCTCTCGGAATAGTATCCGACCACAAGTAAAATCCAACGCGGCAGAACAATCTGCCGCGTTGTTTTTTTAATGGCGAGAAAGTTGTATTGGAGTTTCGGGTTTAGTTTGTATCTTTGCGACGGTTAGTTTAGGAAAAATAGAACATCAAAGCGTATGAAATCAATCAGAGATATATTCGTGACAGGCAAAGGCCCCTCGAGTAGCCACACTATGGGCCCTCGCAAAGCCTCACTCCGTTTTCTGGAACAGCACAACGACTGCGACTCCTTCCGCGTAACCCTCTACGGCTCACTTGCCGCTACGGGCAAAGGCCACCTTACGGACGTGGCCATCGAGGAGGTATTTGAGCCCGCCAAAAAGCTCGAACTTCTGTGGAGACCACAAGAGTTCCTCCCCTATCACCCCAATGCGATGAAGTTCGAGGCTCTCGACAGTGAGGGTAAGACCATCGCAAGCAACATCGTCTACAGCGTGGGCGGTGGCAGCATTGTGGTCGAAGGAGAGCAGCCCAGCCCCGACGACGACATCTACCCGATGAGCACAATGACCGAGATTATGGAGTGGTGCAACAATACGGGCCGCTCCTATTGGGAGTATGTATTCCAGCACGAGGATAGCCACATCAAAGAGTTTCTGCAGGAGGTGTGGAACAATATGCGCAGGGCTGTCGAGAACGGCATCTCCAACGAGGGAGCACTTCCCGGCCCTCTGCATCTGCGTCGCAAGGCAGCAAGCTACTATGTGCGTTCGCGCGGCTACAAGGACAACCTGCGCACGCGCGGCCTCCTCTTTGCCTACGCTCTTGCCGTGAGCGAGGAGAATGCCTCGGGTGGTACGGTGGTGACAGCTCCCACCTGCGGCTCGAGCGGCATTGTCCCGGCCGTACTCTATCAGTTGCAAGAGGAGTATGGATTTAGCGACACGCAGATTGTGCGCGCACTTGCCACCGCAGGACTCATCGGCACCATCGTCAAGGCCAACGCATCGGTTTCGGGTGCCGAGGTAGGTTGTCAGGGCGAGGTGGGCGTAGCCTGCGCAATGGCTGCTGCCGCTGCAAGTCAACTTATGGGCGGCTCGCCTGCACAGACCGAGTATGCCGCCGAGATGGCTCTGGAGCACCACCTCGGTATGACCTGCGACCCGATGTGTGGCCTTGTGCAGATCCCCTGCATTGAGCGCAACGCTATGGCTGCCGCACGAGCCATAGATGCACAGATATATGCCTTCTACACCGACGGTAGCCACCGAGTACCCTTCGATGATGTTGTGAGCGTGATGAAACGCACCGGCCACGACATCCCCTCGCTCTACAAGGAGACCTCGCAGGGCGGCCTCGGCAAACTGAAAATACAATAATCCACCACACAACAAAGGGAGCCTCGGAGGGCTCCCTTTTTCATTTATATTAAGCGAGTTAAGCAGACTATTCGATCAGAGCAAAGTGGTAGGCATAATATCCGTCATCGTAGACATCTACGAGTCGTAGTTCATCACCATTGCGGCAAACACGGGTAAGTCCACCACCAAAGAAACCACCCTCTCCCATCTCCAAGCAACCCGTTGCAGGATTGTAGACGTAGGTATCGTTATAGGCTTCGGGCTCACTATTATCATAACCCGACCTGAGTGACAAGAAACCACCATTCTCATCGAAACTGATTTTCCAATCTATAATCTGTGTATCGATGTTATTACGCACCACCTCCCCATCGGCAGAGTGCATACTCACAGCCACATATTGCCACGAGGTGCCCACCAAGGGGTCGGTTGGCGAGGGCTCGGGAAGCTCTCTGGCGGCTATCTGCTCGGGGGTGGCAGCCTCGGCAAATGTGATATCGGAGTGGCGGCCACGAATGAGTTTATAGCGATAGTAGCTCACAACAAAGTCACCAGGTGGCACATCATCCTGGGTTATATTGGTGTTGTGCATATATAATTCGAGGTGATTGTCGTCTATGACATCGAAATCGCAGTCGAAAATCACACCCTCGGCCGAGAGAGTCATCACCATAGTGTAGTGACCATACTGCGAGCAACGGAATGAGTAGAGTGTGAAATACTGACCATAGTAGTCATAGGTCGACATAGTGGCCAAGTCGTTGTCGTAGAAAGAGAAATAATAGGGTTCGTCGAAGAGTTCGGCAGGGAGGGTATTCTCGGTATTGCCCACAGCCATAGTCATCTCATAGACAGTCCAAGTGTCAATAAGTGCTGCGGGCATCTCGGGTGCATCGGGCTGTTCGGATGTGGAGTCATCAGTGCGGTCGCAAGCAACAAAGGCCAAGCAAAGCAAGAGAGCAAAAGTGTAGAATCTTTTCATAGCGGTCAAGTGAATTAGTTGTCAAGTGTTAGTTCTAATCTATAGACACATAAGCGAGTAGAAACGTTGCACGCCTGCACAAAAAAAATGGACACACTCACGCTTCGCCCTCGCAAACAGGTCATCTGGCGGAAGAAAATGACATTTTGGCGCTCGGATTTTGATTTCTAAATTGCAGAAATTATCTTTGTGGGTTAATTGCGAATAAAAGAACAAATAAGAAATATATACAACTATGAGCAATCTCAACCTCTCCGAACAGGAAATCCAGCGTAGGGCCTCTCTTCAGGCACTCCGCGACTTGGGCATTGACCCCTACCCCGCAGCACGCTACGACGTTACCGCAACCGCAGGTCAGATAGCAGCGGAGTTCAAACCCGAGCTCGGCAACTTCGCCGACATCACCATCGCCGGCCGACTGATGAGCCGCCGTATTATGGGTAGCGCCTCCTTCTTCGAGATCCAAGACCACACAGGACGTATCCAAGTCTACATCCGTCGTGACGACATCTGCCCCGAGGGTGACACCACACTCTACAATACCGTATTCAAAAAACTCCTCGACATCGGCGATATCATCGGTGTGCGCGGCTTCGCCTTCATCACACAGACGGGTGAGCTCTCCATCCACTGCAAGGAGTTCACAATCCTCTCCAAGAGCATCCGCCCCCTGCCCATCGTGAAGGAGAAAGATGGTCAGGTATTCGATGCATTCACCGATCCCGAGCAGAGGTATCGTCAGAGGTATGTAGACCTCATCGTGAATCCCCACGTTAAGGAGGTATTCGTGAAGAGGGCAAAGATTATGAACACTATGCGAGAGTACTTCAACGAGGCAGGCTGCCTCGAGGTAGACACTCCCGTACTCCAGCCTATCCCCGGCGGCGCCGCAGCTCGTCCCTTCATCACCCACCACAACTCGCTCGATACGGATCTCTATCTGCGTATCGCCAATGAGCTCTACCTCAAACGACTCATCGTGGGCGGTTTCAATGGTGTCTATGAGTTCTCGCGCAACTTCCGCAACGAGGGTATGGACCGCACCCATAACCCCGAGTTCACCTGTATGGAGATCTATGTTCCCTACAAGGACTACTTCTGGATGATGGAGTTCACCGAGAAGATGCTTGAGAAGGTGTGCGTGGCCGTAAACGGCACCAACGAGGTCAACATCGCCGGCAACAACATCTCCTTCAAAGCCCCCTTCCGTCGTCTTTCGATGACCGACGCAATCCTCGAAAAGACCGGCTACGATATCACCGGACAGAGCGAGGAGCAGCTTAGGGAGGCTTGCCAGAGGCTCAATGTGGAGATTGACGACACAATGGGTAAAGGTAAACTCATCGATGCCATCTTCGGCACCTACTGCGAGGAGCACCTCATTCAGCCCACCTTCATCACCGACTACCCCATCGAGATGTCGCCTCTGTGCAAACGTCACCGTAGCAATCCCGACCTGACCGAGCGTTTCGAGCTCTTCGTGAATGGTAAGGAGCTTTGCAACGCCTACTCGGAGCTCAACGACCCCATCGATCAGTATGAGCGTTTCCAAGAGCAGTTGCGCCTCTCGGAGAAGGGTGACGACGAGGCTATGTTCATAGATATGGACTTCGTGAGGGCACTCGAATATGGTATGCCCACCTGCTCGGGTATGGGTATCGGCATCGACCGTCTGACTATGTTTATGACCGGTCAGCAGACCATTCAGGATGTGCTTCTCTTCCCCCAGATGAAACCCGAGAAAGGCTCGCAGAAAGATTCCGACGAGAAATATATCGAAAAAGGCATCCCCGCAGAGTGGATTCCTGTGTTGCAGAAGATGAGTTTCGTGAAGGTAGAGATGTTGCAGAAGCTCTCTGCCGGCAAACTCTTCAACGACCTCTGCGGCTTCAACAAGAAGAACAAACTCGGTCTGAAGAATCCCACTATGGATGAGGTTAAGCAGTGGGTTGGCTAATTAAACAGAGTATCAATGATTTCACATATTAATCATATTATGAATAGAAAGAAGATTGTAGCGGGTAACTGGAAAATGAATACCCTTCCCGCAGAAGGTTTAGAGTTAGTTAAGAATGTAATCGCCAAGAGTGCAGAGGTTTGCGAGTGTGTAGACTTCATCGTATGCCCTCCCTTCACCCACCTTGCACAGGTAGCAGAGGCAGCAGCCGGCAGCCGAGTAGCTGTAGGCGCACAGAACTGCGCAGCAGAGGCAAAAGGTGCCTACACCGGTGAGGTGAGCGCAGAGATGATTGCTTCGCTCGGCGTGAAGTATGTAATCCTTGGCCACAGCGAGCGCAGGGAGTACTACGGCGAGACCAGCGAGACTCTCAACAAAAAAATGGCTCAGGCCTACGCCAACGGCCTTACCCCCATCTACTGCGTGGGTGAGCGCCTTGAGGAGCGCGAGGCAGAGCGTCACTTCGAGGTAGTGAAAGCTCAGATTGAGGAGGTAGTATTCAACCTCACCGAGGAGCAGTTTGCAAGCCTCGTTATCGCCTACGAGCCCGTATGGGCCATCGGTACCGGCAAAACCGCTACCGCAGAGCAGGCAGAGGAGATTCACGCCTACATTCGCAAGGTGCTGGCCGAGAAGTTTGGTGCAGCAGCAGAGCAGACCGCTATTCTCTACGGTGGCAGCTGCAAACCTACCAATGCAGCCGAGATTTTTGCCAAAGAGAATGTAGACGGTGGTCTTATCGGTGGTGCTTCGCTCAAGGCAGAGGACTTCATCGGCATCGGCAAAGGTTTCTAATTATTCGCAAGCGAAGAATAGTAACCAACCGACATATTAGGCCGTCTGTCGAGCCGACATAACAGCAGGCCGCAGACAAGGCCATATTGCAAAAAGGACTGACAAAATGTCAGTCCTTTTTGCGTGGCACACACTTTGCTCCAAGTAAGGCCGTAGTGACGAAACAAAAACCAAAAAAACAACATAACTATGAGAAACGGAACTATCGGAGTAACAACTGAAAACATCTTTCCCGTAATCAAGAAATTCCTCTATTCAGACCACGAGATTTTCCTGCGCGAAATCGTGGCAAATGCAGTAGATGCTACCCAAAAAATGCGTACCATAGCTTCGGGTGGCGCATACGATGGCGAACTTGGCACACTCAAAGTGAGAGTGGCAGTAGACACCGAGGCCAAAACCATCACCGTGTCGGACAACGGCATTGGTATGAGTGCCGACGAGGTAGACAAATACATCAACCAGATTGCCTTCTCCTCGGCCGAAGAGTTTATGGAGAAATACAAAGATCAGCCCATCATCGGCCACTTTGGTCTGGGTTTCTACTCGGCATTTATGGTCAGCAGCAAGGTGGAGATTCGCACCCAAAGCTATCGCAGTGAGGAGCCTACCATACTCTGGAGTTGCGATGGCACCCCCGAGTACACACTCTCCGAGAGCGACACCAAGCGTGAGCGCGGTACCGACATCATTATGCACCTGGCCGAGGACTCGCTCGAGTTTGCCGACCAAACCCGCATCCGAGAGATGCTCAAGAAGCACTGCCGCTTTCTCCCCATTGAGATTGTCTGTGGCAAGCAGCAGGAGTGGAAGGATGGCAAATATGTCGACACCGATGCCGACTATGTCATCAACGACACCGACCCCCTCTGGACCCGCAAGCCCAGCGAAATCACCGAGGAGCAGTACAAAGAGTTCTACTCGGAGCTCTACCCCACTGCCGAAGAGCCTCTCTTCTGCATCCATCTCAACATCGACTACCCATTCAACCTGACGGGTATCCTCTACTTCCCCAAGATTCGCAACAACTTCGAGGTGCAGAAGAACCGCATCCAGCTCTATTGCAATCAGGTCTATGTGACCGACTCGGTGGAGGGCATCGTACCCGAGTATCTCACACTCCTTCACGGCGTTATAGACTCGCCCGACATTCCTCTGAACGTTTCGCGCAGCTACCTGCAGAGCGACAGTAATGTGAAGAAAATCTCGGGTTACATCACCCGCAAGGTGGCAGACCGTCTGCAGGAGCTCTTCAACACGATGCGTCCCGATTATGAGAGCAAGTGGGATGATCTGAAGATATTTATCGAGTATGGCATTGTCACCGATGAGAAATTTGCAGAGAAGGCACAGGGATTCACGCTCCTCAAAAACAGCGAGGGTAAGTATTTCACCTTCGAGGAGTACAAAACTCTCATCACCGACAACCAGACCGACAAAAACGGCAACCTCATCTATCTCTATGCCGACTCCATCGAGGACAAACACAGTTTTGTGGAGAGCGCCAAGTCAAAAGGCTATGACGTACTCCTGATGGATGGTCCACTCGACAGCCACTTCATCAGTTGGTTTGAGAGCAAGAACGAGAAGTGCCGTTTCGTGCGTGTAGACTCCAATGTCGTAGAGAAGCTCATCGAGAAAGAGAACTCTCTCAAACTCGCTCTTACGACCGACCAACAGGAGATGTTGCGCCCCGTATTTGAGAGTCAACTGCCACAGGAAGAGAAGATTCACTACAGCATCTCGTTCGAGGCAATGGATGCCGAAGAGGACCCCATCACCATCACTCGCGACGAGTTTATGCGTCGTATGAAGGAGATGGCACAAACAAGCGGAGGCGGTATGAGCCAATTCTACGCACAGATGCCCGACAGCTACACCATAGCCGTAAACGGCAACCATCCCCTCGTGGCAGAGATTCTCGATGAGGTAGAGAAAGATTGCGGCGAGAAGGTGGCATCAACGGACAAGAAGATTGCCAGCGTGGAGAATCAGCTCTCCTCGCTCGAGAAACTCACCGAGGGCAAGAAAGATGACGAGCTCTCCGTAGAGGAGAAAAGCCAGCGCGACGAGCTTAGTCGTAAGGCTACTGACCTCCGTCAGCAGCGCAGCGAGATGCTCCGAGAGAGTGGTCGCAACAATCCTCTCGTTAAGCAACTCATCGACCTTGCACTCCTCTCCAACGGTATGCTCAAGGGTGAGAATCTCACCGCCTTCATCCGTCGCAGTGTGAAGCTCATCCACAAGCAGTAGGGGCAGGCTTCCTCAACCATCCCGCCTGCATCTATTGCAACGGGCACAAAAAACCCCGAGATTCGGAATTGAATCTCGGGGTTTTGGTTTGCAGTTACTTATCTCAAATTACATAACGGGGCCCATAAGACCGGTTACAAGGAAGGTAACAGCAACGGTGATAATTGCATAGAGCTCGGGGAATACGGCCAGAAGCAGGGTTTTACCCATAACATCGTAACCGCTACCGATAGCTGCGATACCGTTAGCACAAATCTGGCCCTGACGGATAGCCGAAAGGAGACATACGAAACCTACGGTAAGACCAAGACCGAAGATGGCAGCTGCCTGCATAAGCGAAATACCATCGGTGAGGTAGTTCTGCACGAAGAAGAACGCAGCAAAGCCATAAAGACCCTGAGTTGCGGGAAGAGCCGAAAGAATCATCGACTGACCGAACGAGTTCATACGTTTCTTCATAGCGCCGATGGTGGCATTTGCAGCAATAGAGGTACCGTAAGCACTACCAATACCGGAAAGTGCAACCATAAATACTACACCGATGTAAGCAAGAATAATGTTCATAATTGTAAAAAGTTTTTAGTTTGTTAATTATTATTTGTTTGTTTTAAGCTTTTTGAAGGGGGTATAAACCCTCGTTGCGGCCTCAAAGCCGGCGTTCTTATAGAACTCAATGAAGGTCAGACGCATCGGGTGTACGAACGCACCAATGGCCGACATAAAGATATTGATACCGTGACCAAAGGCCAGAATCAGGAACATAACCAACTGACGCAGGCCAGGAGTATCGGGTGCAAGGCTGCCCGCCAAGTCGTTGAAAACAACAGCAAGCGCACCACCCGAAAGGCTGATGGCAAACAGACGAACATAGCTCAGCACGTCGCCCAGCAGACCTGTGAGGTTATTGTAGGTATCCCACAAGCCCGAACCAAAGTTCACCAGCGGATTCCTATTGGGGTTATTGAGCAGCAGCATAAGCACCGCACCAACGCCCAAGATTCCCAAACAAACGGGCGACGAGAACGAGAAGCTCTCAACACCAACCATCGGGAGCAGGAATGCCAGCAGGCAGTCTACCAAAATAATCAGCCATCCAAGAGTGCCAAACGAATACTTAAATCCGTAGGCAATCGTCGTATTGATCACATTGAGAATCAGCGCAAAGATAATCTGCACGATACCGCATCCGAGAGCGATATAGAAGAGTTGGTCGTTGATGGTCTGGAGCGCATTGTGGTACCACTCGGGCACACCGAGTTCCCTCAGCGACACGCCATAAACGTTACCTACGCACAGGCCAAAGAGTACCGAAGCCGCACCCAGCCACATAACCAGCTGCGAAATCAGGCCCATACCCTTCATCTTCTTCAGATACATAAACAGACCTATCAGGAAGAAGGTGGCACCATAGCCCGCATCGCCAATACAGAAGCCGAAGAAGAGCATATAAAAAGGTGCAAAATACTTCGTAAGGTCCATCGTGCCATACTTGGGCACAGCATAGAAGTCTCCGATAAACTCAAAAGGTTTGGCGAACCAACCATTCTTGAGTTTCACAGGGGTATCATCCTCCATAGTCGGTTTCTCCTTCACATAGAGCACATCTCCCTCGCCATCGAGCATAGCATCCACCTCGGCAGCATTTGCCTCGGGTGCCCAGCCCTGCAGTACGATGAGTTTACCGTCGGCCTCACCCTCACCACTGCGGCTCACCTGACTGAACTGCAGTTCGTCTTTGAGTCCGTTGGCGTGGTCGGCAATGAGCTCCTCGCTGGCAACGCAGCGAGCCATCACTCCATTCCACTCTGCCAGCTCGGCCTCAAGGGCAGCAATCTCCTTTCTCTTGCCCTCGGCGTTAAGTATAGGAGTGCGCACGATCTGTGCATCAATTTGGGGCATAGGCTCACCCTTACGGCTCACGGCCACAAAGTAGGTGGTGCCATTATGCTCCGTAATGGGCTCCACGGTGTAGTTCTCGCTCCACTCCTTCACCCCCTGTGCATACTCATTGGAGTAGCAAGAGTAGAAGTGCAGCAGAATACCCTCCTGCTCAAGACGTGCTACCGTCTCGGGGCAGAAATCTCCCCACATAGAGAGTTCTTCGGCCTCTTTCTCGGCCTTGGCAATCTGTGCCGTAAGGCTCTCTATGCGGCTCGAAGCTCTCTTGTAGTTCTCATAGGCCTCCTCGCCCGAAGCGAACGGCTGACCGCCAGCATAGAGAGGATTCTTTTTCAGTGCCGAAAACTCCTCGCCTGCAGCTTTGTGGGCCTCAATCTCGCCGAGCACCTCACGTTCGCGTTCGTTGGGCTCCCATCCGCCGGTTGTGATATCCACAACACCGAGTTCCTGCAATCTCGAGAGGAACTCCTCCTGCGCCTTATGATAAAGCACAAGAGTATATTTGTTCATCTTTACTATCATAACTCTTCGGTGGGGTTTTGTTCGTGTTTGGTCTTAACAATCTTCTGCGCACTCTTCGAGAGGTTCTCCTCGTCCTCGAGGAAGCGCTTAATCTTGCGGATAGCATCCTCGTAACCGGGAATCTGCACCTTCTCGTAGAGATTCACCTTCTGGGTGGTCTTCTTACGAGCGCGGTCCAACAGCTCGGTGCGCCTCTGGAATACCTCGAACTCTATGCCCAAGCGTGCAATATCCTTGAGCACTTCCACTCCGTCGGCATACCACGCAGGCGAAGAGAAGAGGTCGTAGGGACGCTGCTCGAAGATGACCTCCTTGAGCGAGGGAATCTTCACACCGGCAATCTTATTGACTCCCAGCACGACATCCTTAACCTCCAGAAGGTCGCTCTCGAACTCGCCCCACAGGGCGGCCATATAGTCATACCTGGCCATCAACTCCTCGATGCGTCGCTGATACCCCTCCGCCTTGACCTTGGCGGCCGAGACCTCAACCCTCAAAGCAGACTCCTTACTCTTGATGGTAGGGAGTGCCCTTTGGCGCATCTTGAGTTGCTTGCCGAGTTCGCCGAGCGATGTCTTATTATATTGAAACTTAATTGCCATCTAATAACTGTTTATAGAATGGTTTTCTATTTCTTTGTCAGTTTGTCAACTGCCCTTCTTGGCAGCCCACTTACTCTTTCCAATATTTCTCCACGAGCTCGGCCTTAATCGAAACCTCGCTCTTCTTGAAGTACTTGGCAAAGAGGCTCCAAGCAGTGTCGAGCATCTCGGTGATGTCGATATTCACATCGATGGAGAGCAGTTTATCGGAGTACTCCTTGGCAAACTTGAGTGCACGCTCATCGTAGTCCGAAAGGTCGAAACCGTTCTCGAGTTTGGTCTTTGCACCTGCAGCATCGGAGTAGAGGCGTACAGCCATATTCATCACCTGAGGGTGGTCCTCCCTTGTCTTCTTGCCTATAACGAGCTGTTTCAGACGCGAAAGTGAGCGGAAGGGGTCAACGATAACCTTACCGGTATCTGTATCGTTCCTCAGGAAGAGCTGACCCTCGGTAATGTAACCCGTATTATCGGGGATAGCGTGGGTAATGTCGCCGCCCGAGAGGGTTGTCACAGCGATGATGGTAATCGAGCCACCCGAGGGGAGCTGCACGGCTTTCTCGTAAATCTTCGCCAAGTCGGAGTAGAGCGAGCCGGGCATAGAGTCCTTCGAGGGAATCTGATCCATACGGTTCGACACGATTGCGAGTGCGTCGGCATAGAGAGTCATATCGGTAAGCAGTACGAGCACCTTCTCTCCCTTGTCGGCTGCGAAGTACTCTGCAGCGGTCAGTGCCATATCGGGCACGAGCAGACGCTCCACAGGGGGATTCTCGGTGGTGTTCACGAAGCATACGATCCTATCGAGCACACCTGCATTCTCAAACAAGTTCTTGAAGTAGAGGAAATCATCGTTGGTCATACCCATACCACCGAGGATAATCTTATCGGCCTGCGCCCTCAGAGCCACGTTGGCCATAACCTGGTTATAGGGCTGGTCGGGGTCGGCGAAGAAGGGAATCTTCTGGCCCGAAACGATGGTATTGTTAAGGTCGATACCTGCAATACCGGTGGCAATCAGCTCCGAAGGCTGACGACGACGGAAGGGGTTAACGGTAGGGCCGCCAATCTCCCTCTCCTCGCCCTCGACGGGTGCGCCACCCTCAAGAGGCTCGCCATAGGCGTTGAAGAACCTACCTGCCAGGCCGTCACCCACTTTCAAGGTGGGGGGCACGCCGTGGAAGAGCACCTCGGCATCGGTAGAGATACCCTCGGTACCCTCAAACACCTGCAAAGTAACCTGATCGCCCATAATTTTCACCACCTGAGCGAGGTGGCCACCTACGGTTGCGAGTTCATCGTTGCCCACACCCGTAGCACGCAAGGTCACGGTTGCCTTGGTGATGTTATCAATCTTGGTATATATCTTCTGAAATGCTTTTGTTGTCATATCTCTCTCCTCCTTTTATTTGGTTGCAACAATAGCTCTGATTTCCGACTCATATTTGGCGAACTCTTCGCTCTGCCATACGGTGTAGTTGAGCTGTTTGAAGAGGTTAATCAGATTCTTGAAGAATGCCGAGCACTCCTCAAAGTCGGTGAAGCCATACTGTTTGCGGCACACCTCCATAACGAAGTCGAACATATATTTCTGGCGCTCGATGGGGCAGTTGGCATCGATATCGTCGAAAGCATCCTGCTGCAAAATCACAAAGTCAACCAACTCGCTCTTCCAGAACATCTCGTGGTACTCAACGGGCACACCGTCGTCACCGAGGATATTGATCTGCTCGGCAGCCTCCTTACCCCTACGGACAAGGGTTTTACCCTCCATAACGTTCTTAACCCAGCCCTCTTCGATATGGTCATCGAGGTAGTCCACAATCTCGGGATACTCCAAATATTTCGAGTAGCTATCCAGAGGATCGATAGCGGGGTAGCGTTTCGAGTCAGCACGCTGCTGCGAGAGTGCATAGAAACACCTTGCGGCCTTTTTGGTCGACTCGGTCACGGGCTCCTTCAGGTTACCACCCGCAGGCGACACTGTACCGAGGAAGGTTACCGAACCGGTTGCACCGCCGCGCAAGTGTACAAGACCTGCCCTTGCATAGAACGACGAGATAATCGACGAGAGGTCCATAGGGAATGCATCCTGACCGGGAAGCTCCTCGAGGCGGTTACTCATCTCCCTCAGTGCCTGTGCCCAACGCGAGGTCGAGTCGGCCAGCAGAAGCACCTTCAAGCCCATAGCACGATAGTACTCTGCGATGGTCATACCGGTGTAAACCGATGCCTCACGAGCTGCAACGGGCATATTGGAGGTGTTGCAGATGATGGTCGTACGCTCCATAAGTTTGTGGCCCGTACGGGGGTCGTCCAAGTGGGGGAACTCTGCGAAGATCTCCACAACCTCATTTGCACGCTCACCGCAAGCTACCATAATAATAAGGTCTGCCTCTGCCTGTTTCGAGATGGCGTGCTGAAGCACTGTCTTACCTGCACCAAAGGGGCCGGGAATGAAGCCCGTACCACCGTCGGCAATGGGGTTGAAGGTATCGATAGCCCTCACACCGGTCTCCATAATGCGGCTGGGACGGGGTTTCGACAGATAGCCTTTGATGGCCTTCTTCACAGGCCATTTCTGCACCATTGTCACCTCGTGGTCAACGCCTTTGGCATCGGTCAACACAGCCACAACGGTGTTCACATTATACTCACCGGCCTCCTTGAGCGACTTGACGGTATAGCTCTCCTCCATCACGAAGGGAACCATAATCTTGTGGGCAACCCACAACTCCTTAACCTCACCAAGCCAATCGCCTGCTGTAACCACATCGCCCACTTTGGCAAGAGGTTTATACTCCCAAAGTTTCTCGAAGTCGATGGGGTCGGTCTGCGTACCGCGCTCAATGAAGAGGCTCTCCATACGCTCCAAGTCGTTCTGCAGACCGTCGTAGTTGCGCGAGATGATACCCGGAGCCAAAGTAGCCTCGAGCATATGGCCCTCAAACTCCACCTCGGTACCAATCTTCAGACCACGGGTCGAGTCGAATACCTGCACATAGGCATCCTTGCCAATTACCTTAATTACCTCTGCCATCAGTTTCACGCCACCGATGGTGATGTAGCAGATTTCGTTCTGCGACACAGCACCCTCCGTACGCACAATCACGATGTTGGAGATAATACCTTGTACTTTACCTGTTGTTTTCATCAGTAATCTTTATCGTTATTTTTGTTTCGTTTTTTGAATAATCCTATTCACGGGGTAGAATCCTACTCTTTGCTCTCTCCTACTCCTCCGAGAAGTGACGCTCGGCCTCGGCGATCCTATCGGTAGCTCCGAGCGAATCAACCAACTTGCGGAACATCTCTTTGCCCCTCTGTTCATCGAGCCTTGCCCATCGGTGTACCAAACCGAGGCGCACGATATAGCTCAGCAGGAATCCTATATTGAAGTAGTCGAATGTAGCAAGCTCCTCCGAGAGCGACCAGCGTATCATATCGATGCGGTGCTCCTTGTCGAGCAGATTCTCATTCTCACCGAGAGCACCAATGAGTGCATCGATGTAGCCGAACTCACCCTTCAGGCCAAAATCGGCAGCCGAAGAGCGCGAGAGTTGCTGCACTACCTCTCCTCCACCAACCATATAGTCGGCCACAGTCAGCCCTTTCTCCCTTGCGGTAAGGGCGGCGGTGATATTCCTCAGATTCCTATCGGCCTCGCTCCACTCCCTCAAGAAGCGGCAACGGCTCTTGGCACAATAGCGGTAGTAGGCGGCATAAATCTGCGAGGCGAACGAACGAGTGGTATCTATGCGAACGAGCCTCGGGTCGTCGGCATCTACCTCTCCCCTCTCCACCTCGGCAAAGAGTTCTATTACCTCTGCCAATTCGCGTGGCAACTGTGCAGGCTCCTGGGCTTGCTCGGCCAACTCCTCGCGCGAGAAGTTACCGAGAGTAGAAAAACCCTCCCTGCCGCTGCGCAGGTTCACCAAGTTGCAGACATCGTGGAAGAGCATCCAACCCCTCAGAGCGCGACTATCCTCGCTCGACAACTCGGCAGCAATCTCGTCGATCACCTCCCTCGCATCGAACCCTTTGGTGTCGCCATCGAGAGTATACTCCCTGAGACCGGCAACAAGGCAGTAATAATTTTTTGCCATAGTTCAATAGTGATTGTTTGTACTATTGTTTACTAATAGAGCATCTTGGTGATTTTCTCTTTCATATACTCGGCCAGCAGAGCGCTGAAGTCCTCCTCGGTGAAGCTGATGTAGTAGCCACCATCTTTGGGAGCAACCTTGAAACCGCTCTTAACCTTCTCCGAGTATCCGACCTCGATACCCTCTGCGAGAAGCGCTTTGGCTGCGCCCTCTGCCTCGGCATCGAATTTGGCCTTCATCTCTGCGGGGAGGATAGCCTCGAGAGCCACACCCTCGCCATTCCAACCGCGAGCTACGCCAAGCAACATCTCCTTGACGAAATCCACATCGAGCAACGCTGCGTGAACAGCGGGTGCGGCGGTTTTGGCCACAACGAGGTTGGTGATATTCTCCTTCAGAGCAGCCACAACCTGACGGGTTGCGAGTGTCATCTCGGTCTCGTTGTTTTTCTTGAGTTCGGCGGCTTTCTGCTCGGCGGCTTTCACAATCTCGGCAGCCTTCTGCTCGGCCTCGGCCACGATGGCGGCAGCCTTCTGCTCGGCTTCGGTTACCATACGCTCGGCCTCCTCACGGCCCTTCGAGAGTCCCTCTACGTAGAGTTTCTCGGTCAGCTCCTGCAATTTTTTGTTTTCCATTGTTTTGCTTTTACTCTGTTTTTATATTTGAATATGTTTTGATATTACTTTCATCTTCCTATTGGTGCTCCCTGCGCAGCAGGTCTGTCACAACCTTCACGGGCGAGAAGGTCGAGATGGGGACCTCCACAAAGAGGGTATTCCACGACGACATAGCACCATTCCACAATCCGGGCAACTCCTGCGCCAAGAGTGTACGGCCACTCTTCGACTTGCTCGAGATGAAACCGGTCGCAGGGTCTGTAAAGAGGCGGAAGTCATATTTCTCACCCTTGTAGTTGCGCGTACCACAGACGAGGTCTACGGGGTTGAAGTGGGTAGCCTCCGACATCAGACACTTCTGTTCGGGTGCTATCTGCGACGACTCGGCAATCTGGAGTGCCACACTGCCATCTGCTCCCTCGGCCCAGAAGGGGCCACCACCGGGCTCACCCTCGTTGCGCACCATACCGCACACCCTCAAGGGGCGGTCAAGCACCTTACGGAGCGCCTCTTTGAGTGCATCACCCTCAAGTGTCTTAACGCTCTCGGGAAGCACCACGCAAAGTTCCTCCTCAACAAACCTCTTCACCTCTGCAAGGTCGGCCTCGTTCCTGTCGAGTTGTTCCATATAGCCGAACACCTTTGCCTGAATATTTACGAGCAGGCCTGCCAACACCTCCTTGTATTTGATGGTGTCGGCCTTGAGATGGTCGGGGGCCACGTTGTCGATAGTTTTGATAAAGATGAGGTCGGCATCTATATCGTTGAGATTCTCAATCAGAGCGCCGTGACCTGCAGGACGGAAGAGCAGGCTGCCATCTGCCTCACGGAAGGGGGTGCAATCCTCATTGACAGCGATGGTGTCGGTACTACTTTTCTGCACCGACATAGAGATATTATACTTCACCTCGTAGCGATTCTCATAACGCTCCCTGACACTCTCGAAGAGCGAGCTGAAGCCCTCCACGTGTTCGGGCGAAACGGTGAAATGGATATTGACCTCACCCTTGCTCGAAGCATACATTGCACCCTCGGCCAGATGCTCCTCAAAAGGAGTGCGGGGGCCGGTCAGGTAATTGTGGAAAAGAAGAAGGCCCTTGGGTTTGGAACCATACTCGAGTCCCTCGCCTACAATGGCCTTCACAACCTCCACGATGGGGGCATCGGGTGCGACAGTCTCGCGGAGTTTCTCTGCGAATGCGAAACGGTCGATATTCTCTGCCAACTTCTCTACCACGGGATTCATCTGCTGGCTCTCAACGAAAGCGAAGAGATCCTTGAACATTCGGGTGGCAGCGCCGCTGGCGGGGACAAATTTTTCTATTTTGAGTTTACCTTGAGCCTCGCGGTAATCGGCACGCAGGGCTGCTGCCATCTGGTCATCTACGGCGAGGATGCCGTCGCCTACTCGGGCGGAACGGATGATTTTCAGGAAGGGGAATCCGTTGCGGAAGTTCTCCACTTGTTTCTCTACGGTCTCGAGTAGAAGTCCGTGTTTTTCGATCTGTGCAAGGTCTTTTTCGGTAAACATAGTGCGGTGATTTAGGATAGTTAAGGAGTAGTCTGTTTAGTCTGTTTTAATTTTATAAAAATTAATCCGCCAAAGTTAATAGCATTAATCCGATTTTCAAAGTCTGCTGCCATCTTTTTACTTCATTTTTGTACTCCCCGCAAATAATTGGCACACACAGCTACAAATCAACGAAAAATAACTAACTTTGTGGTTCGATATGATTAGACTGAGCAATAACATAGACCTCACGCATCTGGCATCCTTTGCCACTCCGGCCAAGGCCGACCGACTCATCGAGTGGGATTCGGCCGAAGAGTTGGCCAACTACCTCCGAGGCGAAGGCGGCAACTTTCTGCGCAACGGTGAGCAGTGGGCCATCCTCGGCGAAGGGTGCAACACGCTCTTCACCAAAGATTTCCGTGGCACCATCATTCGATGCGTAGCCAAGGGTATGGAGACTATTGAGGGCTCCGACAACCTCCACACTCTTCTCCGCGTAGCTGCAGGTGAGGTGTGGGACAATGTGGTCGAAGAGTGTTGCAGGCGTAGCCTTTGGGGAGCAGAGAATCTCTCGGCCATACCGAGCAGTGTAGGCTCGTCGGCAGTGCAAAACATCGGCGCTTACGGCACCGAGGCCAAAGATATAATCGAGCGAGTGGAGTATCTCGACCTTGAGGATTTTGAGTTAAAGTGTATCGACTGCAAGGAGTGCCAATTCGGCTACCGCGACAGCATCTTCAAACACGCCCTCGCAGGTAAGGCCATCATCACAGCCGTAGTCTACCGATTGAGTTCCACCCCGGCACCCAAGCTCGACTACGGCACACTCCGTCCCGAGGTGGAAAAGTGCGGTGCAGAGCTTACCCCTATGGTCATACGTGAGGCCGTCATCCGCATCCGCAGCAGCAAGTTGCCCGACCACAAGGTGATTGGCAATGCGGGTAGTTTTTTCAAGAATCCCATCCTTCCGCGCACCTTCGTGGAGGAGTTGCGCAAGCGCTATCCCGCTATGCCCATCTATGAGGTTGCGGGTGAGCCCGACAAACTCAAGATAGCCACAGGCTGGATGATAGACCACTTGGGATGGAAGGGCAAAAACATAGGGCGTGCCGGCGTGCACACCCAACAGGCATTGGTTTTGGTTAACCTCGGAGGTGCCACAGGAGATGAGGTAGTCACCCTCGCCGAGCGCATCTGCCGAGAGGTTTATGAGGTATTCGGGGTAGAGATCAGCCCCGAGGTAAACATTCTATAGTTAGGACACAGAAAATGACTCTTTCGAAAAAGTTTCAGAAGTACATAGCGGACCACAAGCTCGCCACTGCAGACAGCCGTATAATACTGACTGTCAGCGGCGGTGTGGACTCTATGGTGATGATGCACCTCTTTGTGGAGGCCGGCTACAATGTGGCTGTGGCTCACTGCAACTTCTGCCTCCGAGGCGAGGAGAGCGAAGAGGATGAGCAGACCGTAGAGGCCGAGGCACGCAAGCTCGGCATCCCCCACTACAACCGTCGTTTCGACACCAAAGGCGAGATGGCACGCACGGGCGAGAGTGTGCAGATGGCTGCACGCCGATTGCGCTACGCGTGGTTCGACGAGCTCTGTCTCGACGAGGGTTACGACACCATAGCCGTAGCTCACCACGCCGACGACAGCATCGAGACCTTCTTCATCAACCTCCTGCGCGGCACAGGGCTCAAGGGACTGACGGGCATCAGCGTACTCAACGGCAAGGTTATCAGGCCTTTGCTCTTTGCTTCACGCCACGAAATCAAGGAGTATGCCAAGCACCACTCTATCCCCTATCGTGAGGACTCTTCTAACCGTTCGACCAAGTATCTGCGCAACAAAATCAGGCTCGGCATAGTGCCTCGTCTGCGCGAAATCGTGCCGCAATTCACCTCCATAATGTCGAGCAATGTAGACCGTCTGACCGAAACACAACTCTTCATCAACCACGCCATAGACAAAATCGCACGCGATGCAGTAGAGCACGTCGGCAGGGAGGATATCATCCATCCCGATCGCATAGATGCGGGCTTCCCGAGCCACTTTGTCATCTACGAGCTGATGAGTCAGAACTATGGGTTTAAGGGCGATGTGGTGGACTCGCTCTGCGATGCACTAAAGGCCGGCGCTACGGGCAAGCGTTTCTACTCCAAGGATTGGGTTGCATACGTAGACCGAGGTCGAATAGTTATCTCACGCATCGAGGAGAACGACAACTGCGAGGTGGAGGTCAACCTCTCCAAAACGAAAGTCTACTGCGGCGGTTCGGTCATCTACATAGAGAAACTCGATGTGGACACTGTGGAGACTCTTCGCATACCCGAGCACATAGCTCTCCTCGATTTGGACACTCTCTCGGAGCCTCTTACCCTCCGCAAGTGGCACGATGGCGACCGCTTTGTGCCACTCGGGATGACCGAGGAGAAGAAGGTGAGCGATTTCCTCATAGACAACAAGGTGTCGATGGCCGAGAAGAGCCGTCAGTTTGTCCTTACCGCCGGCGACCACATCGTGTGGGTTGTTGGCCGTCGCATAGACAACCGACACAAAATCACCTCACACACCGAAAACGTACTCCGACTCACAAAAGAAACCCTCTAAAAATAGAGAGCAACACCACTCAAGGCTATGGCAAAAGCGATAAGATTCAGAGATGCCTACTCGCAGTATGAGAAGATTGTGGCCGACATCCGCGCCAAGCGGTTCGCCCCAATCTATCTGCTGATGGGTGAGGAGGGATATTTCATCGACCAACTCACCGACCTGCTCGCCGACAACATACTCGAAGAGCACGAAAAGGCTTTCAATCAGTTGGTTATCTATGGCAAGGATGTCACCGACGAAGGTATCATCGTGAACTACGCCCGTCAGGTGCCGATGATGGGAGGCAAGATGGTCATCATCATCAAGGATGCCGCCTCGCTCCGCAAGATAGACAAGCTCTCGCTCTACACCGCCTCGCCCGTAGCATCGACCATTCTCATCATTGCCTGCAAGGGTAAGAATGTCGACAAGCGTTCGGCACTCTACAAACACTCTGTGGCCAAAGGTGTGGTATTCGAGTCGCCCCACCCCTACGACAACGAGTTGGCACCGTGGGTGGCCACCTACCTGCGCGGTGCAAAGGGTTGTGCCATCGAGGAGAAGGCTCTCAAGATGGTCATCGACCACTTGGGTACCGACATCTCCAAAATCGTAGGCGAATTTGACAAGCTCCTCACACGACTGCCCAAAGGAACCACGCTCATAACCGCAGACCACATCGAACAAAACATCGGCATCAGCAAGGATTTCAACACCTTCGAGTTGGTCGAGGCGGTGGGTCGCAGGCAATTTGCACGAGCAATGATGATTGCCGACAACTTTGCACGCAATCCCAAAAATCACCCACTCGTAGTCACCACATCCAACCTCTTCAACCATTTTCTTAAGCTCTTCACAATCAACTACAAAGAGTGGCAGACAAGGGTTAAAGGTATGCCCGCAGCAAGCGACGGCGAACTCGCTGCGCTCATCAAGGTAAGCCCCTATGTGATAGGTGGCTACAAGCAGGCCGCAAAGCTCTATCCGAACAAAAAAATATTCCTCATACTCGGCTACATACGAGAATATGATATGAAGGGTAAAGGCATAGAAACAGGTGGTGCCGATCAGGGCGAACTCCTGCGCGAGCTGCTGATGAAGATAATGATGTGCTAACGAGTAATTCAGAATGGGTAGTCACGAAAAAATATCGCTCAACGGCGAGATAACGACTTGGCAGGAGGCAGCACTCAACCCCTCCTCTCTGCTCGGTCGCAACTGGGTCTACACCACCATAAACACCTACCGTTACCGCCCATTGGCACTCGACGAGAAACTCGCCTATGCCTCAGCGTCGTGCAAAAAACTCTTTGACCTAAAACCCGAAGTCACCCCGCACAAACTCGCAAGCGAAATTCACGACCTGCTCTACTTCGGGCTCTATCCCGAGAGCGGCAACACTCTGAATATCTATTTCATACCCTCGAGCAGTGGCACCATAGACCGCCTTATAATCCACGAGGCCACAACCCCCTATGAGGGCTATGCGTTGCTCTCCATACGCCCGACAACCACCATCGCCAACTACGAATTGCCCTTCGAGGCACACCACACAAATGTGTCGATGACCTCGGCCCGATTCGCCGACAACTATGCCTCCTCGAGAGGCTACACCACAGCACTACGAGCCAATCGTGCAGGCACACTCCTCTCCTCGGGCGACAACCCACTATTTGCCGTTAGAGGACAGGAGTTGGTAACAACACCTATCTCGGCCGGGGCTCGCCCATCTGTCGAACGCGAACAGATGATGAGAGTGGCCAATGCTGCCGGAGTGAGGGTCGTGGAGGAGCCGCTCCAAGTGGAAGATTTGGAGCAATACGAGGAGCTGATGGTATTTACCCCTGTGGGCATCCAGAGCATCAGTTCTGTGGGCGAAATAAAGTTGGTGAATATATATGCCAAGTTGCTCTCGAGCCACCTCGGCATACTCAACAAATAGCCACCCGATGGGGGCTACTTAATCTTCCTCGGCATTGGCAATTTGCGAGGCCAAATCTATCACCTTTTCGAGCGAAAATCCTCGACTTGCACCAAAACGTATCAGTTTGACTTTCAGGTCGTAGGCATCGCGCGCAGTGGTGCGTGCAGCCTTTTTGCGGAGCAGTTCTTCGAGCCTTGCCGAATCATCCTCGGGAGAGAGTTGCTGCAAGGCCTCATCTATCACATCCGAGGCCACAGATTTTGCCCTCAGAGCAGCTGCTATCTTACGGCTACCCCAACCCCCGAGTCGGGATTTCTCGCGTACAAAGGCAGCCGCATATCGGCTATCGTCAATGAACCGTTCGCGGATGAGCCTTTCGAGAATCTTGCGGGCCTCTACATCGGCCACACCCCAACGGCGCATAAGTCGCAGAGCATCGCCACTGCAACGCTCCGCACGAGCACATTGGCGCATCAGCGAGGCGAGTGCTTGTTCGGGAGTTTTGCTCTTGGGGGTGTATGTTTTTTGGCTCTCAGTGGGCATAGTTATAGATTCTGGTTGGATTGTTTACCCTCTCTTGCGGCAGGCAATCATCCTCGGTTTGGAGTTCATATCACTCAAGATGCGCACCTCTTCGTAGCCTTTAGAACGGAGCATCGAAGCAGTCTCGGCGGCGAGAGTCTCGTGTATCTCGAAGTACAATCTGCCACTCGGGCGGAGTGCCGAAAGCGCCACATCGGCAATTTGACGATAGAAAATCAGTGGGTCGTTATCGGGGACAAAAAGTGCCGTAGGAGGTTCAAACTCCACCACATTGACGCGCATTGTAGCACGTTCACTCTCTGGGATATACGGCGGATTGGAGACAATCACATCGAGGCTCTCGGCCACAGGACTCCAAGCGAAAATATCGGCCTCGGTAAACTCCACGTTCACCCCCAATCGGGCAGCATTGCGGCGTGCAATTTCGAGCGCATCGGCCGAGAAATCTATAGCCGACACCCTTGACTCCTTAATCTCGGCAGCAAGCGAAACGGCAATGGCTCCGCTACCCGTGCCGACATCCAGGATGCGCACACCTCGCACATCATTCTCACCGACCACAAGTGCCACGAGTTCCTCGGTCTCGGGGCGCGGTATGAGCACACCTCTACCCACCTCAAACTCTCGGCCGTAGAACTCCGTATGGCCCACGACATACTGCACAGGTTCACCAGCAGCGAGTCGGTCCAACCTCTCTTTTAATTGTTCGGCATCGCAATTGACACTCTCATTGGGCTCGAGCGTGAGTGCAAATCGGCTCACTCCATAGCAATCCTCACAAAGACGTTCGGCTACAGCCGCCCCCTCGCGAGCACCATAGAGCGGAATCACCACAGCCTCCACACTCGAATACAACTCTCTGCGTGTCATCACATTGGGCCTCCCAAAAACAATCCTTCCTATTGGGCCAGCATACGCGCCAAAAACTTGGCTGCATCGACCACAAATCGCAGGTGAGTGCCGCGACCAATCGTCTTGCCATCGCAGCGTGCCTCCACCTCGAACTCAATCTTCTTGCCCTCCACGGCCGTAACCACAGCCTCGGCTTCGATGGTTGCCCCCATAGGCGAAGGAGCAACGTGAGAGGTGGAAATATGGCCGCCTACGGTGGTTTCGCCCTCGGCGAGGAAGGGTGCCACGGCCAGCATAGCGGCCTTCTCCATAAGTGCTACCATAGAGGGGGTGGCAAATACATCGAGCCCACCCGAGCCCACTGCGCTTGCAACATTGGTGCTATCTACAACGGTAGTAGCTACATAGCGTGTTCCGATTTCAATCATAGTTTTCGATATGCAATATTGGTTCTCCTATCAATAAATCAAACTGCGGGGCCGTCTGCAACGGCCTCCACACCCACAAAGATAACCATTTTTTTGGAGTGTGACAAAATATGGCTACCTTTGTAGCATAGAGATTGCTAACATTCTTTCCAACCACAAACACCACTCTAATGGCAAAAAGTCTACACCACACCATAAAGCGCTTCCTCTACAAGATGAGGATGCGTTCGCACAAATTCTTCCCCGTGGCCGACGACAAATACGTCAGAATGATGTTCTACCGAGATATGGGCTACCCCCTCAACCTCGAGAATCCCATCACCTTCAACGAGAAACTACAGTGGCTCAAGGTCTACAACCACAAGCCCGAATATACGGCTATGGTCGACAAAGCCGCAGCCAAGGAGTACGTAGCCACCATCATAGGCGAAGAGTACATAATCCCCACCCTCGGACTCTACGACTCGTTTGAGGAGATAGATTTCGACAAACTGCCCGAGCAGTTCGTACTCAAGACCACACACGACAGCAAGAGCGTGGTAATCTGCACCGACAAGAGCAAACTCGACCGAGAGGCTGCAGCACGCAAGCTCACCGCCTCGCTCAACAGAAGTTACTACCTCAAATACCGCGAGTGGCCCTACAAAAACATCCGTCCGCGCATCATCGCCGAGAAATATATGGTCGACGAAAGCGGCACCGAGCTCAAAGACTACAAGTTCTCCTGCTACGACGGCAATGCCACCGATGTGATGCTCTGCTACGACCGCGCCTCGGGCGACACCAAGTTCTACTTCTTCGACAAGGAGTGGAATCTGCTCCGCTACAACAAGCGAGGCATAGAGGCACCCGAAGGTTTCACCGTGCCCAAGCCCCGCAATATGAACAAGATGTTTGAGATAGCATCGCGACTCTCGGAGGGTATCCCCTATCTGCGTGTGGACCTATATAATATAGATGGTGCCATTTACTTCGGAGAACTCACCTTCTTCCCTCGCAGCGGATGCGACTCCAACCTCCTGCCCGAAACCGACCTTCTCTTCGGCAGCAGAATCAAACTCCCCGAGAATAAAACCATCTAACGAACAACCACATTCCCAATCAATGAAAACAATAGGTTTTCCCATAAGTCACAAGGAGAACGAACTCCGACGCGCCATCTTGCCCGAAAACATAGCCCGACTCCGACACCCCGAAATGGTCATCATCGAAGAGGGTTACGGCTCTCCACTAGGCTACACCGACGAGGATTATCGCCAAGCCGGCGCAAAGATTGCCAACCACGAAGAGGTGCTCAAGTGCGAAGTTATATGCGATGCCAAGATTGGCGATGGAGACTATCTCCCCTCTCTGCGCAATCAGACCGTTTTCGGTTGGCTCCACGCTGTCAGGAATCGTGAGATTGCCGATGCACTCATTGAGGGCAAACTGACCGCCTATGCGTGGGAAGATATGTTCGAGAACGGCATCCACACCTTCCATCGCAACAACTACATCGCAGGTGAGGCCGCCGTACTCCACGCCTCAATGATTCACGGCATATTGCTCCACGGTGCTCGTGTGGCTGTCATAGGGCGTGGCAATACGGGTCGAGGTGCCACAGATGTGCTCAAGGCTATGGGAGCCGACGTAGATGTCTACGGCAGGGAGGATGAGGCCACACTGCGTAGCAGACTCGGTGAGTACGATGTGGTGGTCAACGCAGTGCTTTGGGACACTCGTCGCACAGACCACATCATCAATATTGAGGATCTCGACCGTATGAAGCGCCGAGCACTCATCGTGGATATCTCGTGCGACAAGGCAGGCGCAATAGAGTCGTCGGTGCCTACGACCATCGCCGAACCTACATACCTCTGTCGCGGCATCCGCCATTATGTGGTGGACCACACCCCCTCGCTCTACCATCAGACCACAAGCCGCACTCTGGCCGAAGAGGTCGAACGATTCGTAGATATGCTCATCGAGGGAGAGGAGAACGAGGTGCTGAGAGGTGCAAAGATTGTAGAGAGGGGTGAGATTCTCGACAGGCGCATCATAGAATTTCAGGGGCGTTAACGAGTGTCACACAGGTTGGGACTCCGCGATGCAGCGGTTGTGGCTACGACTCGAGCATAAGGGGCAAAAAAAGTGTAAAAATAGTTTTGAAGCTATCGCGGTGATTAACAAAAAGTTGACACAAATTGCGAAAAAAAGTTTGAAAAAAGTTGCATTTTTTTGCCGAAAAAATTTGCAGATATAAAAATTAGCCCTATCTTTGCATCGCAATTCAGAAATGAAACGCAGTTCTAAGAAACTTTGGGAGTTTAGCTCAGCTGGTTTAGAGCATCTGCCTTACAAGCAGAGGGTCGGCGGTTCGAATCCGTCAACTCCCACAAACGAGGTCGCAAGAGATTGCGACCTCTGTTTTTTATATCCGCCTGCAAGTAGTTACATCATTCGAAGTGGCAAATTACCATCCTGAATTGAATCCATATTATTCCAAAAAATCTCGCACAAAAAAATCCACTCCGAAGTTGACCTTACGCCAACAAGGAGTGGATTTGTCGTAGTGGCAACTCTATAGTTGCCGCATATCATAGGCTACTCTTACACAAGGTGGGCTATCAATGACTCACGCTCACCCGCAAGAAAGTCAATCAGAGGCACCTCAATCATCGTATATGCACCCGGCTCACGGCGCAACACAGCACGCGCTGCCGAGACCAAAATCTGGCTCGTAAGGCCCGGATTGTCGATAGACATATTGAACTCAAAACGCTGATTCTGGGTCTTGCCCGAGGTACCCTTGCGCACCATATTGACACCGTGGCCCATATCGAGCAGCGCATCTACCGAATCGACTCTCTTGACGTGAGTCTCGTCGTTGACAAAGTAGGGATCACTCTTCACAGCCTCGGCCACCTTCGCAAAGTCGTAGCCCTCCTCCACCTCGACATAGACCATACGGCGGTGGATGCCTGTGCCCACAGGTATAGTCATCGACAGCGCCGCTTTCACACCCTCGATAGCTTTGACAGCCACCGTATGGCCCATACTCATACCGGGGCCGAAGTTGGTGTAGGTAATACCCTTAGGAGCGCAGATTTCGAGCAGAGTGCGCACTACGGAGTCGGTGCCGGGGTCCCAGCCCGCCGAGATAATGGCAGCCGTAGAATGGGCCTTGGCCACCTCGTCGAGCCTGCGACGCAGGGAAACGATCTCGGGGTGAATATCGAAACTGTCCACAGTGGGGATGCCGAGTCGAAGAACCTTTTCGGCACTCTCACCAACAAGACGAGAGGGGGTGCAGATGATGGCTACATCCACATCTGAAAGCTCCTCAATTGAGCTCACGACGGGATAGTCACAGTTGGGAATAGACATCTTTGAGGATGCACGACGCACAACACCGGCAACTTCAAAATCGGGTGCTGCTTCAAGTGCTTCAATCACATAACGACCAATGTTGCCGTAACCAACGACGGCTGCTCTGATAGTTTTCATAGTCTTCAAATCTTATTTCATCAGTAATTGTTCACGCAAAAATAGCACAAAATTGAAAAAGTGTGATCGGCCACGACGAAAAAAAAAGCAGTCGTACCAAGTGGTACGACTGCCTTTATTGGTGGGCCCAGAGGGGCATGATCCCACGACCTTCGGATTATGAGTCCGCTGCTCTGACCAACTGAGCTATGGGCCCGCTCGCTAATTGAGCCCACAAATATACAAAAAATTCCGAAAAGCAAAATCTTTTTGGGGTGTAGTTATACGAAAATAGTACGCTGTCGCTCCACACCTATATAGATATGCACGCCTCAAAACCACTGCCAACAAACCAACGCTATAAGTTTTTCCTAATACACCATCGGAATTTCCGATTTGACTTTCTGCTCAAATGGTATTATCTTTGTTACAACAAATCAGACATAAGAAGTTTAACAACCAAAAAACATTATAACTATGGCTACCAAATTTTTCAAATGCAACCACTGTGGCAACGTAATCATCAAAGCCGTTGATGGCGGCGTAACCCCCTTCTGCTGCGGCGAGAAAATGACCGAGCTCATCCCCGGCACCGTAGATGCAAGTCAAGAGAAACACCTCCCCGTAGTGGAGAAGGTAGACGACTGCCGCATCCGTATCAAAGTGGGCAGCGTGGAGCACCCTATGCTTCCCGAACACCACATCGCTTTCGTATATGTAGAGTTTGAGGATGGCGGTCTGCGTATTGACCTGAAAGACAAACCCGAGGCAGAGGTTTGCGTATGTGGCCGTAAGCCCATCGCCGTATATGAGTTCTGCAACCTCCACGGCCTCTGGAAGACCGAGTTGTAGCACCACCTCCCCGAGCCGTTGAGTCAACGCCGCATCGGGGATAGAGAGCAAACGCCCCTGCAATCCTATCATAAGGTTGCAGGGGCGCTTATTTATGCTTTGGCCCGACCATCATTACACTCCATCTGGTCGCGTAGCCACGTCTCAATATTCATCTCCGAGGGGATACAGAGGTGCTTGCGCAATCTATAGCGACGATTATAGATGCTCGACGGTTTGGAGTTGCCGAAAACAAGTGCTACGGCCGTAGGCGAAAAGCCCAAGCAGATAAGACCACAGAGAACCAAATCTTCGTGAGTAGCCTCGGGGCACTCACTCTTAATTCGAGTGAGCACACCGCCGCAAACTTCGTCCACCACTTCGGTCACATCGCCAAACATAGTATCGCTCCCGGAGACATTGAAAAAGGCCCTGAAGTGGCTCATAAAAAGTTCGGGATTCCCCTCCGTGGCACTCGCCATAGTCAGGAACTCCCCCAACCCACTATATTTCTCACCGAGTTGCTGGCGAAGTCGCTCGATGTTTTTGCGATTATCAGCCAACTCACTCTCCTTTTCATTCACGAGCTTAACGAGTTTAGAGCTCACGTAAACACCTATAATTGTCATCACCACAATGCCTCCAGCTCCTACCCACACGGCCCACTCCTTGCCGGAGGCCACAAGTCGCAAAGCATTCAGCAGAAACTCCGCTCCGATGATTATAGCAAGTGCCACATCGAGATGTTTCACCCACGACTGTCCGCGAAAAGGGTCGAGCATAGGTTTCTTGAGAAACCTTTCGATTGCCCAATTGACAGCTTCCCATAGGAGGGCAGCAATGAAAAAGTAGGTACTCACCTCCTCCACCACACTCTCAAGCGGACTGCCATCGATAAAGAAATCTACAATATCCAACAGACAACTAATAAAGAATAGAATGATGAAGATGGAATTATCCATCAGCCTGTAAAGGGTTTGCATAGTAGTAATCGTATTATTCACTGCAAAGATAGTGACAAATAGGCAAAAACCGCACTCTCAAGCCTCCAACCAACTCACTCATTATGTGGCAGTTGGCAAAATAATATTTCACAGCCGAACATAGAGCGCACAGCACGGAAGAAAATTTGTGCCACGCAAGGTAGTGGCCACGCAGTTTACTGAAGTAAATGAGGAGGACACTATCCGAAGGGCCGTGCGAAAATCACCACACCGCTTTGGATGAAGGAAAAAAGCGAGTTTTGCGGAGGAAATTTTGTGCCACGCAAGGTAGTGGCCCCGCAGTTTACTGAAGTAAATGAGGAGGACACTATCCGCAGGGTGGTACAAAATTTACCCGCAAGGCACGCTTTTAACAAAAAAAGAGGAGTTCAAAATTGAACTCCTCTCGGGTGACTGATGGGGCTCGAACCCACGACATTTGGAACCACAATCCAACGCTCTGCCAACTGAGCTACAGTCACCATATAAGGTCCGCTTCTCTATCGAGAGAGTGCGAACCTGTTTCGCACACTACTGCAAGCCGTTAACGTAAACCTGCAGACCGCTCTTGAGGTTGGCTGCTTTGTTTTTGTGGATTACGTTCTTCTTTGCGAGTTTGTCCAACATTGCAGCTACTTTGGGAAGCAGAGCCTCAGCAGCAGCTTTGTCGGTAGTACCGCGCAACGCCTTCACTGCGTTACGGGTTGTCCTGTGATAATACTTATTCGCAACCCTGTGTGTCTCGGTCTGGCGAATACGCTTTTTAGATGACTTGTGATTTGCCATAGTTATATATTTTTAAATTTTTTTACTTTCTTGCAGCCCATAGCAGAGTCGAACTGCTCTTTCAAGAATGAAAATCTTGCGTCCTAACCGATAGACGAATGGGCCCCGACTACTGTACGTAGGTAGCTTTTTAGCGGTGCAAAGGTAACTAAAAATTTGTAATCTGCAAACTTTGTCCGCAAAATTTTCATCTTTTTAATCGGACATTACCCTTTTCGCGGTCAAATTCTATCTGAGTGCGCTCAAAAATGCGCTGCATAGCCCCACTTTCGATGAGCATTTCGGCAGTTCCGTAGTGAAATTCGCCCCCTTCAATCATCGCTATCGTGTCGCACAACTCCAATGCAATCGATAGATCGTGAGTGGAAAAAAGTATGCACTTACCCTGCTCGTGGGCCAAGCGGCGCAGCAGCAGGCATACCTCATATTTGTTGGGCAGGTCGAGGAACGCCGTGGGCTCATCGAGCAAGATGATGGGGGTATCTTGAGCCAGAGCACGGGCAATCATCACCCTCTGCCGTTCGCCATCACTGAGGCTCTCCATAGATGCCTCGGCAAATGCAGACATACCGACCAGGGCAAGTGCCTCCTGCACCTTGGCCCTATCCTCCTCTCGCAAGCGGCCCACCCAATTGGTGTAGGGAGCCCTGCCGAGAGCCACCACATCCCAGACGTGGAGGTTCTGCACCCTCACATCATCGGTCGACACAAACGAGATGCGGCTTGCCACCTCGCGCATCGAGAGCTCGGACACATTGTCGCCCTGAATGGTAATCACTCCACTCTGTGGTCGTGCGAGTGCAGCGATGGTACGCAACAGAGTACTCTTACCCGTACCGTTGCGGCCTATCAGTGCAGTAAGCTCACCCCAACCGAAACCAACATTGGCATCGGCCATCAGCACACGCTCCCCGTAGCCAAGCGTAACATCGTGCAACTCAATCGTATATATGCGTTCCGTATTCTCTGCCATAGTCTACATCATTGTTTTGCGGTTACGGAAAATCACAATCACCACTACGGGGATACCCACAAGGGCCGACACCGTATTGATAGGTAGTGTGAGGTCATTACCGGGCAGTGCGGAGAGTATATCGCACAGGAGCATAACGGTAGTACCGGTGAGCATCGTGGCAGGAACAAGCACCTTGTGGTCGGCCTCGCGGAAGAGCATACGGGCAATGTGAGGCACAGCCAAGCCTATGAATCCAATCGGGCCACAATAGGCTGTGATAGTGCCTGCAAGCATCACCGTGGTGAGCGTCACCATAAAGCGTGTACGCTTGATATTAAGTCCCATAGTGCGGGCGTAGTTCTCGCCGAGGAGCAATATGTTGAGCGGCTTGATGAGAAGCACCGAGAGGAGAAGTCCCACAGCAATGATGGGGACAACAATCTTCAGTTGCGAGAGTGTCACACCGCCGAGCGAGCCCATAGTCCAAACAACGTAGCTCTTGAGTGCCCCCTCGGGCGAGAGGTACTGCATAACCTCCACAAGCGCCGAGGCCGCACTACCGAACATCATACCGAGTATGAGCACCGTCATAATATTCTTTATTCTGGCCGTAACAGCCATAACCACCACCATAATGGCAGCAGCACCTATCCAAGCGGCTCCGGCCACACCTATGCTCTGCACCAAAGGGTTGGCCACCGACACACCCATAAGTGGGAGTCCGAGCAGCATAATCGACACACCCAAACTCGCACCCGAGCTAACACCCAACACATAGGGGCCTGCAAGCGGATTGCGGAAGAGAGTCTGCATCTGCAATCCTACCGTCGAGAGCGATGCACCTGCCAGCAGGGCCATCACAGCCTTGGGCAATCGGAAGTTGCGCACGATAAGCTCCACAGGAGCGGTCGCATCGCCACCCCCACCTCGCAATCCGTGCCACACATCCGCAAGAGGTATGGCAACACTTCCTACCGCAAGGTCGACAACGAAGAGCAGCAGGGTTGCTACGGAGAGCAAGACGAAGAGTATGGTCGAATTTCTATTCATCTATTGTCTTATCGCAGTTGTTCGTAGTAGTGTAATTGTTGTTCCTCGACCTCCTCGGGGTGGAGTATGGCCACAAGGTCGGCCAGCACAAGGTCGGCCCTCAATGCTCCACTCTCCCAGAAGTCACTGCCACCGGCGGGTGTAGAGATAGCGGTGCAGTTGTAGACACCGCCACGCCTAACAACCTCAACGGAGGCAAATTTGGGATTAGCCGCCACGAGTTCACCCATAGTACGGGCATCATTGGGGTGGAGCCAAAAGTCGGCACCTGCAAGATAGATATAGGCATTCTCGCCACTGATGGGGCGCGAGAGTCGGGTACCTCCTCCACCCTTACAGATATATTCACCACCTGCATCCTCAATCAGGCGTACGACATAGCTATCGTCGGCAGGCACAAACCACACATCCTTGTAGGGAGAGTTGAGCATAACCTTCGGTCTGCCCTCAAAGTCGAGAGCTCGCAGACGGAGGCTCTCATAGCGTTCGGCAACGTTGGCAAAATACTCCTCTGCTCCCTTCCTGCAGTCGAAAATCTCACCAAAGGCCACCACCCACTCACTCTTGCCAAGTGGCGAGGTCTCGGTGTGGTCGGAGATATAGACATAGGGTATTGAGAGTTCGTCGAGTTTCATCGACATAGTTCCGTTTTCGCCGCTTGTGCCATAGATAAAGACAAGGTCGGGGCGCAACGAGGCAAGCACCTCATAGTTGACATTGGCATCGTAGCCCACTTCGCGCACCCTTCCCGCGGAGAGCCCCTCGCGGACAAGGTGATTGGTGATATAGTCGCCACCGCTCACTCCAACAATGCTCTCCGCAAGTCCGAGTGCATCTATGAAAGCAACGTGGCTCGACGACATCACCACAACCCTTTCGGGGATGCCATCCACGACCGTACCTTCGAAGCCCTCGGGTGGGCACTCTCCTTCGCGCGAGATGAAGAGTTCGCGCACAACCCTATCGTCGGCTCCCGGCCAAGGGGAGAGTATGCGCAGCACGGTGGAGCTACCCTCCGTGGCGACAATCTCATAGCCACGAGCCGAGTGGGGTGCATAGCACACCTCGCCCCACTCCACGCCTCCTCGCTCCGAGGGACAACCCCAAAGCAGTAGCGGCAGCAGACAGAGCAATATGTTTCGTAGGAATCGTCTCATAAGCCCACAAAGATAGAAAAGAAATCGTGGATTTCCCCCACCCCACAACATTTTCATCACAATTTTCGTATCTTTGCGGCCGCTCAAAAGAGAACCAACAACCACAAACTATGGCAAAATCGCTCTCGCTCGCCGACCACTTCGACTCTCGCAAGCTCTTGCGCTACACGCTGCCGACAATAGCAATGATGGTCTTCACATCCATCTACAGCGTTGTCGACGGCCTCTTCGTGTCGAACTTTGCGGGCAAGACACCCTTCGCAGCAGTCAACTTCATCTATCCGCTACTGATGATTCTCGCCTCGGTGGGATTTATGACCGGTACGGGTGGTAGTGCGCTGGTGGCCAAGATACTCGGTGAGGGTGACAAAGAGCGAGCCCATCGCACATTCTCTTTGGTCATATATTTCTCCATAGTCGTAGGCATCGTGCTGGCAATCATTGCATTCATCTTCCTTGAGCCCATAGCTCGCCTGATGGGTGCCGAAGGTGAAATATTGCTCGAGTCGATTCGCTACGGGCGAATACTCTCCCTGTCGCTGCCGGCATTTATCCTGCAGATGATGTTCCAGTCCTTTATGGTCACAGCCGACCGCCCCTCGCTCGGCCTACTATTCTCATTCATATCGGGCTGCCTGAACATCCTACTCGACTATATCTTCATCGCCCTCTGCGGATGGGGCATTGAGGGAGCCGCCATAGCCACTGCCTTGAGTCAGGTGGTAGGTGCAATCCTACCCGTCGCATACCTCGCATCGCCCAACAAGAGTCTCCTGCGACTCGGGCGTACACGCTGGAGCGGTGCCGATATAGCACAAACCTGCCTGAACGGCTCATCGGAGATGGCTACACAGATTTCTCTTTCGCTCGTGGTGATGCTCTACAATGTTCAGTTGCTACGCTACATTGGTGAAGATGGGGTAGCCGCATTCGGAGTTGTCGGCTACATACAATTCATATTTATATCCATCTTCCTCGGCTACTCCATCGGTTCGTCACCCATCGTAAGCTACAACCACGGTGCCCGCCGACACGACGAGCTGCGAGGTGTCGTGCGACGCAGCCTGAGGATTGTGGGGCTCTTTGCTGTAGTGCTCACCATCTTGGCCGAGCTGTTGGCCACCCCACTTTCGAGAATCTTCGTGGGCTACGACGAAGGACTCTTCCTGCTCACTCGCAAGGCTCTCACCATCTACTCCATTTCGTTTCTGCTTCAAGGCTTCAGCATCTACGCCTCATCTATGTTTACGGCCCTTAACAACGGAGTCGTCTCGGCCGTCATATCTTTCTCTCGCACACTCATTTTCGAGAGCGGAGCAGTAATGTTGCTACCACTGTTGGTAGGCATCGATGGTATCTGGTGGGCGGTCACTGTTGCGGAGTGTGTGGCTGTGGCACTCTGCTCGTTCTTTTTCGTGCATCTACAGAAGCGTTATCACTATTAGCTCACCCACTTTATTGCCACTTTGGGCATCGTAGAAATCAACTCTCTTTTTTCTCCCATCTTGACAAAAAAACTACCTTTGCGTCCGACATTAATCGGAGTCTGGGTGAGCAATACAACATTGTCACTCGACCCAACCACACATAAAACGGACTAAACAATGGCAAAAGGAAAAGGGAAAGAGCTGCTGCGAGTAGTCAAATTTGTACTCTTCTCGGCAAGCGCAGGCATAATCCAAATACTCTCGTTCACACTCCTCAACGAGCTCACCGACTGGCCCTACTACGCCTGCTATCTCCCCTCGTTGTTGCTATCCATCCTCTGGAACTTCACCCTCAACCGCAAGTTCACCTTCCACTCCACAGCCAACGTGCCCGTGGCGATGCTCAAGGTTCTGGGCTACTACTGCATTTTCACCCCCACCACCACTCTGCTCGGCCACTATCTCGCCGAGGGACTCCTTTGGAATGAGTATCTTGTGACGGCTATCAATATGCTGCTCAACCTCTCAACAGAGTATCTCTTCCAACGCTTCGTGGTCTACCGCAACCGAATCGACGACGCAAAATAGTTTGGCTCAGGCAAAAAAATAAGGCTCCGAGTTGTTCGGAGCCTTTTCTATCTCTACTCAAAGAGTTTGAGGTTATCGAAACTTGGCGATAGCTTACCTTGCTCGATGCTGTGGATAATCTCCACCACTTTATCGTTTACAGGGGTGGGGAATCCCACCTTGCGTCCATAGGCCGAAACCGCACCATTGATGGCATCCACCTCGGTCAGTTTACCCTTTTCGAGATCCTGCAGCATACTCGCCTTGAGTTTGGCGTGCTTGCGGATGGCAATGGGGATAATGAAGAACGAAATGGCCTTCTTCAATCCACTCTTGTAGTCGAGCAATTTCACAATATCCTTGCCCTGCACGGGCTCAATGCGGATGCCTCCCACGCGGCAGACATCAATACACTCCTTGATGAGCGCCTGCACGATGCGACGCGAAGGCTTGGGGGCTGCCGCCTCGCCAAATGTACAACCACACACGGCACTCATACCCGAGAACGAAGCATTGATGAGCAGTTTGCTCCAACGGGTGCCAATGAAATTATCCTCCACATCGACAGTACCCATAAGTTCGAGCAACCCTTTCACCTCGTCGAAGTGTTTATTACGCTTGGGAGTGATTGCACCGAGCGAGAACGATAGTGCATCGGGGGCACTGGTGAGTTCGCACACGCCGGGGCCCTGCATCGTGGCACCCCAAGCAACCGTACAACCCAGCACTCTCTCCTCTCCAAGTATCTCTGCAATCTGCACCTCGGGAAGGCCGTTCTGGAATGTTACCAACACGCCATCGGGTGCAAGATAGTCCTTGAGCATAGCGACCACCTCGGCATTGTGTTGCTGTTTGGTCATCAAGAAGATAGCATCATAAAGGCCGTTCATATCGTCGGGCGTATAGGCCACAACAGGCTGTGTGAATTGGACCGTACCCACCACCTTTGCGCCCTCACGTTGGAGGGCTTCGACGTGGGCTTTATTGCGGTTGATGAGTTCTATTTTTGCGCCCCCTTTGCTGATGTAAGCACCGAGGATTGTGCCGAGCGAACCGGCACCATAGATGGCTACTCTCATATTGTTTGTGAGATTAAGTTATTTGTCTTTGTCTGCGGACTCCAGCGAATCCCATCCACAAATATAGTGATAATTATGGTTTCGTCAAAACAGGGGTGCGATTTGGGCATTGGTTCAGCTCGTGTGTCGCTTCAGCCACTTCTCATTATTAACTTGGGGCTGCAAAGAGAAAGTTGGCCGAAGAGTTATAGTTCATCGGCAGATGTTTTCGTAAGAAAAGCTATTGTTTTTAAGCAGGGTGAGCACCTTGCAGCAGGATTAGCGCAGAAGGCGCAGGGCTCGAGGGGCAAGCTACACGCAAACTACCAGAGGCAAACCACCTTCAAGGGTTGCCTCTAATTTGCGAGCGGAAAACGGGACTCGAACCCGCGGGTGCTCAAGCACCCTATTGGGTCATATTTACATTCCCCCTAAATCCCCCTTTGCCAAAGGGGGACTTTGAGGGTCGCAGGGTTCGAGGGGCAAGCTACACGCAAAAAATTAGAGGCAAACCACCTTCAAGGTTTGCCTCTAATTTGCGAGCCTCAACTTGCCAGACTATCGAACTTTCATAGAGGACTACTTGAAGATTGTGGAGTTCATCGAGTGGTTGAAAGAAAACTACCCCGAAAAAGCAACTTTTCTTACAAAAAAGTCTTGACTTCGTGTGTCTATCCTCTTATATTTTGATAGACACACAGTCTAACTGCGCCGAGTGTGTCGGCGTGGTTCTAAATAATTGTAAAAATAAATAGCAATCAATGTCAAAAATTAAAGACAATGAAAAGAAAAGTTTTGTTATGTACGACTCCTTTGTGGAGGCAATGATGCACCTCGATGATAAGGATTTCCGAGAGTGCTTTATGAAAATTAGGGACTATGCGCTTGAAGGTGTATGTGCAGAGAGTGCAAGTCAGAATATCAA
>JAFVSJ010000050.1 GCA_017503805.1 Tidjanibacter sp.
CGGGCTCGGTGGTAACCGGGTCAGTCTCAGCGGGCTCGGTAGTGGTGGGCTCGGTTGTTGTCTCTGCACCGGATTCTACGGGTTCTTCAGGATCGTTACAAGCGACCAGAACAACGGACAGAACCATGCAAAGTGCCAACAATGTGAGAAGTAACTTTTTCATGATACTTTTCCTTTCATGAACAGATTTTACCTACTCGTCGTTAGGTATCACTCATTTTAACATAAATATTTCAGTTTTGCAATAAATTTTCAAAAAATGTTTTCTAAAAACAGTAAAATTGGCGAAATACACAAGAAAGTAAAATTTTCCTTGGCGATTATCACAACGGAAAATTGTGCAGAATAGAAAAAAGGGCCCTCCCGAGGGAGAGCCCTTTTCAATATTTCGTTATGCTTGCTTAAGAATGAGAATTACTCAGCAGCCTCAACGGTAACGGTGACGGTGTGAATCTTTACGATGGTGCCGTCAGCCAGCTTTACGCCCCAGGTTACGGTGTAGTCACCTGCAGGTGCACCTTCGGTTGCTACAACGATGTGATATCTGGATGCATGCTCGCCGGCAAAGCCGATGACAGCGTCTTCAGCGGGGTTATCAAAGTCGTCGCCTACAAAGTCACCGTCGTTGATGATGTAACCGAACTGATCGATAGGCTGGTTAAAGCCGATCCAACCTGCGAATTCTACGGTATTGCCGCTCTTTACGGTGATCTTATTACCGTTAGCTGCGAGGTTGTCGTAAACGCCGCCTTCGGTGAAGTAGTTTGCACCACTCACGAAAATGACGTCACAAGCCTCATTGATCATACCTGCAGCAGTCTTGTCAACGATCTTGGGAGTAACGGGCTCTTCGGGAGCTTCAACGGTAGGATATTCAACCCACTCAACTACATACTGGGAAACGCCAACGTTAGCAGCGTTGTCACCGGTGATGTACTTGATCAGAGAGCAACCAATGGTGGTGAAATCATTGTAGGTACCGAGGTAGTAAACATCGGTCTCATTGAAATTGATTACGTAAGTGTTAGCTTCTTCGTTGAAAACGAAGTAGAACTGAGGCTCAGTGGTCAGGCAAACGCGAACCTTACCTGCATCGTTGGTGTGAATCTCGATGTAGTTCTTAACGCCGTCAACCAGAACGTACTGTCTTAGACCGTTCTCGGAGGTTTCAACGTAAACCTTTGCAGCAGCAGCGGGATCAGTGGAGGTAGCGAGATACTCGCCAGCCATTTCGCCGGTGAAGTACAGGGTCTCGCCGGTCTTAGCCTGAACCATCTGCAGAGCGTAGTAGGGATCCTCAGCGGGAGCTTCGGGAGCAACGTAGTTGGGATCGTAGGTAAACTCAACAGAGCTGAACAGCATGAAGGTGCCGGGCAGAGTGTCGTAGGTTACGAATACGGGACCTGCGTAGTCAACACCGGTCAGATCGATCTCGATAGCATGAACTGCCCAACCGAGCTCGGTGTAAGTGGTGGAAGCGAGAACAACGTCCTCAGTGGGGGAGTTGGTCATAGCCTGATCAGCGGAGGTCAGGATGATGCGGTTAGCGGGGTTAGCATTGTAGTGATCAATGGTAACCTGAGAGCCGTCAACACCAAAGTAGATAACTACCTTGGACATTTCAGCGAGGTTGATTTCGCCCAGAGCGATGTAACCCTGGTGCAGCAGAGCGCCTTCAGCAACGCCGCCTGCAGCAACCATGCCGGAGAGGCCGTGGCCTTCTGCGGGAACGATCTCAGCGCTGTGGCCGGTTACGGTCCAAGCGGAGGTGGGAACGTTGAGAGTGTCGATGAGAACGCCCTTGAACTGAGCGTCGTAAGCAACTGCAGCCTCAGCGGAGTTGAACAGGCCGATGTAAGCCATGTCAATGGTAGCATCACCTGCGCCTGCGAAGGGATCCCAACGCAGATAGTTGACAACACCGTCAGCTACTGCGGAAACAGCAGACAGGTCAACGATCATGAGGTTCCACTTGCCATCGCAGGTCAGATCGAACTGGATGTTGTCGCCCTGACCGTTGGGGCCTGCACCGGAGCCTACAAACATTTCGGATCTAGTGTGGGTAGAAGTGGATCTGTACTTAATAACAGCGTGAGTAGCAACCAGACCCTTGCCGTTGAGCATGGGCAGCTGGTAGTAGGGGTCACCCTGGCCAATGGTGTCGATGGTAACGTAGTTGCCATCAGCGCTCAGAGTGCAGCCGTTGATACCGGGAGAACCGGGAATGGTAGCAGCCATATCAGCTGCGGGAACGAATGCTACGGGAGCATTGGGGTTAGCAGGCTTGTTCAGAGTGAACTCAACGAGAGTTTCAACAGTGCCGACAGCGTCTCTTGCCAGAGCCTTAACAACGATGCCCTCGCTGCCAACGTACTCAACGGGGATCATGATCTGGAATCTGGAAGCGGACTTAGCGCCGGAGCCGGAAGCTGCAGCAATAACTGCATCCTCGGTAGCAAACAGGAAGTCGCCGAATACGGGCTCAGCGTCACCAATCTGGTAACCGAACTGGCCAAGCTCTTCAGCAAAGAAGCCTACCCAACCCCATACCTTAATATACTGGACGTTGTAGTCTTCTACGTTTGCAATGCCGTCCCAGGTTGCGGACTGGCCGGGAGTAAAGAAGCCGGTAGCGTTGCCGTTCAGAACCATAGCGAGCTCGTCAAAGGACAGACAGGTGGTTACGGGATCAGCGGGCTTTTCGGTTTCGGGCTCGGTGGTTTCGGGCTCGGTTTCAGAAGTGTCGGGCTCGGTAACGGGCTCGGTAGTAGTGGGCTCGGTAACGGGCTCGGTGGTAACCGGGTCAGTCTCAGCGGGCTCGGTAGTGGTGGGCTCGGTTGTTGTCTCTGCACCGGATTCTACGGGTTC
>JAFVSJ010000018.1 GCA_017503805.1 Tidjanibacter sp.
AGCTGATTCTTATCAGCGGCTTTTGAATTATTTCAAGCCGAAGATTCTTCTTGGATTAACTACCCACGCTTTCGTGCCTCAGCGTCATTTACACTCCAGTAAGCTGCCTTCGCAATTGGTGTTCTGTGTAATATCTAAGCATTTCACCGCTACACTACACATTCCGCCTACCTCTACTGCAATCAAGAACTTCAGTTTCAATGGCAATTTTACGGTTGAGCCGCAAACTTTCACCACTGACTTAAAATCCCGCCTACGCACCCTTTAAACCCAATAAATCCGGATAACGCTCGGATCCTCCGTATTACCGCGGCTGCTGGCACGGAGTTAGCCGATCCTTATTCTTGCGATACTTTCAGTCAGGTACACGTACCTGAGTTTACCCTCGCATAAAAGCAGTTTACAACTCATAGAGCCGTCTTCCTGCACGCGGCATGGCTGGTTCAGACTTGCGTCCATTGACCAATATTCCTCACTGCTGCCTCCCGTAGGAGTCTGGTCCGTGTCTCAGTACCAGTGTGGGGGATTAACCTCTCAGTTCCCCTATGTATCGTAGCCTTGGTGAGCCGTTACCTCACCAACTAGCTAATACAACGCATGCCCATCCGTAACCATCGGAATTTTCAACAAATAATGATGCCATCATCTGTGTTATGGGGTATTAGACCAAATTTCTCCGGATTATCCCCCAGTTACGGGTAGGTTGCATACGCGTTACGCACCCGTGCGCCGGTCGCCACCAAGTATTGCTACTCGTGATGCCCCTCGACTTGCATGTGTTAGGCCTGCCGCTAGCGTTCATCCTGAGCCAGGATCAAACTCTCCATTGTAAAAAAAATTATAATGTATTGTTAGAGTCCTGACTACCTCATTATCCATTTAAGGAATTGAATAGAACTTGATGAAGTCCTTAAGACTTCATTGCTTCTGCATTCTTTTTCTCTCTGTTAAACCAATAAATCAAAGAACCGTTTTCGGTTGCCTGCCTTTCGGCGAGGCGCTAAAAAAATCGCCGCATTTACTGAGGCGAACGTGGGTACAAAGGTAAGACCTTTTTTTGTAACCACCAAATTTTTTAGAACTTTTTTTTCAATCAATCTTCAAACCCTCGTTTTTCAACCCTCTTCAGCGCCCTCTCTTTTGGTTCAGGCTCTTCAGCCGGTGGGTTTGTTTCTCAATTGCGGATGCAAAGGTAGTGACTTTTTTGAAACCTGCAAGCGTTTCACCAAAAAATTTTGCACTTTTTTGAAAGTTTTTTGAGCGGCTTTTAGCACATCGCTGATTATCAATCACTTGCGTTAGCGGCGGATTTCACCCTCTTTTTTGGCCACAACGAGGGTGCAAGGCTCTTTATATATATTATATATAGGTATAGTCGTTTCGCCCTCGAAACGTTCGTTATTTCCCATTTTTCTACTATCTTTGTGGGCCACACGAAACCTAAACTTAGTTTTATGATAGCAAAACTACTGCTCATAATATTCTACATCCTCGCACCCGCAGCCGTGCTGTGGGTCTGCAGGAGAGTGAAGGTACTCAACAAAATCGGCCCCGTGCTGACACTCTACATCCTCGGTGTGGTGGTAGCCAACATCGGACTCTTCCCCACCGACCCCGAGGAGCACAAAGCCTTCACAGATTTCCAAGACTCCATCTCGTCTATACTCGTGCCGCTGGCGCTGCCGATGATGCTCTTTGGTTGCAACTTCAAGAAGTTCTCGCTCGGCAAGAGTTTGGGCGCTCTGATTATCGGCACTCTCTCTGTGGCGGCATTCGTAGTCGTGGGCTATGGATTCTTCCGCGAGCACCTGGGTGAGGAGGCGGCTATGATGGGTGCGGCCCTGACGGGACAGTACACCGGTGGTGCAGCCAACCTCGCCTCCGTCAAACAGATGCTCGGTCTGAGCACAGAGAATTTTGTGGTTCTCTCGACCTGCAACCTCATCGTCTCGTTCTTCTACCTGATGTTCCTGATGGGTGGCGGTGTGCAGTTGGCCCGCAAGATTGTGGGCAAGCGTGCCCACGTTGAGCAGGAAGTGAATCTCGAGGAGTACTGCGACGAGAACCCCTATAAGGATTTCGGCAAGAAGTCGTCGCTGCGCCAGCTGCTCAAAGTATTGGGTGCTGCTGTGGTGATTATGGGCATCTCGGTGGGCATTGGCACCGTGGCAGGTGGCGGCAACGGCATCTCTATGGTGGCACTGATTCTCTCAATCACCACCCTCTCGTTGCTGCTGACTATGTGGAAAGAGGTGCGCACTTGGGACAAGAGCTACGATGCGGGTATGTACATCATCTACATCTTCTGCCTCGTGATGGCCACAATGGCCGACCTCTCCTCCATTGATTGGCACCAGAGCCTCTACATCCTCATCTTCCAGGCGGTCATCATCTTCGGCTCGCTCTTTGTGACCATCTTGCTCTCCCGCATATTCCGCATCGACGCCGACACGGCGGTCATTACCTCCGACACTTTGGTGAATTCGCCCATCTGCGTGCCTATGATTGCGGCCACGATGAAGAACAAGGATGTCATCGTGACGGGCATCACCAACGGACTTGCCGGTTATGCTATGGGCAACTACCTTGGTCTGGCTATCTATCACCTCCTGCTGACGATGTAGCACACTGCAGAAGAGAATAACCATAGAGACAGACAACCTCACACCACGGGGTTGTCTGCTTTTTTATTGGACTCGACACCGCCCCCATTTGGCCACTCAACAGAGGGTGAGTGTGCAGTTTTGGTGATTGCAGTGGATAGTTTCACAAAAAATTGTTATATTTACACGCCACAACAGACTATGAAGGTGCCGTCGGGAGAAAAAACGGTGCCCTTCATCTTATTAACCACACCCCCACCGTGAGGCGGGGTAAAAGTATTCACCTAAAGTTTCTCGAGTATGAAGAAAACTCTACGTATTCTTTTGGCCTTAGTGGCGCTCACGCTTATGAGCTGTGGCCCCGAAAAACAGACCAAGCAATCGACCGAGGGATTCAAAGTAACCCTCTCCACAAACGAGATCGTTGCCAACAACAAGAAGGCAGCCAAGTTTGTGGCCACCTACAACGGCGAGCTACTCCACGAAGAGCAGCTCCAAGCCTATGTCGACGGTGAGCCTACGCTGCTCCCCGAGATGAAGTTCCGTACCGACGGCATCGGCACACACGAAGTCTACTTCACCTACGAGGAGAACACCTCCCCCGTATTCACCATCAAAGCACTCGAGCCCGCCTCGACCGTGGGCCTTGCAGGACTCATACTCTTCTATCTGCTTGCTCCTGCGCTCGTACTCTGGGCCTGCAATAAGTGGAAGGTTCTCAATAAGATAGGCCCCGTATTGCTGCTCTACATCATCGGCATCATCGTGGCCAACCTCAACCTCATCCCCGCAGGTTGCAAGGGCGTTCAGGACACCATCTCGACCATTGCCATCCCGCTGGCGCTGCCAATGATGCTCTACAGCTGCAACTTCAAGAAATTCTCCATCAAGACATCGCTCAAAATCACCATCATCGGTGTCCTCGCAGTAGCCATCTCCACCTTGGTGTCATTCTTGGCTCTTCGCGACGGACTCGGCGAACAGGCCGAAATCATCGGTGGCGCTATTATGGGTAAGTGCACAGGCGGCACCCCCAACCTCGCAGCACTCAAGGTGATGCTCCATATGGACAACTCGACATTCATCATCCTCAACTCGTTCGATATGATTGTCTGCTTCGTCTACCTAGTTATGCTGATGACCGTGGGCATAAAACTCGCACGCAAGTGGCTCGGCCGAGGCATCTACACCTCCGACTCCAATGTAGACCTCTCGGAGTATGAGGAGAAGAACCCCTACCGCGACTTCGGCAAGAAGCAGAGCATCAAGCAGCTCATAAAGGTGACCTTCACCACACTCGTAATCGTAGCCGCCGCATTCGGTGTGGCCACCCTCGCCAAACGTTACAACGAACACATCTTCACCGTAGTGATGATCTTGACCATCACCACCCTTGCACTCATCTTCTCGCTCTTCAAGGAGGTCAAGAGGTGGGACAAGAGCTACGATGCAGGTATGTATCTCATCTACATCTTCTCCATCGTGGTGGCATCTATGGCCAACTTCCGCACCATCAATTACGAAGGCGTACTCTACATCGTACTCTTCCAGATAATCGTAGTCTTCGGCTCGCTTGCACTCACTCTGCTCGGAGCCAAGCTCTTCAAGGTCGACGGCGACACCGCCATCATCACCTCCAATACACTCATCAACAGCCCCATCTTTGTGCCAATGATTGCCGCCTCGATGAAAAACAAAGACATCATCGTCGTGGGCGTGACCATCGGCTTGGTGGGCTACGCGCTGGGCAACTATCTCGGCGTGGCAATGTTCTACCTGCTCGGGGCGCTCTAATCGCACCCACACGCAGCAGGCCTACGCCACCCCTCACTCATACTAACCCACCCCCTTAAACAACCGAAGCCAATATGAAAACCGTAGTAAGATTAGTCCTCCTCGCTGCACTCTCACTCTGCTGCACCGAGCGCCTCTATGGCCAGATGGACAACGAAGATTATCGTTTCGACAGCAACAATGCCAACAACAGCCGCCGAATAAGCGAGAGTTTCCGCGAGTCGGACTACGACGCAACTTCCGGCTCGCAGTACACCACGGTACAATACCCCAATGGCGACCGCTACGAGGGCTACATCATAGACGGACTGCGCAACGGCACCGGCACAATCTACTACGCCAACGGACTCAAATACTCCGGTGAGTGGCTCGACAACCGCAGGCACGGCAACGGCACTATGTTCCAAACCAACGGCAACAAGTACTACGAAGGCGAGTGGCGCGAGGGTAAGCGTCACGGCAAGGGCACCTTCTATTGGCCCAATGGAGACCGCTTCGAGGGTACTTGGGAGAACGACCAACGAGAAGGTTTCGGCATCTACTATATGGTAGAGGGCGACCGCTACGAGGGTAATTGGCACAACAATAAGTGCCACGGTGAGGGCACATCCTATTGGCCCAACGGCAACGTGCTCTACAAGGGCGAGTGGGCCGAGGGCAAAATGCACGGACAAGGCACAATGTACAACTCCGACGGCTCGGTCTACTACGAAGGCCGTTGGGAAGCAGGACAAAAGGCACAATAGCTATCACATCCAAAGTCAAAAAACGCAAAAAAGTATCTATACATTAGACTATGAAAAAACTATTCGCAACACTCATTTGCACACTCCTCTTCTTCGGCGCAGCCGCCGCACAAGAGAAAGGCGAGAAGATCAAAACCGGTTGGAACTTCGGCCCGCTGCCCGCAGTGAGCTACAACTCCGACCTCGGATTCCAATACGGAGCACTCTGTGACTTCTTCTACTTCGGCGACGGTAGCACCTACCCCACCTATCTCCACAAATTCAACGTGGAGCTCTCACACTACACCAAAGGAGAAACCATCGCACATATGTTCTACGACTCGAAGTATCTCCTCCCCGGACTCCGCGTCACCGCCGCACTCTCCTACCTCGATTCGGCAATGTCGCCCTTCTATGGCTTCAACGGCTACGCTTCGCCACTCTATCAGGATCTGACCAGCAACAGCTCCTTCTACTATATGGACCGCACGATGCTCCGAGGCATCGCCGACCTGCAGGGTAGCATCTCCGACCGACTCACTTGGATGGCAGGTATCACCTTCTGGAACGTGACCACAGGCGACGTGCAGCTCGACAAATACAAAGATGAGCGTTCGCTCTACGAGGAGTATATCGACTCGGGACTCATCAGCGACAACGAGGTCGCAGGTACCCACCTCGAACTCAAAGCAGGTCTTGTATACGATACTCGCGATATGGAGGCAGCTCCCACCCGTGGCTACTGCGCCGAGGTTGTGGCCAGCTTCTCGCCCGCACTCTTCGGTGATGCAGAGGCCTATGGTCGCATTATGGCCACTTGGCGACAGTTCTTCCCCGTCATCGGCGACCGACTCGTACTCGGCTACCGCATCAACTATCAGCAGACCTTCGGCAACGCACCCTTCTATCTCCAGCAGACAACCACACCCCTCTACCTGCGTCAGATTAAAAACGAAGGCCTCGGCGGCAAAAACTCCATCCGCGGCATCTTCCAAAACCGCATCCTCGCCGACGGCTATGCTTGGGCCAACTTCGAGGCAAGGGTGAAGATTGTCAACTTCCGCTTCATCAACCAGAACTGGTACGTAGCCCTCAACCCCTTCGTGGATATGGGCGTGATCACCAAAGACCGCAAGTTCGAAGAGCTCAAACAGGCACAACGCGCCGATGATGCCATCGGCATCTACACAGGCGACAGCTACGGCGGCATCCACGCCAGCGCAGGCGTAGGCCTCAAACTCGTGATGAACCACAACTTCATCATCTCCGTCGAGTACGGCAAACCCTTCGATAAACGCGACGGCAAAGGCGGACTCAACATCGGCACAAACTACATCTTCTAAAGAGCCCCCCTCTCCCAAAAACATAAGAGCGACCACCAACACAATCCGGTGGCCGCTCTTTTTTTGCTTCTCTTCTTTGTTTGTCGCTTTTTTATAAAAAAGCTCCGCAAAAAATTTTTAGCTCGACGGTCGGTTGTGACGCTCCCACACGTCGTGGTTGGTGGCACCTATGCTCTACCCACATTTGTTTGCCTTCGGCGCTCTCTCTGTCCCTTTTTGTAAAAAGCGGCACCAAAAACTTTTAGCTCAACGGTTGGTCGTGGCCCTCCCGTCGGTTGTGGTTGGTAGCGGTGAGAAATACACCCGCAAATTCGGGAGCAGCAAAAAAGCGCATATCGCTTGATGAATGCAAGGCGCACAAGAAAATCCCCTCCGCAATTTACTCGAGGTAAATGAGGAGGGGATTTATCGCAGTGCAACGCAGCAGTCGCAAGCGAGATGCGCTTTTTTACTCTACGTCAATAATAGTAGTCCAACCGTGAGTATCCTCTACACGACCGTACTGAATGTCCTGAAGCAGAGTGTAGAGCTTAACGCTCACGGGACCTGCCTCGGCACCATACTCATAGTACTCCTTGGTCAGAGGATCATAGATGCGACCTACGGGCGAGATTACGGCTGCGGTACCGCAAGCACCTGCCTCCTCGAAGGTTGCAAGCTCCTCAACGGGAATAGGACGGTTCTCAACGGTGAGACCCAAATCCCCGGCGAGGGTACGGAGCGACATATTGGTAATCGAAGGAAGTACCGACGACGAGTCGGGAGTAACATACTTACCATCCTTGATACCGAAGAAGTTAGCAGCGCCAAACTCGTCGATATACTTCTTCTCGCTGGGATCGAGATAGAGTACATTAGCGAAGCCGGCAGCGTGAGCCCTCGAGCCCGAGCCGATAGATGCTGCGTAGTTACCACCCACTTTGGTGTGGCCGGTACCGTGAGGAGCAGCGCGGTCGTAGAGACGCTCGAGAGTTACGGTGATAGGTTTGAAGCCCTCTTTGAAGTAGGGACCTACGGGGGTTACGAACACCACAAAGGTGTACTCGGTTGACTCCTTAACGCCCACCTGAGCGCCGGTACCAATCAGAAGGGGACGCAGATAGAGCGAAGCGCCTGTGCCGTAGGGGGGAATGTACTCTGCATTGGCCTGAACAGCCTTGGTACACATCTCCTCGAAGAGTTCGATGCTGGGCACCTGCATACGCAGATACTCACCCGAACGCTGCATACGTTTTGCGTTCTCCTCGAGACGGAAGAAACGTACTTTGCCGTCGACACCGCGGAAAGCCTTAAGGCCCTCGAAAACCTCCTGACCATAGTGGAGGCAGGTAGCTGCCATATGGATGGGGAGGTACTCGCTGTCGCTTACCTCAACTTTGCCCCACGCGCCATCTTTCCATACGCAGCGGGTGTTGTAGTCGGTTTTCACATAGCTGAAACCGAGCTCTTGCCATTTAATGTCTTTCATTACTTAAAAATAGTTTTAGGGTATACTATACTCTTTATACGTTTGTATTTGGACTTTCGTCTGTTCGTTTATAGGTCAATTATGCTCCGAAGGGTTTCCATTTTAGCCCACCTGTGAGCCGTTGGGCACTGCAGCGGTGGGTGCGAGGAGTGTAAGACGGCCCGTAGCGTCGGCTGCCATCAGAATCATTCCCTCCGACTTGATACCCTTGAGCTCTCGGGGCAGCAGGTTGACAAGTACCAAAATCTGGCGGCCTACGAGCTCCTCGGGGGTGTAATACTCGGCGATACCCGACACGATGGTGCGGGTGTCTATGCCTGTATCGACGGTGAGTTTGAGCAGTTTCTTGGTCTTGGCCACCTTCTCGGCTGCCACAACGGTCGAAACCCTGATATCCATCTTGCCGAAGTCATCGAAGGTGACACTCTCTTTCTGCTCGGGCACCTTGGCTGCGGCGGCCTCGTTGGCGAGTTTCGTATCCTGCAGCTTCTTGACCTGACGCTCGATAACCTCATCCTCGATCTTCTCAAAGAGGAGTTCGGGGGTTGCGATGGTGTGGCCTGCGGCGATGATGTCGCTGCGGCCAATCATATCCCAATCTATCTTCTCCACTGCGAGCATACGGAGGAGTTTCTCGGCGCTGAAAGGCATAAAGGGCTCGATGGCAACAGTGGTGTTGGCCACGATCTGGAGAGCCACATTGAGGATGGTTTTCACCCTCTCGGGATCGGTTTTGACAACCTTCCAAGGCTCCGTATCGGCCAAGTATTTGTTACCCAAGCGGGCGATATTCATTGCCTCCTTGAGTGCCTCTCGGAAACGATAGTTCTCGATATTCTCCTCGAGAGCGGTCTTGATGCGGGGCAGCTCGGCGAGGATTTCGCGGTCGTAGTCGGTCAGCTGGCCGGCCTCGGGCACCACGCCACCATAGTATTTATGGGTGAGAACGAGTGCGCGATTGACAAAGTTGCCGAGTACGGCTACGAGTTCATTATTATTACGTGCCTGATAGTCCTTCCAGGTAAAGTCATTGTCTTTGGTCTCGGGAGCGTTGGCACAGAGGACGTAGCGGAGTACATCTTGTTTGCCGGGCATATCCTCGAGGTACTCATTGAGCCATACGGCCCAATTGCGCGAGGTAGAGATCTTATCACCCTCGAGATTGAGGAACTCGTTGGCGGGGACATTCTCGGGGAGGATGTAGTCGCCGTGGGCCATCAACATTGCGGGGAAGACGATGCAGTGGAAGACGATGTTGTCTTTGCCGATGAAGTGTACCATCTTGGTATCTTCGCTCTTCCAATATTTCTCCCAATCGGGGGTGAGATCTTTGGTGGCGGAGATGTAGCCGATGGGGGCATCGAACCAAACATAGAGCACCTTACCCTCGGCTCCCTCTACGGGCACGGGGATACCCCAATTCAGGTCGCGGCTTACGGCTCGAGGCTGCAGGCCGAGGTCCATCCACGATTTGCACTGTCCATAGACGTTGGTTTTCCACTCCTTGTGTCCCTCGAGAATCCACTCTCTCAGTGCGGGTTCGTACTTATCGAGGGGGAGGTACCAATGTGTTGTCTCCTTCATCACAGGTGCCGAGCCCGAGATCATACTCTTGGGGTTGATGAGGTCGGTGGGGTTGAGAGTCGAGCCACACTTCTCGCACTGGTCGCCATAGGCGCCTTCGGCTTGGCAGTGGGGGCAGGTACCCATAATATAGCGGTCGGCAAGGAAGGTTTTGGCCTCCTCGTCGTAGTACTGTTTCGATGTGGCCTCCGAGAATACACCCTTATCGTAGAGTGTGCGGAAGAACTCCGAGGCAGTTTTGTAGTGGGTGGGAGAGGTCGTACGCGAATAGATATCGAAGGAGATGCCGAGCCCCTCGAACGACTTTTTGATAATGGCATTATATTTATCTACCACATCCTGAGGGGTGACACCCTCTTTGCGTGCCTTGATGGTGATGGGCACACCGTGTTCGTCGCTACCGCAAACCCAAATCACGTCGCGACCCCTCAGGCGCAAGTAGCGCACATAGATGTCGGAGGGGACGTAGACACCTGCCAAGTGGCCGATGTGTACGGGGCCGTTGGCATAGGGAAGTGCGGAGGTCACCAAATATCTTTTGAATTCTTTGCTCATTATTGGCTTTTTGTTGCTATTATTCTGATTATCTAAAGCCGTAGCCGCAGCGGTATGTGTCACTCCACACTCCGCCTCGGCCACAGCATCCGTATCTGCTCTTAGATGATACCCTCGGTCTTTTTGACAGCCTTGAGTTCTTTCTTGCCTGCGATTTTGTATTTATCGAAGCCCTCGCCATATACACCCATAACGTTGGCTACGGAGATGAATGCCGAGGAGTCTACACCCTTGATGGCCCTCATCATCATACCGAGCTCGCTCTTGCGGCATACAATCATCACGATTTTCACATCCTGTTTAGAGTAGTAGCCCGTGCCATTGAGCAGGGTTACACCGCGCTCGAGTTTGGTCGAAACCACGTCGGCGATAGTATTATAGTCCTTCGAGAATACGAAGATCTGGAGCGACTGTTTGTCACCCGAGAGGACCATATTACTTGCGTAGCCAAAGACTGCCGTGGTGATGAAACCGTAGATGGTAATCATAATGTTGCCACCAAACACGAAGTAGGATGCGCCGATGATGAAGATGTCCACAAAGACAACCACCTGTGAGTAGCTCAGGTTGAAGTACCTTGTCACGATCATAGCGATAAGGTCGCTACCACCGGTCGAGCCGCCCATAAGCAGACAGCTGGCCACACCGATACCCATAACCACACCACCGAGAATCGAGGAGAGGAGTTTGTCCTCGGCCAGAGCGGGGAAGATGCCCTCGGCGGGAAGGATGCCCTCAAAGAGAGTCATCAGCACGGAGGTCATAAAGATGGCGTAAATGGTTTTGATACCGAACTTGGCACCGAGCAACAAGACGCAGATGATGAGGAATACGGCGTTGAAAATGAAGAACGTAACACCAATGGGGATACCGCCGCCATTGACGCCGCCCGTCAGCTCACACACCAAACGTGCAAAACCGGTGGCACCGCCACCCATACCGTCTGCGGGGTTGATAATTCCGGTCCAAGCGAATGCGTAGATGGCTACGCCGAGAGTAATCAGCACAAGGTCCTTGACCCAAGTGAAGACATTACCTGCTTTAGGTTTAGAGTTGTTCATTGCTATAACTTTTTATTTCGTCACGAAGGTACAACCTTTTTCCCGATTTTTGATTATTTTTGTAAAGAATTGTTGTCCGAGGGGGAGGATAAATTTGTTTCTCCCTATTTTTCGGCCCACACACTGCATTTTTATGGAGACACTCTATGCCGATGTCATACTTCCGTTGGCCCTCGCACCCCTCTCATTTGAGGTTGGCCCGGAGCTCTCTACGACCATAGTCGTAGGTTCGGGTGTCTCGGTACCCCTCGGCGAGAACAAACTCTACACCGGCATCGTCTGCCGACTCCACCACAACCGCCCTCCATACAAGCGCATCCGCACAATCACCGCCATCGTTCGCTCCGAACCGCTGGCAAGCATCGGGCAGATTGCCCTTTGGGAGTGGATGGCTCGCTACTATATGTGCACCGAAGGAGAGATTATGCGTGCGGCTCTTCCCTCTCTGCTCAAGCCCTCGGCTGCCAATGATGAGCTCTTTGCCGAGAGAGTTTTCACGCTCGGCAAAGAGCAGATGTTGCGGCTCTCCTCAAAGATTGAGGATGAGGGCTCGCTCCACACAGCACTCGAAGCTCTTTTGCCCCGACGCAAGGCCCAATACCGGACTATGATACAGATCGTGGAGGCCATAGGCACCGACCGACTCTTCGACGGCGGAGCCACACCTCGTTCAGCCGTAAATGCCTCTTCCGTACTGATTAACAAGCTGTTGGAAGATGGTCTTATAGAGCGTTTCGAGCGCGAATACAGCCCCCTATACGACATTGCGGCCCTCCGACGCGCAGCCACACTCACACCACTCCAGAGCGAGGCTCTCGCGAAGGTGAGGGAGTCGCTCTCGCGCAATCGTACCACCCTGCTCCACGGCATCACAGCCAGCGGCAAGACCGAACTCTACATCCACTTGGCGGCCGAAATTCTCTCTCAAGGAGGCTCGGTCCTCTACCTCATACCCGAACTTGCCATCACCGAGCAGCTCATCGAGCGACTGCGCTCGGCCTTTGGCAACGGCCTCTCCATCTACCATTCCAAGATGACTCCGCGTGCCCGCACAGAGATGTACATCAAGTTGAGCCGTTCGGAGGGAGGGGAGATTGTGGTCGGCACCCGCTCGGCCATCCTGCTACCCCTCAACAACCTACGACTCATCATCGTAGACGAGGAGCACGACCGTAGTTTCAAGCAGGAGGACCCTGCACCGCGTTTTTCGGCACGCGATGTGGCTGTGTGGATGGCCCACAACCTCGGTTGTGCCACCCTTTTGGGTAGTGCGACACCCTCGCTCGAGAGTTTCTACAATGCCTACACGGGGCGCTACGGCTACGTCTGGCTCGGGGAACGCTACGGCGAGGCCCGACTGCCACAAGTGGTCATCTCCGACACCATCAAGAGTGCCAAGCGCGGCGAACGCAAGGGCCACATCAACAAGGAGTTGGCCGATGCCATACGCACGGCTCTCGCAGACCACCGTCAGGTCATACTCTTCCAAAACCGACGCGGATTTGCTCCCTACGTGGAGTGCCCCTCGTGCGGTTGGACTCCCCGCTGTCCCCACTGCGGAGTGACGCTCACCTACTACAAAAAGGGCAATCGTCTGCGTTGCAATCTCTGTGGCCACGCCGAAGACAGTCCGCATCGTTGCCCTGCTTGTCACGAGGGCGAACTCCTACCACAAGGATTCGGCACCGAAAAGATAGAGGAGTCGGTGGCCGAACTCTTCCCCGAGGCGCGCGTGGCAAGGCTCGATGGCGACATAGCCTCCTCTGCCACAAGGCTCCGCGCCACCATACACCAATTCGAAAGCGGCGAGACCGACATACTCGTTGGTACACAGATGATTACCAAAGGTTTCGACTTCTCTGGAGTGGCTGTCGTGGGGGTGCTCAATGCCGACAATCTCCTCTCGCGGCCCGACTTCAGGGCCGAGGAGCGCACCTTCCAGACTCTGGTGCAGATTACGGGCCGAGCCGGCCGAGCCGACAGCAACGGAGTGACCGTCATACAGACCTCCCAGCCAGAGAGCTACACCATTATCCAAGCCGCCAAGAGCGACTACCTATCTATGGCCAAGTGCCAACTGCGTGACCGCGAGGCCTTTGGCTACCCCCCATTCACACGACTCATAAGCCTCACCCTGCGCGACGGTTCGGCCGAATTGGTCTACCGAGGTGCTCGAGAGCTTGCCGCACGACTACGCGAACTCATCGGCAGCGGGGTCACCGATGCCCACGCACCTGCAGTAAGTCACGTGGCCGACACATACATAATGCAGATTATGGTGCGCATCGAGCGTAGCGACTCTCCCTCCGACATCAAGGGGCTAATCCGCTCTGCCGTAGGAGAGTTTGGTCGCAACAAGCTCTATCGCCGCATCTCCGTAACCATAAACGTAGACCCGCAATAGCACTGCAAGTGGTTGTAACACACACCGTTGCTCTCACGATCGTCACTCCCACACTCCACATCTATGTCACTCGTCCAAGATCTATTCAGACTCTTCGTTCCGCCCACCTGCCCTGCCTGCGGCAAGCTCCTGATAGATGGAGAGCATAGTTTCTGCACCCGTTGCAGGATGGATGCACCTCTGACCACACAACCCTACTCCCCTGCCAACCGACTCCTCGACCATCTACGCGAGACTCTCCCTATTGAACGTGCCGCCGCACTGATGGCCTTTCCCAAGGGTAGCGGATGGAGAGAGGTGGTACACCGATTTAAGTACAAGCGACAGTGGCGTGCGGCGCTCGACTGTGGTCGGTGGTTGGGCGATGCGTTGGCCGAGGGCGGATGGTTCTACGGTGTGGACATTGTGGTGGCGGTGCCGCTTCATCCACTCAAGCAGCTACGTCGCTCCTACAATCAGGCCGACTACATTGCCGACGGGGTAGCCGAGCGGCTCGAGAGACCCCGAGTGCGAGGTGCGGTGGTGAGGGTGCGCAACAATCCGAGTCAGGCACTCAAGCGCACCGATGAGCGTTGGGACAATGTGGCGGGCATCTTCGCTGTGCGCAATGCCAAGGCTCTGGAGGGCAAGCACATACTCTTGGTCGACGATGTCATCACCTCGGGGGCCACCATAGGCTCTTGTGCGGAGGCTATCTTGCGTGCCGTTCCCTCGGCCAAGGTAAGCATAGCCGCCTTTGCCACAGCGCATTACATATAGAGACACTCCATAGCGTACACGTTGCTCTATGGCACAAAAAAGTTGGGCTCCGCGCAAAGATAGCGCAGAGCCCAAACTCTTTCACTCCGCATCGGCGCGGCCACTCCGACCTCCCCGATGCTCTTTATCTTCGTGTGGGCACACATCGCACTGTAGTGTGCTCCTCACCCACGAGCCTATTTCGCTGCAGTGGTTTTCCTCTTGCAAGTGCGTTTCTTGGGTGCGGGTTTGGCCTCGGCCTCTGCCTTAACCTCCACTTTCACCTCCTCCTTAACCTCTGCCTCGCAAGCCGCAGGAGCCTCGCAACCCTTGGCCTCCAGAGCCAGCTGCAACTCGTTGGAGAAGTCGCTCAAGACGTTCATATAGTTGATGAACGCATTGTAGGCCGAGTCGTAGGGGTTGAAGTAGCTGTGGACATCGCCATCGGAGAACCACTTGGTGGCCATATAGTAGAAGTGGTCCGAAGCCTTCATAAAGTTCCACACGTAGTTGAAGTCCTTGTTATTCAGAGCGTGTACCTTCTCCCTCAGGTCATAGAGTTTACCGAAGGCCTCGTTCTGCAACTCGTTGCCGAGCCAAGCGGTGACATCCCTCTCCTCATCGGCCCACGACATTGCGTGAGTGCAGTAGAGAACGCCCGTAGGCTGGTTTTCGGCAGCTGTCTCGGTCACGGTGGCAAACTTCAACTCACCGGTGCGCAACATCGCTGCGGGCAGGGCCTCCACGAAACCGAAGATGCCGCTCTCGGCCTTCTGGTGCTCGCCAAAGGTCTCGTAGTCCATAAAGAGGTTGATAACCTCACCCGAAGTATTCTCATCGGCAATCCAACCTGCATATTTATCTGCCGTCAGAGGCCACTCACCCCAACCCATATTGGAGAAGCGGAAGGCGATATCGTCGCTCAGTTTATAGTTCCTCAACAGCACGCGCAGTTTCTGATTGAGCGAATTGGCATAGACAAAGTTGGGGCTCTTCCAACCGAGAACGTGTTTAGCACCCTCGGCCAGCATTGCCTTGAAGCCCATATCGGCCACCATCTCGCCAATCTGGTCGGAGTAAACAAGCTCCGTATTGCGGAAGGCGGTGGGCTGGTAGCCAAACTCCTCCTTCATAAGTGCAACGTGCTCCTCAACCTCGCACCTAAACTCCTCGGGCGAGATGAGCGACGAGAGCGAGTGGGAGTAGGTCTCTGCCAAGAACTCCACACAACCCGTAGCTGCCAGCTCACGGAAGCTGTCGAGCACCTCGGGGGTGTAGCTGCGGAACTGCTCGATGGCGAGTCCCGAGATGGAGAAGGTCACCTTGAAAGCACCCTCATTCTCGCGGATAAGTTTCAGGAGCAGGTTATTCATAGGGATGTAGCACTCGGCTGCCACACGCTGCATAATCGAGCGGTTGGCGAAGTCGTCGAGGTAGTTGTGGTCCTTGCCCATATTGAAGAACCTATAGGTCTTGAGCCTCAGAGGCTGGTGAACCTGAAAGTATAGACATACTGTTTTCATATCTGATTTATAGCTTTTTATTTTTTATTCTCATTGATTACACGCTCATAGCCGGCCTTGATTTTTGCCGCAGCGTTGTTCCACTTGAGGCCCGTAACCTCCTCGAGGCCCTTGCGCGCAAAGAGCTTGCCCAGAGCAGGATAGGTCACCAGACCATAGATGGCATCGGCCATAGCGTCTACATCCCAATAGTCCACCTTGACGGCGTAGTCCAACACCTCGGCCACACCCGACTGTTTGCTGATGATGGTGGGGACATTGGACCTCATTGCCTCCAGAGGCGAGATGCCGAAGGGTTCGCTCACCGAGGGCATAACATATACGTCGCTCAGAGCAAACATCTTCTGCACGTCGGCACCGCGGAGGAAGCCTGTGAAGTGGAATCGGTCGGAGATTCCGAGTCGGGCCACACGGCGGATGACGTGGTTCATCATATCGCCGCTACCCGCCATCACAAACCTCACATTGGGAGTGCGTTTGAGCACCTTCGCAGCCGCCTCGACGAAGTAGTCGGGGCCCTTCTGGAAGGTTATACGGCCGAGGAAGGTGACAATCTTGTCCTTCACGCCTCGCTCCTCCTCGATATTGTTCTCGGCGAAGCGCACAGCGTTGTGTACGGTGATAACCTTCTCGGCAGGGATGCCATACTTATTTATAATAATATTACGCGTGAGGTTGCTCACAGCCATAACCAGATCGGCAGCCTCCATACCACCCCTTTCGATGGCATAGGTCTGCGTATTGATATTCTCGCCACTGCGGTCATACTCGGTGGCGTGCATATGCACCACCAGCGGTTTGCCCGACACCTCCTTGGCAGCGATGCCCGCATAGTAGGTGAGCCAGTCGTGGGCGTGAATCACGTCGAACTGCCCCTCCAACTCGATGGCAACCTGACGGGCTACCACCGCATAGCGAGCAACCTCCTCAAGCAGGTTGGCTCCATACTTTCCGGAGAAGTTATACCTCTCTCTCCACACATCGCCCTCGTGGTGCTGGGTGCCCACGCGCTCACTACGGTGCCTCTCGGTCTCCCACTGTTCGGGGGAGATGTAGGGAACCATATTGGAGTTGATCTCCATAAAGCGCACGTGTTTCCAGATTTCACTATCGGCCTCGCCGCTACGATAGACTGCATCTACATCGCTGGCATTGACCACCCTGATGAATCGCTGGTCCTCATCACCATAGGCCTTGGGGACTACAAATATTACTTCCACACCATTGCGTGCCAAACCGCGAGTCAGACCATAGCAGGCCGTACCCAATCCGCCGGCAATGTGGGGTGGAAATTCCCAACCAAACATTAATACTCTCATAGCGACTATTTTTTCTGTTTTTCAATCATCTCGTTAATACGCAAAAGTGCTCCCACGCTCCAAGCCTGCGAGATGGCTCCGCGTGCATCGTGTGGTGGATCACCCTCATAAATCTCCGAAATGGAGCCGATGCCCTTGGTGCTCATCTCCTCCTTGAAGCCGTCGAGAATCTCCTCGGCCTTGAAGAGGAAGCTCTTGCCCTCCACATCCAATTTGGCCTTCACATAGTGCTCCAAGGGCCATACCCATACGGTACCCTGATGGTAGGCCTCATCGCGCGAACGCTGATCGCCATTGTAACGGCCCTTGTAGAGGGGGTTGCGAGGCGAGAGTGTACGCAGACCGCGAGGGGTGAGCAAGTGGCGTTTAACCACATCGGTCACCGCCTCTTGCTGCACAAGCGAAAGCATCTTATAGTTCACCGAGCAGGCGATAATCTGATTGGGACGGATAAATCCGTTGGCACCATCTACACCCACATAGTCGGCCAAGTAGCCATCTTCGAGCCAGAAGCGGCTGAGGAAGTTCTCTTTGGTCACTGCGGGCAGATCCTTCCACTCCTCAACGAAGTTCTCCTCGCCGGCCTCGGCTGCGCACTCAAGTGCATAGCAGACAGCGTTGTACCAGAGGGCATTGACCTCAACCTGATAGCCATCCCTACCGGTTACGGGTTTGCCATCCACGCAAGCATCCATCCAAGTGATGGCATACTGCGGGTGGGAGGCCCAGATGAGTCCGTTGGTGTGGAGTGCCACGATGCCGTCTATACCTCTGCGGTAGGCGGCAAGCACATCTTTCACATAGGAGCCGTAGCGTTTCCACACCTCTGCCCTACCGATGTGCTCCTCGAGTTGCTGGAGAGTCCAGACAAACCAGAGGGGTGCATCCACAGAGTTATAGGCCGAACCCACATTGGGGAAGAGTCCGTTTTGCATCTCGCCGGTGATGGTGTCGAGCACATCAAGGCAGGCCTGCACATCGCCCTGTGCGAGTGTGATACCGGGGAGTGACACGAAGGTATCCCTACCCCAGCGGCCAAACCAAGGATAGCCTGCGATCACCTCACTGCGACCACTCGAGCGGGTCACAAACTGGTGAGCCGAGTGTTTCAGCAGCGAGATGAAGTCGGTCTTGGCATTACGCTCCGAGAGCTCCTTCTCGAATGCAGCCTCGAGTCCTTCGGGGTCAATCTCTTCGAGTGAGGCGGAGAATACGAGGGGTTTGTTTTTCTCGAGTTTCACCTCGAAGTAGCCTGTGGTGAGCAGGTCTTCGTGGTGGTCGTAGCCACGTTTGGCCTCCTCGGCATACTCGAAGTCGTAGTACCAATCGGGGGCTGCAGCAAACTCGGCATAGGGGTCGGAGCACTGCATATAGAGGTAGGGGAAGCTGTCGTAGAGACGGCACTTCACGCCACCTTTTACATCCCACGAGTGTCCGTTGGCATACATATTTGCCTTGCTGAGCTCGTGCTTCTCGCGGAAGGCGAGGAAGGGGCGCAGACGGAGAGTTGTCTCGCTTTTGGCCTCCAAGAGAGTGTAGCGAATAAAGAGCCTCGAGTGGGAGGTGTGCTGTCGCCATAGAATCTCTTTTTTGAGCAGAACGCCGCCTACTCGGTAGAGAATCGTGGGTGTAGGGTTGTACTCGAAGTCGACAATATACTTGTGACCTCGAGGCTCATAGATTCCGGGGAATCGGTGTAGAGCGAGGTTGAACTGCTGACCGTGCTGAATAACGGTCTCGTCGAGCGACGAGAGGAGCACATAGCTCTTGTCGTCACCCTCCCTGATAGGGCAGACCATAAGTCCGTGATACTTGCGTGTGTTGCAACAGACGATGGTGGTACTCATATAGCCACCCGTTCTGTTGGTCGAAAGCATCTCGCGTTGGAGCGAATACTCGAGGTTGCCCAGACTGTTTTTGTCAAAAGTTAGTACTGCCATATCTATCTCCTTATTCTTGTTGATGTGTTTTGTTTTAGGTTGTTGGTATGGTTAGTTAAAAAGTCTGTCGGTTTTGTAGGTGTTGTAGGCCGCACCACTGCGCTCTCCTCCAATTCACATCATCGGGCCGCAGTCGGTCGCGCTTACTGATTTGGGGAATCGACCTCCCCGTTTGCGGGAAACACACTCCCCATTTGCGGGAAACACACTCCCCATTTGCAGGGATTCTATTCCCTTGCGAGAAACCTCCTCCCAATTTGCGGGAGGCATCTCCCTATTACGGCGTAGCGGAAAGGCGCCGCAGCACCTCTCCGCATCCGTAGGTTTTGGTTGGTTGCCGAGGTGGGCCCGGGCCCACTTCGGCAACGCGAAAATCATACTTTTCGTATTTCGCACCCCTCTCTACAACCCCTCGGGTGGGGTTGAATCAGAGGACTTCTGCTATGCCCACTTAACCAGGGCGAAGTCCATCCTGTGGGGGAGTTTGCTGTTCTTGGGATAAACCCTCAGCGCAGCGTCGTAGGAACCGGTGTGCTCCATCAGTGCATCCACTGCATAGACCACCTTCGAGCCCTCTACGCTCACCACTTCGAGTTCCACCTTATCGGCAATCTTCACATCCTGACCGCTCTCAATCTGGCTTGCCAGCAGCAGCTCCACACCGATATCCTCGGGTTTCAGACCGTCGATATCGAGGGTAGCCTCGAAGCGATACTTGTTGCCCACGAGCATAGTCTGTTTGCTCATATCGGCCTGGCGGGTTTCGAGCACCTTAACCCTATCCCAAGCGGCGCTCACCTTGCGTTTCCAAGCAGCAATCTCGCGTGCCATAAGGAAGTCGCTCTTGATTATCTCGCGGTGGCGGGCATAGAGGGGGTTGTAGAACCTCTCCTCGTAGTCGGTGAGCATACGGTTGGTGGTAAAGTTCGATGCGATGTCGGCGATACAGCTCTTCATACTCTCAATCCAACCGTGAGGCATACCATCCTCATCGCGGTTGTAGTAGAGAGGCACGATCTCCTCCTCGATGGTGCGGTAGATCATCTCGGCATCGAGCTCATTCTGGTGGTTCTGGTCGGTGTAGGTACGCTCCATAGGCAGCATCCAACCTGCGCCCTCCTTGTAGCCCTCAACCCACCAGCCGTCGAGCACGCTGAACTGCATCACACCGTTCATAACTGCCTTCTCACCGCTGGTACCCGAAGCCTCCAGAGGACGGGTGGGGGTATTGAGCCAGATGTCCACGCCCTGTACCATCTTCCTCGAGATGTCCATATCGTAGTTGGGCAGGAAGAGAATCTTACCCACGAACTCGGGCATCTGCGATACGGCTACGATGCGTTTGATAAGCTCCTGACCGGGGATATCCTGTGGGTGAGCCTTGCCTGCAAAGACAAACTGCACGGGACGCTCGGGGTTGTTGACCAGAGCCGAGAGCCTCTCGAGGTTGGTGAAGAGCAGGTGAGCACGTTTGTAGGTAGCAAAGCGACGTGCGAAACCGATGGTCAGCACATCGGGCTTGAAGTTCTCCTTCACAGCCACCATCTGACGGGGCGACGACACTGTTGACTTGTTCTTGTCACTCATAATCTTGCTCACGAGTTTATAGAGTCGCTGTTTGAGCTGCAAGCGAGCATCCCAAAGCTCCTTGTCGGGGATCGACTTGGCTTTCTGCCAAGCGGGGATGTCATACTGCTCCTCGGAGAATCCCTCGGCGAAGTATTTGGAGTAGAGTTTGCGCAAGATGGAGGAGGTCCAAGTGGGGAAGTGTACACCATTGGTCACGTAGCCGATGTGGAGCTCATCCTTGAAGTAGCCGGGCCACATACCGCCAAGCACATCCTTGCTCACCTCACCGTGGAGCCAGCTCACACCGTTGACCTCCTGCGAGAGGTTGCAGGCGAGGAAGCTCATCGAGAACTTCTCGGTGGGGTCGTTGGGACGGGTCTTACCGAGGTTGATAAACTGCTCCCAGGTGATGCCCAAACGATCGGGATAGTGCGACATATACTGGCGTATCATCTGCTCGGGGAAGGCATCGTGACCTGCGGGTACGGGAGTGTGGGTAGTGTAGAGCGACGAGGAGCGAACAACCTCCAGAGCCTCGCTGAAGGAGAGTTTCTTGCCGCTAACGTAGTTGTGGATACGCTCCAGACCGATGAAGGCTGCGTGGCCCTCGTTGCAGTGGTAGATGTCCGACTTGATGCCCAGAGCATTCAGCGCGCGAATACCGCCAACGCCGAGCAGCAGCTCCTGTTTCAGACGGTTCTCCCAATCGCCACCATAGAGGTGGTGGGTGATACTCCTATCCTCCTCAATATTGAGTTCGTGGTCGGTATCGAGCAGATAGAGGTCGGTGCGACCCACCTCACATTTCCAGATGCGGGCCGTAACGGTACGACCGGGAAGAGCCACCTGCACCGAGCACCAGTTGCCCATCTCATCTCGTGCGGGCGAGATGGGGAGTTTCTGGAAGTTCTGTGCCTCGTAGGCGGCCTCCTGTGCACCCTGTGCGGAGAGTTTCTGGGTGAAGTAGCCGTAGCGATAGAGCAAGCCCACTGCCACCATAGGTACATTCTTGTCGGAAGCCTCTTTGATGTAGTCACCGGCGAGGATACCCAGACCGCCGGAGTAGATCTTCAGCGACGAGTGCAGACCATACTCCATACTGAAGTAGGCGATGCGGGGGCCATTGGCTTTGGCCTTCTTGGCCATATAGGCGCGGAATTGCGAGTAAACTTCGTCGAGCTTGGCGAGGAACGTCTCATCGGCCTCGAGCTCTTTCACCTTCGAGTAGGGGAGTTTGTCGAGGAATGCGATGGGGTTCTTGGAGGTCTTGGTCCAGAGCTCCGCGTCGATATACTCAAAGAGCTCGTGAGCACCGAGAGTCCAGCTCCACCAGAGGTTCTTCGAGAGAATCTCCAGCGCGCGCAACCTCTCGGGCAGGCTCTTCTCCACCATCAGGCGGCTCCACGAGGGACGGCTGCTGACGAGCTGCTGGCGCACGAAGTTGAGCTGCTCGGTAGTAGTGCCACCGTCGTAGACAGCCTTATTGGTGCGGGTTACAACCCTGTCGAGGGCCACACCATAAGCCTCGGCGTAGTGGTCGATGAAGTTCTCCCAGAGGGCAGTACGCGAAATCTCGCCTGCCGATTTGCGCATCTTCTCATACTCCTTATCGCCCATCAGTGCGTAGCGTTCGATGGTCTCGGCGATGGAGTTGATGACGCTCGAGTCGTTATTGTCGTTGCGGGTAATCACCTTCACACCCTCGTGGCTGTCGCCAAGGTCGTCAACCCACTTGCCGAAACCTGCAAGCGAGGTGGTGACGGTAGGAATCGAGAATGCCACGCTCTCGAGAGGAGTGTAACCCCAGGGCTCGTAGTAGGAGGGGAATACGGTCAGGTCCATACCCACCAAGCACTCGTAGTAGTTCATCGAGAAGATGCCGTCGGCACCCTGCAGGTAGGTGGGCACGAAGAGTACCTTCACCCTCGAATCGGCCGAGTCGAGCACACTACCTACGATGCTCTTCACTACGGGATCACTCTCGGGGTGGGAGAGATAGTGGGTGGTGAATCGGAGCTGCGAAGGGTCAATGGGGTTGTTTTTGTCATCGAGATGGGCACGCAAGTCGCGGCGGGGGCCCTCATTGCCTGCGGGTACGGTGATGATAGCGAGCACCTCGCGTCCCTCGGGTGCATTCGAAGCGACCTTCTTGAGGGCCTCGAGCATCACATCGAGACCTTTATTCTTGAACTCATAGCGGCCCGAGGTGCCCACAATCAGGGGCTCCTTCTCGAACTTGATGCCATAGCAAGCCTCGGCAGCCTCGATGAGTGCCTTGCGTGCATATTTGCGGCGGCTGTCAGCCTCCTCACCTTTCCACACAAAGTCATCCTCAAAGCCATTGGGGGTGATAACATCCACCTCCGAGCCGAGCAGATATTTGCACTCCTTGGCGGTGATGCGGCTCACTGCGCAGAATGCGTCGTGGTTGCGTGCGGCCACCTTCTCGAGCGAGTGTTTGGCCACCACGTTGAATTGGCGTGCGAAATCGTCGGCATTGAAAGTGCCAAGACCGCTGTAGAGGGGCAGACCATTGCCTGCGATGCAGCGGCCCATAACGGTTGCGTGGGTGGTGAATACGGTAGCCACATAGGGCGAAGCGGAGCGGAGGTAGAGGCCGCCACTTGCGGTCATCCACTCGTGGAAGTGAGCCACGGTACGCTCGGCCGAGGAGCAGAAGTTGCTCACATAGCTCTCGATAACCTTGCCGGCAGCAAAACCAAAGAGCACGGGCTCGATGTAGTCCCACTGACCACTGATGCTGTCAACCTTGTAGTTCTCCCAGAGGAACTTGAGGATGTCATCCTTGCGGCTGATGAGCGAGGAGAAGTCGACGAGCACCACCACGGGCGAGCCCTCAACTTTCCAACGACCTACCTTCACGCGGTAGCCCTGCGAGTAGAGCAACTGTCGCCACTCGCGCAACATATTGTGATCCTCGGCGAACTCGGGATTGGCACCCTCGCGGTTGATATCCGGTCCGATAAGGATATATTTGTCGCCCAATTCCTTAACCATAGTCTGCGCTTTGGTGGAGAGCACGGTGTGGATACCGCCCACCTTGTTGCAGACCTCCCAACTAACCTCAAATAAGTAATCCGGTTTCTGTACTGATTCGTTTTTCATAACTGTTTTTGCGCTCACCGAGCCACCTCTTTACTCTCCATCGACACACCCCGACTTCCACCCCCGACACACTCTGTGAGTAACCTTTGTGCGGGGCCCGAGGAGGGCATAGACGAGCCGATGGCCGGCTTGCATTTTCGCTTTATTAAGTGATTATAGAATGTTGTTTTTCATCAATTGGTTTTCGCGTCTATTTCCTACGGAAACAGTTTGCGCAAAATAGACTGACAAATATAGTGTTTATTTCCGAACTTACCAACAATAAAAACAGGATGTTATTAAATTTTTTTAATAACGCTCGGATTTGCCGACGAATGGTTGTTTTTGGAGCGCGAAATGCATAGAGAAAAATCGCACATCGGCCCACCATTCGCCCGATTCAAACGCCTGCACCGAGTTTGCGGTTGGCCTTTCGGCAAAAAAGATGTACCTTTGAGGGCCGAAAACCGAGAGTAGGCCACCATCGCAGCCCCAAATCGTCACAAATGAACTCATCACTCTACATACACATACCCTTCTGCAAGAGGCTCTGCGGTTACTGCGACTTCTTCAAGTCGGTGGCCCTTGTTCACAAGCCCGACGTGCTCGTCAGATTGGCCGAGGAGATGGCAGAGCGGGCCCCTATGCTCGAGGCTACAACACTGAAAACCATCTACTTCGGTGGCGGCACTCCCACGGTATGCACCCCCGAAGAGTTGGGCTCTCTACTCGACTGCGCCGCACGCACTTTCGACTGCTCCGAGGTGGAGGAGGTGACCGTAGAGGCCAACCCCGACGACCTCACCGAGGAGTATCTTCGTGGGCTCCGAGCCATAGGCGTAAACCGACTCAGCATAGGCATCCAATCTTTCCGCGACAAAGATCTCGAGTTGATGAACCGCCGCCACACGGCAGCCGAGGCCATAGAGTCGGTCGAGCGTGCCCGCAAGGCGGGATTCGACAACATCTCCATAGACCTCATCTACGGCCTGCCCGACGCGACGCTTGCCGATTGGGAGCAGAATGTACGCAAGGCTATAGCACTCGGAGTGGAGCACATCTCGGCCTATCACCTCACCATAGAGGAGCGCACCCGCTTTGGCAAACAGGGCATCGTCACCGCCCCCGAGGAGCTCTCCGACAAGGAGTATTCGCTCCTCTGCGACCTACTTCGAGAGGCGGGATATGACCACTACGAGATTTCCAATTTTTCCCTCCCGAGCCGTCGTTCGCGCCACAACTCCGCCTACTGGAAAGGGACCCCCTATCTCGGTCTCGGCCCGGGGGCACACTCCTTCGACGGGGAGCGCACCCGCAGCTGGAACCGAGCCTCCATAAAGGAGTATCTCGAGGGAGCCCAACCCGAGCAGGAACTCCTCACAGCCACAGAACGTTACGAAGAGTATATAATGGTCTCGCTTCGCACCCGAGAGGGGGTAAACCTCAGGGAGCTCGCCGAGCAGTTCGGCACTGCCCGCACAGAGCATTTCAGAGCCCACGCACGCAGGTGGATAGAGAGCGGTGTGCTCCTGCAAAACGATGACACGATTTTCTTCTCCGAGTCGGAGTGGCTCATCTCCGACAGCGTCATCGTCGACCTCTTCTGAGAGTCATCAACAGCAAGGAACATTGGCGGGGCAAAATGTGAAATTTAATGTAAAATTCACACGCAGTGTTTTCCAAATAACAATAAAGGTATTACCTTTGCACTCGGTTAGTTAAGTTAATTCACAATTCAAACAACATTTAATCTCAAAAAAATATAGCAACTATGGCTACATTGGATTTGACCAAGTACGGCATCGAGGGTGCCGAAATTATCTACAACCCCTCCTACGAGCAGCTCTTCACAGATGAGACCAACCCCGAGCTGACAGGCTACGAGAAAGGTCAGCTCACCGAGACCGGCGCTGTGAACGTGATGACCGGTATCTACACCGGCCGCTCGCCCAAAGACAAATTCTTCGTAAAAGACGAGACCTCCGAGAACACCGTATGGTGGACCTCCGAGGAGTACAAAAACGACAACAAACCCGTAACTCCCGAGGCTTGGAAAGAGCTCAAAAAAATCGCCACCAACCAGCTCTCCAACAAGAAACTCTACGTTATGGATACCTTCTGCGGTGCCAACGAGAACTCCCGTCTGAAAATCCGCTTCATTATGGAGGTGGCTTGGCAGGCTCACTTTGTGAAAAATATGTTCATCCGCCCCACCGAGGAGGAACTCGCAAACTACGGTGAGCCCGACTTCGTAGTGCTCAACGCCTCCAAAGCCAAAGTTGAGAACTACAAAGAGCTCGGCCTCAACAGCGAAACCGCCGTTGTATTCAACCTCACCGAGAAAGTTCAGGTCATCATCAACACCTGGTACGGCGGCGAGATGAAGAAGGGTATGTTCTCCTATATGAACTACCTCCTCCCCCTGAAGGGTATCGCCTCGATGCACTGCTCGGCCAATACCAACGAGAAGGGTGAGACCGCAATCTTCTTCGGCCTCTCCGGCACAGGCAAAACTACCCTCTCGACCGACCCCAAACGTCAGCTCATCGGCGACGACGAGCACGGCTGGGACGACGAGGGCGTATTCAACTTCGAGGGCGGCTGCTATGCCAAAGTTATCAACCTCGACAAAGAGAGCGAGCCCGACATCTGGAACGCCATCCGTCGTGATGCACTCCTCGAGAATGTGACCGTAGATGCCGAGGGCCACTGCGACTTCGCAGACAAGAGCGTGACCGAGAACACCCGCGTCTCCTACCCCATCTACCACATCAACAACATCGTGAAACCCATCTCCAAAGCACCCGCAGCCAAGAAGGTAATCTTCCTCTCGGCCGACGCTTTCGGAGTACTGCCTCCCGTATCGATCCTCACCCCCGAGCAGACCAAATATTACTTCCTCTCGGGCTTCACCGCAAAACTCGCAGGTACCGAGCGCGGCATCACCGAGCCTACCCCCACCTTCTCGGCTTGCTTCGGCGCAGCGTTCCTCTCGCTCCACCCCACCAAATATGGCGAGGAGCTCGTGAAACGTATGCAGGCTTCAGGCGCTACCGCCTACCTCGTGAACACCGGTTGGAACGGTAGCGGCAAACGTATCTCCATCAAGGATACCCGCGGCATCATCGATGCCATCCTCAACGGCTCGATCGACAAAGCTCCCACCAAACAGATTCCCTACTTTGACTTCACCGTTCCCACCGAACTCCCCGGTGTGAACCCCGCCATCCTCGACCCCCGCGACACCTACGCAGCCGAGGCAGAGTGGACCGTTAAGGCAGAGGACCTCGCTGGCCGCTTCATCAAGAACTTCTCGAAGTTCACCACCAACGAGGAGGGCAAAGCACTCGTTGCTGCCGGCCCCAAGCTCGATAAATAATCGACGGCCATCTTAAGTTCGACAAGTAGTCGACAGACAACCAACCACATAGGTCGTAGCGCACTCCACATCGGGGTGCGCTACTTTTTTGCGGCAACATAGTCCACGGGCGATGACGGGCGTTGGGATTTCGAGCAACGACCATAGACCGTCTACAATCCTACCGACAGCCCCCACACACAAAGCTACCCTCCCAAAATTAGTCCTCCCCTAAGTTAGGGGAGGTGGATGCGACAGCAGACGGTGGGGTGTGTCAAACCACGCAACAACCTCCTCTCTTCAGCTATACTCTCCCCAGCTCTACCCAATTATTATCTTTCTGCTACTTTTGGTGGCAAAAGTAGCGCAAAAGCCACCGCACGCACCTCCGTCGGGAGCAAGGAGCAGAAAAGTCTAAAACGGATGCTACGCAATCAAAGCATTTGATGTCTCCGTTTTTTAACGCCTTTTCTGCCCCTCGCTCTACGCTGCACCCACGAGTGGTGCAGCTATCCTCCTCCGCTGCAAGTGCGGACCGAATTGGAATTACGCCCTGCGGCGTGTCTACGTCCTTGCTGCCTTATCTATTCTCCACCACAACAGCCCCCTCCGTCACGTTGTGACGCCGGTTACGGCTTTCTCACGAAAGCCAAATATATACATTCCCCCTAAATCCCACATCCGTGGGATTGGGTATTTACATTCCCCCTAAATCCCCCTTTGGAAAAGGGGGACTTGGTCGAAGGGCAGGCGCTCTTCGATAGGTGGTTGCAAAGAGTGGTTGGGGTTGATTAGAACAGACCCCCTCCGCCACTGCGTGGCACCTCCCCTGACCCAGGAGAGGATGATGGGGAGAGGGAGTGAGCACCGAACTCAAAGTGCCTTCCCTAATTTGTCCTCCCCTAATTAGGGGAGGTGACCGAAGGTCGGTGGGGTCTGTCAAAAAAATCACCCGCTCCAACTGAAACAAAAAAGCGTGAGTTGCGGAGGAAATTTCCCGATAAACAAGGTGGCGAGTCCGCAGTTTACAAGTCGTAAATGAGGAACTCGCCATCCGAAGTGCAGCGCGAAATTTACCCGCAAGGC